>CANQEH010000002.1 GCA_947594835.1 uncultured Acetatifactor sp. | reverse complement strand
GTCTACCTGGAGCAGGCGGTGGGCATCATCATGGGGGCCAACATCGGCACCACCATGACCGCCTGGATCCTTGGGGCGACGGGCATCAGCAGCGACTCGGTGCTGGTGCAGATGTTAAACCCCACCTCCTTTTCGCCGATCCTGGCCATCATCGGCGCGGCCACCCTGCTGTTTTCCCATAAGGACAAAAACCGCCATGTGGCCACCATCCTTCTGGGCTTCGCCATTCTGATGTTCGGCATGAATACCATGAGCAACACCGTGAAGCCCCTGGCGGAAGTCCCGGAGTTTGTCAATTTCCTGCCCCGGTTTTCAAACCCTGCCCTGGGAATCCTGGTGGGGATTATCATGTGCGCTATCCTGCAGTCCTCCTCGGTCTCCGTGGGAATCCTGCAGTCACTCAGCATGACCGGCGTCATCAGCTACGGCACGGCGATTCCCATTATCCTGGGGGAGAGCATCGGCGCCTGCGTCCCGGTTCTCCTCTCCAGCATCGGAGCCCGCAAAAGCGCAAAGCGCACGGCGTTAGTCTATCTGTATTTTAACCTCCTGGGCTCGATCCTGTTTATGGCAGGCTTTTATGTGATCAACGCCATCCATCCCTTTGCCTTTGTGAGCCAGGCGGCTACGCCCTTTGGCATTGCCGCGGTTCACAGCTTATATAAGATTATTGCGACGGTCTGCCTGCTGCCCTGCTCCAACGTGTTGGTGAAGCTGGTGTGCCTGACCGTCAAGGACGATGCGGCGACGGCCCAGACAGTGCCCGACCGGGCGCTCAGCCTTCTGGATCCCCGGTTTCTGGATAAGCCCTCCTACGCGGTGGAGCAGAGCCACACGGTGGCCATCACCATGGCGGGGCTGGCGGAGGAATCCGTGAACGTGGCCATGGGGCTTTTAAAGTCGTATTCGGAACCCGAGGCCCAGCGGGTTCGGGAGCTGGAGGAACAGGTGGATCGGTTCGAGGATCAGCTTGGCACTTATCTGGTGAAGCTCAGTTCCCGCACCCTGTCCGAGAAGGACAGCCATATCCTGTCCACCATCCTGCACTGCATCGGGGATTTTGAGCGGATTTCCGACCATGCGCTGAACGTCACGAAATGCGCCCAGGAGATGCACGAAAAGCAGCTGGAATTTTCGGAAAAGGCAAAGCGGGAGCTGGAAGTGTTCACCCGCGCGATCCACGATATTTTAAACATCACCATGCTCAGCTTCCGGGAGAACGACTTACAGCTGGCCAGGCAGGTGGAGCCTCTGGAGGAAGTGATCGACGATCTGAACCTGGACATCAAGCAGCGCCATGTAAAGCGCCTGCGAAAAGGGAAATGTACCATCGAGCTGGGATTTGTGCTGTCCGATATCACCACAAACTTCGAGCGGATTTCCGACCATTGCTCCAATGTGGCCGTGTGTCTGCTGCAGGTCAGCGAGGACGAGTTTGACACCCACGCCTACATCGGCGAGTTAAAGACCGGGGACAATGTGGATTTCCGCGGCAAGGTGATGGCGTACCGGGAGCGCTACCAGCTTCCTTGAGAGGAAGAGGGAAGTAAAATTGATGACACGCATCTATGTGGTGGAGGACGACGTATCCATACAGGAGATCGAGAGCTTTGCCCTGCAGAGCGCAGGGTATCTGGTGGAGGGCTTTGGCTCCGCCGGGGCGTTTTTTGAGGCGCTGGGGCGGGAAAAGCCGGATCTGATCCTTTTGGACGTGATGCTGCCGGACGAGGACGGGCTCTCCATTGTGTCCAGGCTGCGGGCCCGGCGGGAGTGGCGGGGGATCCCCATCATCATGGTGACCGCCAAGACCACGGAGCTTGACAAGGTAAAGGGGCTGGATCTCGGGGCCGACGACTATATGACAAAGCCCTTCGGCGTCATGGAGCTGCTCTCCCGGGTGAAGGCGCTGCTTCGCCGCAGCGGAAGAGAGGAAGAGGAGGAAAAGGTGCTGGCGCTTGGAGGCATCTTTCTGGATCGGGAAAAGCGCTCTGTGTCCGTGGACAATGTGCCGGTGGAGCTGACCTACAAAGAGTATGAGCTTTTAAACCTTTTGCTGTCAAATGCAGGCGTGGTGACCACCCGCGAAACGATCCTGGACAGGGTCTGGGGGACGGATTTCGAGGGGGAATCCAGAACGCTGGATATGCACATCAAAACCCTGCGCCGGAAGCTTGGCCCTGCGGGGGCCATGATACGGACTGTGCGCAACGTGGGCTATCTCCTGGGCGAGTAAGACGATGAAAAAGAAGATCAACCGAATGTTGGTACTGATGGCACTGCTGGGGATTCTGCTGACCGCAGTGCTTTTGACTTACCTCTATTACCGGATGTTTGAGAGCCAGGTGTTTTTAGATCTGGAGGACTGCGCCGCGCTGCTTGCGGAGGCGGATTTTGCGCAGGAAAATGCGCTGGGCGAAAATCTGGGGGAAAGGGGCGTGCGCGTCACCCTGGTGGAGGAAAGCGGCCTTGTCCGATATGACAATCTGGCAGACCCGGCGCAGATGGAGAACCATCTGGATCGCCCGGAGGTGGCGGACGCCTTTCTGACAGGCGCGGGGCGCTGTGTGCGGGAGTCGGAGACGCTCTCCAGCAGCACCTTTTATTATGCCCTGCGGCGGCCGGACGGAAGCGTCTTAAGGGTGTCCAAGACGGCGGGAAGCATTTACAGCGTGTTCCGGGCGGCGCTTCCCGGGATCCTGCTGGTGCTGGCCCTGCTTTTGGGCTTAAGCTTCTGCCTGGCCCGGCTGCTTGCGGCAAAGCTGCTGCGGCCTGTGAAACGGATGGCGGAAAATATGGACGCGCAGGCGGAACCGGCCCAGTATGAGGAGCTGGCCCCCTTTGTGTCCATGATCCAGAAGCAGCACGAAGACATCTTAAAGGGCGTCAGGATGCGGCAGGAGTTTACCGCCAATGTGACCCATGAACTGAAGACGCCCCTGACCTCCATTTCCGGCTACGCGGAGCTGATCGAGACGGGGATGGCGGATCCGGGCGACACGGTGCGGTTTGCCCGGGGGATCCACAGCAGCGCCGACAGGCTCCTATCCCTGATCAACGACATCATCCGCCTCTCGGAACTGGACGGGGGAGAGGCGGCGGTGCCCTTTGAGCGGCTGGATCTGTATGAACTGGCGGGAAGCTGTGTGGAAACGCTCTCCTTAAACGGCAAGAAGCACCAGGTGTCCCTGGCCCTGCGGGGGGAAAGCGTCCTGATCGACGGCAACAGACAGATGATAGAGGAACTGCTCTACAACCTGTGCGACAATGCCATCCGCTACAACAACAGGGACGGAAGGGTGGAAGTGTATGTTGGGCCGCAGGAGGGCGGCGGCGCGGTGCTCTCGGTGAGCGACACAGGCATCGGGATTCCGAAGGAACATCAGGAAAGGATTTTTGAGCGGTTTTACCGGGTAGACAAAAGCCGCTCCAAGTCCACCGGGGGCACAGGGCTGGGCCTGGCGATCGTCAAGCACATCGTCGCCCTGCACGGCGCCCGGATGGAACTTTGGAGCGAAGTGGGAAGAGGAACAAAGATTACGGTGTATTTTCCGTAGATGTATGAACAGAGGCCGGGGGGACATCCTCCGGCTTTTTCTGGCTGTCGGAGGGTTCCCCGTCGGCTTCTTCCGGCTCCGGCAGCGTCATCTGCACCTTCTGGATGCGGTTCTGGCCGATGCCTTTGACCTGCAGGCGGATTCCGCTGTCTAAGGTCACTTCCTCCCCGTCTTCCGGCAGGCGGTCTAAGTTTTCGATGATGAGGCCGCTGATGGAATCGTAGTCTTCGCTGTCTAAGGACGTGCCAAGCTGATCGTTGATGTCGTCCAGCTTCATGTTGCCTTCCACCAGATAGACGCCGGGCCCGGTCTCCTGGATCCGCTCCGCCTCGTCGGCGTCGTACTCGTCCCGGATTTCTCCCACGATTTCTTCCAGCAGATCTTCCAGGGTGATCATGCCCACCGCAGCCCCGTATTCGTCCAGCACAAAGGTGACGCTGGTGGTCTTTTCCCGCAGCTCATAGAGCAGGTCGGCCACCTTCTTGCGCTCGTAGGTAAAATGGGCCTCCCGCAGGATGTCCTGTATCCGGAAATTGTCCCGGTTTACCGTCAGGATGAAATCCTTGATGTTGATCAGGCCGATGATGTTGTCCTTGTCCTCCCGGTAGACGGGAAGGCGGGTGTACATGGATTCCCGGAAGATGTTCATCACCTGGTCGTAGGAGGCGTCCTCGCTGACGGTTACCATGTCGATCCTGGGGATCATGATGTCCTTTGCCACAGCGTCCGAAAAGTCGAACACATTGTAGATCATCTCCCGCTCCTCGGATTCGATGACGCCGTCTTCGTGTCCCACGTCCACATAGGTGCGCAGCTCCGACTCCGTCATCACGTTCATCCGCTTGTTGGGGTCGATGTGCAGCAGCTTCAACACCCCGTTGGCCAAAAGATCCACCAGAAAGATGACGGGGGTCATAAGCTGCATCAGAAAATAGATGACGCCGCCGTAGGCAAGGCATATTTTTTCGGAGTTGATCATAGCCCAGGTCTTGGGGGTGATTTCACCAAAGAGCAGGATGACGACGGTGACAATACTGGTCATAATACCCACCGCCCAGCCAAACCGCATGGCTAACGTAGTGGCCAGGGAAGCTGCGGACAGGTTGACGATATTGTTCCCGATCAAGATAGCGCTGAGCATCTTGCTGTAGCGCTCCAGAAGTTTGTTGACCTTTGCGGCCCGTTTGCTGCCTTCCTCTTCCAGATTGCGCATCCGCACGCGGTTTACGGTGGTCAGTGCAGTCTCTGCGGAAGAGAAAAAGGCGGAGAGCAGAAGCAGTACAAAGAGAACGATCAGTTGTATGACGCCAGGGGTATCCAAAAAAACCACTCCTTTTCTGTGACGGGGCCTTTGTCTGGCGCAAAGCCCGTGCGATTGAGATTGGATTCGTATTGGTAAGTAGTATACCGTACCGGGAAACAGGTTGTCAAGTTTTTTGGCGGCTGGCTGGGGGCGGGCCCGGGCTGGGGCGGGAGGAACCGGGCTGGGGCCGGGCGGGGCAGTTGGCAGGCGGCTGGGCGGAACCGTTGGCCGGGCGGAACCAGGCGCCGGAACCGTCACTGTGTGCAGGTTTGCACACCATAGCAAAAACCAGGTATGCTAAAATATCAGCAACAGAGGAAATATACTAATCCAAAAGCAAAACAGGGGATTTTACAAAAAAGGAGGGATACTATGAGGCAATGTCCCAAAGGTCATATCTATGACGAGAAACAGAGCAGGGAATGTCCTTACTGCGGCAACGTGGAGGCGGGCGTCTTCCAGCCCATCGGTCTGGGCGGACAGCCGGATTTCCCGAAGACGGTGCCCATCGCAGGCGGGGAGGGAAACGTGTTCCCGCCCACGGTTCCCGTGGAGGACGGCGCGTCCGGCTCTGCCATGAGCGTGACGGTTGCCCTGGAGGAGACGGAGAGCGGGATCAATCCCGTGCGCGGCTGGCTGGTGGTCACAGAGGGGGAGAAGAAGGGGCTTTCCTTCGAGATCCACGGAGAGCAGAATTCCGTGGGGAGGGGCAGCAGGTTCGACATCAATCTCTCCTTTGACAAGGCGGTCTCCTCGGAGGGGAATGCCGTGATCGCCTACGACGCGAAAAGCAGCAGATTTTTCTTAAGCCCCGTGCTGGGGAAGGGGAAGAACAACATCTATCACAATGACGCCATGCTGCTGATGCCCGTGGAGCTGCACGATTACGACAGGATCCAGATTGGCGCGGCCACTTATGTGTTCAGAAGCTTCTGCAACGGCGACTTTACTTATTAGAGAGCAAAAGATGAGGCGCGTGACAGGATGAGACGCGGTGGATTGTGGGTCCGCATGAAATTTGCGGGCTCGGAGGTAAAACGGATAGGGATCGGCTGCATCAGCGACCGGGGCGCAAGGGAGTATCAGGAGGACAGCTTCGGATTTTCCTCTGTGGAGAAGGGGGAAATCGCCAGGTACGGCTTTACCGCCGTGGTGGCGGACGGCATGGGCGGTCTGACGGACGGCGGGCGCGTCAGCGCCTATGTGGTGTCTTCGGTGCTGGCCATGCAGAAGGGCCGGGACGAGGGCGTCCCGGTACATCTGTATCTGTCCCGCGGGCTCTGCGAGATCAACCGGAATGTGCTCGCAAGCGGCGCAGGCGGCGGTTCCACGGCGGTGGTGGTTCTGTGCACGAAAGAGGGGATCCACTGGTGCACCGCGGGCGACAGCAGGGTCTATCTCTGCCGGGACGGGAGACTGACGCCCCTAAACGAGGACGGCGATTACATGAACCGGCTGATCGACCGGGTGATCGAGGGGGATCTGACCTACGACGAGGCGGGGGAGGACGCGCAGAAGGACGCCCTCGCCCAGTACATCGGCTGCCAGGGGGAATTGTCGCCGGACGTAAACGCCAAGCCCCTGGTGCCGGAAAAAGGGGACAAGCTGCTTTTGTGCACCGACGGGGTGTATAACGCGCTGACGGGCCAGGAGCTCGCCGCAGCGCTGCAGCACCCGGCGGGGGAGGCGGCGGAGGCGCTGAAAAACGGCGTCAAAGAAAAGGGCTACGCCCACCAGGACAATTTCACAGCCATCGTGCTGGAATTTATCGGATAAGGGCTCTGACATGGAAACCAGGGAAAAGGTACGACAGGAGGGAACAGGAGTATGAAAGGGAAAAAGAGTGCAATGCGTATCTGGGCCGCGCTGACGGCGGTGCTGTGCGCCTTCAGCCTTTTGGGGAGCACGGTCTATGCGGACGGCGGCGTAAACGGCGCCAGGGAGGGGACGGCGGCGATTGTGTTCGCCGTCAAGAACGCCAGCTTCTATTACACCTACGACGGCGTGGAGTTCCAGAAAGGGGAGAGTCTGGGCAGCCAGGAGATCAGCGGCGGATCCGGCTTTTTCATCGGGGCCACGGGGGAAGACCCCAAGTATCTGGTCACCAACCAGCACGTGATCGACGCCTATATGGACGCGGGGGAAGGGGAGGCAGTGATGATCCCCTACGACGTGCAGATGGACGGGGAGGGAAACGTCTACATCCGCTGCATCGCCGGAACGGAATGTGAGCTGCGTGTCTACTTTGCCAAAAATGACTACGAGTATGCCACCGTGGTAGCGGAGGGCGACAGCAACAAAGTAGATCTGGCGGTACTGGAGCTGGTGGACGGTCCCACCTCCAAGCGGCAGGCCCTGCAGCTGCTCGCGCCGTCGGAGGACATGGCAGGGGATACGGTCTATGCGGTGGGTTATCCGGGCAACGCGGAAAATGAGTTGAGTAGCGCCAGCAAGTACGGGGTCAGCGACTCCACCATCACAAAGGGCGTGATCTCCCGTTTTGTGAAAGACGTCAAAAAGGGTGTGGACAGGATTTCCATCGACGTGGACATCAAGCACGGCAACTCCGGCGGCCCGCTGGTCACTGAGGAGGGCTTTGTGATCGGCATCAACAACGCCAGCGTGATCAACACCCTGTATGAGAGCGCAGAGGAGAACCATTACGCCATCAATGTGACGGAGCTGACCCATTTCCTGGATCAGAACAGCCTCCCCTATGAGATGGCAGGGGAGGGCGGCGCACAGGGAGGAGCCGCGGGAGAGACGGCAGGGGGCGGTCTGCAGCTGGTGTATGTCCTCATCGCCGTCCTTGTCGCAGCGGCGGCAGTTGTGGCTGTGATCCTTCTTCTGGGAAAGAAAAAGAAGGCGGCAAAAGGAGCTTCCCAGCCTTACGCCCCGGCGGCTTCCCAGGCCCGCAGCGCGGTGGTCACCGGCATGAAGGGAATGCTGGCCAACAAGAGCTACCCGGTGGGCGGGAGCATCGTGATGGGCAGAAATCCGCAGAAGTGCAATGTCTGCTTCCCTGTGGACGCCCAGGGCATCTCCGGCGTGCACTGCCAGATCCGGCAGACCGCAGGGGGCTGTGAGATCGTGGACTTGGGTTCCAGCAACGGCACCTATCTGGGTAACGGGCAGAAGCTGACGCCCAACGTGCCCGTGGCGCTCCCGGACGGTATGTACTTCTACCTGGGCAGCGCAGAGCAGCTTTTCCAGATCAAATATTGACGGGATGACGGCGCGTGGAAAGGATGTTCCTATGATAGTGGATGCATTTCAATATACCTGCGAAGGCGGGCGCGAACAAAATGAGGATTCCCTCCTGTGCAGCGCCGAGAGAGGCCTTTTCGTCGTGGCGGACGGCCTGGGCGGCCATATGGACGGGGAAAAGGCGTCTTCGGCGGCGGTGGAGTATTTCCGCTTAAACTGCCGCGGCGGCTACACGAAGGAGGCGGTGTGCGGACTGCTGGAGGGCGCCAACCAGGAGGTGCTTCAAAAGGGCGAGGGCGGCAAGACCACGGTGGCGGCAGGATTTTTGGAAAACGGACATTTCTGGTACGCAAACGCCGGGGACAGCAGGGTCTATTATTTCAGAGGGGGAAAAATCCTGGCCCAGACGAAAGACCACTCGGTCTGCCAGGCTTCCGTGGACATGGGGCTGCTGCGCCCGGAGGACATCCGGGGGAGCGAGGACCGCTCCAGGCTGCTCAAGGTGCTGGGCAGCGAGGAGAAGTTAAACCTGCGCAGATGCGCCCCGCCCATCCGCGTGCAGAACGGCGACGCTTTTCTGGTGTGCAGCGACGGGTTCTGGGAATACGTCTATGAGGAGGAGATGGAGGCGGATCTGCTCAAATCCGACTGTGCCGAGGTTTGGATGAAGCATATGCTCAAGCGCCATATCCTGCGGGGACAGAATAAAGGGGACAATTATACCGCCATCTGCGGCATCCTCCATCTCGACGGAAGCGAGACGTACGACGAGCTGCCGGAGGAGAAGACGGAAAAAGAGGAAAAGAAGGCTGGGGGGCGGGCCCATCCGGGAAGAAGGCGCGCTTTGGCCGTTTTGTGCGGCGTGGCCGTGCTGGCGGCGCTGGCGGCCGTTTTCCTGCGGCTGTTTCTGTGGTGATGCTGGTTGAAATATGCCTGTTTTCATGTATAATAGAGGAGAAGCGGTAGTATGTTCACACTGGGGAATAAAGTGCTGTGCTCGGGCTGTTTTGCGCCCATTAAAAAAGAGCCGTGCAGAAAATGCGGTTTTTCCGAAAACAGCTATGTGCCGGACAGTATGGCGCTGCCCGTGGGCACGGTGCTGATGGGAAATTTCATCATCGGCAGGGTACTGGGGCGCGGCGGCTTCGGCATCACCTACCTGGCCTATGACGCCAAATACGGCAAGGTGATCGCCGTCAAGGAGTATTTCCCCATCGAGCTGGCTCTGCGAAAGCCCGGGGAGAACGGGCTGATGGTGCGGGACAGAAAGTCCGCGGAGCTGTTTAAGGACGGCGTCATGAAATTTTATAATGAGGCGGGTTTTCTGGCAAAGTTTGCGGAGGACGAGGGGATCGTCAGGGTTTATCAGTTTTTTTATGAGAACAACACCGCCTACTTTACGATGGAATACCTGACGGGCATGACGTTAAAGGATTATGTGCAAAACTGCGGCAGGCTGACGGACGGCCAGGCGCTGCGCGTGGCGCAGCAGGCGGCGTCCGCCCTGAAAAAGATCCACAGCCAGAATGTGCTGCACCGGGACGTCTGCCCGGACAACCTCATGCTCTGCAGCGACGGCAGGGTCAAGCTTCTGGACTTTGGTTCGGCCAGACAGGTGTTCCCGGAGGGCTCCCAGCTTTTAACCGTCATCTTAAAACCCGGTTTTGCCCCCATCGAGCAGTATATGCGCAAAGGGAAACAGGGGGAGTGGACGGATCTCTACGCCCTGGCGGCTTCCGTCTATTACGGCCTGACCGGGCAGATCCCGGAGAATCCCCAGAACAGGCTGGAGGACGATTCACAGCTTGCGGAAAACAGATACCGCATCCATCCGCAGCTGTTTGCCGTTCTGTACAAGGCGATGATGTTAAAATACACCGACCGGTACGCCACCACGGAGGCGTTCTGTGAGGCGCTGGAGGAGATCCCGATCAGGAGACAGTCTGTCCGGATCCCCGGCAGGATCGTCAAAAAAAGCGAAGCGGACAGCCCCCTTAGGCAGCTTTTGGCAAAGCTGTTAAAGGGCTGACAGGGGAGAGAGGAGGGCTGGCATTGCCATGATAGAGACCGGCAGCAGGAAACTGTGTGAAAACTGTTTTCAGGAGATCGACCAAGAACCCTGCAGGAATTGCGGCTACGACAGCAGGAAAAGCAGCGCCGACCGTACCGTGCTGCCCGTGGGCACAAAGCTGGACGGGAAGATATCCGTGGGCGGCGTGATGGGCAAGGGCGGTTTCGGCATCACCTATCTGGGGTACGATCTGCGGATGGGGAAGGTCATCGCCGTAAAAGAGTACTATCCAAACGGCATTGCCTACCGGGCCGGGGACGGCGTCACGGTGCAGATCATAGACGCAGGCGTGGGAGAGGCCTTTGAACAGGGCGCGGAGAAATTTTACAGCGAGGCCCAGATGGTGGCGCAGTTTAACGGCAATCCCAATATCGTCAGCGTGTACGATTATTTCCGGGCCAACAACACCGTGTATCTGGTGATGGAATATCTGAGCGGGATCACGCTGAAGGAGTATGTAAAGCGTCACGGCGTGCTGACGGAGGGGCAGGCGCTGTATGTGCTCAACAAGATGGCTGCGGCGTTAAGCATCACCCACAGCGCCGGTGTACTGCACCGCGACATTTCGCCGGACAATATCATGCTCTGCACCGACGGCAAGATAAAACTGATCGACTTCGGCGCGGCCCGGCAGATCATGGCGGAGAGCTCCGCCAACCTGACCGTGGTCTTAAAACCCGGCTATACCCCTGTGGAGCAGTACACCAAGAAGGGCAGGCAGGGCGCGTGGACGGATATCTATTCCCTGGGCGTGGTTCTCTACTATGCGCTGACCGGGGTGGTTCTGGACGATCCCTATGAGCGGATGGAGGACGATCAGGAGCTGGCGCAGAACAGCCACGGCATCAACGCCGATTTGTGGGAAATCTTAAAGAAATGCACCATGGTGAACGCCGGAGACCGCTACAACAGCGCCATCGAGCTTCGCAGGGCGCTGGCGGGCGTCTCCGCCCCTGTGACGCCCTGTCCCGTGCCTGTGGATCCAAGCGACGTTCCAAAGATCGGGGGAAACAGCCCGGACAGGATCTGACAGAGGGTCTGCCTGTGGACGGTTCCGGCTATGACCCGGATGTGAACGTATACCGCAGGGCGGGGAAAAAGCATGGAAAGCGCATCTTTTTGTGTGCAGCGGTGGTTCTGCTGGCGCTTTTGTGCGCGGCGGGGGTCTGGCTCTGGGCGGCAGGCAGGCATCAGGGGGATGTGGTGGTGACGTTTGACGGGCAGTATGCCGGTTTTTACTACTTTGCCGACCTGATTCCCAAGGAGACCCTTGCCTCCTTCGGGGGAGACGTGCGGGTGACGCTGGACATTGAGACGGGGGACTGGTCGCCGGAACCGGTAGACGACGTTACTTACCTGTATACCATCCAGCTGCGAACCGGGATGCCCAGCCGCACTGTGCCCGCCAAGTCCGTGGACATGACGGACGTGTGGCTGATCGAAAAGAGCCAGAAGCCGGACGAAGACTGGCTGACCTATCACGTAAACGGCGGCACGGATCACTTTACCTTTGTCCTCTCCCGGGAGGAGATCGAAAGGCTGGAGCAGGGGTTTGACGAGGAGGGGCCGCAGAATGAGGACGGCTTGTACTTCAGCTGCGCCAATATGATCATTCGCTCGGCCCGGCTGGAGGCGGCCAGATGACCTTGTTTTGCGCTAGAGCGCCACGGAAAGGAAGGACAGCCACGGACACGCGGGATCTGGAGAGAAAACTGAGGGAGGAGAGCGCCTTTGACGAGGACGCCGTGCTGGGGGCGAAAGCGCCGCAGATCCATGCGCTGATCAACGGCTATCTGGCGGACAAAAATCTGTCCCAGGCGGAGGTGATCCGCAAGCTCAACGTGGAGCGCAGCTACGGCTACCAGCTCTTAAACGGCAGGCGGGTTCCCACCAGGGAGCAGCTGATCAAGCTGGGCTTTCTCTTTGGGCTGGATCTGGAGGAAATGCAGCGCTTTTTAAAGACGGCGGGCAAGCCGGTTCTCTATGTGCGCAGTCTGACGGACGCAAGGGTGTTCTACGCGGTGGAGCACGGTTTTGATTTTGACAGAGCCTGCGAATTTGTGTGGGGCGAATGAGGGCGGACGCCCCTGCCCCCGGCAGGCAAGGGGGTGGCCATGGAAAAAAGCTGCGGCAGATGCGCCGCGCCCGTCTCCCAGAGCCGGTGTCCCGTCTGCGGCTATGACTGCAGCAGGGAGGACGGGCAGGCGGCGCTGGTGGCGGGCACGGTTCTGGACGACCGCTATGTGCTGGGCCGGACGATCGGGTCGGGGGGCTTTGGCATCACCTATCTGGCTTACGACACGGAGCTGGACAGGACGGTGGCCGTCAAGGAATATTTCCCAAAGGGGATGGCTGTGCGGGGCGGGGACGACCGCCTGGTAGAGCCTTTGGCTTCTCTGCAGAGAGAGGCTTTTTTGCGTGGAATGGAAAAATTTTACAACGAGGCGCAGCTTTTGGCGGAGCTTGAGGACGCTGCGGCGGTGACCGGGATGTACGGCGTGTTCGCCCAGAACGGCACGGCCTACTATGTGATGGAGTACGTCCACGGCATGACGCTGCAGGAATACGTCCGAAGGCACGGGTCCCTTCAAAGCGGCCAGGCGGTCTATCTGGCCATGGAGGCTGCTGCTGTGTTTGGGCACATCCATGGAAAGAACGTGATCCACCGAGATATCGCGCCGGGGAATGTGATGGTGGACCTGGACGGGGGGATCCGTCTGGTGGACTTTGGCAACGCCAGGTTTTTCCAGGCCGACGAGGCCCGGAGCATGACGGTGGTCTTAAAGCCTGGCTTTGCCCCCCTGGAACAGTATCAGCGCCGCGGCAGCCAGGGGCCTTGGACGGACATCTACTCCCTGGGGATGGTTCTGTGCTACGGACTCACGGGGGAGGTGCCGGAAGACCCCATGGTGCGGCTGGACGACGACAGGGTGCTGGAGGGGCAGCTTGCAAAGCTGGATCGCTCCCTGGCGGCTGTACTGCGCAAAATGTGCGCGGTCAGGCCGGGCAGCCGCTATCAGGACGCGCAGAGCCTGCTGGGCGGCTTACAGGGGACAGGGATCGCCCCTCTGCGCCTGCTGGGGGAAAACAGGTAAGCGGCAGTGAGCCGTCTGCGTGCATTGGGAAATCAGAAAAAAGGCTGTCAAGTTTTTTGGGGCCCGGGCATATGATTGGATGAAACGTACAGGATTCTCCAAAGGAGGGCAAAGGTTGAACAAGAAAAAATTCCATTCAGAATTTGTACCGGCGCACAGAGTCCCTGTGGATGCAAGGGCCGCGGAAGCGGCAGAATGAGAGGCAAGATGGAGCAGAAAGCAGATTTGGGAAGGATCCCCATGGCCTTCCTCTTAAAGACGCTGGCGTTTTCGTACCTGCTTACGGGAGCGCTGTTAGCCGTCCTGGCATTTTTCCTCTATCGGCTGGGGCTGGGGGAGAAGGCCGTGTCCGCGGCCCTGATCGCCATCTATGTGGCCGTCCCCTTTTTCGGGGGCCATATGGCCGGGAAGAAAATGAAAAACAGGCGCTTTTTGTGGGGGATGCTCCTGGGAGCGGCCTATTTTCTGGTGCTGGCGGCAGTATCCTTCGCGGCGGGCCCGGGGGAGGCTGGGTTTGGGACTTCCTTCTTTACCACCCTGGCGCTGTGTGTGGGAGGCGGGATGCTGGGCGGGATGCTCAGCTGAGCGGACGAGGAACAACGGAATAAAATAATGGAATAAATAATGGAATCAAAAAAAACTCTTTTAAAAATCCGGCACTTGTGATATACTGGGGAAAGTCCAATGACGTAAGGACTTTGAAAAGCGCATAAGGAGGTTGTGTGATATGAAGCACATTAAGACACTTACGACCAGAAATCTGAAGGAATCCATGAAGAAGGGCGGCTGCGGCGAGTGCCAGACTTCCTGCCAGTCTGCCTGCAAAACGTCCTGTACCGTAGGAAACCAGAGCTGTGAGAAGATCAAATAATCCCTGGCCAAAGAACCTTAAGTAAGCAGCGACCGGAATCGCTGCTTACTTACTTTTTGTGCACGGCCTAAAATAAGAAAGGAACTGACAGCCTGTGATACATCAATACAAAAGCGGCGGCTACAACATCGTCATGGACGTCAACAGCGGAAGTGTCCATGTGGTGGACGACATCGTCTATGACACGATTCCCCTGGTGCAGTCCCTGGTGGGCGAGGGCATCAAGGATGCCGGAACCATCAAGGCGGCGGCCCAGCACCTGTCCAACCTCTCCTGCTCTGGGGAGGAACTCTCCGAGGCGGTGGATGAAATCCTTGCCCTGGAGGCGGCGGGACAGCTGTTTTCCCCGGACATCTATGAAAACTATGTGCCGGAACTGAAAAAACGAGAGACCGTGGTAAAGGCGCTGTGCCTGCACATCGCCCACGATTGCAACCTGGCCTGCCGCTACTGCTTTGCAGGCGAGGGGGAATACCACGGCAGACGGGCGCTTATGAGCCCGGAGGTGGGAAAGAAGGCGCTGGATTTTCTGGTGGCAAACTCGGGAAACCGGGTGAATCTGGAGGTGGACTTCTTCGGCGGGGAACCCCTGATGAACTGGGAGACGGTGAAGGAACTGGTGGCTTACGGCAGAAGCCTGGAGGGGCCCCACAACAAGAAATTCCGGTTTACCCTGACCACCAACGGCGTGCTCCTAAACGACGAGATCATGGAATTTGCCAACCGGGAGATGGACAACATCGTCCTAAGTCTCGACGGCCGCAGGGAAGTGCACGACAGGATGCGGCCTTTCCGGGGCGGCCAGGGCAGCTATGACCTGGTGGTGCCGAAATTTTTGGAGGCGGCCCGGAAGCGTGGACAGATGCGGTATTATGTGCGGGGCACCTACACCCATCACAACCTGGATTTTTCCAGGGATGTGCTTCACCTGGCGGATCTGGGCTTCCAGCAGATTTCCGTGGAGCCGGTGGTAGCCCGGCCGGAGGACGATTACGCCATCACGGAAGCGGATCTGCCCGTGCTGAAAGCGGAGTACGATAAGCTGGCGGCGGAGATGATCCGGCGCAAAAAAGAGGGAAGGGGTTTCAATTTCTTCCACTTTATGATAGACTTAAGCGGCGGCCCTTGCGTGGCCAAGCGTTTGTCCGGCTGCGGTTCCGGGACGGAGTACCTGGCGGTGACGCCCTGGGGGGATCTGTACCCCTGCCATCAGTTCGTGGGGGAGGAGGGCTTCCTCATGGGCAACGTGGAGGAAGGGATCCTGCGGGAGGATCTCAGGGACGAATTTAAATGCTGCAATGTGTACGCCAAGGACAAGTGCAGGAAGTGTTTCGCCAAATTCTATTGCAGCGGGGGCTGCGCTGCCAATTCCTACCATTTCCACAACACCATCAACAGCGTCTACGAGGTGGGCTGCGAACTGCAGAAAAAGCGGGTGGAGTGCGCCATCCTCTTAAAGGTGGCGGAAATGGACGAAGCGGCACAGGAAGACTGAGAAAGGACGGAAGATCATGAAAAGGAATAAGGCCATTGCCATACTGCTCTGCGTGCTCTTTCTGCTCATCGGAGTGACCTATGTGGATTTCTACGGCGTCAACCCGGCGGGGGATTTCAGCGCGGCGGACATTAAGCTGGGACTGGATCTGGCGGGTGGCGTCAGCATCACCTATCAGGTGGTGGGGGACGAAGCGCCGGACGCAACGGATATGAGCGACACCATCTCCAAGCTGCAGCAGAGGGTGTTAAATTACAGCACGGAAGCCATCGTGTACCAGGAGGGGACGGACCGGATCAACATCGAGATCCCCGGCGTCAACGATGCGGACGCCATCTTACAGGAGCTGGGCAGGCCCGGCGCCCTGTATTTTATCGCGGAGACCGACGCCCAGGGCAACGCCAATTACTCCGGGCAGCTCGTGCAGGAGGCGGACGGCAGCTACGACACCCAGTATACCCTGAACAAGACATTGGAGGAGCTGCAGGCGGACGGCTCTGTGATCCTCACGGGGACGGACGTGACCGACGCCCAGGCGGGCAGCCAGAGGGATTCCGTCACCGGCAACTCCCAGTATGTGGTGAGCCTGACCCTGTCGGAAGCAGGCACCCAGGCATTTGCGGACGCTACGGACAAAGCCTATGCGGCAGGCGAGACCATCGCCATCTACTATGACGGAAAATTTGTCAGCGTGCCCAGGGTTTCGGCCCACATCACCGATGGACACGCCATCATTACCGGCGAGAATACCTTTGAGGAGGCGGAGCATCTGGCTTCCACCATCCGCATCGGCGGGCTGAAGCTGGAGCTGGAAGAACTGCACTCCAAGGTGGTGGGCGCGCAGCTGGGCGTGGACGCCATCCAGACCAGCCTTTTAGCTGGAGCCATCGGCCTTGCGATCGTGGCGCTGTTTATGATCGCGGTGTACCGGGTGCCCGGCGTGGCCTCTGTGATAGGGCTTTTGTCCTATGTGGCGCTGGTCATCTTCCTGTTAAACGGTTTTGACATGACGCTGACGCTCTCCGGCGTGGCCGGAATCATTCTTTCCATCGGTATGGCGGTGGACGCCAACGTGATCATCTTTGCCCGCATCCGGGAGGAGCTGGCCGCGGGAAAGACCGTGAGAAATGCCATACAGCTTGGCTTTGAAAAAGCCTTTTCCGCCATCCTGGACGGGAATCTGACTACGCTGATCGCTGCCGCAGTGCTCCTGCTTCTGGGGCCCGGCTCCGTCAAGGGCTTTGCCCAGACCCTGGCGCTCGGCATTGTGCTCTCCATGTTCACCGCCCTGGTGGTGACAAGGTATGTGCTCTATGCCTTCTATGGCCTGGGGATCAAGAACGTGAAATGCTACGGTGTGGGTAAAGCGCTGAAGACGCTTCCCATCCTTTCCAAAAAGAAGTGGTTTTTCGGGATTTCCGCTGCGGTGATCCTGGCCGGGTTTGTGGTGATGGGCGTCTTTAAGGCAAACACCGGGGATGCGTTAAATTACAGCCTGGATTTTAAGGGCGGTACTGCGGTGACGGTGCCCTTTGACCATGCCATGACGCTGGAGGAGGCAAACGCCCAGGTTGTGCCAAAGATCGAGCAGATCACCGGAAGCGCCGTGCAGGTGCAGACGGTGCAGGATTCCAACGAGGTCATCTTTAAGATGGACGCCCTGGATGTGGAAAAGAGAGAGGCGCTGAACCAGATGTTTGCAGATGACTTCGGCATTGCCGGAAAAGACGTCCTCTCCGAGACCATCAGCTCTACCATCAGCGACGAGATGAAGTCCGACACGGTGATCGCGGTGGCGGTAGCCCTGCTGGGGATGCTTCTCTACATCCGGATCCGATTTACGGATATCCGGTTCGGCGTAAGCAGTATCGTGGCGCTGGCCCACGACGTGCTGGTGGTGTTGGCCTTCTACGCGGCGGCCCGGGTCTCCGTGAGCAATACCTTTGTGGCCTGCATCCTGACCATCGTGGGATATTCCATCAACGCCACCATCGTTATCTTTGACCGCGTCCGGGAGAACATGGGAACCATGTCCAAAAAGGACGACCTGGAGGAAGTGGTGGACAGAAGCGTCACACAGACTCTTTCCAGGAGCATTTTTACCTCCCTCACCACCTTTGTCATGGTGGCGGTGCTGTATGTGCTGGGCGTGACCAGCATCAAGGACTTTGCCCTGCCTCTCATGGTGGGTATCGTCTGCGGCGCGTATTCCTCCGTCTGCCTGGCAGGCAGCATATGGTATCTGCTGCGGGTGAAATTCCAGCCGAAGAAGGAGAAAGCGTAGTCCGGCGTCGGAGTAACTGTTCAGCCATTTCCTTGCAAGTCATGCCCGGTACTGCCGATGTTCTCCCGGCAGACCGTTAGAGCACGCCGGCACTTGGCGAGGTACTCTCGAGCCTAGTGTCCGTTGCGTGCGGAGCCGAGCGGAAGCGCGTCGGCCGGAAGAACACAGGCAGTACCGGGCTGAATACGATGGAGGAGCTGAACTGTTACACGCCGGATGCCTTTTTTCGCCGTTTCCCTTGTCTTTTCGACTTTTTTGTGCTAAAGTGAAGTCAGCGGCGCAGGACGTCACGCGCTGCGGAAAGTGAGGGAGATACGATGGACAGCAATAACTTTAACGGCACGGCTGCCGGAATGCCCGGCGCACAGCCCACAGGAACAGCCATCCCGCCCATGCCGGGATACCCTGCTTCGGGGGGGCAGCCCGGTAAGACGGGCAAATCCTTAGACGGAAAGATCGTCGGCCTGATCGCCGTTGCGGCGGCAGTGGTGGTAGTAGCAGCGCTCATCCTGATCGTGGTATTGGCCTCCGGGGGCAATGGGAAAGTGGAAAAAGCCGTAAAGACCTATATCGACGTTTTTATCACCGGCGAGACCAAGCCGAAGGATGTAAATTGGGGCAAGTACTATCCCAAGGACATGGTGAAGGACATCGAGGACTGGGCCGAGGATTTGACGGACGATCTGGACGATTATGACGGTTTCCGCGATAAGCTGGAGTATGAGATCCTCTCCGTCACCAAGCTCAAGGGTGACGATAATCTGGACATGGTGGAAGATTACATGGAGGAGTATGAGCCCGTCTACGAGCAATATGACGCAGATGTGGAAGCGAAAGACTTCGATGTGGACGCCGCCTACTTCGTGCTGATACGGACGGACGAGAGGAAGGACACCAGCCTGTCTGGCCTCATCGTCGTCAAGTCTGGCGGAAAATACAGTGTAGAGGCTTTGATAGATATGTACTGATGTTTCAGAACCGTACCGCGTCCCACAGTGGATGCGGATGGCCGGGGCTGCCCGATGGGGCAGCCCCGGTTTTTTGACAGAATCTTCTCTTTCTTGACAAAATATTGTAAAGAGAATAGAATAAAAACAATCATAGTTGTATCATTATTGTATCTTACGCGAGGAGGATTGAAATGTTTTGTGAAAAATGCGGAACGCAGTTACAGCCTTCTGAGAAATTCTGTCCCAACTGCGGCGCACCGGCTCCTGTCTCTGCCGTGCCGCCCGTCCAGGGGACAAGCGGGGGCCAGCAGGGCGGCGGACAGCCGGACTTACATACGATGGCCCAGTCTGCGGAGAAGATCGCTGCCGCTGGCGTAGAGGGTGCAAAGAAGATGACGGCTGCCGGAATCGAGGGCGCAAAGAACCTGACAGCCGCCGGGATCGAGGGTGCAAAGAATCTGGCCCAAAAGGGGAAGGACCTGGCAGAGTCTGCGGGAGCGGGGAAAAAGTTCCCGAAGAAGGCCCTGATCGGCATTGGGGGGGCTGTCGTCGGCGTGGCGGTGCTGGGCGTGGTAGCTGCGGCCGCGGCTCCGGCGCTGCGCAGGACGTTTTCTTCCCCGGAGAGCTATTATCGGTATGTGGAGACACAGGCGGGAAAAGAACTGGCGGAGAATCTGGGAACCGTCTACGGCAGGATGCTGGATCGCAGCAAAAACCTTTTTAACACTTCAGCAGAGTTCTCCCTGTCCGTGGAGATCGGGGATGCGGGCCAGGATCTGCTGAGCCTGGCGGGGCTTGCAGGAGTGGATCTGTCCTTCCTGGAAAGTGTTGGCGTCAGCGGAGGGGTGGATCTGCACGAGAATCTGCTGGGCGCGGAGCTGGCGGCTACCTTAAACAAGGATAAGCTGATCTCCGTCCGGGGCCTGATGGACGTGGCGGAAGGCACTGCATATGCCCAGGTGCCGGAACTGGCAGACACTTACCTGGGCGCGGAGCTGGAGGATTATGAGGAGTTTGCCGATCTGTGGGAAGATGCCCGGGACGATGTAGACAGCGTTCTTGAGGCGCTGCCCAGCCAGGCAAAGATTGAGAAGCTCATTACCCGGTATCTGTCCGTTGCGCTGGAAGCGGTGGAGGACGTGGAAAAGGAAAAAGATACGATCAAGGCGGAGGGCGTGGAGCAGAAGGTGACCGCCCTGACAGTGAGCCTGGACGCGGATACGGTTGCGGATATGCTGGATGCGGTTCTTGCGGAGGCGGAGGACGATGAGGATCTGGAAGACCTTATCGTGAACCTGGCGGAAGCCGCAGGCGCAGACGGCGACGACGCCTTTGACGGGTTTTTAGAGGAACTGGAATATCTCCAAGACGATGTGGCGGAATACGGGGAAGATATCGAGATGGTCGTATATGTGGACGGCGAGGGAGAGATCGTAGGCCGGGAACTGTCCGTGGAGGAGGGGGATCTGATCTTCCTCATGCCCCAGAAGGGCAAAGACTTTGGCTTTGAGCTGAGTCTGGAGGCAGATAGACAGAGCGTGTCCCTGGTGGGAAGCGGAAAGCGCTCCGGGGATCGGATCGACGGCGAATTTTCCCTGGAGTATAACGGCGCGGCCCTGGTGGAGATGACGGCGGACGGGCTGGATCTTGCTGCCATGAAGCAGGGACTGCCAAACGGTAAGCTGACGGTGGGCCTGGGAGGCGGCGTCAATAAGGTGCTTGGCCTGGCAGGCATGACTGATTACGGCTTCGCGGCAGATTTCGTAAAAGACATAAAGGTGACTCTGGATATGGAGTCCAGCGATAATTCCCAGTCCCTGCAGGTGATGGCAGTGGAAGGCAAAGAGAGCATCGGTGGCCTGAAGCTGACTGCAAGCCTCAAGGGGGCTTCCAGTCTGAATGCGCCCAGCGAAAAGAGCGTGGTCTTTGTGGAAGACGAGAGGGATCTGGAGGACTGGATGGAGGAGATCGACTGGGAAAAATTCGTGGATCATCTCTCCTCTACCGATCTGCCCAGGAGCATCACCAGGCCCCTTGAGGGAATGGTGGAGTATCTGGAAGACGGGGATATCGAAGGGCTGCTGTACGATTATCTCTACTATTACTATTGATCCTATTGACAGGGCAGCCGCAGGAAGCGCGACGCTGGTGCCATGCGGCGGATAAAGTTGGTGCGACGGTTGCTGGTATGGCGGATGCTGCTGATGCAGCGACTGTTGGCACGGCGGAGGCTGGTGTGGCGGGTACTGGTATGACGGTTACTGGGATATTGATTATTTGACGGCTGCAGGTTCGGAGGCCGCAGGGATCGCGACGCTGGTGCGGCGGATGCTGCTGCGAAGGAAGTTGGTGCGACGGCTGCTGGTACGGCGGAGGCTGGCATGGCGGCTGCTGATGCAGCGGTGGTTGGTTGGGAGTTGTTTATGGAGCGCCAGACGCCGGCAAAGGAATGGATATGAAGATAGAACTGGCAGGCATACGGAAAGCTTACAGAGGAAAAACCGTCCTGGAAGATATTTCCCTGACGGCGGAGGAAGGAAGCTGCGTGGGGATCCTGGGCGGGAACGGCTGCGGGAAGTCCACGCTGCTCTCCATTCTGGCAGGCGTCCAGCCGGCCCAGGGGGGCTCCTTCTGCTATGACGGAAAGGATCTGCTGAAGGACGCCGGGCTGCGAAGCCAGGTGCTGGGCTATGTGCCCCAGGCAGACCCGCTGATCGAGGAGCTGAACGCCTGGGATAATCTGCGGCTGTGGTACGACAGGAAGACGCTGCGCCGGGAATTAGACCAAGGGGTGCTTCAGCTGCTGGGGATCGGCTCTTTTTTAAAGACCCCGGTGCGCAAGATGTCCGGGGGGATGAAAAAGCGGCTGGCCATCGGCTGCGCCGTGGCGGCTGGGCCGAAGATCTTATTGCTGGACGAGCCCTCCGCCGCGCTGGATGTGGTCTGCAAAGAGAAGATTATGGACTATTTTGAAACCTTCCGTGCCCAGGGGGGAATCCTGCTTCTGGCTACCCATGATATGCAGGAGATGGCGTTCTGCAGCCAATGCTACATCTTAAAACAGGGGACGCTGACGCCTTATGCGTACGACGGGGATCTCCGCCGTCTGGCGGGGAATCTGGTGTGACGGCAGGTCTGGAATTCACGCTGTCCCGCCCTAAGAGCGCTTCGGAATGGAGTCTGATATGAGAGGATTTTGCAGTTATCTCTATATGCAGTGGAAGCGAAGCAGGAAGCTTCTTCCGGCGCTCCTTGGCGTAACGCTGTTTACCTGCGTCTGTCTCGGCGTCTTCGGCACAAACTATCTGCGGGAGGGCGCCCTGGGGGAGGGGCAGAAGAAATACCGGGTGGGGATCGTGGGCGATACCACGGACTCCTATCTGGGCTTCGGGATTTCCCTGGTGTCCGTGATGGACGATTCCCGGTTTATGGTAGAATTGCCTGAGATGACGGAGGAGGAGGCGCGGCGGGCCATGGCGGAAGGGGAGCTGACCGCTTATGCCCTGATCCCGCAGGGGTTGGTGGATTCCATCGTCTACGGCGCCAATGACAGGCCCATCACCATCGTAGGCTCCACAGGCCAGAAGGGGCTGGTGGGATTTTTCGTGGAGGAACTGGCGGAAATGGTATCTACCCTGGTGGTGCGCTCCCAGAGCGCCATCTTCGGGATGCAGAATATCTTAAGCGCCCACGGGATGGGGGATGTGTGGCTGGAAGCCACGGACAAGTTAAACCTGCGCCTGATCGACCTGGTGCTGGACAGGGGGCGGCTTCTGGATCTGACTGAGCTTGGCCTGGCGGGAGGCCTGTCCACGGGCGGGTATTATCTGTGCAGTATGCTGGTGTTTTTCCTGCTGCTGGCGGGCATCCACAGCAGCCCCTTATTCGGCGCAAGAAGCCGGGAACTGATGCGTCTTTTGTCCGCCCGGGGGATCGGGGCCGCGGCCCAGGTGGCGGGGGAATACCTGGCCTATCTGGCGTTGAATGTGATCTGCCTTCTGGGGGTGTTTCTGGTGCTCTCCCCGGTGCTTGGAAGCGGCGCGCTGCCCATCCCGGAGTGGAGGGACGGCCAGACGGCGGCAGCGCTGTTCTGGTGCTTTGTTCTGGTGGCTGCGGTGCTGTCTGCGATGCAGTTTTTCCTGTACGAGCTGGTGAGCGGCGTGGTCAACGGCGTTTTGCTGCAGTTTCTCACCGGCATCGGTATGGCGTATCTGTCGGGGTGTTTTTACCCGGTCAACCTGTTCCCGGAGGGGCTGAAGCGTCTGGGGCAGGCGCTGCCTGCAGGGGTCGCCCTCTCCTGGGCGGACAAAGCGCTGACGGGCTCCGTCTCCTTTCAGGCGGCGGCAGGCCTGTTGATTTATCTGGCGGTATTTTTCGGAGGGGCTGTGCTGGTCAGGCGCTGCCGGATCGAGAGAGGATAAAAAAGTGCGGCGGATAGCGGTGTGGTATGTCCTTTTGAATAAGCGGCTGTTCCATCGGTGGAGCTTTCTCCTGATCCTTGGGATGGTGCCTGTGCTGGCGGCAGGGATGCGCCTGGCTTCCCAGGGGGAAAAGGGCGTGGTGAGCGTGGCGCTGTGCATGGAGGACGAGGAGGAAGCGCTCTGCGCCCAGATCCGGGAGAACCTTTTGGGAAACAGCCAGGTGCTCCGCTACAAGATCTGCAGTACCCCGCAGCAGGCCCGGGAAATGGTAGAGAACTTTCAGGCGGACGCCGCCTGGATCTTTCCGGCCAACCTGAAAGAGCGCCTCTGGCAGGCGGCTGCGGACAGGCAGGCAGAGCCGGTGGTGGAAGTGATAGAGCGGGAAGACAGCGTGCCTTTGCGTTTTTCCCGGGAGATTTTGTGCAGCGCGCTGTTCCCGGCCTTTTCCTACGCGGTCTATGAGGATTTCGTGGCGCAGGATCTGGGGCTTCTGGAGGGGGAAGAAGCCCTGCGGAAGGCCTATGAGGCCACTCTGGTGGAGGGCAGTCTGTTTCGGATCGTCTATTTCGACGGCAGCGAAGTCCAGGCGGGAAACTATCTGTTGACCCCCTTAAGAGGGATATTCAGCCTGTGGCTGGTGCTCTGTGTGCTTGCGGCTTCCCTGTACTACCTTCAGGACGAACAGCGGGGCGTCTTTTCCTGGATGCCCCTGCGGCATCGGTTCTGGTTTTCCTTCGGGTATCTGGGTGTGGTGCTGTCGGATGCGGTGGTGGTGATGCTTGTCTCCTGCAGGCTGGCGGGTGTGTTTACAGAGTGGAGCCGGGAAGTGCCAAATGCCCTGCTGTTTGCGGGTTGTGCCCTGGTGTTTGGCAATCTGGTGCGGCTCTTGTGCGGCACGGCCAGGCGGCTGGGAAGCTGTATTCCGCTGCTTCTGATGGTGATGGCCCTGGTGTGTCCCGTGTTTGTCACCATAAACAGTTTTCTGCCCCTGCAGCGGATGTTTCCTGTGTTTTATTATCTGAAGGCAACTTACAGCACTTATCACGGCTGGCTGATGTTTCTCTACATGGGCGCGGGGCTTTGTCTGTGCGCGCTGACTGACCGGTTCAGGAGATGGATGGGGATAAAAAAGAAAATCAGGGATTGAGAATCGCGCCGCGGCATAGTAAAATAGAAAATAGGAAAACAGGATCGGATACAGGGATACAGAAAGAAGAGAGATCTGGCAGACGATCAGAAAGGTGAGGGAAAAGAAATGGCAATGTTTGACAAAAAAGCTGGGGTATCTTCCGGGGCGTCTCCCGAGGAGATGGAGTGCGACAGGAGGCTGGGGGAACTGGCCAGGCAGCGGGCGGATGCGATCACCCAGATGGGCCTGATGTTTTTTGCGTCCAACACGCCGGTCAGCGTAGCGGACACGCCCTTCGCGCCTTATATGAACACCGTGATGGAGATCGACAAGCAGACAGCGTTTCTGGAGAAGCGCAAACTGGCTCTCAGGGGCCTGCGCAAATGCGAAAAGTGCGGGAATATTCTGGTTCTGGACAGCGCGTTCTGCAACAAATGCGGCGAGAAGTTCGGCCCGCTGTTTGCCGCAGAAAACGCGGCCCAGCATCTCTGCCCCCAGTGCGGCGCATCCTATGCGGACGGGGCGGCGTTCTGTACGGCCTGCGGCTACCGCTTAAACGGTTCCGTCTGACGGCGGGGAGAGAATCTCGTGAAGTATCCACGGATGTGCTGATTGTCCCGCAAAACAGACTTTGTTTATTCGGGAATTTGCAACGCTCTGGGATGGAGATGACGAAGGCGGATTTAAGGGGGGAAGAACAATGTTTTGTCTAAAATGTGGGAGAGAGATTGAGCCGGGTATGGCCTTT
This sequence comes from uncultured Acetatifactor sp., assembly GCA_947594835.1. Lineage (GTDB taxonomy): Bacteria > Bacillota > Clostridia > Lachnospirales > Lachnospiraceae > Acetatifactor. Next base: position 167,843 of record CANQEH010000002.1, on the reverse strand, counting down.
TGCCCGGAATGCGGCGCCCCGGCGCCTTCTGCGGGAGCGGCCCAGACGGGCGTCCCGGCAGGCGCACAGGCGGGTATGCCCCAGGGCGCACCGGGGAGCGGGCAGACGGGAGGGATTCCTGGAGCCATGAGCCCTATCCCGCCGGATCGTCCGGCAGGAAAAAACAAGGGCCCTGTCATCGCCCTGATCGTCCTTCTGGCGCTTTTGGTGGCGGCAGGAATTGGGGCGGCGGTGTGGTTTCTGGCCGGGGACAAGACGGAGAGGCTTCTGGACAAGGCGGATGCGGCTTTAAAGGACAAGGAGTATGAGGACGCCCTGGACGCCTATGAGGAAGTTCTGAAGCGGGAGGATGACAATGTAGACGCTTACCTGGGCAGCGCGGAAGCTTACCTGGCCCAGGACGAGTATGAAAAAGCCGTGGACATCCTGGCCGACGGCATGAAGGCCAACAAAAAGGATGAGGACGCGCTGGGAGATCTGGCAAAGCAGCTGGTGACGGTCTGCCAGGACGGCGCAGACTATTACATGGACGAAGAGGACGAGGAGGCGGCCCGGAAGCTTTTGGAGAGCGGGATGGACGAGCTGGAGCGTTACGGCCTGGACAAAGAACTGGGCAAGCTGGAAGATACCCTGCAGGAGCTGAACGGATGGGGAGGCTCTTTTGACCGCGGAGAAAGCGCCACCGCCTGGGAGGACGACGATTGGGAAGACTGGGACGACGGAAGCCTTGGCGACGCCATAGACGAGTGGGATGACGCTGACGCCTGGGGCGAGGACGTCTGGGCCCAGGGCGGCTATGGCGAAGGCTATGAGGGCGATGTGATCCACACGGAGTGGTTCGACTTCACGGTGCTGGGAGGGCTCCTGCTGGATCCGGCTGACAGCATCAGCGCGGACGGGCAGACTCTGCTGGTGGCGGTCACCGTAGAAAATACCTGTGACGATGTTCTCACCATGTATGACACGGATTTCCAGATCCAGTGGGGAGACGACGCAGAGGACGCCTACGGCTGGCCCATAGAGGACGCAGACGAGGTGGATCCGGCTTTCCTGCCCGGCGAATACACGCTGAGGGCGGGGGAGAGCGTCACAGGGCTTTTGCTGTACGAGGTGCCCTTCGGATCTACGGATTTCTCCCTCTCCTACCAGGAGTATTACAACGACGGTTCCATGGGGGACGTGTTCTTTGTGTATTTTAATGCCCTGGTGGACAGATGAGCCGTCAGGAAACACTGTGGGCAGAAGTTGTTTGCAAGGCGTCCCGCCGCAGGGGGGACGCCTTTATCTATGGCGGGAAACCGGAGAAAGGGAAAAGAAAGCGGAAGATGGAAAAGTGGTTTGTGGCGGCCAAGCGGGCGGATTTTGACGGCTGGGCCAGGCAGTTTCAGATCAGCCCGGTGCTGGCCAGGATCCTGCGCAACCGTGAGCTGACCGATGAGGGGCAGATAGAGCGGTTTCTGCACGGGGGGTTATCGGACTGTTACTCCCCCTGGCTTTTAAAGGATATGGACAAAGCGGCCGGACTGCTTTTACAGGCTGTGGAGGAGGGGGTTTTCCTGCGGGTCATCGGGGATTACGACGTGGACGGCATCTGTTCCGCCTACCTTCTGACCAAGGGGCTTCGGTGCCTGGGGGCCAGGGTGGACACGGCCATCCCCCATCGGATCCACGACGGGTACGGGCTCAACGAGCACCTGATCCGGGAGGCCGCCCGGGACGGCGTGGGGATGATCTTAACCTGCGACAACGGCATCGCCGCCTCGGCCCAGATCGCCCTGGCAGGGGAGCTGGGCGTCCGGGTCATTGTCACGGATCACCATGAAGTTCCCTTTGCAGAGGAGGGCGGGGAGCGGAGGGATCTGCTCCCGGAGGCCCTGGCGGTGGTGGATCCAAAGAGGGGGGACTGTTCCTATCCCTTCCCCGGCATCTGCGGCGGGGTGGTGGCCTATAAGCTGCTTTCGGCCCTGGCGGAAAAAAGCGAAAACTGCGCCCTGAAGGAGGCCATGGAGGAGTTTCTGGAGTTTGCGGCCCTGGCCACCGTGTGCGACGTGATGGAGTTAAAGGATGAAAACCGTATCCTGGTAAAGGAAGGGCTGAAGCGGATGCGGCATACCAAAAACCTGGGGCTGAAGGCGCTGATGGAGGTAAACGGCCTTGTGCCGGAGCGGTTAAACGCCCACCACCTGGGGTTTGTGCTGGGGCCCTGTCTAAATGCCACGGGCAGGCTGGACACGGCGGGCCGTTCCCTGGAGCTTTTGATGAGCGCTGCCCCAGGCGAGGCCATGCAGGCCGCCAGGGAGTTAAAGGAGTTAAACGACAGCCGCAAGAACCTGACGGCCCAGGGGGTGGAGCAGGCGCGGCAGGAGATCGAAAGGCTGCAGCTTGACCGGGACAAGGTGATGGTCGTCTTCCTGCCCCAGGTGCACGAGAGCCTGGCGGGCATCATCGCAGGCCGTCTGCGGGAGCGGTACAACCACCCGGTGTTCCTTCTGACCAGGGGAGAGGAAGGGGTGAAGGGATCGGGACGCTCCGTGGAGGGGTATCATATGTACCGGGCCATGACGGAGGTGAAGCAGTATTTTACCAAATTCGGCGGTCACGCCATGGCGGCGGGGTTTTCCATGGAGGAAAAGGACATAGAGCCCCTGCGGCAGGCCCTCAACGCAAACTGCACCCTGGGAGAGGAGGATTTTCTGCCAAAGGTACACATCGACGTGCCCATGCCGTTAGAATATGCAGACCAGAGGCTGGCGGAGGAGCTGGAGCTTTTGGAGCCTTTTGGGACGGGAAATCCCAAGCCGCTGTTTGCCCAGAAGGATCTGACCTTTTTGTCCGGGTATCGGATGGGGGCGGGGGGAAGCTTTGCCAGATACCGGGTGAGGACGCCCGGGGGAGAACTGAGGCAGCTGGTGTTTTTTGGGGATCTGGAACAGTTTCACTTCTTTTTGGAAGAAAAGTACGGCCCCGGCAGCGTGGAGGCGCTCTACCGGGGGGAAACCGCCCTGCAGGTATCCGTGGCCTATCAGCTGGGGCTGAATACATACCGGGGAAAGAAAGAGCTGCAGTTTGTGATGCGGCATTATTGTTAGGAGGCCAGGATATGATATTGACGGTATCGCTCAATCCGGCGGTGGATAAGACCTGCAGGCTAAACGCCCTTGTGCCGGGCCGGGTGAACCGGCTGGAGAGTGCAAAAGACGTGGCCGGGGGAAAAGGGGTGAACGTGGCGAAGGTGCTCAGACAGTTTCACCTGCCTGTGGCGGCGGTGGGCTTTTTAGGCGGCAGAAGCGGCCGCTTCCTGAAGGAGAGCCTGGAGAAACGGGGGGTGGAATGTCACTTTACCGAGGTGGAGGGAGAGACCAGAACCACCATCAACCTGTTGGAAGAGGACGGCCGGGTGACGGAGCTGCTGGAACCGGGGCCTTTTGTCTCCCAGAAGGCGCTGGGAGAGTTTATCAAGCAGTTTACGGGATGTCTGGAGTACTGTCAGATGGCGGTGCTGTCGGGGAGCCTCCCCCCGGGGGCGCCGGAGGAAATTTACGCCCAGCTCATCGGCCTTTGCCGTATGGCGGGATGTAAGGTGCTTCTGGATTCCTCCGGGGAAGCCCTGCGCCTTGGGGCGGCGGCAGGGCCGGATATGATCAAGCCAAATCGGAAGGAACTGGAAGACCTGGCGGGACATCCCCTGCGGGGCCGGGAAGAGCTGGAGGGCGCAGCCCGCAGCCTGCTTGACCTGGGGGTAAAGCAGGCGGTGGTGTCGCTGGGGGAGGAAGGGCTTTTGTATGTGGACGGGGAAAGAACCCTCTGGCAGGAGGCCAAAAAAGTGCAGGCGGTGAACACAGTGGGCTGCGGGGACACGGTGGCCGCCTCCCTGTGCATGAGCGGTCTGGCGGGGGAGGATATGGAAACCGCCCTCTGCAAGGCGGCGGCCCTGGCGGCTGCAAACGCTGTCACCTGGGAAAGCGGCGAGATACCAATGGAAACTTATTTCGCACTTTTGTGAAATATGATTTGATTTTAAACCATAAATATTTTATTTTTTGATAACATTTTGGACACACTTTGGACACATTTTTTCGTTAATATGTATTTGGATAGTTGATGAACTCACTATCTCCCCCCTCATAAGAAACAGGAGCCCCCGGTGAAAGCCGGGGGTTTCTGTTTCTTACTTTTTTATTTTTACCCCGCTTTGTCCTCTTCTATTCTGGATTTTCCCGATTTTTTCTCTTTTCGATTTTGGGGTGGTAGAATTTACGAAAATAGAGTAGAATAGAACATATTGGTAAGGAGGACGCATCCATGAAACTGACGGAGCTTTTGGCGGGGATCCCTTATACCTGCGTGCAGGGCAGGGAGGACACGGAAGTGACGGGAGTGGTTTATGACTCCCGGAAGGTGAAGGAGGGCTGCCTGTTTGTCTGTATCGAGGGCGCCAATTTTGACGGGCATATCTTTGCGGCGGAGGCGGTGAAGGCCGGAGCGGCGGCCCTGGTGGCGTCAAAGCCGGTGGAGCTTCCCAAAGGGGTCCAGGCCGCGGTGATCCAGGTGGAGGATACCCGGTACTGTCTGGCGTTTGTCTCCGCCGCCTGGTTCGGGCATCCGGCGGAAAAACTGAAAGTCATCGGCATCACCGGAACCAAGGGAAAGACCACCACCACCTATCTGGTGCGTTCCATTCTGGAAAATGCAGGCTACCGGGTGGGGCTGATCGGCACCATCGAGATCATCATCGGGGACACCCATATCCACGCGGATCACACCACCCCGGAGTCCTATGTTCTGCAGGAGTATTTTGCCCGGATGGTGGAGGCGGGGCTGGACACGGTGGTGATGGAGGTCTCCTCCCAGGCGCTGATGCTCCATCGAACCCAGGGCTTTGTATTCGACTACGGCATTTTCACGAATCTGGAGCCGGATCACATCGGCCCCAACGAGCATGAGAGCTTTGAACATTATCTGGCCTGTAAGAGGCTTTTGTTCCGGCAGTGCCGGGTGGGCATCGTAAACGGGGACGACAGCCATTGGAAGCAGGTGACGGAGGGGCATACCTGTGCGCTGGAGAGCTTCGGCATGGGAGAGGAGTGTATGCTGCGGGCACAGGATCTGCAGATGGTGCACCAGCCCGGGGAACTGGGGGTAAGGTTCCAGGTGGGGGGCCTGATGTCCTTTACGGCCCAGATCCAGATGCCCGGGCGGTTCAGCGTCTACAATGCGCTGGCGGCCATCGCCATCTGCAGGCATTTCCAGATCCGGGAGCAGGACATCGTCAGGGCGCTCCAAAACGCCAGGGTGAAGGGCCGCATCGAGATGGTGAAGGTCTCGGATCACTTTACGCTGCTCATCGACTATGCCCACAATGCAATGGCTTTAAGGAGCCTGCTGACCACCCTGCGGGAGTATCGGCCAAACCGGCTGGTCTGCGTCTTCGGCTGCGGGGGAAACCGCTCCAGGCAGCGGCGGTTTGAGATGGGGGAGGCCAGCGGCACGCTGGCGGACTTTACGGTGATCACCTCCGACAATCCCCGGTTCGAGGAGCCCCAGGCCATCATCGACGACATCAAGGTTGGTATCCAGAAGACCTCCGGAAAGTACATCGAGATCTGTGACCGAAAGGAGGCCATCGGATATGCCATCTCCCACGGCCAGGAGGGGGATATCATCGTGCTGGCCGGGAAGGGCCATGAGGATTATCAGGAGATCAAAGGGGTAAAATACCCCATGGACGAGCGGGTGCTGATCCAGGAGCTTTTAGAAGAGGGGATCCCGCATATCTGACATGGCGGGAAGCGGAAGGAGGGGCGGGACGGTTGTACGCAGACGTCATTGTAGATATTTCCCACGAAAAACTGGATAAGCCCTTCTCTTACCGGGTGCCGGAAAGGCTGGAGGGAAAGCTGGAAGCCGGGATGTGCGTCACGGTTCCCTTCGGCGGCGGCAATAAACTCATCAAGGGCTTTGTGACCGGGTTTCGGGAGACCTGCCCCTTCGACCCGGATAAGGCCAAGGAGATCCGGGACATTGCACAGGACAGCGTGGGGGTGGAGGAGAAGCTGATGGCCCTGGCGGTGTGGCTTCGGAAAAATTACGGCTCCACCATGATACAGGCCCTAAAGACGGTGCTGCCCGCGAAGCAGACCGTGAAGCGCCTGGCGCACCGCACCGTAAGGCGCACCCTGGGCCGGGAGGAGACGCTCTCCCTGCTGGGGGAGTGCCAGCGCAAAAAACAGGTGGCCAAGGCAAGGCTGCTTTCGGCCCTTTTGGAGCAGGAGGAGATCCCCTATGAATGGCTCACCGGGAAGCTGGGCGTGTCCGGCCAGACGGTGGGCAGCCTGGAGCGGGCGGGGGCTTTGCAGGTGGTGAGCCGGGAGAGCTTCCGGGATCCGGTGAAGCTGGAAAGCGGGCCGGAGGAGAAAAAGAAGCTGGACGAAGCCCAGCGGGAAATCGTGGAGGCGGTGATGGAAGATCTGGAGGCCGGGACGCCCCGCACCTACCTGATCCACGGCATCACCGGAAGCGGCAAGACGGAGGTCTATCTGGAACTGATCGAGCGGGTGGTCAAAAAAGGCCGCCAGGCGGTGATGCTCATCCCGGAGATCGCCCTGACCTATCAGACCCTGCTCCGGTTTTACAGGAGGTTCGGCAGCCGGGTCAGCGTGATGAATTCCATGCTCTCCCCGGGGGAAAAATACGACCAGTGCCAGCGGGCCAGAAAGGGGGAGATCGATGTGATCATCGGCCCCCGGTCGGCGCTGTTTACCCCCTTCCCGGACATCGGGATCATCGTGATGGACGAGGAGCATGAGGGCAGCTATAAAAGCGAGTCCTCCCCCAAATACCACGCCAGGGAGGCGGCCCTGGAGGTGGCCAGGCTCCACGGGGCCGCGGTGGTGTTAGGATCCGCCACGCCCTCCCTGGAGGCGTACAGCAGGGCAGAATCCGGCCAGTACCGTCTGTTTACCCTTTCCAGGCGTCTGACGGGGGGCAGCCTTCCCACGGTGTACACGGTGGACTTAAGCCGGGAGCTGAGGGAAGGGAACCGCTCTATTTTCAGCAGGAAGCTGGCGGAGCTTCTGGCGGACCGGCTGGACAAGGGGGAGCAGAGCATCTTGTTTTTAAACCGCAGGGGCTATGCGGGGTTTGTCTCCTGCCGCTCCTGCGGCCATGTGATGAAATGCCCCCACTGCGACGTGTCCCTGTCGGAGCACACGGGAGGCAGGCTGGTGTGCCATTACTGCGGCTTTGGACAGCCCAAACCCGCCCGCTGCCCCAAGTGCGGCTCCGGGTACATCGGCGGGTTTAAGGCCGGCACCCAGCAGATCGAGGAAAAGCTGAGAGAGATGTTTCCCCGGGCCAGGTGCCTGCGGATGGACGGGGACACCACGAAAACCAAGGACAGCTATTCCCGGATTTTGTCTTCCTTTGCCAACCGGGAGGCGGACGTGCTCATCGGTACCCAGATGATCGTAAAGGGGCACGATTTCCCCGGGGTGACGCTGGTGGGCGTGCTGGCGGCGGATCTCTCCCTGGGGGCCGCGGACTACCGGGCGGGGGAGCGCACCTTCCAGCTTCTGACCCAGGCGGTGGGCCGGGCCGGGCGGGGGACGGCGCCCGGGGAAGCGGTGATCCAGACCTATCAGCCGGAGCACTATGCGGTGGTATACGCGGCGGCCCAGGATTATGAAGGGTTTTACCGGGAGGAGATGCTCTACCGGGAACTGCTGGGTTATCCGCCAGCGTCCCATCTGCTGGCAGTCCAGATCTTCGGCGGGGACAGACAGAAGGCCTATCTGCTGGCGGAACGGCTGGCCCAGAGCTTACGGGAAAGCCTGCCCGGCCAGGCAGCGCTGATGGGGCCTGCGCCTGCGTCCATTGAAAAGCTGAACGATATTTTTCGATTTGTATTCTATATAAAATGCAGGGAATATGATACACTGGTACAGATAAAGGATCGGGCGGAGGAGCTGTTAAAACAGTGGCAGCCCCAGGAGTCGGTGCAGTTTGACTTTGACCCTGTGCACACGCTGTGACGTGTGCGGGGCCCGGAAGGAGGAGCCGCAGAGGCGGCGGAAAAGAGGAGACATGGCAATCCGAAACATCAGAGAAATTGGAGAGGAAGTCCTGACCAAAAAGAGCAGGGAAGTGACAGAGATGACGCCCCGTATCCGGGAATTGATCGAGGATATGCTGGAGACAATGTATGAGGCAAACGGCGTAGGGCTGGCAGCGCCCCAGGTGGGCGTATTAAAGCGGGTGGTGGTGATCGACGTCACAGGGGATGACCCGCATATCTTCATCAATCCCAGGATCGTGGAAAGCAGCGGCCAGCAGACGGGGCCGGAGGGGTGCTTAAGCGTCCCGGGCAAGACGGGACAGGTCACCAGGCCCAGCTATGTGAAGGTGGCGGCGCTGGATGCGGATATGAAGCCCTTTGAGCTGGAGGGGACGGAGCTTCTGGCCAGGGCCATCTGCCATGAGCTGGATCACCTGGACGGGCATCTCTATGTGGAGAAGGCGGAAGGCCCTCTGCAGGACGTGCAGTACGAGGAACAGGAAGACGATTGAAAAATCACTTGGAATGGAGATTGGAATGAAGATATTGTTTATGGGAACGCCGGATTTTGCGGCGGGGATTCTGCAGGCGCTGATCGACGGAGGGCATGAGATCCTGCTGGCGGTGACCCAGCCGGACAGGCCGAAGGGCAGAAGCGGGGAGCCGGCGCCTTCCCCGGTGAAGCTCTGCGCCCTGGCGCACAACATACCAGTCTTCCAGCCCCGGCGGATCAAGACGCCGGAGGCGGTGGAGGAGCTTAGCCGCATCCATCCCCAGGTCTGCGTGGTGGCGGCCTTCGGGCAGATTCTTTCCCAGGAGATCCTGGATCTGCCGGACTACGGCTGTTTAAACGTCCACGCCTCCCTGCTGCCAAAATACCGGGGGGCGTCCCCCATCCAGCACGCCATCCTGGCGGGGGAACAAAAGACCGGGGTGACCATTATGCAGATGGACGCCGGATTGGATACAGGCGATATGCTGCTGCAGAGGGAAATCCCCATCGAGAGGACGGACGACTCCCAGAGCCTGCACGAAAAGCTGACCGCCTTGGGGGGAAATGCCATTTTGGAGGCATTGTCTTTGCTGGAACAGGGAAAGCTGATACCGAAGAAGCAGCCTGAGGAGAGCTGTTACGCCCCGCTCATCGAAAAGTCCATGGGACGGATCGACTTTTCCAAAAGCGCGGAGGAGATCGACAGACAGATCCGGGCCATGACGCCCTGGCCCAGCGCCTACACCGAGTACCGGGGCAGACAGTTAAAAATCTGGAAAGCCCAGCCCCTTGAGGGAAAGACGGGCGTCTGCGGCGTCCCGGGGGAGATTCTGGAGACGGGGAAGGACGGCGTGACGGTGGCTGCCGGAGACGGCGCCCTGCGCATCCTGGAACTGCAGTTGGAAGGGAAAAAGCGGATGGGCGTCCGGGATTTTCTGTCGGGTGTGAGGCTTCAGCCGGGAGAACGGCTGGGAAAGGAGAGCGTATGATTCTGGCATACGGTTATTACAGATACCCCTATTATTCATATTACTGGGATCCCACCTATGTCCTGGTGCTGATCGGGCTGGTGATCTGCCTGGGGGCCAGCGCGCTGGTCAACAGCACCATGCGCAGGTACAGCAGGGTGAAAAATGCAGCGGGGATGACAGGAGAGGAAGCGGCCCGCAGGATCTTAGACAGCGAAGGGCTCTATCAGGTGCAGATCGAGTGCTTAAACGCAGGCCAGGGGGATCACTACGATCCCAGGAGCCAGACGGTGCGCCTGTCCTATGAAAATTACCACGGGGCCTCCGTGACGGCGGTGAGCGTGGCGGCCCATGAGTGCGGCCATGCCATCCAGCACAGCAGGGAGTATGCCCCTTTGAAGTTCCGGACGGCTCTGGTGCCTGTGGTCAACATCTCAAGCACCCTGGCAATGCCCCTGATCCTTTTAGGGGTGCTCCTAAGCTTTAACCAGACCCTGATCCAGATCGGGATCTGGGCCTTTGCCCTGTCCCTTTTGTTCCAGCTTGTGACCCTGCCTGTGGAGTTTAACGCCTCTGCCCGGGCGGTGGCCAAGGTAGAGCAGTACGGCTTTCTGACGGTGCAGGAGCAGTCGGGCTGTAAGAAGGTGCTGACGGCGGCAGCCCTGACCTATGTGGCGGCGGTGGCTTCCTCGGCGCTGCAGCTCTTGCGGCTGGTGCTCTTGTTCGGCGGCGGAAATCGGAGGAGAGACTAAAGCCATGGCGGAGAATGTCAGAGAGATCGCCCTGGACACGCTGCTTGCCCTGGAAAGGGAAAAGGCATATTCCAACCACCTGATCCACGGGGTGCTGTCCAAGTATGATTATCTGGACAGCCGGGAGAAGGGGTTTCTCAAGCGCCTGACAGAAGGGGTTCTGGAAAGGCAGATCGAATTGGATTACTATCTGGATCAATATGCCTCCGTGCCTGTGCGGAAGATGAAGCCGCTCATCCGCAGCCTGCTGCGCATGAGCCTCTACCAGCTTCTGTATATGGACGGGGTGCCGGAGCGGGCCGTCTTAAGCGAGGCCTGCAGGCTGGCGGAAAAGAGAGGGTTCGGAAACTTAAAGGGCTTTGTGAACGGGGTGCTGCGGCGGCTCTCCCGGGAGAAGGGGAGCCTGGCTTTGCCGGATTCCCGGAGGGAGCCTTTGCGGTACCTTTCCGTGAAGTATTCCATGCCGGAGTGGATTGTGGCCCGCTGGATGAAAACTTACGGGCGTCCTGTGACGGAGACGATGCTGGAGGGGCTTTTGCAGATCCAGCCCGTGTCTTTGCGCTTTCGCAGGGACTTGCCAAAGCAGGAGAGGGAAAGGCTTCTGGCCGCGCTGGAACAGGAGGGGGCCAGGGTGGAGCGGAGCGCTTATCTGCCCTATGTGGCCCGGGTCAGAACCGGCGCGGCTTTAGAGCGCCTGCCCGGCTTTCTGGAGGGGCTTTACACCGTGCAGGACGTAAGCTCCGCACTGGCGGTGGAGGCGGCGGGGATCCGGCCCGGGGATTTTGTGCTGGACGTCTGCGCGGCCCCCGGCGGCAAAAGCCTTCTGGCGGCGGAGACCGCAGAGCGGGTGCTGGCCCGGGACATTTCCCCGGAGCGGGCGGAGCGGATTCGGGAAGCGGCAGGGCGGATGGGTGCGTCCAACGTGACGGTACAGGTGCGGGACGCCAGGGATTTTGACGAGAGCCTGGAGGGAAGCGCCGACGTGCTTCTCTTAGACGTGCCCTGTTCGGGACTGGGAGTCATCGGCAAGAAACGGGATATCAAATACCGGGTGAAAGAGGAAGACTTAAGCAGCCTGACCGACCTGCAAAGGGAGATTGTGGCCGTGTGCAGCCGGTATGTGAAGCCCGGGGGTGTCCTGCTTTACAGCACCTGTACCGTCAACCTGGGGGAGAACGAGGACATGGTGCGCTTTTTGAAGGAGACTTTGCACTTTGTCCCCCAGCCCTTAAGCGAGGTGCTGCCGGGACAGGTGCTTCAGGACGCCGAAAAAGCGGCGAAGCTGCGGGAGGCAGACGGGGAGGCCGTCTGTCTGGAGCCGGACTGCCGGGCCGCCTGTATCCAGCTTCTGCCGGGGTATATGGAGGGGGACGGGTTTTTCCTGGCCCGCTTCAGACGGCAGGGTTAGCGCCCTGGAAGGATGGAAAGGAGCCTTGGGAAGATGGCGGAGGGACAAAAGCGGGACATCAAGTCCCTGCCCCTGGATCAGTTAAAAGAAGAATTGGCGGCCCTGGGGGAAAAGCCTTTCCGGGCCGGGCAGCTGTACCGATGGCTCCATGTGAAGCTGGCCCGGGATTTCGGGGAGATGAGCGACCTTTCCAGACAGCTGCGGGAAACGCTTGGCGAGCGGTATTTTTGCACCAGCTTACAGCCGGTGCGGGTACAGGTCTCCAGGCTGGACGGCACGCGGAAATACCTTTTTGCGCTGCCCGACGGCAATCTGGTGGAGAGCGTCTGGATGCGCTATCATCACGGAAACAGCGTCTGCATCTCTTCCCAGGTGGGCTGCAGGATGGGGTGCCGGTTCTGCGCCTCCACCCTGGATGGGCTGGAGCGGAACCTTACCCCCGCAGAGATGCTGGATCAGGTCTATGCCATCTGGCTGGACACGGGGGAGCGGGTCTCCAATGTGGTGGTGATGGGCAGCGGGGAGCCGTTAGACAATTATGACAATCTGCTGACCTTTCTTCGGATGCTCACCGATGAGAACGGCCTGCACTTAAGCCAGCGGAATGTGACGGTGTCCACCTGCGGGCTGGCCCCCCAGATCAGGCGGCTGGCGGAGGAAAAGCTGCAGATCACCTTAGCGCTCTCCCTGCACGCCGCCACCGACGAAAAGCGGAAAGAACTGATGCCCATCGCAAAGCGGTATTCCATCGCAGAGCTGATGGAGGCCTGCCGGATTTATTATGAGAAGACGGGCAGGCGCATCACCTTTGAATACAGCCTGGTGGGCGGGAAAAACGACACGGATCAGGACGCGCGGGCGCTGGCGGCGCTGGCAAGGCCATTGGGATGCCATGTCAATCTCATCCCCGTCAACCCCATCCGGGAGCGGGATTTTGTACAGTCCGGCAGGGCCAGGATCAAGGCTTTTCAAAATGAGCTTGAAAAATACAAAATAAATGGTACTATTAGAAGGGAAATGGGCAGGGACATCGACGGCGCCTGCGGCCAGCTGCGGCGCAGAACCATGCAGTCTTTCCAGGCTGACCGGTCCCAGCAGGATTTTGGAGGAAGACAGACGTGCTAAAGACGTTTTCCATTACCAACATAGGCAGAAAGAGAAAACTGAATCAGGACTTTGTGTACACTTCGGAACAGCCGGTGGGCAATCTGCCCAACCTTTTTCTTGTGGCGGACGGCATGGGCGGGCACAACGCGGGCGACTATGCCTCCAAGGTCACGGTGGAGACCATCGTGGAGGAGGTGGGCGCTTCCCAGGAGACGGAACGCACCCGCATTCTGGAGGAGGCCATCCAGGCGGCGAACCGGCTGATCTATGCCCGGGCCAGCCAGTCTGCGGATCTGGAGGGGATGGGCACCACGCTGGTGGCGGCCACCTGCCAGGGCAGCAGCCTTTGTGTGGCCAACGTGGGGGACAGCAGGCTCTATGTGGCAAACCGCAAGGAGATACGCCAGATCACCAAGGATCACTCCTGGGTGGAGGAGATGGTGCGCCGCGGGGGATTGGGGAGAGAGGAAGCCAAAAACCACCCGGACAAGAATATTATCACCAGGGCGGTGGGGGTAGACGCCGCCGTGAAGGTGGACTTTTTTTCGGTACAGTTAAAGGAGGGGGATCTCATCCTGATGTGTACCGACGGGCTGACCAATATGCTGGAGGACGAGGAAATCCGCATGATATTGGACGGGGCCCGGGATATTGTGGAGAAAGCGGAAGCGCTGGTAGCTGCCGCCAACGAGCATGGCGGGCGGGATAATATCAGCGTGATCCTGATAGAGCCCTGAGGGCCAGGCAGAACCGTTTCAATCCCAGCAGGTTAGAATGGAGAGCATTTATGATTAAGATTGGAATGATGATAGGCGACCGGTACGAGATCCTGGAAAAGATCGGCACCGGTGGTATGTCTGACGTCTATAAAGCAAAGGACCATAAATTAAACCGCTTTGTGGCCGTGAAGGTGCTCAAGCAGGAGTTCAGCGAAAACTCCAATTTTGTCTCGAAATTCCGCATCGAGGCCCAGGCGGCTGCCGGGCTGATGCACCCGAATATTGTGAACGTGTACGATGTGGGGGAGGAAAACGGCATCTACTACATCGTCATGGAGCTGGTAGAGGGGATCACGCTGAAGAAGTATATCGAGAAAAAGGCCAGGCTCTCCTACAAGGAGGCGGTCAGCATTGCCATCCAGGTGAGCATGGGCATCGAAGCCGCCCACAGCCACCACATCATCCACCGGGATATCAAGCCCCAGAATATCATCATCTCCAAGGATGGGAAGGTCAAGGTGACGGATTTCGGCATCGCCAAGGCGGCCACCAGCAACACCATCACCTCCAACGTGATGGGCTCTGTCCACTACACGTCGCCGGAGCAGGCCAGGGGCGGGTACAGCGATGAAAAGAGCGATATCTATTCCCTGGGCATCACCCTGTTTGAGATGCTCACAGGCCGTGTTCCCTTTAACGGGGAGACCACAGTGGCCATCGCCATCAAACATATTCAGGAGGAAATGCCCTCCCCGGCGGAATTTGTGCCGGAGATCCCAGGCAGTGTGGAAAGCATTGTGTTAAAGTGCTGCCAGAAATCCCCCAACCGCAGGTATCAGAACATCCAGGAGCTGATCGCGGACTTAAAGCAGGCGCTGATGAATCCGGACGAGGATTTTGTGGTGAAGGCCGACCCGGATATGGAGAGCGGCACCCGGATGATCAGCGAGGGCGATATGGCCCAGATCAAGCGCAGGGTGGCTTATCAGGAGTACGGGGAGCCGGAGCATATGCGCCTGCGATCCGACACGGAGCCCATCTATCAGAACTACGAGGGCGAAATCGAGGAAGAAGATGCGGACGATTACGACTACAATCCCAGGATGGAACGGGTGACCACGATCCTGGCCGTGGTGGCGGGGATTGTCATCTGCGTCATCCTGATCATCCTGGCCCTGCGGGTCTTCGGCGGCGCGGGAAGGGGAACCGTCAGCGGTGGGGACGAGGAAAGTCATATCCTCACAGATTCTCCCTCGCCCAGCCCGGTCTATGTGTCCATGCCGGTGCTGGAGGGAAAGACCAGGGAGGACGCCAGAAAAGCCCTGGCGGAGCTGGGCCTGGAGGTGCAGGAGGACTACCGGGAATCGGAAGAGAGCCAGAAGGGCATGGTGCTGGAGGCGCTGCTTGACGGCATGGCGGTAAAGCCGGGCCAGGACGTCCAGGCTGGCAGCACGGTGACGCTGGTTGTGGGCATCGGCGCGGAGGGCGTGAAGGTGCCGAATGTCACCGGCCAGACGGCGGAGGATGCGGAGAGCCTTTTAAAGAACAGCGGGTTTACGGTGACGAAGGTGGAAGGGTACTCCGACACGGTGGCGCAGGGAGTCGTGGTGTCCCAGGTGCCCCAGGGAGATACCTCTGCCACGGCAGGGGCAAACATCACCATCACCGTCAGCATGGGCAAGGAGGAGGATAAGATCCGGGTGCCCAACCTTCTGGGCTATACGGAGATGGATGGCATTGTGGAGCTGAGGGAGCACGGGCTGAGCGAGGGGCAGGTTTCCTATGAGTACAACGAGACCTACCCGGCAGGCCAGATCTGTTACCAGGGCACCTCTGCGGGTTCCTGGGTGGAGGCGGGCAAAACCATCGACCTGACGGTGAGCCAGGGGCCGACTCCTGTCACGCCGACGCCTGCCACGCCGACTCCTGTGCCTGCGGCCACCTATCGGTTCAGCAAGAGCATTGAGGCGCCCACCGCGGAGGAGGCGCCGGAATATAAGGCGGGGATGTCCGCGAAAGTACGGATCGTGGCGGAGGACGGCACGGTTCTGACCGACACCACTGTGACCGGATTTCCCATGAGCGTGAATTTCAGCGGCTTAAAGTCTGCAGGCGGAACGCTCACCATAACCTTCACAGTGCAGCAGCCGGTGACCACTACTGATGCAGAGGGCAACCAGACAGCCACAGGCGAGACTCAGTCAAGAGATGTGGTGGTGACCAGACAACTTACCTTTGAAAAAGAGAACTGACGGCGGACGGTATGCAGGGAAAGATAATCAGAGGAATCGCAGGATTTTACTACGTCCATGTGACAGCGGGGACGGAGGCGAAGGTGTACGCCTGCAAGGCCAGGGGCGTGTTCCGCAAAGACAACAGAAAGCCCCTGGTGGGAGACGACGTGGAGATCGATGTGCTGGATGAGGAGGCCTGCGAAGGGAATATTAAGGCGCTGTTGCCCCGGAAAAACCAGATCATCCGTCCCGCGGCGGCCAATGTGGATCAGGCGCTGGCGTTTTTTGCCGTGGCAAACCCCAACCCCAGCTTAAATCTGCTGGATCGCTTCCTGATTACCATGGGGCGGCAGGGGATCCCCTGTATCGTCTGCTTCAACAAGGAGGATCTGGACGCCGGGGAGGGAGGGATGCTCCGGCAGATCTACGCCTCCTGCGGCTACCGTACCCTTTTGGTCAGCGTCAGGGAGGGGACGGGGCTTGACGAGTTAAAGGGGCTTTTGTCGGATAAGACCACCGCGGTGGCGGGGCCCAGCGGCGCGGGAAAGTCTTCCCTGGTCAACTGCCTGCAGTACAGCGTCCACATGGAGACCGGGCAGCTGAGCAGGAAGGTACAGCGTGGAAAGCACACCACCCGGCACACAGAGCTGATCGCCGCCTGGGAAAATACATATATTCTGGACACCCCGGGCTTTGGCTCCCTGGATCTGCCCGATCTGGAGAAGGAGGAGCTGGCGGGCTTTTACCCGGAATTTTCTGCCTATGAAAAAGACTGTCGGTTTGGGGGCTGCGCCCACATTGCGGAGCCTGTCTGCGGCGTCAAGGAGGCGGTGCGCCAGGGCAGGATCAGCCCGGAACGGTATGACAATTACTGTCTGCTGTACGGGGAATTGAAGGACAGGCGGAAATTTTAAAAGCAGCCGTTTGGCCAGCCGTCTCTGGTGGGAACATACGCAAGCTGAAAAAGGTTGACAAATGCACCGAAATGATTATACTAAAAGTAAGGAACAACCGCCCACAAGGTGGGTTGACCAAAGAAATGAGATAGAAATACCACCCCATCACTAGGCCAAAGTTTAGGGGTGGTGTTTCTATGTAGGGCTACTTACAAAAAGAAAAAATAAATGTAAGTAACGCCAGAAGGAAGATACCGAAAGTCAGTACATCCTTGAAATCGAAATGATTTCTCATAGGCATCACCTCCATTCATACGAAATGTCATATGAAATGAAAGGTCAGCCCACCCTGCAACACGGTTGTCCTTAAACGATATTTTATCACAGAAGTATTGCTCTGACAATTACTGATAGAATAAAAATATGAAAAAATAATAGAGCAAAATATGGACAGTGATAGAATAAATGTATGGATAGTGATAAAATAGATGGGTAGAATACAGAGTATTGAAAGTCGTATTGAAAATGAGTGTATGGCAGTGTACGACAGACGAAAAAAGGTTGACAAATGCACCGAAACGATTATACTAAAAGTAAGGAACAACCGCCCACAAGGTGGGTTGACCAATTGAAAAGAGTAGAAATACCACCCCATCACTCGGCCAAAGTTTAGGGGTGGTATTCCTATGTTAGGCTACTTACAAAAAGAAAAAATAAATGTAAGCAACGCCAGAAGGAATATACCGAAAGTCAGTACATCCTTGAAATCGAAATGATTTCTCATAGGCATCACCTCCATTCATACGAAATTTCATATGAAATGAAAGGTCAGCCCACCCTGCAACACGGTTGTCCTTAAACGATATTTTATCACAGAAGTATTGTTCTGACAATTACTGATAGAATAAAAATATGGAAAATAATAGAGCAAAATATGGACAGGGATCAAATAAAAGGTGACAGGCAGGCGAATGTCCTGCAGGATAGTCCTTCCAGATGATGCGGGAAACATACCCGGAGTGGAAAAAGATGCGGGAGGAATGACTGGATACAGGTCAAAAGGGCAAACGGTCAAAAGGGAAAACGGGAAGCGGAAAGAGACGGGGCGCAGGGGGAAAGGGCCCCGCAGGATCTTGGGGCAGATCAACTTTTATAAACAAAACTTGCGTATTTGCGACAGAAAATGTAAAATATAGAATGTTAGACTGATGGTACGGCAATGAGGGTGGGAGGAGATTCATGATCAGGAGCAGTATTTACATCGTTTTGGGGTATTTGTGCGGAAGTATCCTGTTTGCCAGGCTTGTCCCTTTCCTGCTGCACAAAGGCGACGTTGCGGCGCAGAGCCCGGATGGGAATCCGGGGACGGCAAATGCCTTTCTGTACGGAGGGTTTTGGTGCGGGGTTCTGACCCTGTGCGGGGATCTGCTCAAGGGTTTTTTCCCGGTTTATCTGTATCTGAGGGGAAGGGATGCCGGCGCCTGCGGGATCGAGCTGGCCTTCGTCATCGCCGCGCCGGTGATCGGCCATATCTTTCCCGTTTTTAACGGATTCCAGGGGGGAAAGGGGATTGCCGTCACCTTTGGATGTCTCCTGGGGCTTTTCCCGGATCTGGGGCCGGCGCTTGTGCTGGCGGCCGCGTTTCTCTTTTTTTCCCTGGTGGTGCGGATCACGCCTCATTATGACAGAACCCTGTGGGCGTACCGATGCGCGGCGCCCGGGATGCTTTTGTTTGTGAAAAACAGATACGTCATCCTGGCGTTTTTTGCCATTGCGTTGATCGTCAATCTAAACCTGCGGATCGGCAGGGAAAACAGAGAAAAATGTCAAGTGAGGGTGTTATGGAGGCATTAGTATTATCCTGCGCCACGGGAGGCGGGCATCATGCGGCGGCGCAGGCCATGTGCGAGGAACTGGAAAGCAGGGGGCACCGGGCGGATTTTCTGGATCCCTATACGCTGTACGGATCGGATCTGGACGCGCGGGTGGGGAACTGTTACGTCAAATGCGCCCAAAGGCTGCCGGGGCTGTTTGGCGGGATTTACCGGATTGGGAACCTGTATCGGCGGCTGCCCGGGAAATCTCCCGTATTTTGGGCAAACCACAGATCGGCGGATTATCTGCAGGCATATTTGGAGAGGCATTCCTACGATGTGATCCTGATCACCCATCTGTTTTCCGGGGAGATCCTGACTCATCTGCGCAGGAGGGGCGTTTCTCTGCCAAAGATCTTTTTTATTTCCACGGACTACACCTGTATTCCCTTTACGGAAGAGATCGACTGTGATTTTTTCGTGATCCCCTCCCCTGCGCTGAAACAGGAATACTGTCTCTGGGGGATCGCGCCGGAGAAGCTGCTTCCCATGGGAATCCCGGTCAGGCAGGCGTTCCGCGAAAAAACAGGCCGGGAAAAGGCGCTGGAGCATCTGGGCTTAAATCCCGGCTGCCGCTATCTTTTGATGGCGGGAGGGAGCATCGGGGCGGGGAAAATTCTGGATGCGGTCTCCGTGTTGCGCCCGTATCTGAGGGATCACGAGGACACAAGGCTGATCGTCATCTGCGGGACAAACGACAAGCTGTACGAAAAGGCAAAGAGGAAATTCCGGGAGGAACCGCAGATTCTGCTGATCCAGAGGACAGACTGCATGGCGGAGTATTTGAAGGCCTGCGACCTTTACATCTCCAAGCCGGGAGGCCTTTCTTCCACGGAGGCGGCTGTGGCCAATATCCCATTGATCCATATCTCCCCGATCCCCGGCTGCGAGACGGAAAACCAGAAATTCTTTTCGGAGCGCGGCATGAGCATCGGCGTGAAGGATCTGAAAAAGGAATTGCCCCAGGCGATCCTGCGGCTGACGGACGGGGAGGCTGCAGGCAGGATGAAAAACGCGCAGCGGGAGGGGATCGATCCTTTTGCGGCTGAAAAAATCGCGGCCTTTGTAGAGGACAGGTGGAGAGAACCTGCGGAAAGAAGCGAATCCCGCAATTTACTTTTGAACTCTGGTATGGTATACTGTCCTGGGCAGAAAGGCCCTTAAAATCTTAAGATGGAATATCAAAGGAGATTACCCCAAAATGAAATTAGGTATCGTCGGCCTTCCCAACGTGGGAAAGAGCACCCTGTTTAATTCGCTGACCAAGGCGGGCGCGGAGTCCGCCAATTACCCGTTCTGCACCATCGACCCCAACGTGGGGGTGGTGGCGGTGCCGGACGAGCGGCTGAAGCTTCTGGGGGATCTGTATCATTCCAGGAAGGTGACGCCGGCGGTGATCGAGTTTGTGGACATCGCGGGGCTGGTAAAGGGGGCCTCCAAGGGGGAGGGCCTGGGGAACCAGTTTTTGAGCAACATCCGGGAGGTGGACGCCATCGTCCATGTGGTGCGCTGTTTTGAGGACGCAAACGTCATCCATGTGGACGGCAGCGTGGATCCCCTGCGGGATATCGAGACCATCAACCTGGAGCTGATCTTCTCCGACCTGGAGGTCTTAGAGAGACGGATTTCCAAAGTGTCAAAGACCGCCCGGATGGACAAGACTTACGCAAAGGAGCTGGAGCTGCTTCTTAAGCTGAAAGAGCATCTGGAGTCCGGGAAGCCTGCAAAGACCTTAGAGGCCCAGGACGAGGACGAACTGGCCCTGTTAAAGGAGATCAACCTACTCACCTCAAAGCCTGTGATCTACGCGGCCAACGTGGGGGAGGAAGACCTGCCGGACGACGGCGCCTCCAACCCGGGAGTGGCGAAGGTCAGGGAACTGGCGGAAAAAGAGCACAGCGAGGTCTTTGTGATCTGCGCCCAGATCGAGCAGGAGATCTCAGAGCTGGACGAGGAGGAGAAGGGGCTGTTTTTAGAGGAGCTGGGCCTTGCCCAGTCGGGGCTCCAGAAGCTGATCCAGGCCAGCTACCGCATTCTGGGCCTGATGAGTTTCCTCACCGCCGGGGAGGATGAGACCAGGGCCTGGACGATCAAGATCGGCACCAAAGCGCCCCAGGCGGCGGGAAAGATCCACTCTGACTTTGAGCGGGGCTTTATCAAAGCGGAAGTGGTCAACTACAAAGACCTGCTGGAGCAGGGCTCTCTGGCAGCGGCCAGGGAAAAAGGCCTGGTGGGCATCGAGGGCAAGGACTATGTGGTAAAGGACGGGGATGTGATCCTGTTCCGCTTCAATGTATAGCCCGGCTGGCAGCCACCTTTCAGATAGGGATGGATGTGCGTGTCAAAGCACGCAGGAGGTATCAAAATGAACGCAGGCGATATTGCATTTCCCCATCTGGGCATTTATCTGCACGACGTGCCCCGTTCTTTCAGCATCTTTGGCTTTGAGATTGCCTACTACGGGCTGATCATCGGGATCGGCGTGCTGGCCGGGATCTGGATGGCCGCCCATCTGGCAAAGCGTTCCGGGCAGGATCCGGACGTCTACTGGGATTTTGCCATCTATGCCGTGATCTTTTCTGTGATCGGCGCCAGGATCTACTATGTGATCTTTGCCTGGGAGTATTACCGGGACGACATTCTCGGCATTTTCAATATCAGGAACGGGGGACTGGCCATCTACGGCGCCGTGATCGGGGCCTTTGCCACCCTGTTTGTGTACTGCAGGCTCAAAAAGCAGAACCCCCTTCTCATGGGGGATACCGCTGTGCCGGGCCTGATCCTGGGACAGGCCATCGGCCGCTGGGGCAATTTTATGAACCGGGAGGTGTTCGGGGAGTATTACGACGGGTTTTTGTCCATGCAGTTGCCGGTGGAGGCCGTGCGGGCCAGGGATATCTCCGAAAACATCGCGGCCCATATCCCTCCGGGGGCCAATTATATCAACGTCCACCCCACGTTTTTGTATGAGAGCCTGTGGAATCTGGCTGTGATGGCGCTTCTGCTCTTGTGGCGCAGAAAAAAGAAATTCGACGGGGAGCTGTGCCTGCTTTATTTTGCGGGCTACGGCCTGGGGAGATTTATCATCGAGGGCATCCGCACGGACACCCTGTTTTTCCCCGGCACCACGGTGCCCGTCTCCCAGGTGCTGTCTCTGGTGATGGCAGTGGCGGCGGTGGCGGCAGACATTGTTGTAAGACTCCGGCTGGCCGGACGAAAGAGCGGATCCCAGAAGGGCAGCGGCTGAAAAATTAAAAAAAATTAAAAAAAATTTTAAAAAAGGGCAGATTTTTCCAGACCATAGATGTGCGGAGGAAGGATCTGCCCTTCCACTATATCTTGTGGAAAGGAGTCTAAAAAGGCGCCTGGAACCCGCTTCCAGAGCGCCTTTTTTGGGGCCTGGCCGAAAACTTTTCCCTTGAAATATTTAAGAGATGTGTTAAAATCTACTTAAAAGTGGGATGGAAATGGCACTAAAACCCATAAAGTGGGATACGGGGACATCTGTTGCCCAGACCAGCGCCGGATCCTGTGGCAGACCCATTTTTTGCGCGGCCCCTGGGGCGGCGGACGTGATTGGCGGTGATAGCTATGTTTATGGGCAGGTACAATCACACGATCGATGCAAAGGGCAGGCTGAGCATTCCCTCAAAGTACAGGGAGATTCTGGGAGACGAGTTTGTGGTGTCGAAGGGAATGGACGGCTGCTTATTTGTGTATGCCAATGAGGACTGGAAGGCTTTTGAGGAAAAGCTGGCTTCGCTTCCGCTCATCAACGCAGAGGCGAGACAATTTGCCCGGTTTTTCCTGTCAGGAGCCATGAACGTGACGGTAGATAAGCAGGGGCGCATTTTGATGCCCCAGGATTTACGGGAGTTTGCGGGGCTGAAAAAGGACGTGGTGCTGGCCGGTATGGGAGGCCGCGTGGAAATCTGGAGCCTGGAGAAGTGGGAGGAAAACAGCGGGCAGGTGGATATCGCCCAGATCTCCCAGGGGATGATGAACCTGGGGCTGACCATTTGATCCGGCAGGCGCTGCAGCCCGGTTTGCGGAAAGGATGTCCTTTGGAATGGAATTTAACCATTATTCCGTGCTTCTCTCAGAGGCAGTGGAACAGCTTCAGGTAAAGCCGGACGGCGTTTATGTGGACGGGACGCTGGGCGGGGGCGGACACGCCTACGCGGTGTGCAGCCTGCTGGAGACAGGGCATTTGTACGGCATTGACCAGGACGAAGCGGCAATCCAGGCGGCGGGAGAGAGGCTTTCGGTCTTTCCGGGCCGGGTGACCATCCTGCGGGACAATTACCGCAACATGAAGGAAGCGCTGTACCGGGAGGGCGTCTCAAGCGTAGACGGCATCCTGCTGGATCTGGGGGTTTCCTCCTACCAGTTTGACACGGCGCAGCGCGGGTTTTCCTATCGGTTCGACGCGCCCCTGGATATGCGGATGGACGCCAGGCAGGCGCTGACGGCGCGGGAGATTGTAAACGGCTATTCCCAGGCGCAGCTGTGCCGGGTGATACGGGAGTACGGGGAGGAGCGCTTTGCGGCAAACATTGCAAAGCACATCGTCCTGGCCAGGCAGGACAAGCCCATCGAGACCACCTTTGAGCTAAACGAGATCATCAAGGGAGCCATTCCCGCCAGAATGCGGCAAAACGGGCATCCCTCCAAACAGACCTTCCAGGCGCTGCGCATCGAGTGCAACCGGGAGTTAGAGGTTCTGGAGGAGTCGCTGGACGGGCTCATCGATTTGTTGAACCCCGGGGGAAGGCTGTGCGTGATCACATTCCACTCCCTGGAGGACAGGATCGTGAAGAATGTGTTCCGAAACAGTGAAAATCCCTGCACCTGTCCGCCGGATTTCCCGGTGTGCGTGTGCGGAAACAAGAGCAAAGGACGGACGGTGACAAGAAAACCCATTCTCCCAGGCGGGGAGGAGCTGGCGCAGAATACACGTTCCAGAAGCGCAAAGCTGAGAGTGTTTGAGAAAAAGTAGAGTGGACAGAAAGCGGGAAACAGGAATATGAGCCGGAATCAGGGAAGGCAAAGACAGGCTGCATATGACAAAACAAGAGACGCACGCTCCAGTGCAGGAAGCAGGGGCGCGTACGTCTATGGAAATACGGTACGAAAGCTGGAGCCCATACGCCGACAGGAACAGCCTCCTGTCAGGCAGCCCAGGCCCCAGGTGCGGAAGAACCGGGACAGGGCCCGCTATATGAGCGCCGGGTATGTGCTGTTTCTGGCGGCGGCGCTCTGCGCCGGGGCGATCATTTTAGTGAATTATATCCAGCTCCAGGCGCGGCTGACCAATACCACAAAGACGGTGGCCACAAAGGAGAGCCAGTTAAACAATATGCGCATTGCCAACGACGAGGCCTACAACCGGGTTTTGAACAGCATTGACCTGGAGGAGATCAAGCGCGTGGCCATCGGCGAACTGGGGATGGTCTATGCGGAGGAGGGCCAGATTGTCAGCTACACCGCGGAGAGCAGCGACTATATGCGCCAGGTGACGGGAAGCGGCCACTAGGCAGAGGAAGGTGCGGCGTGAGGAAGACAAGGGAGCAAAAGACTAGGGACGAGCGCGGCGGAGACGGCCGCGGCAAATTTTCCATCAAGATGCAGAAGAAGCTGGTAGTGCTGTATGTTTTTGTGCTGCTGGCTTTTGCTGGGTTAAGCGTGCGGCTGGTCTGGATCACCCGGGAGGACGGCAGCAGCTATCAGAAGCAGGTGCTGGCCCAGCAGCAGTACGACTCGGTGGCCATCCCATACAGGCGGGGCGACATTCTGGACAGCCAGGGCACCCGGCTGGCGACCAGCGAGAAGGTGTACAATCTGGTGATCGACGCAAAGGTAATGCTTTCCGAGGAAAAGTATCTGGAGCCGACGCTGCAGGCGCTTGGGAGCAATTTTGACCTGGATATGAGCCAGATACGGACTTATATTCAGGAGCATCCCACCTCCTCCTGGTATGTGCCCCTGCGGCAGTTAACCCATGACCAGATCAGCGGTTTCCAGGCGGCCCAGGCGGAGGACGGCAACATCAAAGGCGTCTGGTTTGAGGAGGAATATAAGCGGCGCTATCCCTATGGAACCCTGGCGGCGGACGTTTTGGGCTTTACCACCACGGACAGCCAGGGCAGCTATGGCCTGGAGGAGTACTACAACGACGTCTTAAGCGGGATCAACGGCAGGGAATACGGCTATTTAAACGACGACTTAGCCCTGGAGCGCACGGTGAAGGCGGCGGTGGACGGAAACACCATCCAGACCACCATCGACGTGAACGTGCAGATGATCGTGGAGAAATATTTAAACCAGTTTATGGAGGAGCACCGCGACGGCTTCCACCCGGGAAACGGCGCAGACAACGTGGGCTGTATCATACAGTGGGTCAACACAGGGGAAATCCTGGCCATGGCGAGCAGCCCCGGGTACGACTTAAACGACACCCGGAATCCTAAGAGCCTTCTGGGCTCCAAGATGGTGGAGCAGATCACCAACGCAAACGGTTATCAGGAGATACGCAATACGGATACCATCATCGACGAGACGGTGCTCTCCCAGATGACGGAGGATGAAATCTACTTAAACTTAAACAACCTCTGGAAGAATTACTGCATCACCGGCACCTATGAGCCCGGCTCCACCGCAAAGCCCTTTACGGTGGCGGCGGCCTTAGAGGAGGGGTTAGTCAACAACAATTCCAGCTTTGAGTGCACCGGCTCCCTGGAGATCGGCGGCTATACGATAAGGTGCCACAACAGAAACGACGGCGTGCTGACGCTGGAGCAGGCCGTGGCCAAGTCCTGCAACGTGAGCATGATGAAGATTGCCCAGCTTCTGGGCACCAACAGCTTTACGGACTATCAGGAGCTGTTTAACTTCGGCTTAAAGACCAACATCGACCTGGCCGGGGAGGCCCGGACGGCAAGCCTGGTCTACACGGCGGACAAGATGGGGCCCACGGATCTGGCCACCAACAGCTTCGGGCAGAACTTTAACGTGACCATGATCGAGATGATCACAGGCTTTAGTTCCCTGATCAACGGGGGCTATTACTATGAGCCCCACCTGGTAAAGCGCATCACCAATTCAAACGGGGCCACTGTGGAGAACATTGAGCCCCGGGTGTTAAAGGAGACCGTGTCCGAGTCCACGTCCCAGCTGATCCGCCAGTACTGCAGCGCGGTGGTGGAGTACGGCACGGGGATTACCGCCCGCCCGGCGGGCTACATGATCGGCGGAAAGACCGGCACCGCGGAGACCATTGACCCGGTGACCCATCTGCGCTCCGAGGACGACCATGTGGTGTCCTTTATCGGGTTCGCCCCGGTGGACGACCCGCAGATCGCCATCTATGTGGTGGTGGACAGGCCCAATGTGGAAAAGCAAGGCGACGCGAAATTTGCAACCCGGCTGGTGAGAAGTATCCTGACCGAGACGCTGCCCTACTTAAACATTTTTATGACGGAGCCGGTGAGCGAGGAAGAACAGAAGGAGCTGGACGCTTTGAAACTGGAGAACACCAACCGTTACACCCAGACCCCGGAGGACCAGGCGCTGGAGGGCGGCTCCGTCAGCGGAGGGGATGAAGCGGGCGGCACGGCCAGCGGAGGGGATGAAGACCAGCCCTGGAAGAGCTTCCCCCAGGATCTGGCCACGGGCTATTACGTGGATCCGGACACGGGGGAGCGCTACGACCCCAGGACGGGACTTTTAGTGGACGAGCCGGAGTCGGTGGTGGATACGACGCTGCCCTTGAATCCCAACATCCAGTGAGGCGCCGGAAAGGTTCTAAGCATAACCTTTGAGGAGCGGGAATAGAGTATAACGACCGATACCCGTTTTACGAGGTTTTGTATGCCGGCGGTACACAACAAGTTTTTTCACCGCAAAAAGATACTGATATTGTTTTTCGGCTGTGTGGGCGTGATGGTATTTCTGTTCGGCAGGCTGGTCTATCTGACGGTGTGGGAGGCAGGATATTACGCCCAGCAGGCCGACAGGCTCCACGAGAGGGAGCGAAGCATCAAAGCCGCCCGGGGCAGGATCTTAGACCGAAACGGCGCGGTGCTGGCGGACAACAGGACGGTCTGCACCGTATCCGTCATACATAACCAGATCGAAGACGCCGGGCAGGTCGTCCAGGTGCTCTGCAAAGAACTGGGACTATCCGAGGAGACGGTGAAAGCCCGGGTGGAAAAATATTCCTCCATCGAGCGCATCAAGAGCAACGTGGACAAAGAGACGGGCGACCGCATCCGGGAGTACGACCTGCCGGGGGTAAAGGTAGACGAAGATTACAAGCGCTATTATCCCTACGGCCAGCTGGCCAGCAAGGTGCTGGGTTTTACGGGCAGCGACAACCAGGGGATCATCGGCCTGGAGGTAGTCTATGAGGAATCCCTGCACGGGGAGGCGGGCACCATCCTCACCGTGACGGACGCCAAGGGCATTGAGGTGGAGGAAGAAGGGGAGCGGCGCATTGAGCCGGTAAACGGAAACGACTTAGTCGTAAGCATGGACTTAAACATCCAGTCCTACGCCACCCAGCTGGCACAGCAGGCCCTGGAGACCAAGCAGGCCGACGGCGTTTCCATTCTGGTGATGGATCCGAGAAACGGGGAAATGCTGGCCATGGTCGATGTGCCGGAGTTTGACTTAAACCATCCCTATGACCTGCCCCAGGGCACGCCGGAAACCCTTTCGGAAAAAGAACGGCAGGAGCTTTTAAACGGCGTCTGGAGAAACGGCAGCATCAACGACACCTACGAGCCGGGCTCTACGTTTAAAATCATCACCGCAGCCGCGGCGCTGGAGGAAGGGGTGGTCACCCCTGCGCGTGCCTTCCATTGCCCCGGGTATATTCTGGTGGACGACAGGAAGATACGCTGCCACAAGGTGGGCGGCCACGGATCCCAGGATTTTGTGCACGCCACCATGAACTCCTGCAACCCGGTGTTTATCACCCTGGGGCTGGAGCTGGGCGTAGACCGTTATTACAGCTATTTTGAACAGTTCGGGCTGAAAAAGAAGACGGGGATCGACCTGCCGGGGGAGGCGGGCACCATCATGCACCAGAAGGAGAACATGGGGAATGTGGAGCTGGCCACGGTGTCCTTCGGCCAGTCCTTCCAGATCACGCCCATCCAGCTTCTGACCACGGCGGCCTCCATGGTAAACGGCGGGAACCGGGTGACGCCCCATTTCGGCGTGAGGACGCTGAAGGCGGACGGAAGTCTTCTGGAGGAATTTGAATACCCTGTGGAGGAGGGCGTGGTCTCGGAGCAGACCAGCGCCCTGCTGCGGGAGATTCTGGAGAAGGTGGTGTCGGAGGGCTCCGGGAAAAACGGCGGCATCGAAGGTTTCCGCATCGGGGGAAAGACGGCCACCAGCCAGACCCTGCCCAGGGGCAGCGGCAGGTACATCGCTTCCTTTATCGGATTTGCCCCGGCGGACGATCCCCAGGTGATGGCGCTTGCCATTGTGAACAATCCCCAGGGAACCTATTATGGAGGACAGGTGGCGGCGCCCATCGTCCGGCAGCTTTTTGAAAATATCCTTCCGTATTTGGGAATAATGGAGTATAATCAGAACGATGGACAGAGTTAGCGTGACGGCGGCCCTTGCCTCCTTCTGCCTGTGCGCGGCGGCGGGGCCTGTGATGATTCCTTTCCTAAAGAGGCTGAAGGCCGGACAGACCGTCCGGGAAGACGGGCCGTCCACCCACTTAAAAAAGACGGGAACCCCCACCATGGGAGGGCTTTTGATCCTGTTCGGCGTGGTGGCTGCCAGCGTCCCCTTTGTGGGGAGTTACCCCAAAACCGCCCCGGTGTTATTTCTCACCGTGGGGTTTGGCATCATCGGTTTTCTGGACGATTACATAAAAGTGGTCTGCAGGCGCTCCATGGGGCTGACGCCCTTGCAGAAATTCGGCGGCCAGATCTTAGTGACGGCGGTGTTTGCCGCCTATCTTCGATATTACACGGACGTGAGCCTGGCCATGCGGGTGCCCTTTTCCGGGGGAAGGTATCTGGATATCGGCGGTTTTGCGCTGCCCCTTTTGTTTTTTGTGGTGCTGGGAACCGCAAACGGCGTGAATTTTACCGATGGGCTGGACGGTCTGGCGGGCAGCGTCACCACGGTGGTAGCCGTGTTCTTTACGGTGGTGGCCGTGGGGAGCCGCGGCGGCATTGAGCCGGTCACCTGCGCGGTGGCGGGGGCGCTTTTAGGGTTTTTGCTCTTTAACGTGCACCCGGCGGCCCTGTTTATGGGGGACACGGGGTCCCTGGCGCTGGGCGGGTTTGTGGCGGGCTGCGGGTATCTGCTGCAGATGCCCCTCTATATCGCCATGGCAGGCGCGGTCTATCTGGCGGAGGTAGTATCCGTCATCTTACAGGTGGGCTATTACAAGGTAAGCGGCGGAAAGCGGCTGTTCCGGATGGCGCCGCTGCATCATCACTTTGAGCTGTGCGGCTGGCCCGAGACCAGGATTACCGCCCTGTTTTCCATTGTCACGGCGCTTATGTGCCTGGCGGCGCTTCTGGCCTATTGACATTTGGGGCGATTGAGGAAAGAAAAGTGGAGCAAAGCGCTTCACACAGGAGGTTTTGACAGGATGAGGCTGGGTGAAAAATGTCTGGTGGTGGGTTCCGGGATCAGCGGGATCAGCGCCGCAGGACTGTTGGAACATATGGGAGCGGAGGTGACCCTCTACGACAGCAATGGGAAGCTGACGCCGGAGCAGATGCGGGGGAAGCTCCCCGCGGGCAGCAAAGCCCGGTGCGTGGCGGGAGAGCTGCCCCGGGAGATTCTGGAGGAGACCCAGACGGTGGTCTTAAGCCCCGGCGTCCCCGTGGATCTTCCGCTGGTGGAGGCCCTGCGGAAGAAGGGCGCCTGCATCACCGGGGAGATCGAGCTGGGAAGCAGCCGGGAGAGGGGGCGGATCGCGGCGATTACCGGAACCAACGGGAAGACCACGACCACCACGCTTTTAGGAGAGATCATGAAGGCCCATCTGGGCGGGGAGCGGGTGTTTGTGGTGGGCAACATCGGCAATCCCTACACCTTAGAGTGTGAAAAGACCGGCCCGGACACAGTGACCGTAGGGGAGATCAGCTCTTTCCAGTTGGAGACCGTCTCCCGTTTTCATCCGGCGGTGTCCGCCATTTTGAACATCACGCCGGATCACCTGGACCGCCATCACACCATGGAGGCCTATGTGGCGGCAAAGGAGCGGATCGCCGCAAACCAGACAAAAGACGACTTGTGCGTGCTAAACTACGAAAACAGCTATACCCGGGCGTTCGGAGAGAGATGTCCCGCCAGGGCAGTTTATTTTTCTTCCGCCAGGGAGCTGGAGGAGGGGTATTTCCTGCGGGGCAGCCAGATCATCAGACGCTTCGCCCGGGAGGAGAGGGCCCTTCTTGACGTCCGCCGGGATATGAAGCTGGTGGGAACCTGCAATGTGGAGAACGTGATGGCGGCCATCGCCATGGCGGAGGGCCTGGGGGTTCCCATGGACACCATCCTTTCGGTGATCCGGGACTTCCGCGCGGTGGCGCATCGGATCGAGTTTGTGGCCGCAAAGAACGGAGTGGACTATTACGACGACTCCAAGGGTACCAACCCGGACGCGGCCATCCAGGGGATTCTGGCAATGGACCGTCCCACCGTGCTCATCGGCGGCGGGTATGACAAGGGCGGAAGCTACGATACCTGGATTGAAAGCTTCGAGGGGAAGGTGAAATGGCTGGTGCTCATCGGGCAGACCCGGGAGAAGATCGCCGCCTGCGCCAGGGCCCACGGGTTTGACAAGATCCGGTTTGCGGATTCTTACGAGGAGTGCCTGCGGCTGTGCACCCAGCTGGCGGAGCCGGGGGATGCGGTGCTCTTGTCGCCGGCCTGCGCAAGCTGGGGGATGTTTCAAAACTACGAGGAGCGGGGGGATCTGTTTCAGGCCTATGTGAGGGCCCTGACGGAGGAATGAGAGGAAGTATGACGGCGAGAAAAGCGGCTGGAAGGAGAGGAAAACAGCAATCGGAATATTTTTTTGATTACAGCCTGTTGTTTATCGTGCTGTTTCTTCTGGGGTTCGGGATGGTGATGATCTATTCCGCCAGCTCCTATGAGGCGTTCCAGAGCTTCCAGGACGAGGCCTACTATCTGAAAAAACAGCTTGTGGCAGTGATCATCGGCCTGGCAGCCATGATTCTGGTGGCCAATATCCCTTACCATTTCTGGGAGCGGTTCGCCACCCTGGCCTATGTGGTGTCCATGGCCCTGGTGCCCCTGGTGCTGACGCCCCTGGGCGTGTCCTCCCACGGGGCAAGGCGCTGGATCAACATCCCGGGGATCGGCCTGAACCTGCAGCCTGCGGAGGTGGCAAAGCTGGGCATGATCCTGTTTCTGGCGACGATGGTCTGCAAGATGGGGAAGGGCATCCGCACCATGAAGGGCTTTCTGTTTATGGTGGCGCTGCCCATGCCGGTGGTGCTGGAGGTGTACCTGATCACCAAAAACTTAAGCTCCGCCATCATCATCATGGGGATCTCCGTGCTGATGGTGTTCGTGGCAAGCCCCGACTACAAAAAGTTTGTGGTGATGGCGCTGATTGTGCTGGCACTGGCGGCGCTTGTGGTCTATCTGGTGGCGTCTGGCAGCGACCTGTTCGCCTTCCGCGGCAACCGGATCCGGGGCTGGCTGGATCCGGAGAGCGACCCCCAGCACACCACCTTCCAGACCCTGCAGGCTCTGTACGCCATCGGCAGCGGAGGCGTCTGGGGAAAGGGGCTGGGGCAGAGCATCCAGAAGCTGAGCTTTATCCCGGAGGCCCAGAACGACATGATCTTTTCCATCATCTGTGAGGAGCTGGGGCTGTTCGGGGCGGTGGCGGTGATCTTGATGTTCATCCTGCTTCTGTGGCGGATGATGGTCATTGCCAACAACGCCACAGACCTTTTCGGCGCCATGCTGGTGGTGGGGGTCATGGGACACATCGCCATCCAGGCCATTTTGAATATCGCCGTTGTGACCAACACCATACCCAATACCGGCATTTCCCTTCCCTTTATCAGTTACGGCGGCTCCTCGGTGATGTTCCTTTTGGTGGAGGTGGGGCTGGTCTTGAGCGTGGCCCGGCGCATCCAGCTGAAGGAACTGTGAACAAGCCTCCCGCATAGGATAGAATCAGGTAGTTCAAAATGATGCCGGATGGTGTTTTATGGATTCGATTCGTATTCAAGGCGGGGTGGCATTGCAGGGGAAAGTCCGCATCCAGGGATCCAAGAATGCGGCGCTGCCCATTCTGGCGGCAGCTCTTTTGGCGGAGGGTCAGTCTGTGCTGGAGAATTGTCCCAGAATTGCGGACGTCTATGCCATGATTAGTCTTCTCAAGGACTTGGGATGCAGTGTGAACTGGCAGGGGAAGGGGCTGTGCATCGACGCTTCCGGGCTCTGCTGCAGGGAGATGGGTTCTGAGGCGGTGCGGGGGATGCGTTCTTCGCTCTGCCTTCTGGGCGCGCTGGTGGGCAGATGTGGACAGGTGGTCATGGAACATCCCGGCGGCTGCGTCATCGGGCAGCGCCCCATCGACCTGCACCTGGAGGCGCTGGGGCAGATGGGGGTCGTCTTTTCCGAGGAGGACGGGCGGCTTTTGGCGTCTGCGGACAGGTTGCGCGGCGCCCGCATCCTGCTTCCCTTTCCCAGCGTGGGGGCCACGGAAAACGTGATCCTGGCAGCCGTGCTGGCGGAGGGGGAAACCCTTTTGGAGGGCGCGGCGAAAGAGCCGGAGATCGGGGCGCTGTGCAGATATTTAAAGGCCTGCGGCGCACAGATCACCGGGGAGGGCACGGGACAGATCTGCATCCGGGGCGGCAGGAGTCTTAAGGGCACGGAGTTTTTTGTCCCGGCGGACCGGATCGTGGCGGGGACTTACCTCTTTGCCTGCGTGGGCGCCGGGGGAAGCGTCCTGCTGGAGGAGGCTCCCTGGCAGGAGATGGAGGCGGTGCTTCGGACGGCGGAAGACATGGGCGCAAAGGTGTGGGCCTCCCGGGAGGGCGTCTATGTCCAGGCCCCGGCGCGGCCCGGGGCGGTGGAGTGCATCTGCACGGCTCCCTATCCCGGCTTTCCCACAGATTTACAGTCTGTGGCCCTGGCTGTGGCTGCGGCGGCGGACGGGGACACGCTGATTAGGGAGACGATTTTTGAAGACCGGTTCCGGGTGGCGGAGGAGCTGGGGCGGATGGGGGCCCGGTTGGAAGTGCAGGGTCCGGAATCGGTTCTGGCCAGGGGCGTGGAGCACCTAAAAGGCGCCCGGGTGGAGGCCCGGGAGCTGCGGGGCGGCGCTGCGCTGGCGGTAGCGGGGCTGATGGCCCGGGGGGAGACAACCGTGACCCAGTGTAAGTATATCGAGCGGGGATACGAGAATCTTTGCAGGGATTTCAGGGAGTTAGGAGCGCGGGTGACAAGTGCGTAGCGGGAAATGGTTCAAAATCAGCATATTGACCGGGGGCCTGACCATCGCCCTGGCGCTGGGGGCAGTCTATTACTTCCTGCACACTTATACGGTGCGCAATGTGTATGTGGAGGGGAACGTACACTATACGGAGGAGGAGATCAAAGAGATTGTCATGGCCGGGCCGCTGGGGCACAATTCCCTTTTCCTGTCCTTAAAATACAAGAACAAGGGCATCCAGGGGATTCCCTTTGTGGATGTGATGGACGTCTCCATCCTCTCCCCGGATACCATCCGGGTCACTGTCTATGAGAAGGCCCTCATCGGATATGTGAAGTACCTGGACGCCTATATGTATTTCGACAAGGACGGCTATGTGGTGGAGAGCTCCAGTCTGTCTACTGCGGGCGTCCCCCAGGTCTCCGGGCTTACGTTTGACCATATGGTGGTGGGAGAAGCGCTTCCGGTGGACAATCCGGAAGTGTTCTCCGCCATCTTAAATGTGACCAAGCTGTTGGAAAAGTACGAGCTGGACGCGGACAACATTTATTTTCACCGCTCCGGCGACGTGACCCTGTATTTCGGTCAGGTGAAGGTGGCGCTGGGAAACGACGGCGCTTCCCTGGAGGACAAGCTGATGCTTCTGCCGGAGCTTCTGGGCAGCCTGGAGGGAAAAGCGGGCACACTGCAGATGCAGTCCGCGGCCGGAAGCGGGGGAAGATATACGTTTCAGCCGGAGGGATGAAAGAAAGGCGGTGAAAATTGAAAATTTAGTTGATAATTTTTTAAATTGATTGTATGATAAAATATATGAGTTTTCAGTAAGGAGGACAAACCTTTGCTTGAGATCAAGACAAACGATGCAGAATCTGCAGCCAAGATCATTGTGGTCGGCGTAGGCGGCGCAGGAAATAATGCTGTAAATAGAATGGTAGATGAAAAAATTGACGGGGTGGACTTTATCGGCGTCAATACGGACAAGCAGGCCCTGCAGCTCTGCAAGGCGCCAAAGCTTTTGCAGATCGGCGAGAAGCTGACCAAGGGGCTGGGCGCAGGCGCAAAGCCCGAAGTGGGGGAGAAAGCTGCGGAGGAGAGCTCGGAGGAGATCGCAAACGCACTGCGGGGGGCGGACATGGTGTTTGTCACCTGCGGGATGGGCGGCGGCACCGGGACGGGCGCAGCGCCTGTGGTGGCGCGCCTGGCCAAGGAGATGGGAATCCTCACGGTTGGCGTGGTGACGAAGCCCTTCCGCTTTGAGGCAAAGACCCGCATGACCAATGCGCTGAGCGGCATCGAACGCATCAAAGAACACGTGGATACCCTGATCGTGATCCCCAACGACAAGCTGTTAGAGATCGTAGACCGGCGCACCACCATGCCTGAGGCCCTTAAGAAAGCGGATGAGGTATTACAGCAGGCGGTGCAGGGCATCACGGATCTGATCAATGTGCCCGCCATCATCAATCTGGACTTTGCAGACGTGCAGACCGTGATGACGGAGAAGGGCATTGCACATATCGGCATCGGCGAGGGCAAAGGGGACGACAAGGCCATGGAGGCCGTCAAGATGGCGGTGGAGAGCCCTCTGCTGGAGACGACGATCTCCGGCGCAAGCCATGTGATCATCAACGTATCGGGAGACATTACGCTGGCGGACGCAAACGACGCCGTAAGCTATGTACAGCAGCTGGCGGGAGACGATGTGAACATCATCTTCGGCGCGATGTACGACGCTTCCAAGTCCGACACCTGCTCGATCACGGTGATCGCCACCGGGCTGGAGTCGGCGCCCAGCATGGCCCAGTCCAGACTGGCGGGTAGTTCTGTTTACAGGCAGCCCTCCTCCCATATCACGCCCAATTCCTTAAAGAACCTGGGTGTAACGCCCCAGACCGGGCAGCCGGGCCAGGGACAGCAGCCCCGCCCCGTCCAGGGCATCCAGAAGCCGGTGGACATCCGCAGCTCTGTGGAGGAGAAGACGTTAAAGATCCCGGATTTCTTACAGAGAAAGTAATCCGCAGTTTCAGACGGCGGGAAAGCCGGCGGCAGGGAGCCTTATGGAGGGCTTCAGATTGTCGCGGCAGAAACAGACTGACGGAAAGGACAACCCTTGGGTTGTCCTTTTTTTGTGCCCGTCTTTGTCGAACGATTTCCCGCATTCGCGCCCTGCTTTGACAAATTTTATTTCTCAGGGTCTTTATAATCATTGTGAAAAGGATGATGCCGATGCGCTATGAGCTATATGCAGACAGTCTGTTTCTGGTCAATTTCGTGATGAACCTCTACCTGCTTCTCCTGGTGGACAAAAGCACGCTCCGCACTGCCACGCGGGGCAGGCTGCTTGGAGCCGCCGCAGCGGGAGGCGTAAGCGGCCTTCTGTCTCTGCTTCTGCCTCTCCCTGCTTTCTGGAAGGCGGCGGCGGGGGCCCTGGGGGGAGCCGGGATGCTCCTTGTGGCGTTCCCTGTGAGGGATCTGAAAATGTTTCTGAAGCTGTCGGAGACAATGCTGTTCTATGCCTTCTGCCTGGGAGGCGGGCTGCTCTTTTTGATCCGGACCTTCCCGGATCTTCGGGGGATCCTGACGGGACGCTTCGGCGTGATGGGGGCAGGGGGGCTGTGCTTTTTGGGCCTTGTCCTTGCAGGCGGCAGGAGCGGCCAGGGGCGGGGAATCTGCCGGGCAGTCCTGCAAAACGGGGAAAGGAAGCTCAAGGTGGCGGCCCTTTTAGACTCGGGCAATTCCCTGACAGAGCCAATCAGCGGCCAGCCTGTGTGCATTCTGGAGCAGGAGGCAATTGCTGCGCTTTTCCCAGAGGAGCCGGACGGGTTCCGGGCGGTGCCCTATCACAGCATCGGCAGGCAATACGGCATTTTAAAGGCGTATCTGCTGCCCCGGATGGAGGTGCGCATGGACGGCGTCACAAAGCGGTTTTGCAGGGTATATGTGGCCGCAGCCCCGGAGGGGATACACGCCGGGTCAGACCAGGAGGCAGCATCCATAAAAATGATTATCAACCCCCTTCTCTTTTCCCAAAAGAGGGACGGGGAGCCGCAGCGGCGGCAGAATGAGAGGATATATGGTTTTGAAAGTGGCAGTGCCGGGAAAAATGAAAATCAAGATGATACGCAGGGAGAAGCTGTTCTTTCACAGGACAGGGGAAATCCATTACATAGGCGGAGCGGAAGTGCTGCCGCCGCCGTTGGAGCTGGAGCAGGAGAGCCGGGTCATAAACGACCTGGGGACGGAGATCGACGCGGAGGCAAAAGCCATCCTCATTGAACATAACTTAAGGCTGGTGGTATACATCGCAAAAAAGTTCGACAACACGGGCGTGGGGGTGGAGGATCTGATCTCCATCGGCACCATCGGGCTGATCAAGTCCATCAACACCTTCAACCCGCAAAAGAACATCAAGCTGGCCACCTATGCCTCCCGGTGCATTGAGAATGAAATCTTAATGTACTTAAGAAGGAATAATAAGACCAAGCTGGAGGTGTCCATCGACGAACCCTTAAACGTGGACTGGGACGGAAATGAGCTTCTGCTCTCGGATATTTTAGGGACGGACGAGGACGTCATCTACCGGGACATCGAAAACGAGGTGGAGCGCAAACTTTTGATGGGGGCGGTGAGCAAGCTCTCCGAGCGGGAGAAGACCATCATCAAGCTGCGCTTCGGCCTGGGCACCCGGGACGGGCGGGAGATGACGCAAAAAGAGGTGGCGGCCCTGCTGGGCATTTCCCAATCCTATATTTCCCGGCTGGAGAAAAAGATCATGCGCCAGCTCAAAAAAGAGATGAGCAGCCATATTTGATTGCAAGCGGGGAAAGGATGGGGTATAATGCAAGAATAAGAGACAAAGCAGATGCAGGGGAAAGACAGGGCATGATACAGCGTCAGGATATCTTATCCATGGAATATTTAAAGAAGACGGAATTTACCGGAAGCCATCAGGGGATGCGCTACCGCCTGGAAAAATCAGGCTCCGGGGAGGAGACGAGGCTTCTGGCCACAGTGTGGCCGGAACCGTTCAACTTTTTTACCACGCCCCAGGAACAGAAAGAGAGCAGGGCGTTTTCTTTTGACGAGGACGGGGTGACGGACGCGGTGGCATGGATGAACGACAGACTGTTTGAGGAGCGCCCCAGATGGGAGAAGGCGGCCGGGAACTGGGACGCCTGAGATTTGACCGGAGAAAACGCGATGATAAAATATATTTACCGGGATATGGTTTCCGCCATGGAATACCTTCCCTTTGGGCTGGCGCTGGGCATCCCGGCGGCCGCCGTCCTTTTGGCCCTCTGGCGCCGGAAGCGCAAAAAAGCTGCGGCGGAGGGGGAAGAAGCGGCCTTTTTGCCGGGCGCCGTTTCGCTTGTGCTGTTTGTGCTGTACTTTGCCATCCTTTTAGTGATCACATTTTTGTCCCGGGAGAGCGGGAGCCGGACGGTCAAGGTGGATCTGGAGCTGTTGTCCACCTGGGGCATCAATGACAGGAACAATGCCTATGTGGTGGAAAATATCCTGCTGTTTCTGCCCTGGGGGTTTACCTGCAGCCTGGCCTTCCCGCGGGCCAGGGGGCTGTTTTCCTGCGCCCTCCTGGGGGCTGTCACCAGCACGGCCATCGAGTGTATGCAGCTTTTGACGGGACGCGGGTATTTCCAGCTGGACGACATCCTGACCAATATTTTAGGTGCGGCGGCGGGGTATCTGCTGTACCGGCTCTGCGCCCTGGCAGGCAGGGGGAGAAAGGCAGAGTCATAAGCGGGAGAGCGTAAAGTTACACTCCCATATCCCGTTGATGGTAAGCGGCTGGTCTGCCTTTGCGCTGCCGGCAAACTGCCGGATGAGGAGACGGTAATCTCCGGGTTTTATGCCCTCCAGGGGGATCTGGATGCTGGCCTTCCCGTCCTCAAGCCGGGAGAAGACAGGGTCTTTTTGTTCCATGACCACTTTCCCGTCCCCATCGGTGATCTGAAAGCTCTGGACGCCGAAGGTCTCAAAGAAGCAGTAGGGGGGCTCGCCGGGCAGGAGGAGAGTGGCCGAGACGGTCAGCGTGCCGCCGTCTGCAAAAGCGGTTACTTCAATTTCCTCAGAGGCCTGCTCATAGACGCTTCCCGTGACGGCTCCGTCCCATCGGGTGATATTTTTGAAAAATCCAGTCCGCACAGCCGCCGTGCCCACGATGGAAAGCATCAGGAAAAGGGATAGGGAAAAAGCTGCCGGGATCCATTTCTGAGAGCGGTATGTATTCGATTTTTTCATGGTGTGTTCCTCCCTGTTATGTAGTTGTTCGTTGCAGTTTCTGACGATGCGTTCCTGCATCGCCTGGGGCATTTCTATTTTTTCGAGAGCATTTTTCAGATTGATCATGTCCACGTTACAGATACTCCTTTCGGTAGATTTCCTCCAGAAGCCGCCTGCCCTTCTGCAGGCGCATCTTCACGGCAGACGGCGTCCTTCGGATGATCTGTGCGATTTCTTTTACGGGATATTCCTCCACATAATACAGGACGAGGACAAGACGGTATTGTTCGGGCAGGGACATAAGGGCCTCCAGGATCCCTTTGTCGGGCGTGTCGTAAGAGACGCCCTCCCAATCCTCCAGGCTGACCTGCCTGTGCCGCTGTCTGAAGCGGAGAATATCGCGGCATTCATTTTTGGCAACGGTGATGAGCCATGCCTTCTCATGCCCGGGACTTTCAAAAGACGGGTGCTTTTTGAGGTATTGAAGCATCGTCTCCTGTACGGCGTCTTCCGCGTCTGCCTGGTTGCCCAGCATGACGCAGCAAAGCCTGAACAACAGGCTGCCGTAGGCTGCGACAAGTGCTTCGGCGCCGTCAGACGGCGCCCGGATAATCTGTTTCATATGGCTGCCTCCTTTCACTATAAATACGTCAGGGAGGGCGTTTTGGTCAATTGAAATTTTTCTCAGGCTACGCGGTCAGATACGCCCGCATGGTGCGCAGCGCATTTTTCTCCAGCCTGGAGACCTGCGCCTGGGAGATGCCGATGGATTCCGCAACCTCCATCTGGGTCTTTCCCTCGAAAAAGCGCAGGGAGATGATCTCGTGCTCCCTGGGATTCAAGCGCTTCATGGCCTCGCTTAAGGAAAGATGCTCCACCCAGGTCTCCTCTTTGTTTTTCTTGTCGCTGATCTGATCCATCACATAGAGGGTGTCGCCGCCGTCTGTGAAGACGGGCTCGTAAAGGCTCATAGGGCTTTGGATGGCGTCCAGGGCGTAGGCGATGTCTTCCTTGGCGACGCCGATCTCCCCTGCGATTTCCTCGATGGTGGGCTCCTTTAAGTTTTTCCGGGTCAGGTCTTCCCGGGCGTAGATGGCCTTGTAGGCGGTGTCCTTTAAGGAGCGGGAGACCCGGATACTGCTGTTGTCCCGGAGGAAACGGCGGATCTCCCCAACAATCATGGGCACTGCATAGGTACTGAACTTTACGTTTAAGGAAGAGTCGAAATTGTCGATGGCCTTGATCAGGCCGATGCAGCCGATCTGAAAGAGGTCGTCCACGTTTTCGTTGCTGGAAGCAAACCGCTTGATGACGCTCAACACAAGCCGGAGATTTCCTTCAATGTAGGCCTCCCTGGCTTTCACATCGCCGGTCTGGATTTTTTGAAAGAGCGCCTCTTTTTCTTCTGTTTTTAGGAGCGGCAGCTTCGCAGTATTCACGCCGCAGATATCCACTTTTCCCTGTGTCATGCACCCTCTTTTCCGCGCCCGTCCGGGCGCCTGCTGTTTCTTTCAGTGGTAGTATGTACCTCAAGAGCAAAATTATTCCGGCGCAGGGCGCGGGGCTTTTGTTCTGTGGGGCGGCCAGAGCGCATATATTGGAGTGAAAACGGTAAAGGTGTGGGATAATGTTGTTTTCAGAGTTAAAATGTAAGGATGTGATCAACACCAGGGACTGCAAAAAGCTGGGGAAGGTGTGCGATCTGGAATTTGACCCCTGCAGCGGCTGCATCTGTAAGATCATGGTGCCAGGCTGCAGCCGGGTGCTGAATTTTTTAAACTGCGAGCCCAATGTGGTCATCCCTTTTAAGGATATCTGCCAGATCGGGCCGGACATCATTCTGGTTGACATTCCCTGCTGATTTCGTATAAAATGAAGAGGACAAAACGCTTTTGACAAGATCGGAATGGTACAGACAGCATACGGAAGGGGGATTGCCATGAAATGTCCTTTTTGCAGCCATGAAAACACCAGGGTGATCGATTCCAGGCCGGCGGAGGATAACAACTCCATCCGACGCCGCCGGGTCTGCGACGAGTGCGGGAAGCGGTTTACCACCTATGAGAAAGTGGAGACCATTCCCCTCATCATCATCAAAAAGGATAACAACCGGGAGACCTACGACCGCTCCAAGATCGAGGCGGGCGTGCTCAGGGCCTGCCATAAGCGGCCGGTGAGCGCCCAGCAGATCACGGGGCTGGTGGATGAGGTGGAGAACGAGATCACCAATATGGAGGAAAAGGAGATCTCCAGCCAGGTCATCGGGGAACTGCTGATGAACAAGCTGAAAAACTTAGACCCGGTGGCCTATGTGCGCTTTGCCTCCGTGTACAGGGAATTTAAGGACATCAACACCTTTATGGACGAGCTGAAGAAGGTGCTGGAGTGAGGGCGTCACCTATCAAACGGCAAAAAATGTGTTTCAGAAACGGCGTAGCTTCCGGGCTACGCCGTTTTTGGGTTCAAAAGTGAATGAGGCGCAAATGATCTTCTTTCGTTCAACGTAACAGAAGGGGGCCCGTCACCTTTTTTTGAAAAATCTGTAAAGGCAGGCCAGGTAGAGGAGCCCCAGCGCAAGCTGGCTGGCCAGCAGGCCCCACAGATAGCCTGCGATGCCGAAGGCGGGGATGGCAAAGAACACAAAGCCCAGGCGGATTAACAGGCAGATGACGTTCATGGCAAAGATATGGCCTGCCATCCCCAGGCCCTGCAGGACGCTGGAGAGGGTGGTGTCCAGATAGAGGAAAGGGCAGATGAAGCCCAGCGTCATGATAAAATAACCGGCCAGGGGGCTGTCAAACAGGGTATCGCCCGCCCATCGGCCAAACAGGACAAAGACACACAGGCAGGCGGCGCCCATCAGGCCGCAGTAGCGGATGGTCTTCGTCACATATTTTTTCACAGCGGCGATATCCCCCAGGGCGTAGCTCTCCGAGATCATGGGCAGGAGCAGGATCGCCACAGAGCTGGTCAGGGCGTTGGGGAAAAAGATAAAAGGCAGCGCCATGCCGGTGAGCACGCCGTAGACGCTCAAGGCGGTCACGGTGTCGTACCCGTAGAGTTTCAGCCTTGCCGGGATGGACACGGACTCTGCGCTCTGTAAAAGGTTTAATACAATGCGGTTGGCCGTCAGGGGCAGCGCCATCCCCAGGAGCTTTCCGTAGAGAAGGACGTTTCCCGGGCGGCTCTGCCGGGAGAGGACGCATACAGGAGAGGGGCGGCGTCTTTTCTGATAGCAATGCCATACGGCGCCAAAGGAGATGGCCATGGAGAAAAATTCGCCCACGGTAAGCCCCAGCACCGCCAGGGATAAGGGCGGTACCTGGCCTTTAAGGACGTATCTGCCCGCCAGCAGATACACGCACCCCACCCGGGTGAGCTGTTCGGCCAGCTGGGAGGCGGCGGGGATGCCTGCCTTTTTGACGCCGTAGAAATAGCCGTTTGCGCAGGCGTGGACAGCACCCAGGGGGATGGAGAAGGACAGGATCCGCAGCATGGCCGCCGTGCGGGGTTCCTGCAGCAGGCCCTCTGCGATGGGGCCTGCCAGCCGGTAGAGCAGGAGATTGCACAAAAGGGACAGGGGCAGGGAGACGCTCAGGCCAAGCGCCAGAGGCCGGAAGGAAGGCCGTCCTTCCCGGGCGCTTTGTTCCGCCACCAGTTTGGAGATGGCAGTCTGGTAGCCCGCGGCGGTGAGGGAGAAGGACAGGGACAGGACGGGGCCCAGAAGCTGGTAGATGCCCATGCCCTCCTCACCGAACAGCCGGGAGAGGTAGATCCGATAAAAGAAGCCGATAATGCGGCTTACAAGCCCTGTTGCAGTGAGGAGTACGGTTCCTACGATCAATGGATGGCTTTTTTTGGCGTTCATGGATACCCCCTGACGCAAGGGCGCTTTTTAGTGTAGTATATTCTGGCGGGGCAGTTGACAGAACAGGGGTGCGGTGTTATATTAGTTTTGTATTCCTAGTAAAATAGTATAAATTATGCAATAGAGGGACAAGGAGGGATCCGATGATCTATCTGGACAATGCGGCCACCACGAAGACCGCGCCGGAAGTGGTAGAGGCCATGCTGCCCTACTTTACGGAGTATTACGGGAATCCCAGCACCGTGTATTCGCTGGGAAATACCGCCAAGAAAGCGGTCAATGAGGCCAGGCGCACCATTGCGGAAGCCATCGGCGCAAAGCAGGAGGAGATTTATTTTACGGCGGGCGGCTCGGAAGCGGACAACTGGGCCATCAAGGCGGCGGCAGAGGCCTGCGCCCAAAAGGGAAAGCACATCATCACCACCAAAATAGAGCATCACGCGGTGCTTCACACCTGCCAGTATCTGGAAAAGCAGGGATTTGAAGTGACGTACCTGGATGTGGATCAGGACGGACTGGTGGATCCGGAGGCAGTGAGAGCGGCCATCCGCCCCGACACGATCTTGATCAGCGTCATGTATGCCAACAATGAGATCGGAACCATAGAACCCATCGCCCAGATCGGCGCCATTGCAAAGGAAAAAGGGGTTCTTTTCCACACCGACGCGGTTCAGGCTTTGGGGCAGGTGCCCCTCAACGTGGATGAGCTCTCGGTGGATATGCTCAGCGCCAGCGCCCACAAGCTAAACGGGCCGAAGGGGATCGGGATGCTCTACATCCGCCAGGGCGTAAAGATCCGCTCCTTTGTCCACGGGGGCACCCAGGAGCGGGGCCGCCGGGCGGGCACGGAGAACGTACCGGGCATCGTGGGCTTTGGGGCTGCGGTGCGCAGGGCGGTAAAGCGCATGGAGGAAAAGGCGGCAAAGGAGATCGAACTGCGGGATTATCTCATCGGCAGGATCCAGGCGGAAATCCCTTACTGCCGCTTAAACGGCCACCCTGTCAGGCGGCTTCCGGGCAACGTCAATTTTGCCTTCCAGTTTATTGAAGGGGAATCCATGCTGATTATGCTGGATATGAAGGGAATCTGCGCCTCCAGCGGATCGGCCTGCACCTCCGGCTCCCTGGATCCCTCCCATGTGCTCCTGGCCATCGGGTTAAAGCATGAGATCGCCCATGGCTCCCTGCGCCTGACTCTCTCCGAGGAAAATACGAAGGAGGAGATGGATCAGGTGGTGGAGGAACTCAAAAAGATCGTGCAGAGGCTGCGGGAGATGTCGCCTCTGTATGAGGATTTTGTCAAAAAGCAGAAGGCGTAAGCATATGCCGTCCCGGACGGCGGAAAAGAGGATGAGATGTATAGCGAAAAAGTGATGGATCATTTTCAGAACCCCAGGAATGTGGGGGAGATAGAGAATGCCAGCGGCGTGGGCACGGTGGGAAACGCCAAGTGCGGCGATATCATGCGTATCTTTCTGGACATAGACGACGACGGCATTGTGCGGGACGCGAAGTTTAAGACCTTCGGCTGCGGCGCTGCGGTGGCCACCAGTTCCATGGCCACGGAGCTGGTCAAGGGAAAGACCATACAGGAGGCCCTGCAGGTGACCAACAAGGCCGTGATGGAAGCCCTGGACGGCCTGCCTCCCGTGAAGGTGCACTGTTCCCTTTTGGCGGAGGAAGCCATTCACGCAGCCCTGTGGGATTATGCGGAAAAGCATCACATCGTCATCGAGGGCTTAAAGAAGCCGGTGGACGACATCAGCGAAAGCGAACCGCAGGAGGAATATTAAGAGCCTGGAAAGATGGCTGGGGAAGGGCTGTGTATGGGA
Source organism: uncultured Acetatifactor sp. (assembly GCA_947594835.1). Lineage (GTDB taxonomy): Bacteria > Bacillota > Clostridia > Lachnospirales > Lachnospiraceae > Acetatifactor. The sequence goes on along the minus strand of CANQEH010000002.1, from coordinate 123,934 downwards.
AAAATCGGCAGGAGGACATTGTTTTCCGCGGCGGTGGGGATATTGACAGGCCTTGTGTGCGTGGCGGGGTATTCTCTGGACAATTTTCAGACGTTAGATCTCACCCAGGCTGCGTTTTACGGGAAATGGGCTTTTTGGGCCGCAGTGTCTGCGGCGGCAGCGTATGGGGCCTTCTGGGGGCTGGATCAGCTGGGCCGCCGGGGGGGCGTGCGGTCTTCCCTGCCGGGGCAGGGCGGCGGGCTTTCCTGGCTGCTTCACAGGCCGTTGTGCTGTTTTGGCCTGATGCTTTTGTGCTGGACGCCCGCGCTTTTGTCTCTGTTTCCCGGGGCCTTTGCCTACGACGCAAACCAGGAATGGCAGCAGGTGGCATCCGGGCAGCTGACGGCCCATCACCCTGTGCTCCACGAATTGTTTCTGGGAGGGCTGGTGGAGGGGGTTTATTCCCTGACTGGCAGCTATGAGACGGGGATTGCCGTCTCCACGGTGCTGCAGATGGCGGCGCTGGCGGCTGCCCTCACCTACACCATCGGCTTTTTGAGGGATGTTTGGGCGTCAGAGCGCCTTGCGCTTCTGGCGCTGTGCTTTTATTGCCTTTCCCCTGTGGTGCAGTTGTTTTCCATCAGCGCAACAAAGGATGTGCTCTTTTCGGCGGTGGAGCTGTTGTTTTTCCTGTGCGTGATGCGCTTCTGCTGCGGAGAGACGTCTTATTTTGACCGCCCCGGGGGCTGGGCGTCCTTGGGGGTCTCGGCACTTTTTTCGATGCTTTTGCGCAACAACGGGCCTTACATTGTCATCGGGACGTTTTTGGCCCTGGCCCTGTACTGCCTGCTCCAAAACCGGCGCAGGCTGAAAGCCCTGTTGGCCGTGCTGGCCGCGGTGGCAGTCTCCTATGGCGTCTTTGTGGGGCCTGTGTATGGGCTGTTGGGCGTAAAGCCCGGCGGGGTGGAGGAAATGCTTTCCGTCCCGCTGCAGCAGATGGCGCGGGTCTACCGCTATGACGCCGCCAGTCTGGAGCAGGAGGAGGTAGAGCTTCTGTGCAGCTTTGTGCCAAAGGAGAGCCTTGAGTCCTATCGCGCCACCGTCTCGGATTTTGTCAAAAAGGACTTTAACAGGGAGGTGTTTGCGCAGAGAGGGAAGGAGTTTTTGCGGCTCTGGCTGAAATGGGGCAGGGAGCATCCCCTGACCTATCTGAACTCCTTTTTGATCAATACGGTGGACGCCTGGTATCCCTTCGCAGTGGTGGACGGTTACCAGGACGCCTACGGGAAAAGCAGCTATTTTGACTATCAGGTGGATGCGCCGGGCACGGAGATCGTTCTGCTGCCTCATGTGCATCAGTACTATGAGGCGATCTCCCACAGCCGGGAGGTGCAGAAGATTCCGTTTGTGTTTTTGGCCTTGAGCCCGGGCTGGTATTTTCTGGTATGGCTGATCGTTTCCGCCTATCTGTGGTATCGGAGGGAGTACTGCTATGCGGTTCCCATGTGGATCCTCCTTTTGACATTCGGCACGGTATTGCTGGGCCCCATCGCGCTGGTGCGCTATGTGCTGATCTTTTACTTCGCTTTTCCGGTCTTTATGGCTCTGGTCTTTGGAAAGCGTCCAAAAGAAGGTGCGCTTCTTACAAAACTGTAAGGCGGCAGGGGAAAATGTAAGGCCATTCTATGGCGGCGCATTTTCCCTTTTTGTATGCTGTAAGAGACAGGCGGGATATCGGGTCATCCGCTTGGAAGGAGGGCATATGAAGGGGCTGTTTAAAAAGATTTTGAAATATTTCGTCCTGATCTTAGGGATTTCGACGGTGGGGATCCTGATGGTGCCTGCGGGCGTCCTGGTCACCGCCATCTCTTTTCTCTGGAAGGGAACAGACCGTCTGGCCGGGCTTCTGGAGCAGGGGGAAGGGAACCGGGCGTCGGAAGCCTGCATGGACCAGGGGCAGGGGTAAGGCGGTTGTGTTTTCGGGAAAATTATAGTATACTGGGGGACAGGCAAAGGGCCAGACGCAAGGGAAAAAAGAGGTGTACCGGCATGAAAAAACGGGTGGTAGTGGGGATGTCAGGAGGCGTGGATTCCTCCGTGGCGGCTTATCTTTTGAAAGAACAGGGGTATGAGGTCATCGGCGTCACCATGCAGATCTGGCAGAGTGAGGAATCCTGGGACGTGCAGGAGAAGGGGGGCTGCTGCGGCCTTTCCGCGGTGGAGGACGCCGCCAGGGTGGCGGCAGAGCTCCAAATCCCCCACTATGTGATGAATTTCAGGGATGTCTTTGAGCGCCGGGTCATCGACTATTTTGTGGAGGAATACGTAAGGGGGCATACCCCCAACCCCTGTATTGCCTGCAACCGGTATGTGAAGTGGGAGGCGCTCTTAGAGCGCAGCCTGGCCATCGGGGCGGATTATATCGCCACAGGGCATTACGCCAGGATCCTCCGTCTGCCGGGGGGAAGGCTGACCCTGCAGACCGCCGCCTGCGCCGCAAAGGATCAGACCTACGCGCTTTACAGCCTGACCCAGGAGCAGCTTGCCAGAACGCTGATGCCCGTGGGGGAGTACACGAAAGCCCAGATACGGGAGATCGCAGGCAGGCAGGGGCTGGCCGTGGCGGACAAGCCGGACAGCCAGGAGATCTGCTTTGTGCCGGACGGGGATTACGCCGGGTTCATTGAACGGCAGGCGGGGGAAGACATCCCCGGTCCAGGGGAGTTTGTGGACGGCACAGGAAAAGTGCTGGGGCGACATAAGGGGATCATCCATTACACTGTGGGCCAGCGCCGGGGCCTGGGCCTTCCCCTGGGAGAGCGGGTGTTTGTGACCCGGATCGACCGGGACAGGAACCAGGTGGTGGTGGGAAAAGAGGAGGAAGTGTTTTCCCGGGAGCTGTTCTGTGACCGGGTGAACCTGATGGCGGTGGAGGAACTGACGGAACCGGTCAGAGTCAGGGCAAAAATCCGCTATAACCACGCCGGGGCGGACTGCAGCATCGAAAGGCTGCCGGACGGCAGGGTGCGCTGCCTGTTTGAAACGCCGGTGCGGGCGGTGACGCCGGGGCAGGCGGTGGTCTTTTACCGGGACGGGTATGTGCTGGGGGGCGGCACCATCCTGTGAGCGGGAAAGCCCCCTGGGACAGGCACGGCGTCCCGCCTGCCGCATAGGCTGATAGGGAAGACCGACAGTGTATGCGAGGAGACGTGAGATGGAGATAGATTTTGGGAAAGCGCCCCGGTTCGGGCAGATCAAAGGGACGATTGTGGAGCTGGTGCCCGCAGGCTTTGGAAACAGAAGGGCAAACGCCTGCGTGCAGATGGCCAGATTGGAGGATGAAGACGGCAACCCGGTGAATGTGATCCTTTCCCCGGGCACCTATGTAGTGGATTTTGAGACTTTGTCTGTGGGGAGGCGCTGCACGTTCTGGTACTTGGCGGACGCGCCCATGCCCCTGATCTATCCGCCCCAGTACAGCGCGGCTGCAGCGGCGCTGGACCGAAACGGCAGGAGGATCGACGTCAGCTTTTACGACAGGAATCTGGTCAACAGCGAGCGCACCTTACAGCTCAAACTGGACGGCTCCGTGGAGATCAGAACCACCAACAACCAGTACTTCCAGGGAAACCCGGCGGGACACGACCTGGTAGTGGTCTACGAGACCTCCACCAGGAGCATCCCGGCCCAGACGACCCCGAAGGAGATCGTGGTGCTGTGCAGTTAAAGGACGCGCCTGCGCTTACAGCTTCTTAAATTCCGGCACCCGGTTTTCAAACACCGTGTAATACCGGAAGCCGGCGGCTGTAAGCGCCTGCGCCGCCCGGCCGAAGCAGGCCGCCACGTCTGAGGGCGCGTGGGCGTCGGAGCCGACGGTGACGATTTCGCCGCCAAGCTCCCGATAGCGTTTGAGCACTTCCAGGCAGGGATGCAGGTCGCGCAGCCCTTTTTTGAATCCCCCGGTGTTTACCTCGATGCCCTTGCCCTGCCCGATCAGCGTCTTCAGGATCTGGTCGAAGAGATCTTTGTATTTCTCATAAGCGTAATTCTTGTCCATGGACGGGCCGTACCGCACCACATAGTCCAAGTGCCCGTAGACGTCGTAGCAGGTGAATTTCTTCGCGTTTTCCAGAATGGATTCAAAATATTCCCGGTAGGCCGCTTCCTCGCTGCGTCCCTCAAAAAAGGCGGGGTAGTAGGGATCTTTCCCGTGGCAGGCGTGGGAGGAGCCGATGATAAAGTCAAAGGGATAAGCCTTGGCATAGAGGCAGATGGGGCGGAAGCTTTCCGCCTGCAGGCCAAGCTCCACCCCGAAGAGCAGGCGGATGGTTCCCTTGTATTTTTCTTTTAACAGCGCCAGATCGTAGAGATAGGCGTCTGTCTGCAGCAAAGAGAGGCTTCCGGGCGTGCCGTCCGGCCCGTCGGGAAAGCCGATGTCGTGGTGTTCCGTAAAGCACATGGTGTCCAGGCCCGATGCGATGCCCTGGCGCACCATCTCTTCCATGGGGGCCTGGGAATCCACGGAGTGGCAGGAATGCAAGTGGCAGTCCGCTGTGATAGGCATGACAGATCCCTCCTCTTTTTGTCAGATGATCACAGGAAAAACGGCGGGGATGCAGGGCAGAAATAGCTGTCCCTGCGATTTTTTATTATATCCGGCAAAAGATGGATTGGCAACTTCATAATTGAAGATTGGCAAAAAATATATTATAATGTGAAAAGATGTTTGTTCTCTCTTAACAATTTGTGCTTAAGCGAAAGGAATGGGGATCACTATGGTAAAGATCATTTCGGACAGTACCTGTGATTTAAGCGGCGAACTGCTGGCAAAACATGATATTTCCATCCTGCCTTTACACATTCTCCTGGGGGAGAAAGAGTACGAGGACGGACGGGATATTTCCATTGAAGAGATATACAGCTGGTCCGAGGAAAGCAGGGAGACGCCAAAGACCTCTGCCCCGTCTGTGGAGCGCGCCATAGAACTGTTTGAGCCCTATGTGAGAAAAGGGGACGAGATTGTCTGCTTTTCCATCTCAGGTTCCATGTCCTCCTCCGGGAATGTGATGCGCATGGCGGCGGAGCAGCTGGATGCCGAAAAGAGCATCCATGTCATTGATTCCCAGAACCTGTCTACCGGGATCGGGCTTTTAGTGGTGCAGGCGGCCGTTATGGCCGCAGAGGGCAAGCCGGCCGATCAGATCGTAAAAAAGATGGAAGAACTGATCCCCCGGGTGAGGGCCAGCTTTGTGGTCGATACGCTGGTCTATCTCTACCGGGGCGGCCGCTGCAGCGGACTTGCGGCTATGGCGGGCAGCGCGCTGAAGCTGCATCCCAGGATCCAGGTCATAGACGGAGCCATGCAGTCGGGGAAAAAGTACCGCGGCAGTATGGACAAGGTGATTCTGTCCTATGTCAAAGATATGGAGGCTGAGCTGAAAACGGCGGATCCGGTCCGGGTCTTTATCACCCATTCGGGCTGCAGCCCCGAGATCGTAAAACAGGTGCGGCAGTATCTGGAAGATTTAAACGTTTTTCAGGAAATATGGGAGACCAGGGCGGGCGGCGTGGTTTCAAGCCACTGCGGCCCGGGGACGCTGGGAGTGCTGTTCATCGCCGGGCATTTCTAAACAATCTGCAAATTTTGCGGACGGACAAAATATTTTTTCATTTACATCTTGCATTATAGATGGAAATTATGTAAAATATGCTTGCTGATAAAATTTTGACAATCTGACAGGCACTGTCAGAGAAGCCAAAATATATAAAATCAATTTTGTTAGGAGGAAACGAAAATGGCAGTAAGAGTAGCAATCAACGGTTTTGGCCGTATCGGCCGTCTGGCATTCAGACAGATGTTCGACGCAGAAGGGTATGAGGTGGTTGCAATCAACGATCTGACCAGCCCTACCATGCTGGCACACCTGTTGAAGTATGACTCCTCTCAGGGCAAGTACAAGTATGCAGATTCCGTAGTGGCAGGCGAGGACAACATCACCGTAAACGGCAAGACCATCACCATTTACAAAGAGGCAGATGCTTCCAAGCTTCCCTGGGGCGAGCTGAAGGTGGACGTTGTGTTGGAGTGCACCGGCTTCTACACCTCCAAGGACAAGGCAAGCGCACACATCACTGCCGGCGCCCGCAAGGTTGTTATCTCTGCACCTGCAGGAAACGATCTTCCTACCATCGTATACAACGTAAACCATGAGACCCTGAAGCCGGAAGACACCGTGATCTCCGCAGCTTCCTGCACCACCAACTGCCTGGCTCCCATGGCGAAGGCATTGAATGACTGCAGACCCATCATGAGCGGTATCATGACCACCGTTCACGCATACACCGGCGACCAGATGATTCTGGACGGGCCCCAGAGGAAGGGCGATCTGAGAAGAAGCCGCGCAGGCGCTTGCAACATCGTTCCCAACTCCACCGGCGCAGCAAAGGCAATCGGCCTTGTTATCCCTGAACTCAACGGCAAGCTGATCGGCTCCGCACAGCGCGTTCCCACCGCTACCGGTTCCACCACGATCCTGGTAGCAGTTGTGAAGGGCGCAGTGACCAAGGACGAGATCAATGCGGCAATGAAGGCAGCAGCAACCGAGTCCTTCGCATACAACACCGACGAGATCGTATCCTCCGACATCATCGGCAGCACCTATGGCTCCATCTTCGATGCGACCCAGACCATGGTAGCTCCCATGGAGGACGGCAACACCCAGGTTCAGGTTGTTTCCTGGTACGACAACGAGAACAGCTACACCTCCCAGATGGTTCGCACCATCAAGTACTTCAGCGAGCTGGGCTAAATCAAGCAAAACGAAGGCCTATCAAGGTCCGGTCTTAGGACCGGACCTTTTTTTGCAGGGTGAATAAGAAAATGCCGTCCGGAGGCGGCGGAAATGAGGAAAAAATGAGCTTGAACAAGAAATCTGTTGACGACATCAACGCAAAGGGGAAAAGAGTGCTGGTCAGATGTGATTTCAACGTTCCCTTAAAGAACGGCGAGATTACCGACGAGACCCGTATCACGGCGGCGCTTCCCACCATCCAGAAGCTGATCGACGACGGCGGCAAGGTGATCCTCTGCTCCCACCTGGGAAAAGTAAAGAACGGCCCCAACGAAGGCGAGTCCCTGGCGCCCGTGGCAAAGCGGCTGTCTGAAAAGCTGGGCAGGGAAGTGGTGTTTGTGAGCGATTACAACGTGACCGGCGAGGAAGCGACCAAAGCGGTGGAGGCAATGAAGGAGGGCGATGTTGTTCTTCTGCAGAACACCCGTTTCCGGGGCGCTGAGGAGACCAAGAACGGGGAGCAGTTCAGCAAAGAGCTGGCAGACCTGGCAGATCTGTATGTGTGCGATGCATTCGGATCCTCCCACAGGGCTCATGCCTCCGTGGAGGGCGTGACCAAGTTCATCACCGCAAAGGGCGGCGAGAACGTGGTAGGCTACCTGATGCAGAAGGAGATCAATTTCCTGGGCAATGCAGTGGAGAATCCGGTGCGTCCTTTCGTGGCGATCTTAGGCGGCGCAAAGGTGGCAGATAAGCTGAACGTAATTTCCAATCTGTTGGAGAAGTGCGATACCCTGATCATCGGCGGCGGCATGGCATACACCTTCTTAAAGGCCCAGGGGCTGGAAGTGGGCAATTCCCTGGTGGACGATGAGAAGATCGGCTACTGCAAGGAGATGATGGAAAAGGCTGCGAAGCTTGGCAAGAAGCTGCTCCTTCCCATCGATACCACCATTGCAAAGAGTTTTCCCAACCCCATCGACGGGCCGGTGGAGATCTCCTATGTGGATGCGGACAAGATTCCTGCAGATATGGAGGGCTTAGACATTGGCCCGAAGACCCAGGAACTGTTTGCAGACGCCGTAAAGAGCGCAAAGACGGTAGTCTGGAACGGGCCTATGGGCGTGTTTGAGAATCCCACGCTGGCAGCTGGCACCATCGCGGTAGCCAAGGCGCTGGCAGAGACGGACGCCACCACCATCATCGGCGGCGGCGACTCCGCAGCGGCAGTAAACCAGCTTGGTTTCGGCGACAAGATGAGCCACATCTCCACCGGCGGCGGCGCTTCCCTGGAGTTTCTGGAGGGCAAGGTGCTTCCCGGCGTGGCTGCGGCAGACGACAAATAAAATCGAGAGGGAAACAATTATGGCAAGGAAAAAAATCATCGCCGGCAACTGGAAGATGAACATGACTCCCAGCAAGGCCGTAGAACTCATTGAGACATTAAAGCCTCTTGTAAAGAATGATGACGTTGACGTGGTATTCTGCGTACCCGCCATCGATATCATCCCCGCCGTAGAGGCGGCCAAGGGCAGCAATATCCAGATTGGCGCAGAGAATATGTACTTCGAGGAGAAGGGCGCCTTCACAGGGGAGATCGCTCCCGATATGCTCACCGACGCGGGCGTAAAATATGTGATCATCGGCCACTCCGAGCGCAGGGAGTACTTTGCGGAGACGGACGAGACGGTGAACAAGAAGGTTCTCAAGGCATTTGAACACGGCTTAACGCCCATCATCTGCTGCGGCGAATCCCTGACCCAGAGAGAGCAGGGCGTGACCATCGACTTCATCCGCCAGCAGATCAAGATCGCGTTCTTAAACGTGACGGCACAGCAGGCTGCAGAGGCAGTCATCGCTTATGAGCCCATCTGGGCCATCGGCACCGGCAAGGTGGCAACCACCCAGCAGGCACAGGAGGTCTGCAAGGCGATCCGGGACTGCATCGCAGAAATTTACGACGAGGCTACCGCAGCCGCTGTCCGCATCCAGTACGGCGGCAGCGTGTCCGCATCCAGTGCGCCGGAGCTGTTTGCACAGCCCGATATCGACGGCGGCCTGGTGGGCGGCGCTTCCTTAAAGCCTGATTTCGGCCAGATCGTGAATTACAACAAGTAAAGCGGGCGTCAATCAGACAAGTCCATATTGCTTTCGAGTGCGGCATGATTTCGGTCATGCCGCACTTTTGTCTGTGAGCCGGATAGACCCTTGTGATGAAATTGTATTAAAACTTTCGGATGCATATATTGCCAAAACAAAAGAACCCATGTTAGAATTGAAAATAAAGATCTTTGCGGAGTTTGTCACGAAGCATGGGACGGAGGCAAAGAATATGCTGTTTACCTAGTTTAACTTGGACGACGCTTTGGCAGTGCGGTATGAGGAAGGCCTGGAGGACGGGATAGAACAGGGCATGGAGCGAGGCCTTGTCCAGGGGTTAGAGCAGGGCATGGAACGTGGCCTTGCGCAGGGGTTTACCCAGGGAAAGCAGCAGCTTTTGATTTATCTTGTCTGCAATAAACTGCAAAGGGGAGAAGCCCCGGAAAATATCGCAGCCGATCTGCTGACAGAGACAGAGGAGATCGCCCGGATCTGCGAAGCGTATCAAGCCTGCGGGCCAGAGGAAGACGCTGTTTTCAACAGATTGTCTGCTGCGTTCCAAGGCGGGAAAGAACAGTAAGAAAGGCGTTTGCGATAGGTCGGCAATGAGGGAAGCGCGGCGGTTCGGGCGAAGACGGACGCCAGCGCCAAAGAAAGGGAGCGGGTATGATCTATAAGTGCAGAAACTGCGGCGGAAATGCGGTTTACAGCCCGGAGAAACACGGGATGTACTGCCCTTACTGTGACAGTGAAGGGAGCGCAGAGCGCTCTGACGAGAGCCTGGGGGAGCTTACCGTCTGCCCAAACTGCGGCGGAGAAGTAAAGGTGGGTCCTCACACGGCGGCCTCCCGCTGTCCCAGCTGTGACTGTTATCTGATCTTCAACGAGCGGGTGGAGGGCGCGTACGCGCCCAGGATGATCCTTCCCTTCCAGCTGGGGAAGGAGGCCTGCAAGCTTTCCCTCAGGGACAGGTTCAGGACATTCCGCTTCGCCCCCACAGGCTTTTTATCGGAGGCAAAATTAAACGCCATGGAGGGCGTCTATGTACCGTTCTGGTTTTATGACTATGATACCCACCTGGAATTTTCGGGGGAGGGGACGAAGGTCAGAAGCTGGAACAGCGGGGACACTGCCTATACGGAGACTTCCCTCTATGATGTGCACAGATCCATGGATATCAGGTTTGAGAAGATCCCGGTGGACGCCTCCGAACAGATGCCGGATGATGTGATGGATCTGGTAGAGCCCTACCGCTACGAACAGCTCCAGGCGTTTGATCCCCAGTTCTTATCCGGGTTTCTGGCGGAAAAGTACAATATGCCCGCGCAGGATCTGGAAAGCAGGGCGAAACAGAAGCGGGACGAGGATGCGGAGAAGCTGTTGGCGGATACTTATGCAGGCAGTTACCTCTCCGTAAAGACGCAGCAGAAAGATTTGCAGGTGCGGGACAGCCAGGTATGCTACGGCCTGCTGCCGGTATGGCGGTATCAGTACAGGTACGGCGGGAAGGACTATCCCTTTTATGTCAACGGGCAGACGGGGAAAATCGTGGGGATTCCGCCGGTTTCCACCAAAAAAGTCTGGGCCTATACGGGAACCCTGTGGGCCTGTCTGACGGCCATTCTGGTGCTGATGCAGATGATCGGCAGTTATCTGTGAGGAGGGCATTGTGAAAACAGAGGAGAACAAAGGGGCAGTCGGCCAATATCTGCATTATTTCCGATTCTGGTTTCTGGCGGTGGGCATTCTGGCGCTGGTGTTTCTGGCGATCTGGATCACAAAGCACGACAATCCCGATCAGCCCAGGAGAAACCTGGAGGCCCCCGCAGAGCGGGTGTATGACCAGGCGGACATCTTAACCGGCGAAGAGGAGGACGATCTGCGCAGCCGGATTGCCGTGCTGGAGGAGACGCTGCGGGCGGATATCGTGCTGGTGACCATCGACCAGCCCATGGAGGGGGAAAGCGCCAGAAAGGAAAACGACGCCGTCTCAGGGGCCCTGGAGGATGTGATGGAGGCCTTTGCGGACAATTTCTGGGACGACAATCATTACGGTTACAACAAGGGATTCGAGGGAGACGGCCTCATCCTGGTGGATAACGTGTATGAAGGACAGGAGTATTGGCATCTTTCCACCAGCGGCAGGGTGGAAGAAGCGCTTGGGGAGTATGATATCCAGAAACTTCTGGACGCCCTGGCAGCCCGGTATCAGGACAGTTGCTGTCTGGGCTATATCGACTTCCTGCGGGCAGTGGAAAAGCGGGTGGGAGAGGCGCTCACCAGGCAGCCGCAGGCTCCGTTTCCCTGGGCGATCGCGGTGATCGTGCCGGTGGCAGCAGCGCTTCTGTATGCAACGACTTATTTAAAGCCGCCGAAAGCGGTGGACACCACCTCCCCAGGCACTTATGTGGCGGGCGGAAAGCCGACGGTCACCGGGCAGCGGGACGACTTTTTGCGCAAGTTTGTGACCACGCGGCACATTGACAGAAGCAGCGGAAGCGGCGGCAGTTCCGGCCGGGGCGGGGGAGGACATCACAGCAGCCGCAGCGGCGCAAGCCATGGCGGCGGAGGACGGAGGCACTAAAGCCTGCGGGGCACAAAAAGAGCGCCTGCATGACGGGGCAGGCGCTCTTAGCTGTTTTTTATTTATGCCATCTGGTTTACTGCCTTGGTGACGCGGGAAACCTTGCGGGCTGCGTTGTTTTTGTGGTAAACGCCCTTGCTGGACGCCATCTCAATAGCCTTGATCGCGGAGACCAGAGCGGCATTCGCAGCGTTCTTGTCGCCGGACTCGATTGCGGCGTATACTTTCTTGATCGCAGTCTTTACGCCGGAACGGACAGCCTTATTCCGATCAGCCTTTGTGCGGTTTACAAGAATCCTCTTTTTCGCAGATTTAATGTTAGCCAAGCTGTACACCTCCATCTCATATATACTAGACACCGTCTATTGCTGCCTGCTTTACCTCAGTCAGACACGGAGAACCAAGGCAAACATACTGTTATAGTTTAGTCAATTCTTGAAAATTTGTCAATACATATTCCCGTATTTTTTGAGAAAACTAGGAGAAGAACGTAAAACGGATTGTGAGGTTACAGCGGGAGCAATGGCAAATTTTCAAGTTCGGACGGATCTCGCCCTGGAGGCGCGGGAGAGCATCGGCGAGGCGGAGAGCGCCCTGCATGGGGTGCGGGTGGAGGAATATTATAAAGAGGAGCAGGACGTGCGGGTCACCAAGGTGATGATCGACACGAAGAATGCTGCCAAGGCCATGGGGAAGCCTGTGGGCATCTATGTGACCATGGAGGCGCCGGCCATGGTGGAGCCGGACGAGGCGTATCACAGGGAGATCTCAGAGTGCTTTGCGTCGGAGCTTTTGGAGCTGCTGCCCGGAAAAGGGGAAGAACAGTCTGTGCTGATCGTCGGCCTGGGCAACCGGGAGGTGACGGCGGACTCCCTGGGGCCCCAGGCGGTGGACAACCTTTTTATCACTCGGCACATCGTGCGGGAGTACGGGGCGGCGGCCTACAACCGGGAAAAGATCAACCTGATCAGCGCCCTGGAACCGGGGGTGATGGCAAAGACCGGCATGGAGACGGCGGAGATCGTAAAAGGCGTGGTACGGGAGACGGAGCCGGACGTGCTGATCGTGATCGACGCCCTGGCCGCCCGCAGCATCCGGCGCTTAAACCGCACCATCCAGATCACCAACACCGGCATCCAGCCGGGCTCCGGGGTGGGCAACCACCGCAATGCCCTGACCCAGGAAAGCCTGGGGGTGCCGGTGATCGCAGTGGGCATCCCCACCGTGGTGGACGCGGCTACCATTGTCTCCGACGCGCTGGAAAAGCTGCTGGAGGAGGAGAAAGAGGCCGATGTGGTAAAATATGTGAGCCGCCAGCAGAAGAATTTTCCTGAGCTGAACAATATGTACATGACGGGAAAGGACATCGACGCCGTGGTGAAGCGGGTGAGCTACACGGTGTCGGAGGGCATCAATCTGGCGCTCCAGATGTGCATGGACGAAATGGGGACAGCATAGAATAGAGGGAATCACAAGCCGTTTCGGCGGGAAAGGAAGTGTTGGGCGTAAAGAAGAAAATGGCACGATCCCCTTTTGTGCGCAGGCTTTTGGCCGCGGCGCTTTTTGTCTTTTTCCTGATATGGCTTTTGGGGGGCAGGGACGCCATGAGGCAGGATGAAGGACAGGCAGGGACTTACGGACGGGGCAAAGGGGCGTCCGATTCGCTGCGGGACGCCATGCTGGGGGAGCTGGGGGAAGCTTTCCGGCGGGCGCTTTACGCATCTTATCTGTCAGGCTATTCCTTTTCCCTTGCGCAGTCGGAAGGGACCTGCTTTCTGCTGCAGGAGCAGATGGACAGCGTGCTGCCCTTTTACGGCTATGCGAGACAGGAGCTGGGCCAGGAGACGGCAAGGGCGGAAACGCTGCGGGAGATCCTGCTGGAGGAAGCCCGGGAGGGCAGCGGGGACGGCGTCTTGCCGGAAAGCCAGGGCGTCCAGGGCCAGGACGGGCCGGGGGAAAACGGCGGGGAGGAGACGGCCCCGCAGCAATGGGAGGGGCTTTTGCAGGCGGAAGACGAAACGGCGTCTGGATTTGGGGGACAGCCCTTTGTGCCCCATGCCCGGCAGGTGCAGCTGGATATGGCGGCGCTTCAGGACTATGAGACGCTGCTCCAGCAATTTTACACGGTGGACGCCAACACCATGGCGGGAAGCGACCAGCTGGATGTGGAGCAGTTTCTGGAGAAGGATATGACCGTGTCAAAGGAAAGTCCGGGCCCCCAGATCCTGATCTATCACACCCATTCCCAGGAAGGATTCGCGGATTCCGTCCCCGGGGATGACGCAACGAACATTCAGGGCGTGGGGGAGCGCCTGGCCAGGATTCTGGAAGATACATACGGCTATGAAGTGCTGCACTATGACGGGGAGTACGATGTAAACGGCAGGGACGACGCCTATGCCAACGCACTGCCGGATATCGCCGGAGTGCTGGAGGAGAATCCCTCCATCCAGGTGGTCATCGACCTGCACCGGGACGAAATGCCGGAGGGAACCAGGCTGGTGACGGATCTGGACGGCAGACCCACCGCCCGGTTTATGTTTTTTAACGGATTGAGCCGCACGAAGACCACGGGAAACATTTCCTATCTGTACAACCAGTACCTGGAGGATAACCTGGCGTTCTCCTTCCAGATGCAGCGTAAGGCGCAGGAGTATTACCCGGGGTTAGCCCGCAAGATTTATCTGAAGGGGTACCGCTATAATATGCACCTGGCCGCGAGGTATCTTCTGATCGAACTGGGGGCCCAGAACAATACTCTGGAGGAGGCCATGAACGCCTGCGATCCCCTGGCCCACATCCTGGATCTGGTGCTGTCTGGGGCGTGAGCCACACTAAAATTCCATCTTGCAGAATAAGTTTTCCTGTGCTATACTGTCCATACAGCGCATCTTCAAGCGCCGCAGGCGAAAACGCGATTCTGTACTTTCCGGGCACAATCTGCCCTTACCCAGGCGAAAAGGAAAAGCAGTCAGACATCATCCCTAGGCCCTTATTTTGCCTTCTGGACAACCGGGGGAAATTCTGCTACAATGTCCGTGATTATCCGCGAAAAACCGTCTGAGGAGACATTCGGGCGGAAAAACCACAACACGGGAGAAACGAGGAAATTAAAGTGGCAGTAGACCAGAGTAAAATACGGAATTTCTGCATTGTTGCACATATCGACCACGGCAAATCGACCCTGGCGGACCGCATCATCGAGATGACAGGGCTGCTCACCAGCCGGGAGATGCAGGCCCAGGTGCTGGACAATATGGATCTGGAGCGGGAGCGGGGCATTACCATCAAGGCCCAGGCGGTGCGCACGGTCTATCGGGCGAAGGACGGGGAGGAGTATATCTTTAACCTGATTGATACTCCGGGCCATGTGGACTTTAACTATGAGGTCAGCCGTTCCCTGGCGGCCTGCGACGGCGCTGTCCTGGTGGTGGACGCAGCCCAGGGCATCGAGGCCCAGACCCTGGCCAATGTGTATCTGGCTTTAGACCATGATCTGGACGTCTTCCCCGTCATCAATAAGATCGACCTGCCCAGCGCCGACCCTGAGCGGGTCAAGGAGGAGATCGAGGACGTGATCGGCCTGGAGGCTCAGGACGCGCCGCTGATCTCCGCGAAAAACGGCGTCGGCGTGGAGGAGGTGCTGGAGCAGATCGTCAAGAAAATCCCGGCGCCGAAGGGCTGCCCGGAAAACCCGCTGCAGGCGCTGATCTTTGACTGCATCTACGACTCCTACAAGGGCGTCATCATCTTCTGCCGCGTCATGGAGGGCACGGTGCGCAAAGGCACCCGCATCCGCATGATGGCGACAGGCGCCAGGGAGGAAGTGGTGGAAGTGGGCTATTTCGGCGCGGGGCAGTTTATCCCCTGTGAAGAACTGTCCGCCGGTATGGTGGGATATATCACCGCCTCCATCAAAAACGTAAAGGACACCGCCGTGGGCGACACGGTGACGGACGCGGACAATCCCTGCGCGGCGCCCCTGCCCGGCTACAAAAAAGTGCAGTCCATGGTCTACTGCGGCCTGTATCCGGCAGACGGGGCAAAGTACCCGGATCTTCGGGACGCGCTGGAAAAGCTGCAGCTCAACGACGCCTCCCTGCAGTATGAGCCGGAGACTTCCGTGGCGCTGGGCTTCGGGTTCCGGTGCGGTTTTTTGGGACTTTTGCACCTGGAGATCATCCAGGAGAGGCTGGAGCGGGAGTACGGGCTGGATCTGGTGACCACGGCCCCGGGGGTAGTCTACCGGGTCTATAAGACGGACGGTACGCTCATTGAACTGACCAACCCCGCCAATCTGCCGGATCCCTCCACCATCGAGCACATGGAGGAGCCCATCGTCGCCGCGGAGATCATGGTGTCCAGCGAATACATCGGCTCCATCATGGAGCTGTGTCAGGAGCGGAGGGGGCGCTACCTGGGCATGGAGTACATCGAGGGCACCAGGGCGCTGTTAAAGTACGATCTGCCTTTGAACGAGATCATCTACGACTTTTTTGACGCGCTGAAATCCCGCTCCAGAGGCTATGCCTCCTTTGACTATGACATCAAGGGCTATGAGCCTTCTAAGCTGGTAAAATTAGACATCCTCATCAACCGGGAGGAAGTGGACGCCCTCTCCTTTATCGTCCACGCGGATTCCGCCTACGAGAGAGGGCGGAAGATGTGCGAGAAACTAAAGGATGAGATTCCCAGGCATCTTTTCGAGATCCCGATCCAGGCAGCCGTGGGCGGCAAGATCATTGCCCGGGAGACCGTAAAGGCCATGCGCAAGGATGTGCTGGCAAAGTGCTACGGGGGAGACATCACCAGAAAAAAGAAACTGTTGGAGAAACAGAAGGAGGGAAAGAAGCGGATGCGCCAGATCGGCAGCGTGGAGATCCCTCAGAAAGCCTTTATGAGCGTGTTAAAGCTGGATGACAGAAAATAGAGAACTGGAACTGTATTTCCATATCCCCTTCTGCGTCAAAAAATGTCTGTACTGCGATTTTTTGTCCCAACCGGCCAGTCCTCTGGTGCAGGAGCGCTACATGGAGGCTCTGGCCCGGGAGGCGCTTGGGCGGGCAGAGGAGGCAGAGGGCCGCAAGGTGGTTTCCGTCTTTTTCGGCGGGGGGACGCCGTCGGTGGTGGAGGCGCGGTTAATCTGCGGTCTGCTGCAAAACCTGCGGGAAGTCTATGGGATCCTGCCGGAGGCGGAAATCACCATAGAGGTCAATCCCGGCACGGTGGACGCAGAAAAGCTTTCGGCCTACCGGGAGGCGGGCATCAACCGGTTAAGCATCGGCTTACAGTCGGCAGATGACGGAGAACTTGCAGTTTTGGGCAGAATCCACACCTGGCAGCAGTTTTTGGAGACCTATTATGCAGCCAGGAAAGCAGGCTTTGCCAATATCAACGTGGATCTGATGAGCGCCCTGCCGGGGCAGACATTGGAAAGCTGCCGGAAGACGCTGGAAAGCGTCTTAAGCCTGCAGCCTGCGCCGGAGCATATCTCCGCCTACAGCCTGATCTGGGAGGAGGGGACGCCGTTTTACGAGATGGAAAAAAAGGGGATTTTGTCACAGGCGCCGGAGGAACTGGACAGGCAGATGTACCGGGAGACCAAACGGACATTGGCAAAAGCGGGCTATGAGCGCTATGAGATCTCTAACTATGCCAGGGCGGGGTATGCCTGCCGGCACAACCTGGGTTACTGGAAGCGGCGGGACTACCTGGGTTTTGGCGTGGGGGCGGCTTCCCTTCTGGAAAACGTCCGGTTCCGGAATGCGGACGGGCTTTCCCGGTATCTGGAAAATCCCCTGGGCTGCAGGGAACAAGCGCAGGCTTTGACCCTGGAGGAACAGATGGAGGAGTTTTTGTTCCTGGGTCTTCGGATGACGGACGGGGTGGGCTTTGACGACTTTGCGGACTGCTTTTCCCACAGCCTGGAGGAGATCTACGGCCCCGTCATAGAAAAAAACCTGCGGCAGGGGCTTTTGAGGCGCTGTTGGAGGATGGACGGAGCGGGGCGCAGGCAGGAGATGCTGGCGCTGACGGAGTTTGGGCTGGATGTGGCCAATTATGTGATGGCGCAGTTTTTGAGATAGGGGAATTTGCCGCAATGACAGGCACCGCGGAGGAAAACGACACATAAACTATTGTGAGAGTGATCCGCGGAGGCATCTTTGAAAACGTTTCAAAAACCGTTGACCGCCGGGGAAGAAGCCGAGCAGTGCCGCCTGCTGCGGGAGGGAACCCCAGCGGAAGCCAGACGGGCGAAGGAAATTCTGGTGGAGCGAAATCTGCGGCTGGTGGCTCACATTGCCAAGAAATATCAAAACGCTGACGAAGACATGGAGGATCTGATTTCCATCGGGTGTATCGGGTTAATCAAGGCCATTGACAGCTTTGACGATAAAAAGGGGCGGCTGGCCACTTACGCCTGCCGCTGCATCGACAACGAACTCCTGATGCTGCTTCGCGGAAAGAAAAAGATGTCCCGGGAGGTGTCGCTTTTTGAACCCATCGGGCAGGACAAAGAGGGAAACGAGATCCATCTGGTGGACGTGATCGAACAGCAGCAGCCGGATATCGTGGAGAGCATGGAGCTGTCGGGAAGGATACAGAGGCTTTTTGTCCTGCTGAAAGAGGAGCTGACCCCCAGGGAGCGGGATATTCTCACCATGCGCTACGGGTTAAACGGCACGCCGGAGGCCACCCAGAGCCAGGTGGGGGAAAAGCTTGGCATTTCCCGCAGCTATGTGTCCCGGATCGAGAAAAAAGCGCTGCAGAAACTGCGGGGGAAATTTGAACAGGAATCCGATAACTTTTAATTGTGTTTTGCAGGGGGAATGGATATAATAAGTAATAGAAAGCGGAGAGTCCGGAGGGGAGGGAAGGGGCCGTTATGAAGTTTGTGGAGACGGGGGATCTGCGGCCGCAGATGCGGCTTGCGTGTCCTGTGTATGATAAGTCTGGGGCTGTCTTGTTTGACCGGGACGTGAAGCTGGATTCCCGGGCCGTCGGCTGTGTGAACCAACTGGGGCTGTTGGGCGTTTATGTGCTGGAACCGGCAGAGCCCCTTCCTCCCATGTCTGAGGAGGACGTGGAGCTGGAACGTTTCCAGGCCGCCATGGCCGGCTCCCTTCAGGAGGAACTGGAGCAGATCATAAGCGGCGCGCGCCAGAACCGTCTGGAGAGCGTTGTCAGCGCCATCCTCAAAAAATACGGCCACCTGGACGGGAAGATCCATTTTTCCCAGTGCCTGCGGGGCAGGGATGACTTTGTATGCAGGCACGCCCTGAATACGGCGATTCTCACCGCCATGATCACTCATGTGATGAACCTGCGGGTGGACGAGCAGCTGCAGTGTATGTATGCGGCTGTGCTGCACGACATCGGGAAACTCCTGATCCCAAAGGAAATCCTGTTTGACCGGGAAAACGAGAGCGCCCGGCAGGAGAGACTTTACCAGGGCCAGCTTTCCGGGCTGGACGTCTTTGAGACGGCGGTGCGGGACGGCGCGGCGGTCAAGCGCATCTGCACCCAGGCGCTGCGGCTCCAGTGGGGGCTGGATCTTCCGGGGGGATCGAAGGATTCCGGCAAGCTGCTCACCGGGGCAAAGGTTCTGCTGGTGGCAAACCGATATGACGAGATCACTGCCATGACGCCCCAGGGCGCCGTAGAATCGGAAGTGAAGGCCATACGGGAGCTGGAGGACAATCCCCAGCTGTACGACCCGGAGGTGGTGACGGCGCTGTTAAAGTCGGTGAACGTTCTGGGCCCAGGCGTCAGCGTGGAATTAAGCACCGGGGAACAGGCCCTGATCGTAACGGAAAACCCGCGGGACGCGCTGCGGCCCGTGGTGCTGACCTTCGGAGACAATACCCTTCTGGATCTGGGAGGAAGGGAAAACCGGGACATTGCAATCGTAGACGTGTCAAAGACCATGGACAGCCGCTACCGGATGGGGAGCGGGCCAATGGGAAAAGACCAGCCGGCGGATGGCTGAGACGAGGAAGAGAGGAAGAATATGCCGATCATAGAAGATATTTTGCGCGATGCGAAGGAGGCGGGCGCCAGCGATGTGCATCTGACGGTGGGGATTCCCCCAAAGATGCGGGTAAACGGCGATCTGATCGAGATGAATTATCAGAGGATGATGCCCAATGACACGCTGGACGTGCTGAGCCGTGTGATGAACGACCATCAGCGGGAGAAATTTGAACAGCGGGGAGAGTATGACTTTTCCTTCTCCATCCCCCACCTTGGCAGATACCGTGTCAACGCCTTCAAACAAAGGGGCAGCGTGGCGATGGCCTTCCGTCTGGTGGGCACCCAGATCCCGGCCCCGGAGGAGCTGGGCGTGCCGGAGTCCGTGGTGGAACTGTACCAGCGCAAGCGCGGCCTGGTGCTGGTGACGGGGCCTACCGGAAGCGGTAAGTCCACCACCCTGGCGGCCATCATCGACAAGATCAACAACAACCGGGATGCCCATGTGATCACTCTGGAAGACCCCATCGAGTATCTGCACCAGCACAAGATGTCCATGGTGAACCAGCGGGAGATCGGTCTGGACAGCGACTCCTATGCCAATGCCCTCCGGGCGGCCCTGCGCGAGGATCCGGATGTGATCCTGGTGGGCGAGATGCGTGATTTTGAGACCATCAGCGTGGCCATCACCGCGGCAGAGACGGGCCACCTGGTTTTGTCCACCTTACATACCATCGGCGCGGCCAGCACGGTGGATCGTATCATCGACGTGTTCCCGCCCCATCAGCAGCAGCAGATCCGGGTGCAGCTGGCCAATGTGTTAGAGGCCGTGATCTCCCAGCAGCTGCTTCCCACGTCTGACGGCAAGAGGCGCGTGGCGGCCTTTGAGGTCATGCACGCCAACCACGCAGTGCGCAACCTGATCCGGGAGGGGAAATCCCACCAGCTGCCCAGCGTGATGCAGACCAACCGCAAGATCGGCATGATTACCATGGACGAAGCGATCTGCAAACATTATTTTGCGGGCAGGATCGACCGGGACACGGCCATCCAGTTTGCCCAGGATCCAGACAATATGGGAATGAAAATATAGCTGTCCCAGACAGCTTGCCTTCCGGGCGGGGGTGTGTGCCTGCGCCCGGAAGGGGTTTACGATCCGGCTGTCCCGGCGCTTTTTACCGGCCCGCTTGATAGCGCTTTCTCCATTGGCCGGAAGTTCTTCTTCCAGTGATACAAAGTCATAATCATTGCGTTGCTGAAAATTCTTGTTTTTTCTTCCCTTATGCAGTTGCCCTATTGCCTCTTCTTTTTGTTTCTGCCTTTTTGGATTCTTCCTTTTTGTTTTTTCCCTTTTTGATTCTGTTTCCATCTTCACTTGCGGCGCAGTACAGTTTTGCCTTTGCAAAGCCTTTGGCGTTACGCCGCTTTTTCTGCCGGCCCGGCAGGGTATCGCAGCGGCAGGTTTCATAGGAGGTATGTGATGTTCAGTGTGATTCATTCCGGCGCACTTCAGGGCGTCTTAGCTTATCCTGTCTCCGTGGAGGTAGACATTGCAAACGGGCTGCCCATGTTTTCTATGGTGGGTTCCCTGGGAGGCGAGGTGAGGGAGTCCAGGGAGCGCGTCTGCGTGGCGTTAAAAAACGCCGGTTTCCAGCTTCCTCCAAAGCGGGTGACGGTAAATCTCTCTCCGGCGGACAAACGAAAGGAGGGAACCGCCTTTGACTTACCCATTGCGGTGGGCGTCCTGGCTTCCCAGGGCTGCTTTCCCGTATCAGCCCTGGAGGGGACGTTGTTTTTGGGGGAACTTGGGCTGGCCGGGGAATTGAAAAAGGTGCGGGGCGTCCTGCCCATCCTGCGGGAAGCCGTCTCCTGGGGGATCCGCCAGTGTGTCGTCCCCTGTGCCAACGCCGCGGAGGGAGCCGTTGTGCCGGGGCTTTCCGTGCGGGGGGCGAAAGACGTCCGCCAGGTGCTCTCCTTTTTACAGGCGGGGACACAGGAGGAGAGGGAGGGGATCCTGCCCGCCCTGCGGATCGATCCGCAGGAGCTCTTTGTGCAGCTGCAGGAGGAGACGGGGCCGGATTTTTCGGAAGTGTACGGGCAGGAGAGCGCCCGCCGGGCGGCGGAAATCGCGGCTGCGGGCTTTCACAACCTGCTTCTGGTGGGCCCGCCGGGGGCGGGGAAATCCATGATTGCCAGGCGGATCCCCAGCATCCTTCCGCCGCTGACCCTGGAGGAAAGCCTGGAGGTGACGGCAGTGGCCAGCGTGGCGGGGCTCACCGGGGAGGGGAGTACCCTGATGGTCAGGCGCCCCTTCTTAAGCCCTCATCACACCGTGTCCCAGGCGGCGCTTGTGGGAGGCAGCGCGGTGCCAAGACCCGGGGCGGTTTCCCTGGCCCATCGGGGCGTCCTGTTTCTGGACGAGCTGCCGGAGTTTGGAAGGAATACCCTGGACAGCCTGCGCCAGCCACTGGAGGAGCGGAGCGTGCACATCTCCCGGGCGGGGGGCAGCGCGACCTACCCCTGTGATTTCATGCTGGTCTGCGCCATGAACCCCTGTCCCTGCGGGTATTATCCCGACCAGAACCGCTGCAGGTGTACGAAACCCCAGGTAAGGAAATATGTGGGAAAGGTGTCAGGGCCCATTCTGGATCGGATCGACCTGTGTGCGGAGCTGGGGCCGGTGGAGCTGCCGGACTTAAAAACGGCAAGCCCCGGGGAGAGCAGCGCCTCCGTCAGAGGCCGGGTACTGGAGGCCAGGGAGCGGCAGAAAAAGCGCTTTGCAGGCACCGGGCTGCGCTTTAACGCAGATATCCAGCCCGCCGCCCTGGAGCGGTACTGCCCTCTGGGGAGCGGGGAGCAGGAATGCATGGAGCAGCTGTATCACTCCCTGCACTTAAGCGCCAGGGCCTTCCACAGGATCATCAAGGTGGCAAGGACGGTGGCGGATCTGGCCGGGGCGGAGAAAATCGCCGTGGAACATCTGCTGGAGGCTGCCTTTTACAGGCCCTCCCAGGAGGACTGGAGCCAGTGAGCAAAAAAAGACGCGGGGAAAGCGCGTCATGGGATCAAAGAGCCGCGGAAGCGGCAGAATGAGAGGCGGGATGGAAGAAGGGATGAGCCGGGAATACCCCTATGAGGTCTGGCTGTGCAGTTATCCGTGCATAGGGGACAGGAAACGGCAGAAGCTGGCGGATTGCTTCGGCGGCGCCCAGGGGGCTTATTTTGCCGGTTGGGAAAAGTGGCGGCAGGTGCTGGGGGAGAAACAGGCGGACGGCTTAAGGGAGTTTACCAGGCGTTTTTCGCCGGAAGAAGAAGCCGGGCGGCTTTTGGAGGGAGGAATCCGCCTGGTGACGGAAAGGGATGCGCAGTACCCCAAAAGGCTGCGGCATCTTCCGGACGCCCCCTACGGATTGTTTGTGCGCGGACAGCTGCCCGGGAGGGAGCCTGCGGCGGCAATCGTGGGGGCCAGGGACTGTTCCGGGTACGGCGCTTATGTGGCGGCGAAACTGGGGGAAATTTTGGGGAAAAACAAGGTGACGGTGATCAGCGGTATGGCCAGAGGGATAGACGGCATCTGTCAGCAGGCGGCGCTGGACGCGGGGGGCAGCTCCTGCGCCGTGCTGGGCTGCGGCGTGGATATCTGTTACCCTTCCCAGAACAGGGGGCTGTACGAGACCCTGGCTGACCGGGGATGCCTTTTGTCCTCTTATCCGCCGGGCACGCCGGCCTTGCCCAGGAATTTCCCGCCCAGGAACCGCATTGTCAGCGGGCTGGCGGATGCGGTGGTGGTCGTGGAGGCCCGGGAGAAGAGCGGCACGCTGATCACGGTGGATATGGCGCTGGAGCAGGGCAGGGACGTGTATGTGGTGCCGGGACGCATCACGGACCGGCTGAGCGACGGCTGTAACCGTCTGATCCGCCAGGGGGCCGTGCCGCTGTTAAATCCCCAGGATCTGCTGCAGGAGCTGATCGGAAAGAACCCAGACGGGGAGCCTGGCCCGGAGGGCGGCAAGGATTGGGGAGAGGAGGGATTGGAGGATCTGGGCGGTTCCCCTTTTCTTGCGGCCCTGCTGCAGGCGCTGGATTTTTCCCCGGCTGCCCCGGAGGAATTAAAGGAGCGGCTGCCCCGGGCCTTTCAGGGGGAAAATATAAACGCCGGACTGATGGAGCTTTGTTTAAAGCAGAGAGCGGTGCAGGCTGGCCCCGGCCGTTTCCGCAGGAAATCTTGTTGAGGGAACCGGCAAATTGTGATACACTGTCTGATAAGGGCGGGATTTTGGAGCCCTCTGGAGAGAGCGGGCAAAAGCCCGCAAAAAGGAGAAGATATGTATCGAGACAATACCCGCGTGGTGCGGATCGGAGGGGTAGCGGTGGGCGGAGGAAATCCCATCCGGATCCAGTCCATGACCAATACGAAGACGGAGGATGTGGAGGCCACCGTGGCGCAGATTTTGCGGCTGGAGCAGGCGGGATGCGAGATCATCCGCTGCACCGTGCCCACACAGGAGGCGGCAAAAGCGCTGTCCTCCATCAAAAAGAGGATTCATATTCCCCTGGTTGCAGATATCCATTTTGACTATCAGCTTGCCATTGCTGCCATGGAAAACGGCGCGGACAAGATCCGCATCAATCCCGGCAACATCGGCGGGCCGGAGAAGGTGCGCGCCGTGGTGAAGGAGGCAAAGGCGCGGCAGATCCCCATCCGGGTTGGCGTAAACAGCGGTTCCCTGGAGAAACCCCTCCTGGAGAAATACGGCGGCGTCACCGCAGCCGGTCTTGTGGAGAGCGCCCTGGACAAGGTGCGGATGATCGAGGAGGAAGGGTATGACAATCTGGTGATCAGCATCAAGTCCTCCGATGTGCTCATGTGTGTGGAGGCCCACAAGCTGTTGGCGGATCAGACATCCTATCCCCTTCACGTGGGGATCACGGAGGCCGGCACCCTGATGAGCGGCAGCATCAAGTCTGCAGTGGGGCTGGGGCTCATTTTAGACCGGGGCATCGGGGACACCGTCCGGGTTTCCCTCACCGGGGATCCGGTGGAGGAGGTGAGGGCGGCCCGGCTGATCCTGCGCACCCTCGGACTGCGGAAGGGCGGCGTCGAGGTGGTGTCCTGCCCCACCTGCGGCAGGACGCAGATCGATCTGATCGGGCTGGCGCAGCAGGTGGAAGAGCTGGTACAGGACTATCCCCTGGACATCAAGGTGGCGGTGATGGGGTGTGCGGTGAACGGCCCGGGGGAAGCCAGAGAGGCGGATCTGGGAATCGCCGGGGGCCAGGGAGAGGGCCTGTTGATCAAAAAGGGCCAGATCCTCCGGAAGGTGCCGGAGGATCAGCTTTTGAACGCCCTGCGGGAAGAATTGGAGAATTGGAGCTAGAAACGAGCCATGTCGAAACCTTTTTTTGATGTATTTCCCACACTGCAGATTGAAAATCCCCTTCACGACCGGCTGGCTGCCGCCCAGGTAGAGCGGGTGACGGCGCCCAAAGGGGGCGGCTCCATGCGCATTTATCTGTTCAGCTCCTGGCTGCTCCCCAAAGAGGACGTGTGGGAGACGGAGCGGGAGATCAAAAGGCAGCTTTTTCCCAATCTCTCCCTGACAGTGCGCATCCAGGAGCGGTTTGAGCTCTCCTCCCAGTATACGCCCCAGAATCTGCTGGAGATCTACCGGGAGAGCATTTTGGCGGAGTTAAAGGATTACAGCCACGTCCTGTACAACGCTTTCCGGGGGGCCGAGATCACTTACCCGCACCCCGGGCAGATGCAGATTGCCATTGAGGACACCGTGCTGAACCGGGACAGGGCGGGGGAACTGGAAAGAGTGTTGGAAAAGGTGCTGGTAGAGCGCTGCGGGCTGGAGCTGGAGCTGGAGATTGCCTACCGGGAGGCGCAGACCGGAAAATACGAGGAGGAAGACAGAAAACAGCTGGACAGGAAGGTGGAGGAGATATACCGCCGCACGAAGCGCCGTGCACAGCCGGACGAAACGCCCCGGGAGAGCCGGGACGGGGAGACGGCCGGAAGGGGCGCAGTTTCCGGAAAGGAGGCTGTGCCCGGGAGAGCACCTGCTCTCAGCAGGGGAGCATCTCCCGGCAGGGGCGCGTCCGCCGGGAGGGGATCGTTTTCCGGCGAGCGGGTGCGCCCGCTTAAACAGTCCGAAAACAAAGACGTCATCTATGGACGGGACTTTGAGGACGCGGCCATGCCCATCGAGGAGATCATCGGGGAGATCGGCGAAGTGACCATCCGGGGCAGGGTGCTGAAAGCGGACAAAAGGATGCTGCGCAGCGAGCGGGTCATATTGATGTTCGATCTCACCGATTTTACGGACACCATAACGGTGAAGCTGTTTTTGAAAAGTGAACAGGTGCAGGAGCTGGAGAAGGAGATCGCTCCGGGTGCGTTTCTCAAGCTAAGAGGCGTGGTGTCCCTGGACAAGTTCGACCATGAGCTGACCATAGGCGGCATCTACGGCATCAAAAAGATCGGGGACTTTACCGAGGTGCGCATGGACACTGCCGCCCGCAGGCGGGTGGAGCTGCACTGCCACACCAAGATGAGCGATATGGACGGCGTCTCCGAGGCTTCTGACATTGTGAAGAGGGCCTATCAGTGGGGCCATAAGGCCATCGCCATCACAGACCACGGGGTGGTACAGGGCTTTACCGACGCCAACCACGTCTGGGAGGATCTGTGGAAGGCGGAGAAGGCAAAACGCCAGGCGGCGGGGGAAGAACAGCCGGACAAGCAGGATTTTTTCAAGATCATCTACGGCGTGGAAGCCTATCTGGTGGACGATCTGAAGGAGATCGTGACGGGGGAGGAGGGGCAGGACTTTTCCGCGCCCTTTGTGATCTTCGACATCGAGACCACAGGATTTTCCCCTGTGAACAACCGCATCATCGAGATCGGCGCGGTGAAGGTAAAGGACGGGGCGGTGGCGGAGCGGTTTTCTGCCTTTGTCAACCCCGGCGTGCCGATCCCCTTTGAGATCGAAAAGCTGACGGGCATCCGGGACGATATGGTGGCGGGCGCTCCCGGGATCGGGGAGGTGCTTCCCCGGTTTCTGGAATTTTGCGAGGGCTGTGTCCTGGGGGCCCACAACGCGGGATTTGACATGAGCTTTATCCAGGAAAATGCAAGGCGGCTGGGCCTGCCCTGCGCCTTTGCCTGTGTGGATACGGTGGGCATTGCCAGGGTGCTTCTGCCGGGGCAGAAAAAACACACTTTGGACGCGGTGGCAAAGACGCTTAAGATCCCTCTGGAAAACCATCACCGGGCGGTGGACGACGCGGAGTGTACCGCCCTGATTTTTCTGCGCTTTCTGCAGATGCTGGAAGAACAGGGGATCCATACGCTCCGCCAGGTAAACGACCTGGGACGCTCCAGCGTGGAGCTGGTGCGCAAACTTCCCAGCTACCATGCCATCATTCTGGCCAAAAACGACCTGGGGCGCATCAACCTGTACCGGCTCATCACCCAGTCCCACCTGACCTATTACGGGAACCGCCATCCCAGGATCCCAAAGAGCCTGGTGATGCAGTACCGGGACGGGCTGATTCTGGGCAGCGCCTGCGAGGCGGGGGAACTGTACCGGGCGCTTTTAGACGGCAAGAGCGAAATGCAGATCGCAGGCATCGTGGGCTTTTACGACTATCTGGAAATCCAGCCCTGCGGCAACAACCAGTTTATGATCGAATCGGAAAAATTCCGGGACATCCATTCCGTGGAAGACATCCGGAACATCAACCGCCGCATTGTCAAGCTGGGGGAGGAGTTCCACAAACCCGTAGTGGCCACCTGCGACGTGCATTTCTTAGACCCTGCGGACGAGATCTACCGGCGCATCATCATGGCGGGCTGGGGCTTTAACGACACGGACAACCAGGCCCCCCTGTACCTGCACACGACCCAGGAAATGCTGGAGGAATTTGCTTACCTTGGCAGCGACAAAGCCATGGAGGTGGTGGTGACCAACACGAACCGCATTGCGGATATGGTGGAGACCATCTCTCCGGTGCGGCCGGACAAGTGTCCCCCTGTCATCGCGGACAGCGACAAGACGCTGACGGACATCTGCTATGCGAAAGCCCATGAGATCTACGGGCCCAATCTTCCCGCCGTGGTGGAGGAGCGGCTGAAGCGGGAACTGCACTCCATCATCACAAACGGGTTTGCGGTGATGTATATCATTGCCCAGAAGCTGGTCTGGAAGTCTGTGGAGGACGGCTATCTGGTGGGCTCCAGGGGCTCTGTGGGCAGCTCCTTTGTGGCTACCATGTCGGGCATCACGGAGGTAAACCCTTTAAGCCCCCACTATTACTGCAGCGAATGTCATTATGTGGACTTTGACAGCGACGAGGTGAAAGCCTACGCGGGAAAGGCCGGTGTGGATATGCCGGACAAAAACTGTCCCGTCTGCGGCGCCCCCCTGCACAAGGATGGGTTTGACATCCCCTTTGAGACCTTCCTGGGCTTTAAGGGGGACAAGGAGCCGGATATCGACTTAAACTTTTCCGGGGAGTACCAGTCCAAGGCCCACAAGTACACGGAGGTGATCTTCGGCGCGGGGCAGACTTACCGGGCGGGCACCATCGGCACCCTGGCGGATAAGACCGCCTACGGCTATGTGCGCAATTATTTTGAGGAGCGCGGAATCCATAAACGCGCCAGCGAGCTGGACAGGCTGGCCCAGGGCTGCACCGGCGTGCGCAGAAGCACCGGACAGCACCCCGGCGGCATTGTGGTGCTCCCCATCGGGCAGGACATCAATTCGTTCACCCCGGTGCAGCACCCCGCAAACGATATGGAGACGGATATCATCACCACCCACTTTGACTACCACTCTATCGACCACAACCTGTTGAAGCTGGACATTCTGGGACACGATGATCCCACCATGATCCGGATGCTGCAGGATCTGACCGGGGTGGATCCGCTGACCATCCCCTTAGACGGGAAAGACGTGATGAGCCTGTTCCAGAGCACGGAGGCGCTGGGCATCACCCCGGAACAGATCGGGGGAACCAGGCTGGGCGCCCTGGGCATTCCGGAGTTTGGCACGGATTTCGCCATGCAGATGGTGATCGACACCAAGCCCCAGGCGTTTTCCGACCTGGTGCGCATCGCCGGGCTGGCACATGGCACCGACGTGTGGCTGGGCAACGCCCAGACACTGATCCAGGAGGGCAAGGCCACCATCTCCACCGCCATCTGCACCCGGGACGATATCATGACTTATCTCATCCAGATGGGCGTGGAGCCGGAGAAGGCCTTTAAGATCATGGAGGCGGTGCGCAAGGGCACCGTGGCCAAGGGCAAATGCGACAAGTGGCCGGAGTGGAAAGAGGATATGCTGGCCCATCAGGTGCCGGACTGGTATGTCTGGTCCTGCGAGAAGATCAAGTATATGTTCCCCAAGGCCCATGCGGCGGCCTATGTGATGATGGCATGGCGCATCGCCTACTGCAAGATCCACTATCCCCTGGCCTATTACGGCGCTTTTTTCAGCATCCGCGCCAAAGCCTTTTCCTATGAGGTGATGTGCCAGGGACAGGAGCATCTGGAGCAGGTGATGGGAGAGTACAAGCGGCGCATGGCTGCGGCGGCCGCCAAGGAGGAGGGGGCCCAGCCCCTGTCCAACCGGGAGGAGGCCGCTTACGGGGATATGCGGGTGGTGCAGGAAATGTACGCCAGAGGGTTTGAGTTTACCCCCATCGACATTTTCCGGGCCGCTTCCCGCACCTTCCAGATTGTGGACGGAAAGCTCATGCCCTCCATCAACAGCATCGACGGGCTGGGGGAGAAAGCGGCGGACGCCATCGTGGAGGCGGCCAGAAGCGGGCCGTTTCTGTCCAAGGAGGATTTCAGGGAGCGCACCAAGGTCTCCAAGACGGTGACGGATCTTCTGGCCTCCCTGCATCTGCTGGGGGATCTGCCGGAAAGCAACCAGCTGAGCCTGTTCGATTTATGATTCACAGGAAGCCGGAAAAAAATTTAAAAAAGTGCTTGCATTTTTTTCGGAAGTGTATTATGATAAGCAAGTACTGCTCAAGCGGTGCAAGCGCGGTACGGATGTACCGCACAAGGCTGATTGGTCAAGCGGTCAAGACGCCGCCCTCTCACGGCGGAAACAGGGGTTCGATTCCCCTATCAGCTGTTTTCAAACGAATAGTTCTTATCCTGAGGATGCTGCAAACCGAATGGTATGCAGCATTTTTTGAAATGTGAGTTTCCGGGGAGAAACGAAATTTGAAAGCGAAAGTATCCTGCAAAAAAACACTTGCGTCCCGTTTCAAATTGGTGTATAGTGTTTCACGATTCTGTCTGGCAGGATAGGCCGCCGGCCCGGCGGGAACGCGAAAGCCTCTGGCGGGGCGGACGCGGCTGGGGACAAACCGTGCGGCAGGCAGACGAAAAACGCTGGAAGGGGGCGCGTTATGGCCAAATATCTGGTGATCGTGGAGTCGCCGGCAAAGGTGAAGACGATCAAAAAATTTCTGGGCTCCAACTACGAAGTGGCAGCCAGCAACGGGCACGTCAGGGATCTGCCCAAAAGCTCGCTGGGGATTGACATAGAGCACGATTACGAACCAAAGTATATTACCATCCGGGGGAAGGGGGACATCCTGGCCCACCTCAGAAAGGAAGTCAGGAAGGCGGAAAAGATCTATCTGGCCACCGACCCTGACCGGGAGGGGGAAGCCATCTCCTGGCACCTCTATCACGCGCTGAAGCTGGAAGATAAGAAGGTGTACCGCATCACCTTCAACGAGATCACCAAAAATGCGGTGCGGGAATCCTTGAAAAACGCCAGGGAGATCAACATGGATCTGGTGGACGCCCAGCAGGCCCGCAGGGCCCTGGACCGGATGGTGGGCTACCGCATCTCCCCTCTTTTGTGGGCCAAGATCAAGCGGGGCTTAAGCGCCGGAAGGGTGCAGTCCGTGGCGCTGCGCATCATCTGCGACCGGGAGGAGGAGATCAACGCCTTCGTGCCGGAGGAATACTGGACGCTGGACGCCGTCCTGCGCCCGGAGGGGGAAAAGAAGCCCATCCTGGCCAGGTACTACGGCACGGGGAAGACAAAGGAGGCCATTTCAGACAGCAGACGGGCCCAGGAGATCATGGACGCCCTGCAGGGGGCGGACTTTACGGTGACAGAGGTCAAAAAGGGGGAGCGGATCAAGAAAGCGCCCCTGCCGTTTACCACCTCCACCCTCCAGCAGGAAGCCAGCAAGGAGCTGAATTTTTCCACCCAGAAGACCATGCGGCTGGCCCAGCAGCTCTATGAGGGCGTGGACATCCAGGGGGAGGGCACCGTGGGCCTGATCACCTACCTGCGCACGGATTCCACCCGCGTCTCGGAGGAGGCCCAGGCCGCGGCCTCCGCCTATGTGAAAGCCCATTTCGGCCCCCAGTACGAGGCGGGGGAGGGGGACGCAAAGAAGTCGCCCCAGCGGATCCAGGACGCCCACGAGGCCATCCGGCCCACCGACCTGGAGAAATCGCCTGCGGCGCTGAAGGAGCAGCTTCCCAGGGATCTGTTTCGGCTCTACCAGCTGATCTGGAAGCGGTTTCTGGCAAGCCGCATGAGCCCGGCCCGGTACGAGACCACCGCGGTGAAGATCCAGGCCGCGGACAGCGTCTTTGCCCTGTCTGTCTCCAGCCGGACATTTGACGGCTTTATGAGCGTGTATGTGTCCCAGGAGGACAAGGAGGAGGAAAATGTGCTGACCGGGCGTCTGGAGAAGGGCAGCCGCCTGTCTTTTGTGTCTTTCGAGCCAAAGCAGCACTTTACCCAGCCCCCCGCCCACTACACGGAGGCTTCCCTGGTGCGGGCCCTGGAGGAACTGGGCATCGGGCGTCCCAGCACCTATGCGCCCACCATCACCACCATCTTGGCCAGGCGGTATGTGACCAAGGAAAACAAAAATCTGTATGTGACGGAGCTGGGGGAAGTGGTGAACAACATGATGAAGGAGGCGTTCCCCTCCATTGTGGACGTGAATTTCACCGCCAACCTGGAAGCGCTGCTGGACGGCGTGGAGGAGGGGACGGTGAAGTGGAAGACCATCGTGTCCAATTTCTACCCGGATTTAGACGAAGCGGTGAAGCAGGCGGAGAAGGATCTGGAGCACGTGACCATCGCCGACGAGGTCAGCGACGTGGCCTGCGAGCTCTGCGGCAGGCAGATGGTGATCAAGTACGGGCCCCACGGCAGGTTTTTGGCCTGCCCCGGCTTCCCGGAATGCCGAAACACCAAGCCCTACTATGAAAAGATCGGCGTGGCCTGTCCCAAGTGCGGCAAGGATGTGGTGATGAAAAAGACCCGCAAGGGCAGGGTCTACTACGGCTGCATCGACAACCCGGACTGCGACTTCATGGTGTGGCAGCGGCCCACGGACAAGAAATGTCCAAAGTGCGGGAATCTGCTGCTGGTCAAGGGGAACAAACTGGTGTGTTCCAACGAACAATGCGGGTACCACGTATTGACGTAATTGTTGCAAAAACAATAAAAAAATGATGATAATGTGAAAAAAATCTGCTTTATGCGTTGAATTTTGCTTTTTTTCGTGCTAAAATAGGTTTACATCAATGTATGGCTTGCTGTATCTATCGTTGGGGGGCGATTATCGGTGGGAGGGAAATGGTATGGGCAGCGTACAGCTTTTGGACAAAACAAGGAAGATCAGTAAACTATTGCACAATAACAATTCCAGCAAAGTGATTTTCAACGATATCTGCAAAGTGATGCGGGAAATTTTAGATTCCAACGTCCTGGTCATCAGCCGCAAGGGCAAGGTGCTGGGCGTGGGACAGGCGGAAGAAGTGGAGTGCATCACGGAGCTGATCAGCCAGGAGGTGGGAGGATTTATCGACCCCATGTTAAACGAGAGGCTCTTAGGGATCCTTTCCACCAAAGAAAATGTCAACCTGCAGACTTTGGGCTTTGAGAGCCGGGACATCCGGAAGTTCCAGGCCATCATCACCCCCATCGAGATCGCGGGGGAGAGGCTTGGCACCCTGTTTCTCTACAAGTGCACAGACCAGTATGACATAGACGACATCATTCTCTGCGAGTACGGCACCACGGTCGTCGGGCTGGAGATGCTGCGGGCGGTGAGCGAGGAGAGCGCCGAGGAAAACCGGAAGGTCGCGGTAGTGCGTTCCGCCATCAGCACCCTTTCCTTCTCGGAGATGGAGGCCATCACCCACATCTTTGACGAGTTAGGCGGCATGGAGGGGATTCTGGTGGCCAGCAAGATTGCGGACCGGGTGGGGATAACCCGCTCCGTCATCGTCAACGCCCTGCGCAAATTCGAGAGCGCGGGGGTGATCGAGTCCCGTTCCTCGGGCATGAAGGGAACCTACATAAAGGTGTTAAACGACGTGGTCTTTGAGGAGATCGCCACGCTGAAGGCGCAGAGCGCAAAGATGTAGCGGCAGTGTTTCGGACAATTTCATAAAAATGGATTTGACGGCGCAAAGGCCGGGTAAAAGGGATTTATTGGATGTTTGGCAATAAATCCCTTTATGTTCTCTCACAAAACGATTGCCTTTTTCGCCCAATATCACTATAATAAAACAGAGTAGATTTTTTTACTGCCTTTTTGTTCGCGTATACCGAAAGGAGAAAAGGATGATTCAGACCAATGTATTTGACTACATCAGGGTGCTGGACCGGGCGGCGGATGCAAGCTGGCTGAGAAACGAAGCGATTTCAAACAATATTGCCAACGCGGACACCCCGGGCTACAAGCGCCAGGATGTGGCTTTTGAGTCCGTGCTGAAGGAGGCTCTGGGGAGATGCCGTTACGTCGACATGGACGACAAGGTGGCGGGGCTTCGGAGGAAGGCCCTGGACGGGAGGCCCTACACGGACTATGAGAGCTTTTCCTACCGTCTGGACGGGAACAATGTGGACCCGGAGAACGAACAGGTGATGCTGGCGGAGAACCAGCTCAAATACCAGGGGCTTCTCACCGGTATTACCCATGAATTCAACAACTTGAAGACTGCGATGCAGTAAGGAGTTTTTTTATGAGTATGTTTTCTGCTTTTAATATCAACGCATCCGGCATGACGGCCCAGAGATACCGCATGGATATCATCTCGGAGAACGTGGCCAACGCAAACACCACCCGCACCGCGGACGGCACGCCCTACCGCAGGAAAGTGGTGACCTTCGAGGAAAAGGGAGGACAGACTTCCTTCAGCCATGTGCTGGGGCAGGCGGCTTACAGCCGCGGCTACACGGGGCACGGTGTGAAGGTGGACGGGGTCTACGAGGACACGGAGACGGAGATGAAAATGGTGTACGACCCGTCCCATCCGGACGCGGACGAAAACGGCTATGTCACCTACCCCAATGTCAATATCATCACGGAGATGACCAACATGATCGACGCCAGCCGGGCCTATGAGGCCAACGCCACCGCCTTTAACGCCAGCAAGTCCATGGCGCTGCAGGGGCTGGAGATCGGCAGAAGCTGAGGGAAACAGATCGTTAAGGCCGCGTAGGGCGGCGGAATGAGAGGAACTATGGAATTAGCGGCAATCACGGGATTACTGGGGGGGAAGGGCCTTACGGTTTCGGGGGCGGATTCCCTCACGGGGACGCTTGCGGTTAAGAGGGATCAGGCGGAAGGGACGCTCTTTGACTCTTTCTTAAACACAGCCATTGACAATATCAAGACCACCAACAGCTATTTATCCGACGCAGAGGACGAGGAGATCCGGTTTGCCCTGGGGGAGACGGAAAACACCCACGACCTGATGATCTCCCTGCAGAAAGCGTCTACCGCCCTGCAGTACACGGTGGCGGTGCGGGACAGGCTGCTGGAGGCCTACCGGGAGATCATGCAGATGCAGATCTGACGCGCACCCGCGTATCTGGGGAGAGAGAATTGCTAAGGGAGAAGCACAATGGCTGAAAAGCTGAAAGAAATACCAGGGAAAATACTTGCGTGGTGGAACCGGTTTACCTCCAGGCAGAAGACCGTCATCATTTCCGCCACGGCGGCAGTGATCTTTACCTTTGTCCTTTTAATCGCCATCTTTACGAGAACCCGGTATGCCCAGCTGATGGTCTGCGCCGACAGGTCGGAGGCCTCCGGCGTGGTGAACATCTTAGAGGAGGCCGGTATCCCCCACAGGGAGTCAAACGACGGCCTGGTGGTGGAGGTGGATCAGGATAAGCTGGGCCAGGCCAACCTGGCGCTGGGCGCGGCGGGCATCACCCCCAGCACCATCCCCACGCTGTCGGACTACATGAACACCAGTATGTCCACCACGGCGTCCGACCGGGAGAAAATGTACAAGGACTTTCTGGAGGCGCAGCTGGAGTCTGCGTTTACCAGCATGGAGTTTATCGAGAGCGCCCAGGTGATGATCGATCTGGGCCCCCAGAACGGCACGCTCATCGCCCAGGAGGCGGAGGGCTCCGCGTACATCCAGCTGACGCTGTCGGATGCGGCCAATTTTACCACCGCCAACGCCACGGCGCTGGCCCGGGCGGCGGCCAGCTTTATGAACAAGGACACCACCTCCAATATCACCATCTTAGACCAGTACGGGAACCTCCTGTTTGCAGGCGGGGACGACTATACCTCGGCGGGGGTGGCAAACTCCCTGCAGGAACTGCGCAACCAGGCGGAATCCATGGTCTCCAGCCAGGTGACCCGGGTGATTCTGGGAACCAACCAGTACAGCCAGGTAACGGTGGCCAGCCATCTGGATCTGGATTTTTCCGAGTACCAGCGGACGATCCACGAGTACGAGCGGCCTGACAACAGCGAGGAGGGCCTGCTGGCGGAGCGGGACCGGTACAATTCCAGCAGCGTCGGCGGCGTAACCGGCGTGCCCGGCACCGATTCCAACGACGACGACAATACCAATACCACCTATGTGTGGCCGGACTACAATACCAGCGAGTCGGAGAGCACGGAGATCCACGAGGCGTTTCTGCAGAACGAGACCATGACCAACCAGAGCACCCCTGCGGGAGGCATCAATTACGGCGTTTCCTCCATGGCCATCACCATGATCTCTTTCCGGGAATATTATGAGGAAAACGTGGAGCGCCAGGGGCTTTTGGACGGCGGCCTGACCTGGGAGGAGTTTAAGGACAACAACAGCGCGGACGTGCGGCTGGACGTGGACGAGGCGTATTACCAGATGGCGGCCCACGCCACCGGCATCCCCCAGGACAATATTACCATCATCGCCTATGAGCGGCCCGTGTTCTACGACAAAGAGGGCCTGCCGATCAGCGGCACGGATATCTTAAGCATTGTGATGATCATCCTGATCCTGGGCCTTCTGGCCTTTGTGGTGCTGCGCAGTATGCGGGCGAACCGGGGCGAGCAGGAGGAGGAAGAACTGTCCGTGGAGAGTATGCTCCAGTCTGCGGCGGAAAAGGGCCTGGAGGATCTGGACGTGGAGACCAAGTCCGAGACCAGGCTGCTCATCGAAAAATTTGTGGACGAAAATCCGGAAGCGGCGGCAAATCTGTTGCGCAACTGGCTCAACGAAGACTGGTCTTAACGGAAAAAGTGAGGTGTTGGTATGGCCAGAGGTTCATCAAAAGAAGATTTAAAAGGGGTACAGAAGGCGGCGGTTCTCTTAATCACCCTGGGGCCGGAGCGCTCCGCGGGTATTTTCAAGCACTTAAAGGAGGAGGAGATCGAGGAGCTGACCCTGGAGATCGCAAACACCAGGAGCGTCACCCCCCAGGTGAAGGATCAGGTGATCGACGAGTTTTACGAGGTGTGCCTGGCCCAGCAGTACATCGCGGAGGGCGGTATCAATTACGCCAAGGATCTTTTGGAGAAGGCTCTGGGCAACGAGAAGGCGATGGACGTGATCGGCAAGCTGACGGCGTCTTTGCAGGTAAAGCCTTTCGAGTTTGTGCGTAAGACCGATGCCACCCAGCTGATCAACTTTATCCAGGATGAGCACCCTCAGACCATCGCCCTGATCCTCTCTTATCTGGCGCCCTCCCAGGCCGCCATCATCATCTCCGCCCTGAGCCCTGACAGGCAGGCGGACGTGGCCCGCAGAATCGCCGTCATGGATCGCACCAGCCCCGACGTGATCAAAGAGGTGGAGAAGGTTCTGGAGTCCAAGCTGGCAAGCCTGGTGAACCAGGACTATACCATCATCGGCGGCGTGGACGCGGTGGTGGAGATCCTGAACACGGTGGATCGCGGCACGGAGCGCCACATCATGGAGACCTTGGAGATCGAGGAGCCGGAGCTGGCCGACGAGATCCGCAAGAAGATGTTCGTGTTCGAGGATATCCTGCTTTTGGACGACAGGGCGATCCAGCGCGTGCTGCGCGACGTGGACAACAACGACCTTGCCATCGCCTTAAAGAGCGCCAACGAACAGGTGCAGAACGCCGTGTTCAACAACCTGTCCAAGCGGCTGGCGGTGATGATCAAAGAGGATATGGAATTTATGGGCCCTGTCCGCATGAAGGATGTGGAGGAAGCCCAGCAGAAGATCGTCAACATCATCAGGAAACTGGAGGATTCCGGCGAAATCGTGATCTCCAGAGGCGGAGGTGACGAGATCGTTGTCTAAGTATCTGGTAAAGCAAATGTTTGCGGTGGAGGCCCAGGAAGCCCGTCTCATCGACACCAACGGCCTGCTGCGCCGCCGGATGGGGACGGTCGATCCGTCCTGGGCTGCCGCAGAAGGCGTTTTTCCGGGGCCGGGCGCGGAGGAAAACGGAGCAGGCCCGGGGGAGCCGGGCGCCGTCCCTGGCCATGCCGGGGAGGACGCCGGGCTTTTTCTGGAACAGGCCCGGGCGGAGGGCCAGGAGATTGTAAGACAGGCCCAGGCGGAGGCAGAAGCCATCCTGGAGTCGGCAAAGGCCCAGGCCCAGCAGGAAAAGGAAAGCGTCCTGGAGCAGGCCAGGCGCCAGGGATATCAGGAGGGCCAGAAGCAGGCCCAGGCGGAAGCGGCGCAGCTGTCGGCACAGCTGAAGGAAAAGACGGCCCAGGCGGAGGCCGCCTACCAGCAGCAGATCGATGAGCTGGAGCCAAAGTTTGTGGACGTCATCACCTCCATCTATGAACAGATCTTCCAGGTGGAGCTGGGCTCTCAGAAAAGGATTCTGGAATATCTGATCTCGAAGGCCATGCACCGGATCGAGGGCGCCCATACCTTCCTGATCCACGTCTCCAGGGAAGATTACGCCCACGTCAATGCGCAGAAGGAGCAGATCTTAGCCGGAGCCGTCTCCGGGTCGGACACGGTGGACGTGGTGGAGGACGCGGTCCTGGGGAAGAACCAGTGCCTCATCGAGACGGAGGGCGGCATCTTTGACTGCGGGCTGGAGACCCAGCTGACGGAGCTGAGACGGAAGCTGAAGCTGCTCTCCTGGTCCGGGGAGGAATGACCATTGCGCGGTGTTTCTGTGAATTTTAAAAAATATGACAGCGTCCTGGAGCAGGATCTGATGCGGCGGCTGGGGAAAGTGGTGAACGTGGTAGGCCTTACCATCGAATCCGCCGGGCCGGACGCCAGGCTTGGGGACGTCTGCCGGATCCTGCCGGAGGGCGTGGACAGAGCCATTCTGGCAGAGGTAGTGGGCTTTAAGGACAAAAAGACCCTGCTCATGCCCTATGACGTTGTGGACGGCATCGGCCTGGGAAGCCTGGTGGAAAACACCGGGCACCCCCTGCGGGTGGAGGTCTGCGACGGGCTTTTGGGGAAGACCTTAAACGGCCTGGGACGGCCCGTGGACGGCAGCGTTCTGGGAGGGACGCCCTACCCCGTGGAGGCTGCGCCTCCCGACCCCATGAGCCGGGCCATCATCGACGAAGTGCTGCCCCTGGGCGTGAAGGCTGTGGACGGCCTTATCACCGTGGGGAAGGGGCAGAGGATCGGCATCTTTGCAGGCTCCGGCGTGGGAAAGTCCACGCTGATGGGGATGTTTGCCAGAAATACCAAGGCGGATATCAACGTGATCGCCCTGATCGGGGAGCGGGGCAGGGAAGTGCGGGAATTTATCGAGCGTGACTTAGGCGAGGAGGGCATGAAGCGCTCCGTGGTGGTGGTAGCCACCTCGGACCGGCCGGCCTTAGAGCGCAACAAGGCGGCCAAGACCGCCACCGCCATCGCGGAATATTTCAGGGATCAGGGCAGGGACGTGCTTCTCATGATGGACTCCCTGACCCGTTTTTCCATGGCCCAGCGGGAGATCGGCTTAGCCAGCGGGGAACCCCCCGTGAGCAGGGGATATCCCCCCAGCGTGTACTCCGAGATGCCCAAGCTCTTAGAGCGGGCGGGCCGGGCGGCGAAGGGCTCCATCACCGGTCTTTACACCGTGCTGGTGGATGGGGACGACTTCAACGAGCCCATCACGGACACCGCCAGGAGCATTTTAGACGGACATATCATGCTGGACAGGAAGCTGGGGCACAAAAACCACTACCCGGCCATCGACATTCTGCAGAGCATTTCCCGGTGTATGAGCCAGATTGCGGATAAGTCCCACAAGCAGGCTGCCAGCAGGCTAAAGACCGTGCTGGCCACCTACAACGAGGCGGAGGATCTGATCAACATCGGGGCTTACAAGAGCGGCAGCAATCCCTCCATCGACTACGCCATCACAAAGATTGACGCGGTAAACGCCTATCTGTGCCAGGGCACGGAGGAAAAATTCGATTTTGCGGACAGCGTTTCCATGCTGGAGGGATTGTTTGAAAATTAGGCGAGGTTGCTTTTATGGCGCGTTTCCGTTACTCGATGCAGAGCATCCTGGAGATCAAACTGAAGATGGAGACCCAGGCCAAGCAGGAGTTCTCCGCCGCAAAGGCGGCGCTGGACGCAGAGGAGGCCTGCCTTGCCAGGCTGAAGGAGCGCAAGGAGGAATATCTGAGGCAGGCCGCGGAGCTTCTGACGGGGGAGCTGGACTTACAAAAGGTGGACGAAGCCCACACGGCGGCGTACCTCATGGACGGCTTCATCGCCAGCCAGCAGGACAGGGTGGAGGCTGCCAGAGATAAGCTGGAGGCGGCAAGGGCGCGTCTCACGGAAGTGATGAAGGAGCGCAAGACCCACGAAAACTTAAAGGAGAAGGCTTTCGCCCAGTTTGTGGCAGAGGAGAACCGCAGGGAGGGCAAAGAGGTAGACGAACTGACCAGCTATGTCTACGGACAGCGCAGAAGCGCTGCCGGGAAGGAGAGTGCGCCGGTATAGGCGCCCAGGGAGAGGACGTATGGCAAGGGAATTGACGCCGGAGGCGCTTGCGGAGAAGAACCGGATACAGAACGAGAAAAAACAGTTAAAGAAGGAGCGCAGGGATCAGAGGAAAGAAGTGAAGCGCCGGGCGAAGGAGATCGCCAGGCAGGAGGAAGCGCTGGGAGACGAGGAGGGGAACGGCTTTGTGACCTTTGCGGCCACCCTGTTTATCGTGCTGTTGTGGCTGGCGGTGATCTGTGTGATCATCAAGCTGGATGTGGGCGGTTTTGGAAGCACCGTCCTGGCGCCCATCTTAAAGGACGTGCCGGTGGTGAACCGGATCCTTCCGGCGTCTTCCCTGACCGAGACGAACAACCCGGGCAGCTACGGCGGCTATTCCAGTCTCCAGGAGGCGGTGGACTACATCAAGCAGCTGGAACTGGAGATCGAGAGGCTGCAGACCGCCTCAAACGCCAAGGACAACGACATCGCAGAGCTGCAGGCCCAGGTGCAGCGCTTAAAGCCCTTCGAGGAAGCCCAGGTGGAATTTCAGCGCATCGAGGAAGAATTTGGGGAACAGGTCATCTACAACGACAAAAGCCCCGGCCCGGAGGAGTACAAAAAGTGGTTTGAAGCGCTGGATCCCACCACTGCGGCGAACCTCTACAAACAGGTGGTCATCCAGCTGGAGGAGAGCGAGGAATTTGGCAAGTTTGCCGACACCTATGCCATGATGAAGCCAAAGGAGGCGGCGGATCTTTTAGAGCAGATGACCAGCGAAAACGACATCCGGCTGGCGGCCCGGATCCTCCAGGCCATGGACGCAAGCGCCCGGGCGGATATCTTAAACCAGATGGATCCGGAATTTGGCGCGAAAATCACGAAAATAATGGACCCGGACTCTTAAGATTTCCCGTGGATCTGCCGAAACATAGTTGTGAGGATTTCTTTCCTCACAACTATTTTCTTGCAGTACTTTGAAAACCAAAGAGAACAGGAAAGGAGGTCGGAGATGACGAGTACACCCGTAAAGGACGTAGGGATGTTCCGAAGCGGGCCCGCCAGTCTGGGGGGAACCCCAAAGCAGGCGTCAGGGCCGCTCTTTGAGAGCGTCTTAAGCGGCCAGACGAAGCGGGAGACGTCCAAAGCCCCCGCGGAGTCCCAAAGCGGCGCGGTGAAGAAAACCCCGGGAGAATCCTTAAAGGCCAGGGAAGACCACCAGAACCGGGTAGCCGGGCGCAAAGCCGGGCAGGGACAGGAGCTGGAGGAAACAGGTGAAATCTCCCAGGCCCAGATGGAGGAAGCCATGGAAGTGCTGGGCGCTGCGGCGGCGGAGCTGATGCAGCAGATCACAGAAACCCTTGGCGTAACGCCGGGGGAGCTGGAGCAGGCCATGGACAGGCTGGGGATGGACGCCCTGGACGTGCTGGATGAAAGCCAGCTGTCGGCGCTGCTTCTGGATGTGACGGGAGCCCAGGACGCTTACGCGCTGCTGACGGACGGCCAGCTCTACGACAGCTATCAGGAACTCATGGGGCAGCTGCAGAGCCTGCTTGGCCAGGCGCAGGAACAGCTCCAGATGACGCCGGAACAGATGCAGGAGGCCATAGGGCAGATGGACGGCCCGGTTTCCCCGGAGGAAGCGCCCCCCGCTGTGACGGTACAGGTACAGGGCCAGGCGGCCCAGGAGGACGTGGACGCAGAGGAGGAGCCGGGGACGGCAAAGGAACTGACGCAGCCCTCTGAGGCGGCGGAAGGCCGGGAGACAGCCCAGGTTCAGACGGTTTCCGAACAGGAGCAGGCCCGGCAGCAGGAGGGGGAAGCCCCCCGGGACGGCGAAAGAAAGGAAGCCGGGGAACACAGGGATCACTCCCCCGTGCTGACAGCAGGACAGACGGACGCCGCAAAAACGCTTTTCCAGCCCCAGGCACAGCAGGCGGCGCAGGCAGAAAGCGCCTGGCGCACGGACACCCAGGACATCATGCGGCAGATCTTAGACTACATGAGGATCCAGGTAAGGCCCGGCGAGAGCAGCCTGGAGATGCAGCTGCACCCGGAGAGCCTGGGAAGTCTCCACATCCAGATCGCTTCCAAGGGAGGCGTGGTGACCGCAAACTTCATCGCCCAGAACGAGACGGTGAAAGCGGCGCTGGAGAGCCAGATGATCCAGCTGAGAGAGAGCTTTGAACAGCAGGGCGTGAAGGTGGAAGCCATCCAGGTGACCGTGCAGGCCCACGCGTTCGAGCAGAACTTAGAGCAGGGCAGGGGCCGCGGCAATGGGGAAGGCCAGACGCCAAGGCGCGCCAGGACAAGGCGGATCGATTTAAACGCTCCTCTGGAGACGGAAAGTCTGGAAGAGGAAGACCGGCTGGCCGCAGAGATGATGGCGGCAAACGGCAGCCAGGTGGACTACACCGCATAACGGCGAAGAAAGGAGAATGCAGATGGCATTAGTAGCACCTGTGGAACACGGGAAGATCGTAGAGACGGAATCCCAGAGTTCCTTAAAAAACAAATCCACCGAGCAGAGCGGGATGGATAAGGATGCTTTTTTACAGCTTCTGGTAGCCCAGATGAAGTACCAGGATCCCTTGGAGCCCACCTCCAACACGGAGTATATTTCCCAGTACGCACAGTTCTCCCAGGTAGAACAGATGCAGAACATGGCGGCCAGCTCCGACCTGGCAAGGGCCACGCAGCTGGTGGGCAAGGAGGTCTACATCAAGACCACCACTTCTACGGGGGACACCAAGTATGTGCAGGGCCGTGTGGACTATGTGGTCTATGAGAACGGGAAGGCCTATCTGTCCATCGACGAGCAGCTCTACTCCCTGGACGACCTGGATACCGTGGTGGATCAGACCTATCTGGAGGCTTACAACAAGGCGTACGATTTCACCGTAAAGATGAACACGAAGCTTCCCGCCGTGGGCGGCGTCGACATGACGGACGCAAAGGTCATCGAGGAGCTGAGGGAAGTCTACGACGGCATGAGCGACTACGAGAAGGGCTTCCTGGCAGAGGATACCAAGGACAGATACGAGCAGTACTTAAAGAAGCTCAAAGAGGTCTATCAGGCGGCAGGCCTGGACGAATACGGCAAAGAGATCCCCTCTGAGGACGGCGGCGAGGGCGGCGCAGACAGCGTAGACGGCGCAGGAGACGCCGGAAACACGGGAGACGCCGGAAACACGCAGGACGCCGGCACGGGCGGAGACGCCGGGACAGACCAGGAAGACGGCGGCACGGAGGGCGCAGGAGAGTAAACAGGGGAGGCTTGAGAAAATGGAGGTTCAAAACAGCGGATACCTGTCCATTGAGCAGCTTGCCGACCGATATCTGAACGGCACACGGAGGGCCGAAGGGGAAAAGACACAGGAAGGGCTTTCCTTCCAGGAGATCCTGGCGAAAAAGAGCCTGGAGACAGGAGGGGGCCTGCGGTTTTCCAAACACGCCCTGGGACGCTTAAGCGATCGGAAGATAGAGCTGAGCACCAGCCAGCTGGAGCGCTTAAACGACGGCGCCAGAAAAGCCGGGCAGAAGGGCATCCGGGAGTCCCTGGTGATGGTCGATCAGCTTGCCTTTATCGTAAATGTGCCGAACCGGACGGTGGTCACGGCCATGGACAGCACAGAGACATCGGAAAACATCTTCACAAATATCAACGGAGCGGTGATTGTGTGACCGGACCTGAAAAGAGGAGGTCATCCGCTTCCCGACCGACAGAGGGAAGCGCCGCTTTCCGTTCCCAAAAGGAGGAACAACCACTATGATGAGATCACTCTACTCCGGCGTTGCCGGATTAAAGACCCACCAGACCAAGATGGACGTGATCGGCAACAACATTGCCAACGTAAACACCGCCGCATTTAAGGCGAGTTCCATCACCTTCAACGAGCTGATGAGCCAGACCACCCAGCGGGCCAGCGGCCCCAACGCCACCACGGGCACCGGCGGCACCAACGCCCGCCAGATCGGACTTGGCGTAAAGAGCGGCGCCATCAACATCAACATCACGGGACAGGGCTCCGCCCAGTCCACGGGCAACCCCTTTGACATCATGATCACCGGGGAGAACTTCTTCGTGGTAAGCGACGGCCTTCAGAACTTCTTTACCCGTGACGGCTCCTTCTATGTGGACGGCGCCGGAAACCTGGCCATGACCAGCACCGGCTACAACGTGATGGGCTGGCAGGTGGATCCCGACACCGGGGACATCAAGCAGGACACCGTGTCCGCCCTGCGCATCATGAGCGCCGCCAACATGACCTATCCCCCGGAGGCAACCTCCCTGGCCAATATGAGCGGCATCATCGACAAGCACGACACCGATGTGACCAGCGCAAACGGAAAAGTGGTCAACTTGAACTTCTTTGACGCGGTGGGCTATGAGTACACCGCCCGGTTCGTGTTCCGCCAGTCCGGGAATGTGAATGAGTACAGCTTAGAGTTAGAGAAGATCTTGGACTCCACCGGGGAGGAAGTCACCACGGACAGCGCCGGGAAGCCCATCGACATCACCGCCCTGTTCGGCGGGGCCAGCAAACAGTATAAGTCCGGCAGCGTCTCCTTCGACGACACCAACTATAAGTGGGACGCCGGAAAACTGATGCGGGGCAAGGAGATCGTAGTGGACCTGTCCAAGATGTACGACGGCGGGACGCTGAAAGCCCTG
Source organism: uncultured Acetatifactor sp. (assembly GCA_947594835.1). GTDB lineage: Bacteria > Bacillota > Clostridia > Lachnospirales > Lachnospiraceae > Acetatifactor. Next base: position 79,637 of record CANQEH010000002.1, on the reverse strand, counting down.
GATACGGAGCTGACCTGGCAGTACGAGAACGACAAAGGAGCGAATGTAGACGTCAAGAAGACGGTGCAGGACTGCCTGGACGATATCGCCGCCGCATACGGCTACGAGGGTTCCACCGACGACTTTCTGAACCTGCTCGTCAACGTGCCGAAGGATGCTGGTAGTAAAGACATGACAGAGCTGACCATACAGGCCATGCTGGCAAACCTCTCCAAGAGCCAGGGGGCTCCAGTGGCAACAGGCGACACCGCCACCCTGCCCACCACCGGGAAATTCGAGACCGTGGGCCGCAGCTTTACCGGCATCAAGATACTCTTCGACGGGGACACGGGCAAATTTGCAGGGGTCAACGGCCAGGCCACCAATGTGAGCTCCGCCCTGAACCTTTCCATCCTGGGCGGCAATTTCTCGAATATTGACATCGACTTTTCCGAGACGTCCATGTACAACAACAAGGGCACCTCTACCATCAGCGCCACCAAGGGCGACGCAGACGGCTACGGGATGGGCAGACGCCTGGGCGATATGATCGGCGTATCCATCCAGCAGGACGGCCGGATCTACGCAAGCTACGACAACGGCATGACCAAGCTTTTAGGCCAGATTGCCACCGCCGCCTTCGCCAACGCCTCCGGCCTGGAGAAGCAGGGCGACAACCTCTACTCCGCCACCTTAAACTCCGGCGAGTTTAACGGCATCGGCGTGGACATCACCGCAAACGGCGGCTATATGTCCACCGGACAGTTGGAGATGAGTAACGTTGACCTCTCCTCCGAGTTTACGGAGATGATCACCACCCAGCGCGGTTTCCAGGCAAACAGCCGTATCATCACCGTCTCCGACACCCTGTTGGAGGAGCTGACCAATCTGAAGCGGTAAGCCTTCCGCCTGGCATACCAGGATCTGACAGCGGCGGGAGAATAGTTTTTCCTTGTATTGAGCCACTATTTATGGTATAACATAGGGGACGGATTTTTCCGTCCCCTATCTGTATCTGAAGGGCAGAGGTGACAGGATGATTGAGGTGACAAAGTTAAACGGGGTGAAAATACTGTTAAACCCCCAGCTGTTCGAGGTGGTGGAGGAGACGCCGGACACGGTGATCACGCTTACCACAGGGAAAAAAATTATTGTAAAAGAAAGTAGACAAGAGATAAAAAATCTTGTAAAATTGTATAGAAAGGATATTTTTGCAGAATAGGTTTTTCTTGCAAATTTTGGGAGATTCGCATGGATATCGCGTCTTTGGCCGGCCTTATCTTGTGTTTTTTAATGCTTTTGTACGGCATATATAGTTCCGCCGGTCTGGAAAATCTGATAAAGGAATATCTGGACCTTCCCTCCGCCATAATCACCTTTGGCGGGGCTACTTTTTCTACGCTGACATCCCTCAGCCTGGAGGATTTCATCGGCGGCTTAAAGAGCTTCGCCCTGGTGTTCAAAGCGCCTGCTCTGAACACCGGCGAGATGATACAGAAGATTATCGAGCTTTCCAACATCGCCCGAAAAGAAGGCCTGCTCTCGCTGGAGGAGGCCGCTTCCGATATGGAGGAGCCCTTTTTGAAGAAGGGGATTCTGCTGATCGTAGACGGCACGGATCCCGACCTGGTGCGCGGGATCATGGAGACGGAGCTGGTCAGCACCGAAGGGCGGCATAAGACCCGCATCGGCTTCTGGGAGACCTGGGCCTCCATGGGCCCTGCCTGGGGTATGATCGGTACCCTGGTGGGACTGGTGGATATGCTGTACCATATGCAGGACACCGCAGCGCTGGGCCCTGCCATGGCGGTGGCCCTGATCACCACGCTGTACGGCTCCCTGCTGGCCAACTGGATCTGCCTGCCCGTGGCCGCCAAGCTGAAAGCGGACAACGAGGCGGAGATGATGATGAAGGAAGTCATGATCGAGGGCCTGCTGTCCATCCAGGCAGGCGAAAACCCCAGAGTCATCGAGGAGAAGCTGAAATCCTTCCTGGCGCCCAAAGACAGGGCCGGCGGGGAAGAGGAAGCGGCAGGGGGTGAGGAGTAATGGCAAAGCGCAAGGGAGATGAGCCCCAGCCCGGTTCGCCGGCATGGATGGCCACTTTCAGCGACCTGATGAACCTGCTTTTGTGTTTCTTTGTCATGCTGTTTGCCATGTCCAATATGGATGAACAGAAGCTCCATGATATGGTGGCGTCCATGAACAATACGATCAGCATCTTCGACGCCGGTTCCACCGCCATCGGGGACGGCATCCTGATCAGCAACGGTATGAGCCAGCTCAACGAGCTGGATCAGTATATCAACAGCACGGGAAAGACGGCGGACAGCGAGTCCCAGTCCCAGCAGATGGAGCAGCACGAGGACATCCCGGACAACGTGACGGCCGAGCAGCTGCAGGAGGCCCTGGACGCCTTACAGGTACAGGAGAACGAGGAGACGGCGGAGTCGGTGCGGGAAGCCCTGCAGGAGAGCAGCATCGGCGACCAGGTGGATGTGAATTTCACCGCCCAGTATGTGCAGCTGACCATGAGCGGCGCCCTTTTGTTTGAGTCGGGCGACGCCCAGCTAAAGGAAGACGCCAAGGCGGTGCTGGACCGGGTGGGGACAGTCCTGGAGCGCTATGCGAAGGGCACCGTCGAGATCGAAGGGCATACGGACAACGTGCCCATGAGCAGCGCCCGTTATCCCAGCAATGAGGAGTTAAGCAGCGCGAGAGCGCTTTCCGTATATTATTATCTGGTGGATCACACCAATCTCGACCCGGCGGATATCCAGCACGCCGGGATGGGAGACAGACACCCTGCTGCCAGCAACGACACGCCGGAGGGGCGGCGCTTAAACCGCCGGGTGGAGATCAGGATCTACAATCCCTCCTAGCAGGGAAATCCCGCCGCACAGGACGGGCGGAAAAAGAGAGGAAACGATTTCATGAAGAAGAATCTGCTGAGTGTGCTGATACTGGTGCTTTTGATCGTCAATCTGGCGATGTCCCTGATTATTATGGTGAGCGTCATCGGCACCAATTCCAAGACGGGCGCCCTGGTGCGCAATATTGCAACCGCCATGAGCCTGGAGCTCCATGAGCCGGGAGAGGAGGGCGCTTCCAGCATTCCCCTGTCCCAGACGGCGACCTACCCGCTGGCGGAGCGGATGATGATCCAGTTAAAGCCGGATGCGGAGGGCAAAAGCGCCCTGATCCTCTTTAACGTATCCCTGGCCATGGACATGGAGCATGAGGATTACGAGGCAATGGGCAGCGCAGAGAAGCTGGCAGGCCTGGAAATCCAGATCCGCGACGCGGTGGAATCCGTGGTGAAGCAGTACACCAAGGAGGAGTGCCAGCTCAATTTTGAATCAATCCGCGCAGAGGTTCTGAAGGCCGTACAGGAGTTGTTCCAGTCCGACTTTATCTACAAGGTTTCCATCAGCGACGTGATGTACCAGTAGAGGACGGGAACAGACCGGCAAAGGCCCGAAGGAGGTGAACTTTTGTGGGCGAGGTATTATCCCAAAGCGAAATAGACAACCTGCTGGCGGCGCTTTCCACGGGCGAGCTTGACGTGGATCAGATGCAGGAAAACGAGGAGAAGCAGGTCAAGGACTACGACTTCCGGCGGCCCACAAAGTTCTCGAAGGAGCATTTGAGGACGCTGGAGATGATCTTTGAGCATTACAGCCGTCTGGTTTCCACCAATCTGCCGGTATACCTGCGCAAAAACGTGCAGGTCACGGTAGCCAGCTCGGAGACGGTCACCTTCAGCGAGTTTACCAACGCGCTTTCCAATCCCGTGATCCTGGGGATTATCAATTTTATGCCCTTAAACGGGACGATTATCATCGACCTGGCCACCAATCTCGGCTATGCCATGCTGGACCGGATGCTGGGCGGCAGCGGCATTCCCCTGGAAAAGAGCAGGGAATTTTCGGAGATCGAGCTGACGATCCTGCAGAAGCTCATGGTGATGTTCACCCAGCTTTTAAGGGATCCCTGGAAGACGGTCATCGACACTTCCCCCCTGCTGCAGCGGCTGGAGACCAATCCCCAGTTTGCCCAGGTCATCGCGCCCAACGATATGATCGCCATCGTGACGCTGAATATGAAGATCGGCGAGGTAGAGGGCTTTATGAATGTGTGTCTTCCCTTCTTTACGCTGGAGGACGTCATGGATAAGCTCAATACCAGATTCTGGTTTTCCACCATGCAGGAAAACCACGACGAAAATTACGAAATGTACATTGAGTCGCTGATCCGCAAGGTGGACATACCCATCCGTGCGGTGCTTGGAAGAAGTACCATCTCTGTCAGCGATTTTGTGAACCTGCAGATAGGAGACTGCATCCGGCTGGATTCCAAGGTGGACGAAGACATGAACGTCTATGTGGGCAACATCAAGAAGTTTACGGCGCTGCCCGGAGCCGACAAGGACGCCTACGCTGTTCGGATCACATCGGTCATCAGAGAGGAGGAGTAGAGAATGGATGGAGGAATGTTGTCCCAGGACGAGATCAACGCCCTTTTGAGCGGCATGGACCTCTCGGAAGACGGGGAGACGGATTCCGCCGGGGAGACCGCCGCGGCTGCACAGGGAGCGGATGAACCGGATCCCCTTGACAGCGTCAACACAGAAAATATCCTGACGCCGGTGGAGAAAGACGCCATCGGCGAGGTGGCCAATATCAGCATGGGTTCCTCAGCGACGACGCTGTATTCCCTGGTGAACAGGAAGGTGAACATCACCACCCCCGTGGTGGAGATCGCCTCCTGGAAATCCCTGCTGACGGAGTACGAAAAGCCCTGCGTGTTCATCCAGATCAAATATACCATGGGCCTGGACGGCACCAACATTCTGGTGTTAAAGGAACACGACGTGAAGGTCATTACCGACCTGATGATGGGGGGCGACGGCACCAATACGGGCGGAGAGCTGGGAGAGCTGCACTTGAGCGCAATCTCCGAGGCCATGAACCAGATGATGGGTTCCGCGGCCACCTCCCTCTCCACCATGTTAAAGAAGACCATCGATATCAGCCCGCCGGAGTCCTCGCTGTTGGATCTGACGCAGTTTCACAGCGGCAGTGAGATCGCACCTTTTCTGGGAGGGGTTTTCGTCAAGGTCTCCTTCCGGATGCAGATAGATAATCTGGTGGACAGTTCCATCATGCAGCTCTATCCGGTGGAATTTGCCCGGGATCTGGTGTCCACCTTCCTGAATAACCAGTTGAGCAGCAGCCCGGCTCCGGCCCCGGAGCCCGCACCAGCGGCGCAGCCGCAGCCACAGCCGGCCGCCCCTTCCCCGGGACAGCCGGATATGGGCCAGATGGGGATGAGCCAGATGGGGATGCCCCAGATGGGAATGGGCCAGATGGGAATGCCTCAGATGGGGATGGGCCAGATGGGGATGCCTCAGATGGGGATGGGCCAGATGGGGATGCCTCAGATGGGAATGGGCCAGATGGGAATGCCTCAGATGGGGATGCCCCAGATGGGAATGGGCCAGATGGGAATGCCCCAGATGGGAATGAACCCGGCGCAGCAGAACGTGAACGTGCAGCCCGCCCAGTTCCAGAATTTTTCCTCAGACACAAGGAGCGCACAGGGCCAGGAAAACATCGGCCTGATCATGGATGTGCCCCTGGAGGTGACGGTGGAGCTTGGACGGTGCACCAAGTCGATCTCCGAAATATTAAACTTTTCTCCCGGTACCATCATTGAGCTTGACCGCATTGCCGGTGAACCAATAGACGTTCTGGTAAACGGAAAGTTTGTGGCAAAGGGAGAGGTGGTTGTCATCGAAGAAAGCTTCGGTGTCAGGGTAACAGAAATCATTAAGTAGGAGGAAGGATAAATGGCAAAGAATATTTTGATTTGTGACGACGCGGCGTTCATGCGGATGATGATCAAAGACATACTGACCAAAAACGGCTACAATGTGGCGGCGGAGGCCGAGAACGGGCTGAAGGCGGTGGAAAAGTACAAGGAGGTTTCCCCCGACCTCGTGCTGATGGACATCACCATGCCGGAGATGGACGGCATACAGGCGTTAAAGGAGATCCGCAAGGCGGACGCCGGAGCCAAGGTCATCATGTGTTCCGCCATGGGACAGCAGGCCATGGTAATTGAGTCCATCCAGGCGGGGGCCAAGGACTTTATCGTTAAGCCCTTCCAGGCGGAGCGGGTTCTGGAAGCGGTAAAGAAGGTCGTAGGGTAATGGGACTTCTCTTGTCCGGACGCACGGAGGGGTACGCGCAGTTTATCACCGTGCTGGCGGTGTTTGTGCTGGTTCTGGGCATTACCGCAGCGGCTACGAAATGGATGGCAGGCTACCAGAGGAAGCAGGGGGCAGGCTGCAATATTCAGGTGATCGAGACAAGCCGCATTGGGAATAACAAATATCTTCAGATTGTGCGGGTGGGAGATACCTACATGGCGATTGCGGTCTGCAAAGACACCGTCACCATGCTGGGGGAGATTCCCTGCGGCCAATTGAAGCTGGGAGGAGAAACTTCCTCCTTCCGTTTCCAGGAGATTCTGGACAGGGCCGCAAAAAAGAACGGAACGCAGCAGCAGACGGAAGAAAGCCGGGAACAGGATGGACAATAAGAGGTTTTGGAAAAGAATACGGATGATAGTATGCCTGCTGGTCACGGTGGGCATATTGTGTGTTTCAGACTCCCTGCCAGTTTATGCCAGCCAGATGCAGACCGGGGACACGGAGCATTCCACGATCCAGGATCCGCCCGGCACGGCCCGGACCCCGGAGGAGCTGATGGAGCCAAACACGGGCAACATCTTTACCCTGACCATGAACGGGGACAACGGCGATATCAACGGCGCCCTGCGGATTTTCCTGACGCTGACGCTGATCGCCATAGCGCCGACCCTGATCATCATGATGACTTCCTTTACCCGGATCATCATCGTGCTCCATTTTACCAGGGCAGCGCTCAACACCCAGACGGCGCCGCCCAACCAGATCCTGATCGGCCTGGCGCTGATTTTGACCTTCTTTATCATGCAGCCCACGGTGGAACGGATCCAGGAGGAGGCCATCCAGCCCTTCGAGGAGGGGCTGATCGAGCAGGACGAGGCCTGGGAGAGAGGAATCCAGCCCCTGCGGGAATTTATGTACCCTCAGACCCAGGCGGACGACGTGATGCTGTTTATGGATATCGCGGGGCAGTCCTGGGACGGGGAAAACGACCACATCCCCTTGTCCGTTCTGGTGCCCAGCTTTATGGTCAGCGAGCTCAGGGTGGCTTTCTGGATCGGGTTTATCATTTACATCCCGTTTATCGTGATCGACATGGTGGTGGCCTCTACCCTGATGAGCATGGGTATGATGATGCTGCCGCCCACCACGATCTCCATGCCCTTTAAGATCCTGCTGTTTGTGCTGGCGGACGGCTGGGCGTTAGTGATCGGCAATGTGGTGCGCACGTTCTATTGACGGGACAGGATGGAAAGGAGGAAGTCCGGATGACCATAGATGCAGTTTCCGATATGACAAGAGAGGCCCTGTTCCTCATCATCAAGGTTTCCCTGCCGGTGCTTTTGGTGTCCCTGATCATCGGTCTTATCATCAGTATTTTCCAGACCGTGACGTCCATCCAGGAGCAGACGCTGACCTTCGTGCCGAAGATTATCTGTGTGTTCCTGGCGTTAGTGATCTTCGGGCCCTGGATGATGCAGTCCATGGTGGAGTATATGGTGGAGCTCTGGTCCGCGTTCAGCCTGTACATCCATAGGTGACGGAGTATGGTCGATTACTCCTTTTCCATCTATGATCTGGAATATTTCCTGCTGATCCTGGTGCGGGTGTCCTGCTTTGTGTTTATCTCGCCTTTTTTCAGCATGAGGAATACGCCGAACGTGGTAAAGATCGGCTTAAGCTTTCTGTCCTCCCTACTTTTGTACCAGACCCTGACGCCCGCGCCTGCAGCGGCCTTCGACACGGTGCTTGAGTACGCCGTTTTGATCTTAAAGGAGGCTTTTGCCGGGTTTCTCCTGGGCTTTGGCGCAAATATCTGTACCGCCATCGTCAGCTTTGCGGGTTCGGTGGTGGACATGGAGACGGGCCTGTCCATGGCGACGCTATTGGATCCCGCCACCCAGGAATCCTCCAGCATTACCAGCGTCCTGTACCAGTACGCGCTGACCCTGATGCTGATCGCCTCGGGGATGTACCGCTACCTGTTCGGCGCCCTGGCGGACAGCTTTGTGCTGATCCCCGTAAACGGCGCGGTGTTTGAGGGGGACAGCCTGTTAAACGCCCTGGTGGGCTTTCTGACGGACTATGTGGTGATCGGGTTCCGCATCGTGCTTCCGGTGTACTGCGTGATGCTTTTGCTAAACGCCATCCTGGGGGTGCTGGTCAAGGTGTCTCCCCAGATGAATATGTTTTCGGTGGGCATCCAGCTAAAGATCCTGGTGGGGCTTTCGGTGGTGTTTTTTACCGCAGAGCTTCTGCCCTGGGTGGCTGATTTTATTTTTCAGGAGATGAAACAGGTGATGATCTCCTTTGTGGAGGCCATGTCGTGATACGCTACGATCTGCAGTTTTTCGCAAAAGAAGGACAGGGCGGCGAGAAGACAGAGCCCGCTACCCAGAAAAAACTGGAGGACGCCCGCAAGGAGGGCCAGGTGGCAAAAAGCCGTGAGATCGGAAACGGCTTAGGGCTTTTGGCGCTGTTTTTCGTTTTGAAGTTCTGGGTGGGAAACATGGGAGAGCAGCTCATGGCGCTGTTTCCCGGCATCTACGGCCGGATCCCCGACATCGTCACCTTCTGGGACGGCGCGCTGAATGAGCGGGATACCGCCCTGGTGTTTCGACAGCTCCTGCTCCAGGTGTTGACCGTCACGGCCCCCGTCCTGCTGGTGGGCGTGGTGGTGGCCTTTGTGTGCGAGGTGGCCCAGGTGAAGTGGCAGCCCACCTTAAAGCCCCTGGCCCCCAAGTTTAACAAGTTAAACCCCATAAGCGGCTTTAAGAAGATTTTTTCCGTCAACGCGCTGGTGGAGCTGGTCAAATCCATCGCCAAGATTTTTCTGGTGCTGTATATCTGTTACGGGTATTTAAAGGACAAGTGGGTGCTTCTGTTAAACTTTTACGACCTGTCTCTGATGCAGGGGCTTTCCCTGGTGGCGGAGACGGTGACGGACTTAGGGATCCGGGTCTCCGCGGTGTACATGATCCTGGCCCTGGCGGATCTTATCTACCAGCGGGTGAAGTTTTCCAACGACATGAAGATGACCAAGCAGGAGATCAAAGAGGAGTACAAGCAGCAGGAAGGAGATCCCCAGGTCAAGGGCCAGATCCGCCAGAAGATGCGGGAGGCCTCCAGGCGGCGTATGATGCAGGATCTGCCCCAGGCGGACGTGGTCATCACCAACCCGACCCATTACGCCGTCGCCATTAAATACGACCCCCAGGTGGCGGACGCGCCCCTGGTCATTGCAAAGGGAGAGGATTACCTGGCCCAGCGCATCAAGGAGACGGCCCGGGAAAACGGGGTGGAGATCGTGGAGAACAAGCCCCTGGCCCGGATGCTGTACGCCAATGTGGACGTGGGACAGGCGGTGCCGCCGGAGCTGTACCAGGCGGTGGCGGAGGTGCTGGCCTTCGTATACCATGTAAAGGGAAAAGTGTGACACAAAAGCCGTATCAGGCGATATAAAGGGAAAGGAGGTGGAAAGGCATGAATTTTGCAAAGCTGCAGAAGACGGACGCCATGGTGGCGGTCTATATCCTGATTGCGTTTATCATGCTGCTGGTGCCAATGCCCGCCGGGGTGCTGGACGTGTTCATGGCCTTTAACATCGCCATCTCCTTCACCATTCTGTTTGTGTGTATGTTTTCCAAGGAAGTGCTGGATCTCTCCTATTTCCCCACCATCCTTCTGTTTACCACCATCTTTCGGATTGCCTTAAACGTGTCCTCCACCAGGGTAATCCTGACCACGGGAACAAGCGGCAACGTGGTGACCACCTTCGGCGCTTTCGTGGGCGGCGGCGACCTGATCGTGGGGGCTATCATCTTCATCATCCTGATCATGGTGCAGTTTCTGGTCATCAACAAGGGTTCCGAGCGGGTGGCGGAGGTGACGGCGCGTTTCACCCTGGACGCGATGCCCGGTAAGCAGATGGCCATCGACGCGGACTTAAACACCGGCGCCATCGACGACAAGGAGGCAAAGGCAAGGCGGGAAAAGATCCAGCTGGAATCCAGCTTCTTCGGCTCCATGGACGGTGCCGTGAAGTATGTAAAGGGAGACGCCGTGGCGGGACTTCTGCTCACCGCGGTCAACCTGGTGGGCGGCCTGGCCATGGGCATCCTGCGCATGGGCATGGACGCGGGGGATGCGCTGAACAATTTCGGCATCCTCACCATCGGCGACGGTCTGGTGAGCCAGATCCCTTCCCTGCTCATCTCCTTATCCACCGGTATTCTGGTGACCAAGGGCAGCAAGGAGGCAGATTTCGGCCCCGCCATCGTCAGACAGCTTTTCGGCGTGCCCAAGGTGATGTACCTGGTGGGTGCAACGCTGGCTTTCCTGGGCGTGGTGACGGAGTTAAACACCATCCTCTTTGTGGGGATGGGACTTTTGTTTGTCATCGGCGGCAGGATGATCGCGGGCAATCTGGAGACGGCCCAGATCGAGGCCCAGGTGGACACGGAGGAAGCGGCGGCGGAGGAGATCCGCCAGCCGGAGAACGTCAACAGCCTTCTGCAGGTGGACCCCATCGAGCTGGAGTTCGGCTACGGCATCATCCCCCTGGCGGACGTAAACCAGGGCGGCGATCTGCTGGACCGTGTGGTGATGATCCGGCGGCAGATCGCGCTGGAATTAGGTACCGTGGTGCCCATCATCCGCCTGCGGGACAACATCCAGTTAAACCCCAACCAGTATATCATTAAGATCAAGGGCATCCAGGTCAGCGAGGGAGAGATTTTGTTCGACCACTATATGGCCATGAATCCCGGCTATGTGGAGGAGGAGATTACCGGTATCCCCACCTTTGAGCCCTCCTTCCATCTGCCTGCCATCTGGATCACGGAGGGGCAGAGAGAGCGGGCGGAGAGCCTGGGGTACACGGTGGTTGACCCGCCCTCTATCATCGCAACCCATCTGACGGAGATCATCCGGCAGTATATCGCCGAACTGCTCACCCGCCAGGATGTGCAGGGACTGATCAACAATATCAAGGAGACCAATCCCTCCCTGGTGGAGGAGCTGGTGCCCAAGCTTTTAGGGCTGGGCGAAATCCAGAAGGTGCTCCAGAACCTGTTGAGGGAGGGGATCTCCATCCGGGATCTTCTGACCATTCTGGAGACCCTGGCGGACTATGCACCCACCACCCGGGATACGGATATCCTGACGGAGTATGTGCGCCAGAGCTTAAAGCGGGCCATCTCCACCAAGTATTTCCCGCCCCATGAGACCACCAGCGTGGCCACGCTGGATCCGAAGGTGGAGCAGGAGATCATGGGCAGTGTGAAGCAGACGGAGAACGGGGCGTTCCTCAACTTGGATCCCAGCCGTTCCAGGGCCATCCTGGACGCGGTGGGGAAGGAGACGCAGAAGCTGGTGAACCTGGGGAAGACCCCCATCATCATCACTTCCCCCATTGTGCGGATGTATTTTAAGCGGCTCACGGAAGATTATTACAAGGATCTGGTGGTCGTGTCTTACAATGAAGTAGAATCCAATGTAGAGTTACAGTCAGTTGGGATGGTGACGGCATAATGATAATCAAAAAGTTTATCGGCAAAACGGAAGAAGAAGCCCTGGAGGCCGCCAGGAAAGAACTGGGAAACGGCATTGTGACCATGAATGTGCGAAGCGTCAAGAAGAAAGGCCTGGCCGGGCTTCTGGGCGCAAAGCAGACAGAGGTGACGGTGGCGCTGGAGGAGGAGCGGGAGAGCCTGAAAGGAATCCGGCGTGAGAATGCGTCAAACGTCCAGCAGGCCCCCCGGCCCGTCCTGACGAAAGAGCTGCAGGGAAAGCCCGCAGACGTCCTGGGGGAGAGCTCCCAGAACATAGAGAGGAAATTGGACAGCCTGCAGGATCTTCTGGTGAACCGGCTCAGGCAGGAGGAGAACGACAAGGCGGAACAGGCAGCCGCCCAGGAGGTTTCCTCCCGCGGCGAGGAGGCCCAGAAGGAGGAAAAGGCCGTCCCCACGGAGCAGGACAAGTTTTACCGGCTGCTGTACAACACCATGCTGGAGAACGAGGTGGATGAAAAGTACGTCAACCAGATCATCTGCGAGGTGGACAGGGCGGAGAAGACCCAGCTTCCCATCGACTATATCCTGGGAAACGTCTACCAGAAGATGGTGCTGAAATTCGGCAAGGCCCAGGGCATCGCGCCGGCGGAAAAGATTCCCCGGGTGGTGGTGTTTATGGGGCCTACGGGCGTGGGCAAGACCACAACCATCGCAAAAATAGCAGGCCGCTTTGCGGTGGACGAGAAAAAGAAGGTGGCCCTGCTCACGGCAGACACTTACCGCATCGCGGCGGCGGAACAGCTGCGCACCTACGCAAACATCCTGGAGGTGCCTTTCCGGGTGATCTATACCCCCCAGGAGGCTGTGGACGCCATCAGGGACTTTGGAAGCTTTGAATACATCTTTGTGGACACCGCAGGCCATTCCCACCAGAACGAGGAGCAGCTGGAAAACATGAAGCAGCTCTTGAAGGCGTTGAACGGGGCGGCCCAGACCCAGGCGTTTCTGGTGCTGTCCGCAACCACCAAGTACAGGGATCTGCAGAAGATCGCCTCCAGCTACCGGGAACTGTCGGACTACCAGCTGATCTTCACCAAGCTGGACGAGACCTTCCAGCTTGGCAATCTGTTAAACATCAAGCTTTACACAGATACCCCTATCGCATTTGTGACAAACGGGCAGAACGTGCCGGACGACATAGAGCTTTTTAACCCGCAGAAGACGGTGAAGCAGCTGCTCAGCACAAAACACTGAGGAGGAGAGACATGGATCAGGCAGAACAATTACGCATCATCAAAAAACATCAGCAGTCCAGACCGCTTGCCCGTGTCATCACTGTGTCCAGCGGAAAAGGCGGCGTGGGAAAATCCAACACATCCATCAATCTTGCCATCCAGTTCCGCAAGATGGGGAAGAAGGTCATCATCCTGGATGCGGATTTCGGGCTGGCCAATATTGAGATCATGTTCGGCACCGTCCCTAAGCATAATCTCTGCGATCTGATCTATCAGGGGAAGAACATCCGGGAGATCATCACCTGGGGCCCCATGGAGGTAGGCTTTATCTCCGGGGGCAGCGGCATTGCCGGGATGTCCAACTTAAGCCGGGATTACTTAAATTACATCATCCAGAATCTGGCGCAGCTGGACGCCATTGCGGATATCATCATCGTGGACACGGGGGCCGGCATCTCCTCGGCGGTGCTGGAGTTTCTGGTGGCCAGCGGGGAAATCCTCTTAGTGACCACGCCGGAGCCCACTTCCATCACGGATTCCTACTCCCTGTTAAAGGCGCTTTACAGGCATCCACGGTTCGACGAGCAGGCCACCAAGGTGAAGATGCTGGCAAACCGGGTGTCCAGCGAGGCGGAGGGGAAGCTTTTGTTCCGGAAGTTAAACGCCGTGGTGGAGCGGTATTTAAAGATTCCCATGGTGTACCTGGGCAGCGTGCCGGAGGACGGGCAGCTCTCCCGGGCCGTGATGCAGCAGGTGCCCGTCTCCATACAGCATCCCGGGGCAAAATCCTCCCAGGCATACGAGCACATTGCGGCCAGGCTTCTGGGCCGGGAGGAGACGGAACGCCAGCCAAGGCGCGGCATGGCGGCATTTTTCTCCCATATCATATCGGGCGGGAAATGAGCATACAGGATAGAGAGCGCAGAAAACGGAGGGAGAGGGAATGATATCCAATTTTATCAAGGTAGGCGCAAAGATAGAACTGCAGGCGGTGGAGCGCCGTCTGGAGGAACGCGACCCCGCCGACAGGAAGATCTATTACAGCAAGGTCTACGACATCCTGTCGGAGGATACCCTGGAACTCCTGATGCCCATGGAGAAGACCAAGCTCATCCTTCTCCCGGTGGACGGGGAATTTGACATGGTGTTTTACACGGACGGCGGCCTTTACCAGTGCTTTGGCAGGGTCACCAACCGATATAAGAGCAACAATATGTATCTTCTGGTGATGGAGCTGACCAGCAATCTGCGCAAGTACCAGAGGAGGGAGTATTACCGGTTCAGCTGTGCCTTAAAGATGTGCGCCAGGCCGCTGGAGCCGGAGGAATTAAAGGCGGTGCAGAACGACCAGCCCTATACCCTGACGCCGGGGCTTCCCTTGAAGCAGAGCGTGGTGGTGGATATCAGCGGCGGAGGGCTCCGGTTTCTCTCCGGCCAGCGGTATGAGCCGGGCAGTATGCTCTATATCAACTACTACCTGCTAAAAAACGGGGAAAGCAAGCTCTATGAGATCATCGGGAAGGTCTTGAGCGTGAAAGAACTGGAGAACAGGCCGGACACCTATGAACACAGGGTGCAGTACTACGGCATGGACGGCAAGACCAGAGAGGAGATCATCAAATACATTTTTGAGGAAGAGCGCAAGAACCGCAAGAGGGAGGGACTTCAAGATGGCAAAAAAAATTCTGGTAGTTGATGACTCTGCACTTATGAGAAGAGTGATCTGTGATATAATAGACAGTGACGAGAGGTTCCGGGTAGCGGATATGGCAGCCAACGGACTGGAAGCCTTCGACCTGCTCTCTAAAAACCAGTACGACGCGGTGGTTCTGGATGTGAATATGCCCAAAATGAACGGGCTGCAGCTTCTGGAAAAGCTGCGCAGGCACAAGATCCCTGCCAGGGTCATGATGGCCAGTACCGACACCATGGAGGGCACAAAGACCACCATGGAAGCGCTGGATCTGGGCGCTTTGGACTTCATACATAAGCCTGACAGCGCAGTGGACTGCCGCGTGGACGTCTTCAAAAGCGAGCTGTTGAGCACCCTGTATGTGGTGGCCAGCAGCCAGATGCCGGTGTTTGCGCCCCTGGAGACGATAAGCGAGAGCCGGGAGGCGGCCGGAAAGGCGGCGGAACTGGCCAGAAAGCTCTCCCAGAAGATAACGGGAAGCAAGGTGGTGGCCATCGCCAGCTCCACAGGGGGCCCCAAGGCGCTGCAGTCGGTGATCCCCAGGCTTCCGGCAGGGCTGGACGCCCCGGTGCTTTTGGTGCAGCATATGCCCAAGGGATTTACCGCTTCTCTGGCGGAACGCTTAAACGAGCTGAGCGAGATTGCGGTGAAGGAGGCAAAGGAGGGCGAGGAACTGCAAAACGGCGTGGTGTATGTGGCCATGGGCGGGATGCACATGAACGTGAAGTCAGTTCCCGGGGGCAAGTATGTGATACACTACTCCGACGAGCCCAACAGGGAGGGTGTGAAGCCCTGCGCCAACTATCTGTATGAATCCCTCTCGGACAGCCGCTTTGAGAAGATCGTCTGCGTGGTGATGACCGGGATGGGGGCGGACGGCACGGAGGGGATCCGGCATCTGGAGGAGAAAAAGAAACCTCACGTCATCACCCAGGATCAGAGCAGCTGCGTGGTGTATGGGATGCCAAAGAGTGTTGTAAACGCCGGGCTTTCCGATCAGGTTGTGCCGCTGGAGCAGCTGGCACAGGAGATTACCCTGCAGGTAGGGGTCAGGGGATAACGGCGGTCAACAGACAAAGAAAGGGATGGGGAAACAGTATGGATGTAAGTCAATATCTTGAAATCTTCCTTGACGAGACCAAGGAGCACCTGCAGAACCTGAACACCAGGATTCTGGAGCTGGAGTCCGACCCTGAAAATACGGACACGATCAATGAGATCTTCCGGGCGGCGCACTCGTTAAAGGGCATGGCCGGCACCATGGGGTATAAGCGGATGCAGACTTTGACCCATGATATGGAGAACGTGTTCTCCGAGGTGAGAAACGGCGCGATCAAAGTGAAGCCCGAGATGATTGACGTGCTGTTCCAGTGCCTGGACGCGCTGGAGGAGTACACCGACAACATCCAGAACACCGCAGACGAGGGCACAAACGACAACGAGCCGCTCATTAAGAAGCTGAACGAGATCTTAAAGGGAGGCGGGGAAGCGCCCAAGGCGGAGGAGTCCAAGGCAGCGGAATCCAAGGCGGCGGAGTCTGCGGCTTCAGATGCTCCCCAGGGACAGACAGAGCGCAAGTGGGACGCGATTCCTTTGGACAGCACCCAGATTTCCGTGATCCGGGAGGCCCAGAACCAGGGCAAGAAGGTGTACGGCATCAACGTGAAGGTGCAGGAGGGCTGTATCTTGAAGGCGGCCAGGGCCTTTCTGGTGTTCAAGGCCGTGGAGGAGCTGGCGGAGATCATCGTGTCCGATCCAAACGCCCAGGATGTGGAGGATGAAAAATTTGACAGGGACTTCACCCTGATCGTCCTCTCCGACGCTCCCGTGGGCGATATCATCAAGGCGGCGGAGAACGTGTCGGAGATCGAGCAGGTGACGGGAGACGTTCTGTCCCTGGAGGACAACCATACCGCGGAAGTCGAAGAAGCCCAGAGCAGCCAGGAGCCGGAGAGCCCGGCGCCCGCGCCCGCAGCAGAGGAAAAGGAGCCAAGCGAGCCAAAGCCACAGCCCCAGGCCGCGTCCGCACAGGCCCCGGCAAAGCCCGCACAGGCCCCGGCAGCCCCCGCAAAGCAGCCGGAGGGCAAGAAGCAGGCCGTGTCCAAGCCGGTGGTGAACCGCACGGTGCGCGTGGACATCGAAAAGCTGGATTCCCTGATGAACCTGGTCAGCGAGCTGATCATCGCCAAAAACTCCCTGGTGGCCGCTTCCAGCCAGGAACAGGTCTCTGCGGCAAACAACAACGGCTTCAACGAGCAGATCGAATATCTGGAGAGCGTTACCACCAATCTGCATGAGTCTGTCATGAAAGTGCGGATGGTGCCCATCGAGAGCGTGGTGAGCAAATTCCCCAGGATGATCCGGGATCTCTCCAAGAAGCTGGACAAGAAGATGGAACTGTACATGACCGGTGAGGAGACCGAGCTGGACCGCACGGTGGTGGACGAGATCGGGGATCCCCTGATGCACCTTCTGCGCAATTCCGCAGACCATGGCCTGGAGTCCGCAGAAGTCCGGGCGGAGCGCGGCAAGCCTGCGGTGGGATCTATTTTCCTGGACGCCTACCAGGACGGCAACAACGTGGTTATCGAGGTGCGGGACGACGGCAACGGCATTGACGTGGAGGCCGTGCGCAACAAGGCCATCGAGCGCGGCACCATCACGCCGGAGCAGGCCGTGAACATGACGGACAAGGAGATCATCGACCTCTTGTTCCTGCCCAGCTTTTCCACGGCCAAGCAGGTGACGGACGTGTCAGGCCGTGGCGTGGGCCTGGACGTGGTGAGATCCAAGATCGAGTCCTTAAGCGGCGAGGTGGAGGTAAAGTCAAAGCTGGGCGAGGGAAGCGTCTGGACCATACGCCTTCCTCTGACCCTGGCCATCATCCAGGCGCTGATGGTGGTGGTGGGGGACGAAAAGTACGCCATCTCCTTAGGCTCCATCCAGACTCTGGAGGACATTCCGCCCAGCGATATCAAACTGGTACAGAACAAGGAAGTGATCAACCTGCGCGGCACGGTGATCCCCCTCATCCGCTTAAACAAGGTGCTGGACGTGGAGAGCAAGCGGTCGGAGGACGAAAACCTGATCGTGGTCATCGTCAAGAAGGGAGACAAGATGGCGGGGCTGGTCATCGACGAACTTATCGGCCAGCAGGAGATCGTCATCAAGACCCTGGGCAAATATATCAAGCAGTGTAAATTCATCAGCGGCGCCACCATCTTAGGAGACGGAGAGATCGCGCTGATACTGGATGCCAATGCCTTGATCTAAAGGAAGGAGTGGACAGATATGGAGCTGAGTACAGTAAGTAACAAGAACATTCCCGAGGAGGAAGGACGGCGTCCGAAGGAGATCATCCAATACATTGTGATCCGGCTGGGAGATGAACAGTACGGCATCGATATCCGGAACATTGACACCATCACCAGGATGCAGCACATCACCCGCGTGCCCAAGATGCCCGCTTACCTGAAGGGCGTCATCAACCTGCGGGGCGTGGTGATCCCGGTGATGAGCATCCGTCTCCGGATGGATCTGCCTGCGGACGAGATCACCAAGGCCACCAGGATCATTGTGCTCAAGCTGGAACAGGAGGGCAATATCGGCTTCATTGTGGACGAGGTGAAGGAGGTTGTGAGCCTGGACACAGAGGACATTGAGAAACTGGCGGACACCTCGAAGGACGGGAAGGCAAATCTGATCAACGCGGTGGGAAAGCACAACGGCGAACTGATCTCCCTGTTTGACTTAAGCGCCATCAGCCTGGAGGGCTGAGCTTTTCGAAGAGAGCGGACGACGGAAAGGAGACACTCCCATGGGAGATATGACATTAGCGCAGATCACAGAAAACTATTACGACGTACTCAAGGAGCTGGGGAATATCGGCGCGGGCAACGCCATGACAGCCCTGTCCCAGATGCTCCAGTGCAAGGTGGACATGAAGGTGCCCCAGGTAAAGCTTCTGGAGTTTTCGGCCGTAGGCGACATGATGGGCGGCGAAGAGCAGATTATGGTGGGCGTGTTCTTAGGCGTGGAGGGCGACATCACCGGGAGCATGATGTTCATGGTGGAGGAGGAGTGCGCAAAGCACCTGATCCGCAAGATCACCATGGGGATGCTGCCGGAGGGAACCGAGTTTGAGGAGATGGGTCTGTCCGCCATGAAAGAGGTGGGCAACATCATCACCGGCGCCTATTTAAACTCCCTTTCCACCATGACCAACTTAAAGATTTTTTCCACGCCTCCTGCGCTGACCGTGGACATGGCAGGCGCAATCTTAAGCGTGCCTGCGATCCAGTTTGGCATTCTCGGTGACAAGATCCTGTTGATCCAGTCCCAGTTTTATGACGACATGGAGCTGGACGGATATTTTATCCTCATCCCGGATATGGAGTCTTATGCAAAGATCCTGACAGCGCTGGGGCTGCCTCTGGTATAAGGGGCGGAAGATAAAATCTCTTGAAGGATGTGTGACCATGGGTGAAATCATAAAAGTGGGAATGGCGGATATAAAGACCTGTGTAAGCCCTGACGGTGTGACCACCTTAGGGCTTGGTTCCTGTGTGGGCATCGCCATCCGGGATCCTTCCACAAAGATCGGAGGCCTTGCCCATATCATGCTGCCGGACAGCAAAGCGATGCGAAACGAGCATCTGAACCTGGCAAAGTTTGCGGACACGGGGATTGAGGAGCTGGTGTCCCAGATGGAGAAGCTGGGGGCCAGGCGCAGCCGCATGGTGGCCAAAATCGCGGGGGGCGCCACCATGTTCTCCTTCCATGGGAGCAATACTGCCATCGGACAGGTGGGCCAGCGCAACGTAGAGGCCACAAAGGAAAAACTAAAGCAGTTGAAGATCCCGATTCTGGCGGAGGACACGGGCGCCAACTACGGGAGAACCGTGATCTTTTATCCGGAGACGGGGGAGTTCCACATCCGGGCAGTGGGCAGGTCGGAGTCGGTCATTTAAACAGTGCCCGGCGAAAAGGGAGAAGGGTATGGACAGAAAGAGTATGCCTCTTTTGCTGATGCTGGCGGCGGGGGCGGCAGCCTGCATCGTGACATGGATCCGCCGCGATACCGTGCTGACAAAGCTGGTGGCGCTGTTTGTGGTGATGCTTGTGTTTTACGCCATGGGCTGCGGGATCAGGCTTTTGCTGGATCACTTCGACAGACAGAATGAGAAACGGCTGAAGGAGGAGGGCGAAGTCATTGAGAAGGAAGCCCAGGACGACGCTTCCGGCGAGGGCTCCGATGAGGATGTTTCCCCGTGATGGAGAGGGGAAGACGCCCGGATGACGTCCCCGGGAAAGGCAGCACAGGAAAGGGGTGAGGTTTCATGGATGAGGCAGGCAGAAGGAAGCTCCTGGAAGAATACGCGAGGACGAAATCCACAGAGGCCAGGGAAAAGATCATATTGGAATACGCGCCCCTTGTGAAGGTGGTGGCGGGAAGGCTCAGTATGTACCTGGGGTACAGCGTGGAGTACGAGGATATGGTCAGCTACGGCATTTTCGGCCTGATCGACGCCATCGACAAGTTTGACTGCTTCAAGGAGGTCAAATTTGAAACCTATGCCAGCCTTCGGATCCGGGGGGCGATTCTGGATCAGATCCGCCGGATGGACTGGATCCCCAGGACGATCCGGCAGAAGCAGAAGCGCATTGAGGCGGTGATCCGGGAGGTCGAACAGCAGACGGGCCGGGGCGCCACCGACGAGGAGATTGCCAGGGGCCTGGGCATCACTGACGAGGAATATCTGGACTGGCAGTCCCAGATGAAGATTACGGGGCTGGTGTCCTTAAACGAGTATATGGAGCAGGGCAGCGACGTCCCCCGGGAGTTTAACCGGCATACGGCCTCCCATTTTGACTCCCCCGAGGAGAGGGTGGAGAAGGAGGAACTGACCCGGGTGCTGGGGGAAGCCATCGGGCTTCTGACGGAGAAGGAGCAGAAGGTCATCACCCTCTATTACTACGAGGAACTGACCTTGAAGGAGATCAGCAATATCCTGGAGGTCTCCGAGTCCAGGGTATCGCAGCTGCACACCCGCGCATTACAGAAAATGAAAACGAAAATGGGAAACTATATGGGAATCCTTTCCGACAATTGAGGAAACGGCTGCCGAAGCAAAAGCATGGGGGCTAGTATGGAAAACGGTTATTTTCGGTTAGAGAACGACCCGGCCGGCGGTTATGGGCTTGCCATCTATCAGCCGAAGGATGGCGGGGATCCTGTACAGATCGGCGATATTGTGAGTTATCTGGAAGGCCTTGGCATCGGCTACGACAGGAAGCGCCTGGAGATGAAGCTGATGAACGAGGAGGACTGTCTCTGCCATCTGGGGGACGGGGCGTGCCCCTCCTGCCCGGAGTCCTACCACCTCACGGTGAGCGAGGACAGCATGGAGGCCTATGTCCGCTTTATCCCGCCCTCCGCCACGGGGCACAGGATCACGCTGGACGGTTTTCTGCGCGATTTAAAGTACAGGGACATCGTATTTGGCGTCAAAATGGAAGCGCTGGAGCACCATTTTGCCACGGGCGGCGTCTACGGGACGGAGATTCTTCTGGCCCGGGGAGAGGAGCCGGTGCAGGGGCATGACGCCAGGATCGAGTACCACTTCAACACGGATATGCACAGGAAGCCTGCGCTGCGCGAGGACGGCAGCGTGGACTATTTCCATATGACGACCATCAACCAGTGTAAGAAGGGGGATCTGCTGGCCAACATCATTCCGGAGGCGCTGGGCATTGTGGGGCACGATATCTGCAACCGGGAGCTGGAGCCTCACCCGGTGCACCCCGCAGTCCTGAAATTTGGGAGAAACATCGAACTCTCGGAGGACAAGATGTCTATCCGCTCCCTGGTGGACGGCCATGTGGCCCTGACGGACGACAAGGTGTTCGTGACGGATGTGTACGAGATCCAGAACGTGGACGTCTCCACCGGCAACATCGACTACGAGGGAAGCATTCAGGTAAACGGCAATGTGGCGGAAAACTTCGAGGTGAAGGCCGGAGGGGACGTGGTGGTGAACGGCCTGGTGGAGGGCGCGCGCATCATCGCCGGGGGCAGCATCATCATCTCCAAGGGCATGAACGGGATGCAGAAGGGCTACCTGAAGGCCGGCGGAGACATCATCGTGAAGTTTTTGGAGAATACTAAAGTGGCGGCCGGAGGCTATGTGGAGACGGAGGCCATTATGAACAGCCGCGTCTCCGCCGGGAACGAGGTCCGGGTGGAGGGCAGGAAGGGCGTTATCGTGGGAGGATACGTCCAGGCGGGCGTAAAAATCACCGCCAAGACCATCGGGGCTCCCATGGGGGTTTCCACGATGCTGGAGGCAGGCGTAAACCCCCTGATCAAGACCCAGTACAATCGGATGCGGAAGGCGCTGGAGGATCTGGCAAAGACGATCAAAAACGCAGAGACCATCCTGAACAACTTTAAGGAGAAGCTCAAAAAAGGCCATCAGTACAACGAAAGCCAGTTAAAATACATGAAGAGCGTGGCAAAGCTTCTGGAGGAAAAGGGCCCGGAGCTGGAGCAGATGAACCAGCGGATGGAGCGGTTCCGCTCCATGATGGAGATCCAGAAGATGGCGGAGATCGTGGTACAGAGCGAGATTCACCCCGGCACCACCATCATCATCGGGGACGCTTCCCGCACCATCCAGACCAATTACCAGTACTGTAAATTCGTGCGGGACAAAGGGGAGATTTCCATGAAACCCATATAGGAGGTGTCACTATGGCATTTGGTTCCATCGAGCTTACTACCATTTCCAGGTCACAGGATTACACGGCCATCAAGCACAACGAGGACAACAAAGGCTTTGTGGATCAGACCAATATCAGCCAGCAGATGCAAAAGACCACGGAGCGCAGCATCCGGGAGGTGCATCACAGCGACAACGCCCAGTGGCATCAGAAAAACCCGGACGCCAAGGAAAAGGGGAACAACGAGTACCAGGGGGACGGCGGCAGAAGACGCAGGAAAAAGGAAGACCCCCAGGCCGCAGGGAAGGGGCCGGGCGGCTTTGACATGAAAGTATAATCATCCGGGCCGCTTGGGCCTGCCGGGGAGAGCATACCCATGGAATTGACGGAGATCATCCTGCTTTGCGCAGGGGGAATTATATTTATCTTGAGTTTTTTCATCCCTGCCGGTAAGGGGAAAGGACGCGGCCAGTCTGCTGCGCCCATGGCCAGGGAGGAGATCAAAGGGATGGTGGGCCAGGAGATAGAGGCTTCCAGGGGCCGCATGGACGACGCGGTGCAGGAGGCCGTGTCCCATGCGGTGGAGAAGGCCGAGAGAAGCCTGGAGCGGCTGTCCAACGAAAAGATCATGGCGATCAACGAATACTCGGACACGGTGCTGGCCGAGATCCATAAAAACCATGAGGAAGCCGTGTTTCTCTACGATATGTTAAACAGCAAGCACACCAATCTCAAAAATACGGTGCAGGAAGTAAACCGCACGGTGCAGGCGGCAAAGGAGCAGGCGGATTCCCTCCGAGAGCCGTCTTTCGCAAAGCAGCAGCCAAAGCCGGATCCCGGCCCGGAGGCGGCCACAGGTCTGGCCCGGGCTGCGGCCCGCGCGTCCGGGGAGTCTGCCCCGAAGGCGGCCTTTGTGCGGCTGGCGGAGGAACAGATCGCGAAGGAGCTGGGGACACAAAAGCCCCAGGAGACGCCGGAGCCGGACAAGGCGGCGGAGAACAACTATAATCAGCAGATCCTGAAGTTATACAGCCAGGGCAGGGACCGGGTGCAGATCGCCAGAGAACTGGGCCTTGGCGTGGGAGAGGTAAATCTGGTGCTGGATCTCTTTGACGAGGACGCCTGACCGGGCCAGAAGATTCGGAGGAATTTTGTGAAACTGCGGTATTATTTGCGAGGGCTGGGCATCGGGATTCTGGTGACGGCCCTGATTATGGGGGTCGCCACCGAGGAGGGCAGGCCGCTGACGGACGCGGAGGTGCGGGCCCAGGCCCTGGCCATGGGCATGGTAGACCCCGGCTCCCTGCAGTTAAAGGATCTGGAGGGAATGGCGGCCCGGCAGAGCGCTTCCCCTGCGCCGGAGGGGACGGAAAGCCCTGCGGCAGATGAAACGGAAAGCCCTGCTCCCGAGGGAGCGGAGAGCCCGAAGCCGGGGGAGACACAGAGCCCTGCATCAGAGGCCACACAGAATCCTGCATCGGAGAAAGCAGAGAGCCCGAAGCCGGAGGGGACACAGAATCCCGCATCGGAGGAAACAGAAAGCCCTGTGCCGGAGGCAGCGCAGAGCCCGAAGCCGGAAGCCACGGACAGCCCGGCGGCCGTCACCCTCTCTGTGGTGCGGGGGGACAATTCCTACACCGTCAGCCGCCGTCTGAAGGAGGCCGGGCTGATCGAAGACGCGGAAGCCTTTGACACCTATCTGGTGGAGGAGGGCTATTCCACAACCATCCGCACAGGCACTTACCAGATCCCGGTGGGCGCTACCTGGGAAGAAATCGCGGAGATTATTGCATAAGATGATTGCGTGAGAAAAAGCCCCTTGTCAAAACAAGGGGCTTATGATATAATGCGACTGTTGCGAATAGACACGCGGGCCCATTCGGCGGTGGTGCCTTGGAAAGGTTGCCGCCGGAGAGGACGGACCGTGACGCCGGTCCGGGGCGAAGGCGATTTGCCCGGGGTTCGCGGAAGAATCAACCAAACGGAGGGAAAAAATGAGCGTTATTTCAATGAAGCAGCTGCTGGAAGCAGGCGTGCACTTCGGACACCAGACCAGAAGATGGAACCCTAAGATGGCTCCTTATATCTTCACCGAGAGAAACGGCATCCACATCATCGACCTGCAGAAGTCTGTGGGCAAGGTGGATGAGGCTTACAGGGCCGTTTCCGAGATCGCAGCCCAGGGCGGCACCATCCTGTTCGTGGGCACCAAGAAGCAGGCGCAGGATGCGGTAAAGGCCGAGGCGGAGCGCTGCGGTATGTACTATGTCAACGAGAGATGGCTGGGCGGTATGCTGACCAATTTCAAGACCATCCGCTCCCGCGTGGACAGGCTGCACGCCATCGAGAAGATGTCTGAGGACGGCACCTTCGACGTGCTTCCCAAGAAGGAAGTCATCGCGTTAAAGAAAGAGTGGGAGAAGCTGGAGAAAAACCTGGGCGGCATCAAGAACATGACCAGGGTTCCCGACGCGATTTTTGTCGTAGACCCCAAGAAGGAGAGAATCTGCGTCCAGGAGGCGCACGCGCTGGGGATCACCCTGATCGGCATCGGTGACACCAACTGCGATCCCGAGGAACTGGATTATATCATCCCCGGCAATGACGACGCCATCCGGGCAGTGAAGCTGATCGTCTCCAAGATGGCCGACGCAGTGATCGAGGCAAACCAGGGCGAGGCAGTTTATACCGAGGCGGATACCGCGGTAGAAAACCCTGTGGACATTGAGGAAGCGGCAGAATAAGTGAGATTGTAAAGCCGCTGGAGCGGCGGAATGAGAGGAAAAGATGGCAGAGATTACTGCAAGCATGGTAAAAGAGCTGCGCGAGATGACCGGCGCAGGCATGATGGATTGCAAAAAGGCCCTGAACGAGACGAACGGCAATATGGACGAGGCCGTTGAGGTGCTGAGAAAGAACGGCCAGGCCAAGGCTGTGAAGAAGGAAGGCAGGATTGCAGCGGAAGGAATCTGCCGCATCGCCATGGAAGGGGATACGAAGGCAGCGGTGGTGGAGGTAAACTCTGAGACCGACTTCGTGGCGAAGAACGAGACTTTCCAGCAGTTTGTGGAGGCTGTGGCAAAGCAGGCAGTGCAGTCTGGCGCAGCGGACATCGACGCTTTCCTGGCAGAAAACTGGGCGGAGGATCCCTCCAAGACGGTGAAGGACGCCCTGGTGGATAAGATTGCAGTCATCGGCGAGAAGCTGAGCATCCGGAGATTTGAGCGGGTAGAGGCTTCCGAGGGCTGCGTGGTCTCCTATGTGCACGGCGGCGGACGCATCGGCGTGATCGTGGAGGCGAAGACCAATGTGGTGAACGACGCCGTGAAGGAAGCGCTGACCAACCTGGCAATGCAGGTTGCAGCCTTAAGCCCCAAGTATGTGGCGACGGGAGATGTGTCTGAGGAGTACAAGGCGCATGAGAAGGAGATCATCGCCGCACAGATCGCCCAGGATCCCAAGATGGCAGGAAAGCCGGAGAAGGTGATCGAGGGCGCGGTGACGGGCCGTCTGAACAAGGAGTTAAAGGAAGTCTGCCTCCTGGAGCAGGTTTATGTGAAGGCCGAGGACGGCAAGCAGACTGTGGCGCAGTACCTGGCACAGGTGGGCAAGGAAAACGGCGCGGATCTTCAGATCAAAAGGTTCGTCCGCTTCGAGACGGGCGAGGGTCTGGAGAAGAAGCAGGAGGATTTTGCAGCCGAGGTAGCGGCGCAGATCAATGGGTAAATAAGGGCTCATACAGAGTGGAAACTTTCCCGGGACGGGCAGCGTCCCGGGAATTTTTATGGGCGCGGTGGTCGAAAAAACGATGGGGCGTAAGCGGAACTGGGGGGTGGACAAAAGAGGGGAAAACTGATACTATAATACTTGGAGTGTTTGTGCCTGGGGCCTTGTGATATAGCAAAGGAAGCTTGGGAGGTTGATCATGTACATCGTAATGATAGCGCTGCAGATCTTGACCATCGGCCTGATAGCGGGGGCCCTGGGCCTTTTGCTGAAAGGCGACGGCTTCCGGGAGCAGAAGATGATGTGCCAGTTTCTGACGGGGGCGATGGTCTTAAACGCAGGCTATCTGCTGGAATTGACCTGCAGTACCCGGGAGGCCGCCATCGTGGCGACGAAGATCCAGTATGTGGGCTCCACGTTTATCCCCATCTTTTACGCCTGGTTCATGTTCATCTACTGCCGGGAAAAGGTGCCGCATAAAATCATCCAGCTTTTTGTCCTGCTGGATTTTCTGCTGTTGGCCATGATCTTTACCTGCGAGCGTCACACTTTCTTTTACCGCAGGATCAACTGGGTGGAAGGAAAAAACGGCCATTTCTACCTGAGCCTGACGTACAATGCCGGGTTTACAGCGTATTTTTTGATCGCCTACGTCATCCCCTATCTGGTGTCCCTCTATGCCCTGCTGCGCGGCATCTTTTTAAAGCCCGGCAGACCTCTGGTAAGGCGCTACCAGGGCTTTCTGATCCTGTCCCTCCTTCCCATGCTGGCTGTGTTTACCTATGTGTGGAAGGTGTCCGTCCAATATGACTTTGCCCCCGCCATTCTGGGCATCACCCTGTCGGTGGTGGTGGTTCTGGTCTGGAAGAGAAGAAATTACGATTTCAGCCGCCTGGCGGCGGAGCTGGTGTTAAAAAGCATGGACGACGGCGTGATCATGCTGGATGCGGACAGGCGCATTGTCAATTACAACGAGGCGGCGGCGGAGATCTTTACGGAACTGAGCTTCCAGGCGGTGGGGGACCGCATCGAGGAGATGGAAGACTTCCCGGAGGGGATGCTGGATCAGGACGCCAAGCGCAATTTCAGCTTGAACGGGCATTACTATGAGAGCCATATGCGCCGGATCGAAAATGAGGACGGCAACAAGGGATATGTCATCATCATCTTCGATGTGACGGAGACGCGCAATTATATCGAAGAGATCAAACGGGTCAGGGAGGAAGCGGAGCGGGCAAACCAGGCAAAGAGCGAATTTCTGGCGAATATGTCCCACGAGATCCGCACGCCGATGAACGCGGTGATGGGATTAAGCGATATTATCATGGAGGAGAGCCGGGGGCGCAAGGTGTACGGGTACGCCTGCGATATCAAGGCGGCCTCCCAGAACCTTCTCGCCATCATCAACGACATTCTGGATCTGTCCAAGGTGGAGGCCGGAAAAATGGAACTGATACCCCAGGAGTATTACTTAAAGGGCGTGGTGGACGAGGTGGTGAACATGATGCACGTGGCGGCCACCCAGAGAGGGCTCCTGCTCAAATGCGAGTTCTCGGGGGATATCCCCTGCAAGTATTACGGCGACGACACCCGCATCAAGCAGATCCTCATCAACATTATGAACAATGCGGTGAAATTTACCAAGGAGGGCTCCGTTAAGATCTTTGTGGGGGGCTATCCCGGCAGCGCAGACGATATGGAAAATCTGGTGTTCCGCATCCAGGACACCGGCATCGGCATCAAGCAGGAAAATCTGGAAAAGATATTCGAGGATTTCAAGCAGGTGGACTCCGGGCGGAACCGCGGCGTGGAGGGCACCGGCCTTGGGCTTTCCATCACCAGACACTTTATCCAGATGATGAAGGGAAGCATCGAGGTGGAGAGCGTTTACGGGGAAGGGTCTACCTTCATCGTCACTCTGCCCCAGAAAATCGTAGACTACCGCACCCTCGATGAAATGCCGGAGGTGCCAAAGCAGGTATCCGACCAGGAGGAAGCCTTTGTGGTGGAGGGCTACAAGGTGCTGGTGGTGGACGACAACCTGATCAACCGCAAGGTGGCCACAGGCTTTTTGAAGACCTACGGCTTTGATCTCTTTGAGGCGGAGAGCGGCCCGGAGGCCATTCGCATGGTGCGCAGCCAGAAGTTCAACCTGATCTTTATGGATCACATGATGCCGGAGATGGACGGCATCGAAGCCACCCGCATCATCCGGGAGGAGTGCGGCGAAAACGGCCGCTCCCCGGTGATCATCGCCCTGACTGCCAACGCCATGGCCGGTGTGAGGGAAAAGTTTTTAAACAGCGGTTTTCAGGATTTTATCCCGAAACCCCTTGACAGGAAGCCGTTAAACGAGGTACTTTCTAGGTGGATTCCCAACGAGTTAAAGCAGCCTGTGAAGCGGGACAGCGGCGCTGTGGCTTTCCAGCCGGGCATCAGCTTCTCGGATATCTACATAGACGGCATCGACATTGAGGAGGCAAAGAAGCACCACACCGGCCAGGTGGAGGACTACTTAAGCCTGCTGGAGCTGTACTGCCTGGACGGGAAACGAAAGCACAGCTGCCTGACGGAGCTGCTGGGGCAGGAAAATTACAAGGATTACGGCATTGAAGTTCACGGCTTAAAGAGCGCTTCCGCCAACATAGGGGCCATGGAGCTTTCGACCCAGGCCAGGGAGCAGGAGGAGGCGGCTACCAGAGGGGATACTGATTTTATCAAGAGACATTCCCCGGAGCTTCTCCTGAGCTATGACTGGCAGATCAAGGCGATCCAGAAATTCCTGGACAAACGCCATGCGGTGGATGAGCGCTCCCGGGAGGACGAGGACGTCAGCCTGGATCCGGAGGCTTTGATCGGACAGTTAAAAAGCGCCCTGGAGAAGCTGGAGGATTTCAAGTCCAAGGACTGCGCCCGCATCATCGAGGGGCTTTTGCGCTATCATCATGACAGCATGGTGGATGCAAAGTTAAAAGAGATACAGGAGCAGCTGCGGATGTATGAAGACGACGCGGCGGAGAGCCTGATCCGCGATATGATAGATTGGCTGGAGAAGGAGGAATAGCTTAGGATGGACAAAATAAAGATACTGGCGGTGGATGACAACATCATCAATCTGGCTACCATCGAGCAGGAACTGAAGGACAAGTACGAGGTGGTCACGGTAAATTCCGGCGCCCGCGCGATCCGCTACCTCAACAAGGAGAAGCCGGATCTGATTCTTCTGGACGTGCAGATGGCGCTGATGGACGGCATCGAGACCCTGAAGGAGATCCGCACCATGGAGAACGGCCCCGCCATCCCTGTGATCATGCTCACTGCCAAGAAGGACAAGGAGACCGTGATCGAGGGCTCCAAGCTGGGCATCATGGACTATGTGATTAAGCCCTTTGACACCCAGGATCTCCATGAGCGGATTGATAAGGCCTTAAAGAAGGTCGGGGTGCTTCCTGTGGAGGACAAGGAGCTGTACGAGGGCGTCAAGAAGGTACAGGAGGAGCTGCGGGCCAAGAATATCCGCAACGCCATCTTAAAGATGGAGGAGATCTTAAGCTATAAGATCGACGAGGAGATCTTTGGCCGGATGCAGAACGCCAAGGCAAGGCTGCGGGCCAACGATGTGGAGACCGCCGACAGGCTGATCGGCAGGGTGTTAAAGATGCTGGAGCGCACCGTGGGGACGGAGGAAGCCGCCAAGATCCCCATCAGCGCAGGCGAGATGAACGCAAGGCTTTTGTATGTGTTAAACGACCTGGAAAACTTCAAGGTCAAGGAGGCCTCCCAGAAGCTGGAGGAGCTGATGCGTTTCGACATCCCCGCCATTGTGGCGGAGTCCTGTATTGCCGCCCAGGAGCGTCTGGATGAATTTGACGACGGCGCGGCGGAGGAGCTGGTTCAGCAGGCGCTCTCTGAGATGAAAAACCACCTGATCTAGAAATAAGGCTGGGATCAGAAAAGCAGATTCCGGCGGTGGGCGATAAAAGAATGGTTCTGAAAAATGCGGTCACGCCCGGTCACGCTCTGGGGCGTGACCGTTTTTGATATGCAGCAGGTCAGCGGGCGGTGAGCACCCAGGTGTCAAACCAGCGCAGCCACCTGTCCACGAAGGCGGCCTCCACGGGCTGCCCGGTGAGCACCGGGAAAAACAGAAGGAAAAGGCCGAACACGGCTGCGCCGTAAAGCGCCGTCAGGGCAAACAGCTTTCTGCGGGGCATCTCCCGGCCCAGACGCCCGATGGAATAGACGATCATGAGCACCACAAAGGGCACGCTGGGGAAATAGTGGTAGAGAAAGGTGATGCGGGTGACGAAGACCCAGGGAAGGTACTGGGCCAGATACCCCACCGTCAGGAAAGCCGCCTTTTGGTCCTTCTCCTTCCACCCAAGATACAGGTTGAAGAAAAAGGCGGGAATCCCTGCCCACCAGACCAGGGGATTGCCGAAGGCGCTGATCCCTTCCCGCAGGGAACCTCCCGGCAGACCGGAGTAATACCACACGGGCCGCACCATGACGGGCCATTGATACCAGGGGGAGGAATAGGGGTGGGTGGCCTCCAGGGTGCTGTGGTAGCGGAACATGGAGACCTGGTTGTGGAGCATCCGAAGGAGCAGGCCGTCCTGGGTGTAGTCTAAAAAGGGCAGGTAGGACAGCAGGTAGATCAGGAAAGGGACGGCGGCAAAGAAGACCGTGCAGAACAGGAGGGTGCCCCTGACGCAGGGCCAGAACCGCTCCAGAATACGGGCGTGGGGGATGCCTGCCGTCTCCCCTTCCGGGTCTTTTGCCGCATAGCGGTATTCCCGGTAACGGCGGGACAGGACGGCAAAGAAGATCACCGCCAGGCCGATCCCCGCATAGACGCCCGTCCACTTGCAGGCAATGCCAAGCCCCATGCACACGCCGCAGGCCCCCAAAGGAAGGAAAGTTTTCCAGAGGGGCGTGTCGTAAAAGCTCAAGACGGCATAGCGGTACATCAGCCAGTACATGAGGATGACAAAGAAGGTGATGTAGACGTCGATGGTGGCAATGCGGGTCTGGGTCAGGTGCATGAAATCAAAGGCAAAGAGGACGCTGGCCAGAGCCGCCAGCAGGCGCCGCTCCGTCAGCCGCTTTGCAGACAGGTAGACGAGGGGAACCATGGCGATGCCGAACACTACGCCCACAATGCGCCAGCCGAAGGGATTCATGCCAAAGAGGGCAATTCCTGCGGAGATCAGGATCTTGCCCAGGGGAGGATGGGTGTTCTCGTAGGCGGGAAGCCCCTCTAAAAATTCATAGGCGGTGCGCCCGTGATAGATCTCGTCAAAGTACATACTGTTCCGATAGCTGGCCCTCTGGGGATAGAGGGACTGTTCGTCAAAAAGCGCCGGGTAATCTCCTGCGTTTAAGGGAAGAATCTGGCTGCCGTCGCTGTCTAAAAAGACAAATTCGATGGGGGCGGCCTGGTCGTCTGTCAAGGTCAGACGCAGGAAGGGGACGTCAGATTGGATGGAAACTTCCTGCCAGGTGAAGACGTCCTCCAGCTTGATCTCCCCCAGGGCTGCCCAGGCGTCCTCCCGGGCCTGCTTCCCCTCCAGGGTGAAGGTGCGGTCATGCCAGGGGGCGATGTAGTAGGCCATGGCGGCAGGCGGACGGTCCCCGAAGTCAAAGGTCAGGCTCTGCCCCTGGCTGAGCCCAGCGGTGGTGACGGGAGCCTGTCGATCCCCCAGGTCATAGAGGGCAAAAGCGCTGTAGAGGAGGGTGACAGCCGCCATACAGAGCACATCCAGCCGCCCCAGGGGGCGCGCCTTCCGGGAGGGCCTTGGAAGGGCGTCGGGGGAGGGGGAAGGAACGTCGGAGGCCTTTATGGGGGCAGCGCCCTTTTTGTAGAGAGAAAAGACGGTCTGGTAAAAAATAAGTCCCATGGCCACCATCCCCAGGGAGGTGAGAAGGAGGATGGGGGCCCTTCCGTCATAGTTTTGTGCGTCATAGAAAAACAGCACATGGGCGGTGTTGTAGAAATGGAGCAGGGAAAAGCCCCCGTAGCAGGCAAACAGCTTATGGGAGGGCTTGTAGAGGAACGCAAACAGGCAAAGCAGCAGGGCGGGGTAGAGATACCGCTCATGCATCCGCACGGAGAACAGAAAGACGGAGACCACAAGCAGCGCGCCCAGCAGGGGATATTTTTCCCTGTCCCGCCTCAGGCGGATGCCGAAGGCCGTCACACAGACTGCCGCCACAAGCAGGGCGGCGTAGCCGTAGGCATAGTAGGGAACCCCCAGGAAGCGGTTTTCCTGGCTGGTCCAGTTTAACCCGCAAAGCGCCCAGAAGTTGTAAGCGTTCACCGAGGCGTAGGGGTAGGAGGAGAGCGTGCTCAAAAGCTGTGCCCAGGCCTTTTCCAGGCCAAAAGGACAGACGGCCAGGGCGAAGCCGCAGAGGGCCGAAACGCCCATGGCAAGGCTTTGCAGCGTCCTGCGCAGGGAAAAGCCCTCAAACATTAGCTGATCCAGCATCCCTAAGAGCAATACCGGGGCCAGAAAGAGCGCCTGGGGCTTGATGAGGAGAGCGGCCAGAAAGGAGACGTAAGCGCCGCCCAGCCTGCCGTGCACCAGGCAGAGCGTCATGGCAATCAGGGCCAGGGTGAGCACAGAGTCGGCCTGTCCCCAGAGGGAGGAGTTTAACAGGATGGCCGGGTTAAACAGGTATGCGGCGCACAGCAGAAGGGCCCCGGGCCGGCCGGTTTTCTTCACGCCCTCCCGGTACAGGAGCAGTCCGCAGCCAAGGTCGCAGAGAATGGCGGGAAGGCGCAGCAGGATCAGATGGGGGACAGAGTAATAGGGGATCTTCAAAAGATGACGCAGTGCGCCCACGGGATAGAGCAGGTACATATAGCCGGGCGGGTAGTCCGTAAATACATCGGGGGAGTAAAAGCCCCCCGGGCCCACCTCAAAGATGCGGTCCGCCCAGGAGGCGAAGCAGGCGGTGTCTGCGTCAAAGCCGCCGTAGAGCCCGGCGCAGAGGAGGCGCAGCAGCAAAGCAGCCCCAAAGAGGCAGGGCGCCGCAAAGGGCGGGCAGGGGATATCCTGCGGCCTTGCAGAGTAACGTCTCCAGCAGAACACAAACAAAAGCAGCCCAAACAGCGCGGCGAGATGGATCAACGACATAACGGCCTCCCCGATTTCTAAAAATTCGATAAAACAGCAGACTTATTATACCAAAAACATTGCCCGATGAAAAGAATTTATGCTATACTCTGAAACAAGAGATTCGTTGACGGAATATGGGGAATCGGACAGGGGGCAGGGCATGGACGCCTTTGTGAGGTTTGAAAATGTGGAGAAGGTCTACCGCACCGGGGAAGTGGAGATCCGTGCGCTGCACGGGGTGGACTTCCAGATCGAAAAGGGGGAATTCTGCGTCATTGTGGGTGCTTCCGGCGCAGGCAAGACCACCATTTTAAATATTCTGGGAGGGATGGACCGGCTCACCTCAGGCAGGGTGTTTTTAGACGGCAGGGAGATCTCCGCCTTTGACAAGCGGCAGCTGACCACTTACAGGCGCTATGACGTGGGCTTCGTGTTCCAGTTTTACAATCTGGTGCAGAATCTCACTGCAAAAGAAAATGTGGAGCTGGCGGCCCAGATCTGCAGGGAACCGCTGGACGCAGCCACGGTGCTGGGCCAGGTGGGGCTTTCCGACCGGATGAACAATTTTCCGGCCCAGCTCTCCGGCGGGGAGCAGCAGAGAGTGGCCATCGCCAGGGCCCTGGCCAAAAACCCGAAGCTGCTTTTGTGCGACGAACCCACAGGCGCCCTGGATTACAATACGGGGAAAGCGGTGTTGAAGCTTTTGCAGGACACCTGCAGGGAGATGGGAAAGACGGTGGTGGTCATCACCCATAACCAGGCGCTGACCGCCATGGCCGACCGCATCATCACCGTAAAGAGCGGCACTGTGGCCAGCATGGAGAGAAACGGAAACATCAAGGATGTATCGGAGATAGAATGGTAAGGTCAAGACTTCTGGTATCCACCTTTCGGGAAATCAAATCGAGTTTTGGGCGGTTTCTGGCGATTTTTTCCATCATCGCGCTGGGAGTGGGCTTTTTTGCGGGCTTAAAGGTGGCCAGGGAGGCCATGGTGGAGACCGTGGAGGGCTATCTGGCCGGGCAGGCCTTTTACGACTACCGCCTGGTGTCCGAGCTGGGCTACGACAGGGCCGGGGTAGAATGGCTGGCCGGGCAGGACGGGGTGGCCGCCGCAGAGGGATCGCTGTCCTTCGACGCGCTGTACCGGGTGGAAGGGGAAGAAGACGCAGACCAGGACGGGGAGGGCAGCCAGGGGGCGTTAAAGATACACAGCCTCACCGGGCAGGTCAACCTGGTGAAACTCACTGCCGGAAGGCTGCCACAGGCAAAAGACGAGTGTGTGGTGGACTCCAATCTCTTCGGGGAGGATGTGCTGGGAAAGTATCTTGTGCTCTCAAAGGACAACGATCAGGAAACTTTTGCGCATTTTGCGGGGGAGCGCTTTCTCATCGTGGGGATCGTGCAGTCCCCGCTGTATCTGCAGTATGAACGGGGGAACACTTCCCTGGGCACGGGGCGGCTCTCTGGCTTTGCCTATCTTTTGCCGGAGGGGTTTGCGGAAGAATATTACACGGAAATTTACGCCCGGTTTGACCGGGATTTCGGCCTTTACAGCCAGGCCTACAAGGACTATCTGGAGGAGACGAAGGCCCTCTGGGAGGACTATGCCAGCCAGGCCGCCATGTTCCGCTATGAGCGCATCCTGGCGGACGCCGAGGAGGAACTATCTTCCGCCCGGGAGGAATTTGAGGAAAAGAAAGCGCAGGGGGAGGCAGAGCTTTCAGACGCCGCGGCCAGTCTGGCGGAGGGCGAGGCCCGGATCGCGGACGGGGAAGAACAGCTGGAGGAAGGGAAAAAAGCCCTGGCGGAGGGCGAGAGGCAGCTCTCAGACGCCCGGAGCCTGCTGGAGCAGAAGGCCCAGGAGCTGGCCGACGGGAAGGCTGCCCTGGAGGAGAAAGAGAAGGAGCTTT
Source organism: uncultured Acetatifactor sp. (assembly GCA_947594835.1). Lineage (GTDB taxonomy): Bacteria > Bacillota > Clostridia > Lachnospirales > Lachnospiraceae > Acetatifactor. The sequence goes on along the minus strand of CANQEH010000002.1, from coordinate 44,522 downwards.
CGCAGGCCCAGCAGGCCCTGGAGGAAGGCGTGGCTGAGTGGCAGAAAAACAGCGACAGCATGGACGCCCTGGAGGCAGCGCGGGCGCAGATTCTGGAGGGTGAGCGGGCTTACGGGGAGGCGGCGCAGGAGCTTTCCGACGCCCAGAGCGTCCTGGAGGAGAAACGCCGGGAGCTGAAGGATGCGGAAGCGGATCTTGCGGAGGCCAGGGCAGAGTACCAGGAGGGGCTGGAGGAATACCAGAAGGGGAAAGCGGAGTTTGACGCCGAAGTGGCGGACGCCCAGAGAGACCTCTCCCAGGCACAACAGGAGATTCAGAAGCTGTCTCCGCCGGAGGTCTATCTCCTGGGCCGGGACACCAATGTGGGCTATGTGTGTTTTGAGAGCGATTCCGGCATTGTGGAGGGCATCGCCAACATTTTCCCCCTGTTTTTTATCCTGGTGGCGGCGCTGGTGTGCGTCACCACCATGAACCGGATGGTGGAGGAGCAGCGGACCCAGATCGGCGTGCTGAAGGCCCTGGGTTACGGCCAGGGGGCCGTGATGTCCAAATACATGATCTATTCGGGGCTTGCCTCGGTGACGGGATGCGTCCTGGGGTTTTTTGCGGGCACCTGGCTATTCCCCAGGGTGATCTGGGCGGCCTACGGCATCATGTACCGGGCGGAGGAGCTGCGCTATGTGCTGGACGGGCGGATGGGGGTCTTCTGCCTGGGGGTGGCGCTTGTGTGTTCCCTGGGGACGACCTGGCTCTCCTGCCGGGCGGAGCTGACCCAGGCGGCGGCCCAGCTGATGCGCCCCAAAGCGCCCAAGGCGGGGAAGCGGGTGTTCTTAGAGCGGATCCCCTTTTTCTGGAACCGTCTCAGCTTCCTGCGGAAGGTCTCCCTGCGGAACATTTTCCGCTATAAAAAGCGGCTGTTTATGATGGTGCTTGGCATCAGCGGCTGTACGGCCCTTCTGGTCACCGGCTTTGGCATCAAGGATTCCATCGCGGATATCGCCGACAAGCAGTTTGGGGAGATCCAGAAGTTTGACCTGGCGGCGGCCTTGAAGGAGCCCGCCACGGAGGAGACAAAAGAGAATCTGGAGCGGATGGCGGACAGCGGTGTGGACAGGTATCTGTGCGTCATGGAGAAGAATATGGATCTGGTCACGGAGGCCGGGGTGAAATCCCTTTACCTGATCGTGGGGGACGGGGAGCGGATGCCGGACTTTGTGGATCTGCATACGAAGGACGGGGAGTCCATCCCCTATCCGGGGCCGGGGGAGTGCACCGTCTCCGACAAGATTGCGGATCAGTACCACATCCTGCCCGGGGATGTGATCACGCTGCGGGATGAAGCCATGGAAGAGATGCATCTGACGGTGGCCGCCATTCAGGAAAATTATATTTACAATTATGTGCATATTTCCCCAAAAACCTGGGAAGACCAGATGGGAGAGGAGTTCCAGCCCAAGACCGTCTATGCGGACGCGGCGGAAGGGACGGACGTGCATGAGGCAGCGGCGGCGCTCTGGCAGATGGAGGGCGTATCCAACGTGACGGTAAACGCGGACACCTGCGAGCGGGTGGGCAGCATGATGGACAGCCTGGATATCATTGTGCTGGCAGTCATTGTAAGCGCCGCGGGCCTGGCCTTTATCGTGCTGTACAACCTGACCAACATCAACATCACCGAGCGGATCCGGGAGATCGCCACCATCAAGGTGCTGGGCTTTTACAGGCGGGAGACCCAGAGCTACGTCTTCCGGGAAAACCTGCTCTTAGCGGCCATGGGCATGGCGGCGGGGCTCTTTCTGGGGAAATGGCTCCACGCCTTTGTGATGAGCCAGATCAAGATTGACATGATCGCTTTTGACGTGTCCATCCGGCCAATCAGCTACGTTTACAGCGCATTTCTTACCATGGGCTTTGCCTGGGCCGTTGGAAAAGCCATGGGCGGCAAGCTGGAGGGCGTCAGCATGACGGAATCGTTAAAGTCGGTGGATTAGGCGTTTTGCCGGACGGCCCGGTCATCCGGGCAGGAAACAGGAGCAGCCTGGGGGGAAAAGAAAGCAAGCGGGTGAGGATATGAAATTTGATATGCACTGCCACACCAGAGAGGGGTCTTTGGACGGGAAGGTGCCCGTCGCAGAATTTGTGAAGCTCTTAAAGGAGAAGGGGTTTGACGGGATGCTGGTCAGCGACCACAATTCCTACAAGGGCTACCGGGCCTGGAAAGAGGCCCGGGGGGAAAACCCGGAGGATGGGTTCGTGGTGCTTCAGGGCATCGAGTACGACACCATCGACGCGGGCCATATGCTGGTCATCATGCCGGAGGGCGTGAAGTTAAAAATTCTGGAGCTGCGGGGGCTGCCGGTGCAGTTTCTGATCGACATTGTGCACAAAAACGGCGGCATCCTGGGGCCTGCCCATCCCTGCGGGGAAAAGCATTTAAGTTTCTTAAACACCAGAAAACACAGAAACCAGATGGCTTTTATGGACCGCTTTGATTTTCTGGAGGGGTTTAACGCCTGTGAGACGCAGGAGAGCAACAGACAGGCCAGGGAGATTGCAGACCGGTTCGGCCTGCCCGCCTTCGGGGGAAGCGACGCCCACAGGGAAGACTGCGTGGGCCTGGGCTATACGCTGTTTCGTCAGCCTGTCAGAACCCAGGCGGAGCTGATCGAAAGGGTGCGCAGTGCGGGAAGCGACGCCTGCTCCTGCGGCGGCGCCGTCTACGGGAAGACCGCCAGGGAGCGCATCGGGAAGGCAAAACGCCTCTGGGTGGAGTCCTTCTGGGTCTACAACCGCCTGGGCAGCCTCTGGCGCTTTCCCAGGCGCAGGCGGGAATTGAGACGGCTTTACATTCGGATAAAATAAATCAAGAAATTGGAAAAACTGCGACGGGCTTTGTTACGAAAGTGTTGCAGTTTTTTCGTTTTTCGTGAAAGATACTTCATAAAATCTTAAGGTGCATTTCCGTATAGGTTGTGATATAATGATTCCCGTCATATAGGATGAAGGATACGTTTCCAGGAAAGGAAGGAATGGTATGGATCATAATCTTTTAAAATATGGTTCCCGCTGTCTGTCCCTGATGGCCCTTTCGGCGGTTCTTGTCGGTTCCCTGTCCGCCTGCGGCGGGGAAAAGAAGGAACAGGACGAGGCGCAGGGAAGCACAAGCGCTGTGACGGCGCCGGAATATATCTATGTGCCGGAATTTACGGATCTTGGCTCCGAGAACACCTTTTACGACTCGAAGGTGATAGACGGTGCGCTCTACTATCTCTCCGGCAGAATGGACGAGGAGACGGGGGAGTGGGTGCAGGGCCTGTTTCGCCGTCCGCTGGAGGGCGGGGAGGAGAGTGAGATCCCTTTGCAGCTGGAGGAAGGAAGCAGCGGGATCAACTACTGGGACGTGGCCCTGGACGGCACTGTCTGCATCATGACGCAGGACTACCAGTACGACGAGGCCACCCAGACGGGAACTTCCACCTACGCCCTGGTCAAGCTGGACAGCGAGGGCAGCCCGCTTTTTACCACCGACATCACCGATGCACTTACGAAGAACGGGGAACAGCTCTACCCCTACGGTATGTGCGTAGACGGCCAGGGGCGTTTTTATGTGTCGGGGGAAAACGGGATCTGGCTCTTTGACGCGGAGGGCGCCAGCGCGGGAAGCATCTCCACCTCCGACTGGGTCAACGAGCTGTTTACCGGGAAGGACGGCGTGGTTTACGCCTCTTATTACAGTTCTTCTTCAAGCGGTATGGTGGTGGCTCCCCTGGACGCGGACACAAAGAGCGTGGGGACGCCCCTGGAAGGCATCAAGGGGGATCACTATACGCCCATGACGGAGGGATCCTTTTTCACCTATGACTCCGTCAGCGGGTACACCTATGACATTGCCTCCCAGACCTCGGAGAAATTATTCGACTGGCTGGACAGCGACATAAACGGCAGTTATGTGAATGCGGCAGCCGTGCTGGAAGACGGCCGGATCGCGGCCATCTACCGGGACTGGGCCACAGACGAGAGCGGCATGGCGTTTCTGACCAAGACCCCCTCTTCCCAGGTGGCGGCCAAGCAGTACATCCTGATCGGCACCCTGAGCACCAGCCAGGCCGTACAGGCGGCTGCGGTGGCCTTTAACCGCCAGAGCGAGGAGTACCATATCAGCATTAAGCAATATCTGGATTACGACAACTGGACGGAAACCACTTACACGGACGCCATCACCAGCCTGTTTAACGACATCACCTCCGACAACTGCCCGGACATCATCTGCATTGCGGGGCTGAACGCCGAGCAGCTGGCCGCCAAGGAGGTGTTCGAGGATCTGACCCCTTATCTGGAGCAGAGCACGGCGCTGGACAGAAGCGATATGCTGGAAAACGTGCTGGAGGCTTACACCTTTGACGGCGTGCTGGCAGGCATCCCCAAGAGCTTTTACATGACCACGCTGGTGGGCAATGGGGAGATGGTGGGGGAAAAGCCCGGCTGGACCTTGGAGGATATGATCGCCCTGGCGGACGCACATCCCGATGCGGAGCTGTTTGACCGGTATTCCAATGCCAGAATCTTAAACGCCTGCTTAAACTACAATATGGAGCGGTATGTGGACTGGAAGGAGGCGCGCTGCGACTTTACCTCGGAGGAGTTTAAAAAGCTTCTGGAGTTTGCCGCCCGCTTCCCGGATGAAGACGATATCAACTGGAACAGCGAAAGCTCCACGCCGGGCCGGATCTCCCGGGGCGAGGTGCTCTTGGATATTGCGACGATTTACGACTTTGACGAAGTGCAGATGTATACGGAAATGTTCCAGGGAGACGCGGTCTACATCGGCTATCCCAACTCGACGGGGGAGAGCGGCTGCGTCTTAAACACCGACGAGGTGCTTTCCATCTCCGCCAGGTCTCCTGTAAAAGACGGGGCGTGGGCTTTCTTAGAGTCCTACTTAAGCAGGGATGATACCTGGTACAGCTTCGGCTTCCCCAACAGCAAAAAAGAACTGGAGGAGATGGCAAAGGAGGCGGTGGAGGTCACCTATGTGCTGGATGCAAACGGGGAGCCCCTGTTGGACGAAAACGGGGAGCCCATCGAGGAGGGGGCCGGCTCGTCTGTCTCCTACGGCAGCGACTGGTCTTACGATTACCGCAAGGCCACCCAGGAGGAAGTGGATCTGGTGATGGAGCTGATGGAGACGGCAAAGCCGGTGGCCAGCACCAACGACCAGATCTGGACCATCATCCAGGAGGAGGCGGAGCCCTTCTTCCAGGGGCAGAAGACCGCAGAGGAAGTGGCGGGCATCATCCAGAGCCGGGTAGGCATCTATATCGACGAGAACAGTTGAGGAGAGAAGCGGCCTGTGCCCGGCCATGTCCCGGCGCAGGATATGGGGACGCAGCATAGAAAGGGCAAAAGACGTGAAAGGCAGAAAAAAGCGCGGGAGAGCTGCCCGCAGGATGTGGAAAATCAAATTGAGCTCGGGGGCGTACCTTGCCCCCAGCTTTCTCGGCGTCCTGGTGTTTTTTGTCCTGCCCTTTCTGGTGGTCATCTACTATTCCCTGGTGGACAATCCCATCAGCGGGCGGTTTGTGGGGCTTGAAAATTTCCGGGACATCTTAGACAACAATGCCTTCCGGCGGGCGGTGCACAACACCCTGGCCTTTTCCGCGGTGTCGGTGCCTCTGGCGGTGATCTTGTCCCTGCTTTTGGCGATCCTTTTAGAGGCAAAGATTCCTTTCCGCAGCCAGTTCCGCACCTTTTTCCTAAGCCCAATGATGGTGCCGGTGGCTTCCATTGTGCTCATCTGGCAGGTGCTGTTCCATTACAACGGGGCGGTGAACGATTTCCTGGCGGTGTTCGGCTTTCCCAAGACGGACTGGCTGAAATCCAGCTACGCGCAGATCGTGGTCGTCATCCTGTTTATCTGGAAGAATTTGGGCTATAACATGATCTTATTCATGGCGGCCCTGGCCAGCATCCCCAAGGATATTCTGGAGGTTGCCAGGTTAGAGAGCGCAACGCCCCTTCAGACCTTTTTCTACATCAAGATCAGATACCTTTCCTCCACCGTGCTGTTTGTGACCATCATGTCGCTCATCAACTCCTTTAAGGTGTTCCGGGAGGTGTATCTGCTCACGGGGGATTATCCCTATGACACCATCTATATGCTGCAGCACTTTATGAACAATAAATTCAAGTCCCTGGACTATCAGATGCTGTCCGCGGCGGCGGTGCTGATGAGCCTTGTGATGATTCTGATCATCGGGGTGCTGTTTCTGGCGGAGAACTGGTTTGGAAAGGATGTGGAGGGATGAGCGCGAGAGAACGGTCTGTCCCCGGCGTCCGGGACAGGGAGGCCAGAAAGCTGGGGCGCAGGCGGGGGCGGAAAAAGGCCGTACACGCCGCGAAGCTTGCCCTGGCCACGGCGGTGGCCGCGTCGTTTGCTTTTTTGTTTCTGATGCCCATTGTGCTGACCATCAGCAATTCCTTTATGGCGTCCTCGGAGATATCCGCAAACTACGGCTCTGTCTTTGCCACCACGGACACCGGCGGAAAGGTCTACATTGCCGAGAAGGTAAATTTGAAATTTATCCCGGACATGGTCTCCTTTTCCCAGTATGTGACGGTGCTCTTTAAGAGCCCGGATTACCTGTTGAAATTCTGGAACTCTGTGATCCTGGTGGGGCCCATCGTGGTGTTCCAGCTCCTGGTGGCTTCCCTGGCCTCCTACGGGTTTGCCAGGTATCGGGGCAGGATCCGGGAGATGATCTTTTTTGGGTATATTATATTGATGCTGATGCCTTATCAGGTGACCCTGGTGCCAAACTACTTAGTCAGCGACTGGCTGAATATTCTGGACACCAGATGGGCCATCTGGCTGCCGGGCATTTTCTCCCCCTTTGCGGTGTTTCTGCTCACCAAGTTTATCCGCAGGATTCCCGTGTCGGTGATTGAGGCGGCCCAGATAGACGGGGCGGGGGAGTGGCAGATTTACAGGCGGATCTGTATGCCGCTCTGCAAAGGGGCCATCTGCTCTGCGGCGATTTTGGTCTTTATTGATTATTGGAACATGGTGGAGCAGCCGTTGATTTTGCTGACAGACCCGGAGATGCACCCCCTGTCCGTTTTCTTGAGCAAGATCAACGCAGGCGAGATCGGCCTTGCCTTTGCGGTGGCTACCATCTACATGGTGCCCAGCCTGCTCATCTTCCTCTACGGGGAGGAATATCTGGTGGACGGCATCACTTACCAGGGCGGCATCAAGGGATAGCAAAAGGGTTCCCGCAAAGCGGGACGAAAGCAGAAGCGCAGCGCGGAAACGAGGTACAAGATGAACGAAAACGAAAAGAAGAAACGGGAATGGGTCAAGACGGCGGCCATTGTCTTTTTGGCGGTGATGCTGGTGCTTACCTTCTTTTCCAACACCATCATGAATTACTCCCTGCCGGAAGTGGCCACCCAGTATGTGCAGTCCGGCACCATCACCGCAAAGGTGCGGGGAAGCGGCGTGGTGGAGAGCGGCGACCCCTACAACGTGATGGTCACCGGAACCAGAAAGGTCTCCAGCGTGGCCGTCAAGACGGGGGATACGGTGCAGCCCGGGGATGTGATCTTGTATCTGGCGGATGAGGAGAGCGACGAGCTAAAGACCGCCCAGGAGGAACTGGAGGCGGCCAAGGACGCGCTGCAGGCGGCCCGGGACGCCTATGACCTGGCGCTTCTGACCAAGGGGTACAGCGAAGCGGATATTCTGGCGGCCAACAGCAACGTCTCCGCCACAGTTTACCGCCAGCAGCTCACCGACGCCCAAAACGCCGTGAAGCCTCTGCAGGCGAAGGTAGACGAGCTGACGCAGTGGATTGCGGACATCGACGCCCAGCTGGAGTATGAGGGGCGCTTTGACGAGAAGCTGGAAGACGCAAACGCCCGCTATACTCAGGCCCAGACGGCTCTCCAGACGGCCCAGACCGCTCTGGACACGGCAAAGAAGGAAGAAGAAGCGGCCAAGAAAAAATATGAGCAGGAACATTCTGTGAGCGAAAATTCCGTTTCAACCGGAAATGCAAAGGGCGACTGGAATGATAAGGCGGCAGCGTTAAAATCCGCCCAGGAGACAGTGAAGAACCGCCAGGCAGAATTTGAGGCTGCCCAGAAAGCCTACTATACGGCCAAAGAGAGCACCACGGACGACACCTACCTCTTAGACCAAAAGGCCTTGGCGGGAGTGAATCTCTACAATGCCCAGAAGGAGCTGACAGCCGCCCAGAAGCAGGTGGACGACCTGACGGCCATGCTGACCAATATGCTGGATCTGGACACCTATCAGAGGGATGTGTCCCAGGCCCAGCGGGAGGTCAACGAGGCCCAGGCAAAGGTGAACGAGGAGCTGCAAAAGTCCTCCGGCGCCACGGTGACGGCGGACATTGCGGGGACCGTCACCTCCATCAATGTGACGGCGGGGGAGACCACTTCGGCGGCAGACCCGGTGGCCGTCTTACAGCCGGAGGGCGCGGGCTATTCCTTGAGCTTTTCCGTCACCAACGAACAGGCCAGAAGGCTGGCAGTGGGGGACAGGGCGGATCTGGTGAACGCCTGGCGCTATGACGACGTGGAGGTGACCTTATCGGCAATCCGCCCGGACAAGTCGGACCCGGGGCAGAAGAAGCTGCTCATCTTTAACGTCACCGGCGACGTGGTGGCGGGGCAGACCTTTAACGTGTCCGTGGGGCAGCAGAGCGCCAATTTTGACTTTATCGTGCCAAACAGCGCCGTCCGGGAGGACAACAACGGCAAATTTATCCTGATCGTGGAATCCCGCTCCACGCCCCTTGGCAACCGCTACCGGGCTGTCCGGGTAGATGTGGAGGTGCTTGCCAGCGACGACAGCCAGTCGGCGCTCAGCTCCGGTACGCTGCAGGGCTATGAATTTGTGATCACTACCTCTACCCAGCCTGTGGAAGCAGGGCAGCTGGTGCGTCTGGCAAACGAATAGGCGGTGGACATGAGAGGAAAGATCAGCAAAAAAAAGTGCATACTGGGACTGACCGGGGCAGTGTCTTTTCTCCTGTTTCTGATCCTTGCCTTTCTGGCCCATGGGCTGGCCGGGCGGGAGCTTTCCCAGACCATGGCCGGGCGGTGGAGCAGGGAGGGGGACGCCTCCCAGATCAGCGTTTTTTTCTCTGTGAACTCCGGGATGACAGAGGACGGGATCTTAGAATTTGAACACACCATCGACAACTCTTTAAAGGATGCCTCCGTCCAGCAGGAGTCGGAAAATCCTGGGGCAAGGCTCTGGGCAGACGCTTACAGCGCTCCCGGCGCCGTGACCATCAGCACAGGAAAGACCTCCATCCAGGCGACGGCTCTGGGGGTGGGCGGGGATTTCTTCCTGTTCCATCCGCTGCCCCTTGTGTCCGGGTCTTACTTCTCCGGCAGCGACCTGATGCAGGATCACTGCATCATCGACCGGGATGCGGCCTGGCAGCTCTTTGGCTCCAGCGACGTGGCGGGGATGTACGTCAATATCGGCGGCGTGCCCCATATGGTCACAGGGGTGACAGAGAGGCCCAAAGGGCGTCTGGAAGAGGGGGCGGGGCTGACATCCACCCTGGTGTATGTGTCTTACCAGACTCTGGAGGAGCTGGGGCAGAGCAACGGGTTAAACCATTACGAGATCGTGATGCCAAACCCTGTCACCGGGTTTGCAGAAAAAATCGTGCGGGAAGGGCTGGCCGGGGACGGGAAAGAGACGGAGGTCATCGAGAACACCACCCGGTTTGACTTAATCCACCGCCTGAAGCGGCTGGGCCAGTTCGGCCTGCGCTCCATGAACGGAAAAGCCATTCTCTACCCCTACTGGGAAAACCTTGCCAGGGGCTATGAGGACATCCTGTCTGTGGTGACGCTGTCGGAGCTTTTGTTTCTGGCTTATGCCCTGATCCTGGCCCTGGTGCTGTTTGTTCTCTGGTGGCGGCATAAGGGGTGGACGCTGCGGGAGAAATGGCGGCTTGTCCGGGATAAGCTGGAGCGGCTGAAGGAGCGCCACTGGGAGAGACAGCGGCAGCGGAAAGAGAAGCGGCGGGAACAGCCGCGCCAGGGCTTTTTGGCTGGCAGGGAGAAACGTTCGGGAAAACCCCGTGCGGAGAAAGGGCTTTTCGGGAAAGACAGGCAGGAGACTGCTTTGAAAGCGAGATAGATCGGCCGCGCAGGAGCGCGGGAAGGGAGGAGAACATGAGAAAGAAAACACTGTGGAGGGCAGCCAGCCTGGCGCTGGTGCTGGCCCTGACAGCAGGATCCCTGGGGGCCTGCGGCTCAAACCGGGAAGGAGACGGAGGAGGCGGCGGAAGCGAAAGCACAGACGGCGGCAATGCCAACGGGGCGCTGGCCAGGGAGAACGTGTACCGCTTCCAGGAGGTAAAGCTGCCGGATCTGGGAGGGGACGACAACTCGCTGATGGCTTCCAAATGCGTTGCAGACAGGATCTATCTGGTGATGCAGGCCTATAACTGGGATCAGGATTCGCTCCCTGCGTATTATCTGGTGAGCATGGACACCGACGGCGGGGATATGCAGTCGGTGAAGCTGTCCTTAACCCCCCACGAGACGGAACAGCCCGAGGAGACGGATGCGCCAGAGGAGACGGAACAGCCCGAGGAGACGGACTCCACAGATGAAACGACGGACGCCGAAGACTCTTCCTGGGAGTATTTCCATCTGTTCAGTTTTGTCTTCGGGGATGGCTGCCTCTACGCGGTAGGAGACCGCCAGTACAACGATTATTCCGATCCGGAGAACCCCATTTTTGAGCAGGAGAACACGCTGTATTCCTGGACCCTGGAGGGGGAGCTTGCGCTGTTAGTGCCCCTGGAGGGGATGCAGACCGAGGAGGAATTCTGCTATGTCAACGCCATGGTGCCCGGGACGGACGGTTCCGTGACCCTGCTTTTGAGCGGCAACACTTACTATTCCCAGCGGGTGACGCCGGATGGGACGCTGGAAGGGCGCAAAGAACTGGATCAGGAGATCGGGGATCTGTTCAACTCTTCCAGCTATCTCACCAACACAGAGCCCGGGAAGCTGCTGATCACGTATTATGATCAGGAGAACTGGGAGAGGCAGTTCATGACAGAGTTTGACCTGGCGGCGGGGACTTTGAGCGAGCCGGTGGAGCTTCCCTCGAGCATGAGCTGGAACGGCTTTTCCGCCGTGTCCAAGGGATTGTATACCGATATGATCTATGCCACGCCCAACGGCGTGTTCACTTACAGCGCGGGAAACGCGGACGCAGCCTGCAAGATCAACTTTACCAATTCCGACGTGTTTTCCACCTCCACCGTCGGGGTGGTAGAGCTGGACGAGGACAGGATTTTCGCCGTGTTTTATGAAAATTACGAGGACGGCTATGTGTCGGGCATCTTTACCCGTGTGCCGCCGGAGGAAGTGAAGGAGAAGAAGGTGCTGGTGCTGGGCTCCCTGTGGATGGACGGATCGATCCGCAAGCGGGTGGTGGAATTTAACCGGAACAACCCGGACTACCGCATCGTCATCAAAAATTACGACGAGTTTAACTCCTACGACGATCCAAACGCCGCGCAGACCGCCATGGACAACGACATCATCACCGGGCAGATGCCGGATATCCTTTACAGCCATGACGGCGATATGGACAAGTACGCAGAGAAAGGGTGGTTAGCGGATATCGGCGAAAAGATCAGCCAGGATGAGGAGCTGTCCCAGACAGAGTTTGTGCAGAATGTGTTCGACGCCTATTCCACCGACGGGAAGCTCTACATGGTCATCCCGGAGTTTTGTGTGCGCACCATGCTGGGCAAGAAAGCGCTGGTGGGGGATAGGACTTCCTGGACCATGGCAGATCTGCAGCAGGCCCTGGCTTCCATGCCGGAGGGAGCCCAGGTCTATGAGGACGCAAACAGGGGCTATTTCATGAACGTGATGATGGGCTACTGCGGCAACGACTTCATCAACCTGGAGACCGGGGAGTGCAGCTTTGACTCGGAGGAGTTTATCGCCCTGATGGAGTTTGCAAAAAGCCTGCCGGAGACCATCGAGTACGACGAAGATTACTGGGCAAATTACGATTACTGGTCTCTGTTCCGCCAGGACAAGGTGCTCTTGTGCGAGGTTTATATCCGCGATCTGCGGAGCATGAATTCCACCATAAACGGCCAGTTCGGGGAGCCGGTGTCCTACGTCGGGTTCCCCACCACAAACGGCCCCGGGGGCGTGATCGACATCAGCGACGTCTACTGCATCTCCGCAAAAAGCCCTTATCAGGATGTGGCATGGGAGTTTGTGCGGTATTATCTGACAGAGGAGTATCAGGCGGGGGATTCGTTTTACAATCTGCCCACCCGGAAGGATGTGTTTGAAAAAAAGGCCCAGGAAGCGCTGCAAAAGCCCTACAGTCTGGACGAGGACGGGAACAAGGTGGAGTACGACGAGACCTTTTATGTAGGTGATGAGGAAATTGTCCTGGATCCTATGACTGAGGAGCAGCTTTCCCAGCTGGTGGATTATATTTACAGCGTCAACAAGCGCGACTATGGCTACAATGAGGATATCTTGAACATTATCGACGAGGAGATGGAAGCCTTTTACACGGATCAGAAGTCAGCCCAGGAGGTGGCGGGGCTGATCCAGAACAGGGTGCAGCTCTTTGTGGACGAGAACAGCTAAAACAGAAAGGGCGCGGTTCTGCCGCGCCCTATATAATTTCTTTTTATGCAATCTGGAACTGGGCCATGTAGAGCCTGTAATAGGCGCCTTTTCTGGCCAAAAGCTCTGCGGCGGTTCCTTCCTCTAAAATGCCCTTCTGGTCGATGACCAGAATCCTGTCCGCCCGCTGGATGGTGGAAAGCCTGTGGGCGATGACAAAGGAGGTGCGCCCGGCAAGCAGGGCCTGGATGCCGTCCTGCACCAGCCGCTCCGTCCGGGTGTCGATGCTGGAGGTGGCCTCGTCCAGAATCAGGATGCCCGGCATGGACAAAAAGGTGCGGGCGAAGGCCAGAAGCTGTATCTGTCCCACGGAGAGCCCGCCGCCCCGCTCGCTGAGCTGGGTCTGGTAGCCCTTTTCCAGCTTCATGATAAAGTCGTGGGCGTTCACCGCCCGGGCGGCCTCCATGACCTCCTGGTCGGTGGCGTCCAGCCTGCCGTAGCGGATGTTTTCCATGACGGTGCCAGTGAACAGGAAATTGTCCTGGGTCATGATGCCCATCTGGGAGCGCAGCGAGTGGAGGGTCACCTCCTGTACGTCGTACCCGTCGATGAGCACCCGGCCCCCGGTGGCGTTGTAGAAGCGGCTCACCAGGTTGACGATGGTGGTCTTGCCCGCGCCGGTGGGCCCCACCAGGGCCACGGTCTCCCCGGGCTTTACGGAAAAGGACACGTCCTCTAAAACGGTCACATCGGGGGCGTCGGAGTAGGCGAAGGACACATGGTCAAACACCACCTCCCCCCGCACGGCGGGCAGAGGCCGGACGGCTTTTTCGTCGGTGACCTCCGAAGGGGTGTCTAACACCTCGAAGACCCGTTCTGCCGCCGCCAGGTTGGTGATCAGCTGCTTGTAAAAGTCGGAGAGCCGCATGATGGGCTGCCAGAACATACTGATATAGCTGCCGAAAGCCAGCAGGGTGCCGATGGAAACTTTGTCCGTGCCCAGGATGACAAGGCCGGTGTAGTACAGCGCCACCGTGCTGAAGCCCCAGCACAAGTCGATGACGGAGCCCACGGCGTCGTTGATGCGGCAGGCGTTTACAAAGGCCGTCCGATGCTCCTCCGTGAGGGTGAGGAAGGTGTCGTCCGTCTCCTCCTCCGCGGTAAAGCTCTGGATGACCCGCATTCCCGACAAGTCCTCGTGGAGAAATGCGTTTAAGTTGGAGCTTTTCCGGCGCACCACCTGCCACCTGGCGTGGGAGCGGGTCTGGATGAACCAGATGCCCGCCGCCAGAAGAGGGATGGCGCTCATGGCGGCAAGGGTCAGCGGAGGGCTTTTGATCAGCATGATGACCACCACGGACACCACCGTCACAAGCTCCGGGATCAGGGTGGTGACGCAGTTGCCCAGCATATCCTTTAAGGAGTTGACGTCCCCGATGATGCGGGAGAGGATCTTCCCCGTGGGGCGGCTGTCAAAAAAGTGAAAATCCAGGGTCTGGATGTGGGTGTAAAGCTCCTGTCGGATGGTGAGCAGGATGCGGTTGCACATTTTGTTCATGATATGCATCCGCAGCTTGGTGAAAAGCACCATGGATACGTTCAGGGCAAGGGCTGTCAGGATCAGCCGCATCAGCCCCGGGAAATTGCGGGCGCTGATATACCGGTCGATGGCAGTTTCGATAAACAGCGGGTTCATCAGGGAAACGCATACGCAGAATGCCATGAGAAGCAGCACCACTGCAATCTGTTTCCGATAGGAGAGGAGATAGGAAAACAGCCGAAGCAGTGTGGACAGCTTTGCCGTTTCCTGGCTCCTCTCGTCTTCTTTAAATGAATTGACAGACATGGAAAACTCCTTTCTGTAACGGCGCAGGCACAAACCGTCTGCCGGGCAGACGCCGCGCTCTGCGCATATGTTCCCTGCATACGGCGGGACTTACCCGCCGTATTGCAGCTGGTAGGTTTCGTAGTAGAGCCCTTTTTGGGCTAAGAGCTGTTCGTGGGTGCCCCGCTCGGCGATCCGGCCGCCCTCCAAAAACAGGATCTCGTCGGCGTGGCGCACGGCGCTGATCCGATGGGCGATGACGATCTTGGTGGTATCTGGCAGGGCTCTTAAGGTCTGCTGGATGGCGGCCTCCGTCTCCATATCCAGGGCGGAGGTAGAGTCGTCCAGAACCAGCACAGGGGTCTTCTTGGAAAGAGCCCTGGCAATGGAAAGCCGCTGTTTCTGGCCCCCAGAGAGTCCTACGCCCCGCTCGCCGATGACGGTGTCGTAGGCGTCTTCCAGCTTCTCCACAAATTCCCCCGCCTGGGCCGCATGGACGGCGTCCTTTACCTGTTCTGCGCCGATGGCGGACTGTCTGCCCAGGCGCACATTGTCTGAGATGGTATCCGAAAACAGGAACACGTCCTGCATGACGGCGGAGATGCTGCCCCGCAGCTGTTTTAAACTTAAGGCCTTAATGTCTGTCCCGTCTAAGAGGATGCGCCCTTTGGAGCAGTCGTAGAGCCGCTGCAAAAGCTGGACGATGCTGGTCTTGCCGGAGCCGGTGGCCCCCATGATCCCCAGGGTTGCGCCTGGGGAGACGTGGAAGGAGATATGGCTTAAAATCTCCGTGTTGTCCCGCAAAAAGCTGACGTCCTCAAAGGTGATCTCGCCCTGCACATTGTCAAGCACTGCCGGCACATCGGGATCTTGGATCTCCGCCGTCTCCTGGTAGAGTTTTTTCAGCTTTTTGTTTGATGCGATGGCGGCGGAGAGGCTGTTGGTGAGCCAGCCCAGCATTTCCATGGGCCACACGATGTTGGTGGAGTAGGCCACGAAGGCTCCCAGGGAGCCCAGGGTAAAGGTGCCGTCCCCCGTGATCACAAGGTAACCGCCAAAAAGGAGCACGATGAGCGTGAGCACCTGGCTGACCAGGGTAAACAGGGGATGGTACTTGACAAAGATCCGGGACTGCTCCATGTTCAGCTCATAGTAGCGGTTGTTTTTGGCCAGGAATTTCTGGATCTCAAATTCTTCCCGGGCAAAGGCCTTCACGGTGCGCACGCCCTCTAAGTTTTCCTCGGCCACAGTGTTTAACTCGGCGTTTGCCTCGCTGATGTCCTCGTAGACTTTATCCAGCTTTTTTTCCAGATAGACCGCCAGGCAGCCGCAAAAGAGCATGGCCAGGGTGGGGATCACGGCCAGCGCCGGGTGCAGCAGGTACATACAGGTCAGGATCATCACCGTGTGGACGGAGGCTTCGATTAAGAGCATTCCCACATAGCTTAAGCCGTCCCAGATCCGGTCCACGTCGTCCTTGGCCCGGGCCATCAGCTCCCCGGTGTTGTTTCTGTCGTAAAAGCTGGCGGAGAGCCCCTGCAGGTGGCGGAATAAGTCTGTGCGGATGGCGCGCTGAATCTTGGAGCTTGTCACGTCAAAGGTGTATTCCTTGAAGTACATAAAGACGCAGCGGCCCGCCCCCACGGCCAGGATGCCGATAAGCAGCCAGGGCAGGATGTCAAGCTGTCCGCCCAGGATCACATCGTCGATGATGCTCTTGGTCAGCTGCGGGGAGAGCATATCCAGCCCCACGCCGATGATCAGGCACAGCACGGCAAAGCCGTAGGAGAGGAGATGTTTTCTGATGTAACAGGATACTTTTTTCATAACGACCTCTTTTTGGTGCGCGTTGCGGCCCGCACCGGCCGGAGACATACAAAAAGACACCCATGGCAGCAACTGTCATGGGTGTCTTGGATGTACAGGCTTTGGATGTACAAAGGGACGGAAACGCCGGAAGTTTTTGACTGCTGTTTCCTATTTCCCGTCTTCCCAGAGGTAACTGCGCGATAGCTGGAACTTTCTGATGCGGATTGACTGTTTTGCACTGTAAGTGATGTGAAGCATTGCCGTTACCTCCTTTCGAACGATTCAACTGTTTTCAACCATACTCCAGATTCTGGAAAATGTCAACTAAAAATTTTTTCCTGGCTAGTTCAGCCGTAACAGTTCAGCCCCTCCGTCATATTCAGCCCGGTACTGCCGATGTTCTCCCGGCAGACCGTTGGAGCACGTCGGCACTTGGCGAGGTACTCTCGAGCCTAGTACCGTTACGTGCGGAACCGAGCGGAAGCGCGTCCACCGGGAGAACATCGGCAGTACCGGGCGTGACTCGCAAGAGAAAGGCTGAACGGAAATTCTAAATCTCCTGCCTGTCCACCGCGATAGATGCCTCGCAGCCGGGTTCCGCCTGGGAGAGCTGTTCCCGGATGGCCTGGGCCAGCTCCTGGTCGGAAAGGGGGCAGGCGTAAGGGGCCGCCACGTCGAAGATGAGCTTTGTGCCCTGGGGGGCCTGGGTGATGCGGAAGTCGTGGATGGTGAGGGAGGGATCCACCTGGCGGGCGCAGGCCTTTGCCAGAGCCCGCAGCCTGTCGGTCTCCCTGTCGCCGGTCTGCACGGGATCCATGTGGATCAGCGCCTGGCAGTTTAACTCCTCCCCCAGCCGTCTCTCGATGGCGTCGATCAGCTCATGGATCTCCACCAGGCTTTCCTGGGCGGGGACTTCCGCGTGGAGGGAGAGAAGCACCTGGGAGGGGCCGTAGTTGTGAACCATCAGGTCGTGGATGCCCAGCACTTTGGGGTAGGAGAGCACGATGCGGTTTACCCTGCGCACGAAATCCTTGTCCGGGGCCTGGCCCAGCAGGGGGCTCACCGCGTTCTTTGCGGCGTCTAATCCGGCATAGCCGATGAACAGGCACAGGATCAGGCCGCACCAGCCGTCTGCGGTAAAGGAAGTGAAGCGGGAGAGCAGGGCGCTTCCCAGCACCAGGGCGGTGACCAGGGCGTCGCTCAAAGAGTCTATGGCCGCTGCTTTCATGGCGGGGGCGTCAAACCGCTTTCCCAGCCGCCTGTTGTACAGGAACATAACGCATTTGACGAAAATGGAAAGGGACAGAACCCAGAAGCTCAGAGGAGAAAAAACAGGGGGATCGGGCGTGACGATCTTTTCCAGGGAGCTTTTGGCCAGCTCCACCATGGTAAACAGGGTGAGGATGGACACCAGAAAGCCGGACACATACTCGATGCGGCCGTGGCCGAAGGGATGATCCGGATCGGGTTTCTGGCCCGCCATGTGAAAGCCCACCAGGGTAATGGCACAGGAAGCGGCGTCCAACAGGTTGTTAAGGGCGTCCGCCGTGACGGAGATGGAACCGCAGAAGACGCCGACCAGAAATTTTCCCAGGGACAGAAGACAGTTTAAGACGACGCCCAGCGCGCCGCAGAGCATTCCGTAAAAGCGGCGGACACGGGGATCCTGGGTGTTTTTCATATCTTTGGGGAATCGTCTGGAAAGCAGGGTGATCATAGCGGGCGCTCCTGTGGACTGATGAAAGGTTAAAGAATATTTTAGAACTTTTTGGGAAAAATGGCAATGTTTTTTCACAATTTTCCACGGAACTTGCAGTTTTGACGAAATCGAGAAAATTTGTGCATGATATCCTGCAATTGACAGCGGGTGGGGACGGGGGTAAACTAGGCAGTGGTAGATGGATTCCGTCTGATGCGGGAAGACAAAAACAAAAAAGGCACAAAAACACAGATAGGAGGGAATCAAAATGTTTGCTACACCCAAAAGAGCGGTCATTTCGACCATCTGTATCATGGCTGTCCTTCTGGCCGTCCTGGGAGGGATTTTTGCCGCCGTGTCCAGAAACGGCAGGATCGGCAGGACAGAGGCGGGCAGGCTGGCCCTGGCGGACGCAGGATTAGAGGAAGCCCAGGTGTCGGGGCTGCGCGTCAGAGAGGATCACGACGACGGGCAGTGGGAATATGAGGTGGACTTTTACAGCGACGGTGCGGAATACGAGTATGTGCTCCGGGCCAGGGACGGGGAAATCCTCTCCCGGGAAATGGAAGGAGAAAGCCTGGGGCAGGGCCCGGCAAAGGAAAGCCGGGGTAACGTCAGGCCCCGGGAGAGCCAGGCATCCCAGACAGATCCGGCGGGCACAGAGAAGCTGACAGGAGAGGAGATTTCTCCCGAAGACGCGCTGGCGGCGGCCCTGGCGGATGCGGGCCTCTCCGAAGGGGACGTCACGCTCATCAGGGAGGAGACTGACTATGAGGACGGCGTCAAGGTGTATGACATCGGCTTTTACACCGATGAGGCGGAGTATGACTATGAGGTCAGGGCCACAGACGGCTCCATATCCGGGAGGGATATCGAAAGGTTCCCTGCACAGCCGGGGAGCGGCGCAGGGGGGAATGCGCCGGAGGGCGGCATCAGCGCAGACAGCGCCTGTGAGATTGCCCTGAAGCACGCCGGGCTTGACAAGGAGGAGGTACGCTTCGCCAAGACAGAACTGGATCTGGACGACGGCAGGGAGGAATATGAAATCGAGTTTTTCTATGGAGGGATAGAATACAGCTACACGGTGGACGCGGTTTCCGGGGAGATTCTGGAATATGAGGCCGACCGGGACTGAGACGGCGGGGAGGAAGGCAGGAGAATTTTGGCCGCCCGGAGAGGAAAACAGGTCAGACGGCGGAAAAAACAGCCCCTGCGTCGGAAAAAGGTTTGGTATTGCACGGCGTCGGTTTTCATTGTATAATTCTGGAATGAGAAAGATTTGTGCCGGAGGGCGAAGCCCTGTCAGGCCACAGGAAAGGCATGGTCAGAAAGATGAGCAAGAAACCCGTAGTTTTGATGATTCTGGACGGATATGGACTGAACGACAAGAAGGAGGGCAATGCGGTAGCCCTTGCAAAAACGCCTGTGATGGACAGGCTCATGAAGGAATGTCCCTTTGCCCGGGGCAACGCCAGCGGCATGGCGGTAGGGCTTCCCGAGGGGCAGATGGGAAACTCCGAAGTAGGCCACCTGAACATGGGGGCAGGCCGCATTGTTTACCAGGAACTGACCAGGATCACGAAGGAGATCCAGGACGGCACCTTCTTTGAAAACCCCGCCCTGCTGGCCGCAGTGGAAAACTGCAAAAAGAAAGACAGCGCCCTGCACCTGATGGGGCTTTTGTCAGACGGCGGCGTGCACAGCCACAACACCCATCTCTACGCCCTGTTGGAGTTAGCAAAGAGAAACGGCCTTGAGAAGGTTTATGTGCACTGCTTTTTGGACGGCCGTGATACCCCGCCTGCCAGCGGCAAGGACTTCTGTATCGCCCTGCGGGACGAGATGGAGAAGATCGGCGTGGGCAGGATTGCTTCCGTGATGGGCCGCTACTACGCCATGGACCGGGACAACAACTATGACCGGGTGAAGTTAGCCTACGACGCCATGACCAAAGGGGAGGGGCTGACCGCCGCCTGCGGCGTCTGCGGTATCCAGGCTTCCTACGACAGGGGGGAGACGGACGAGTTTGTAAAGCCCACCCTGGCGGTGGAGGACGGAAAGCCTGTGGCCACGGTGCAGGACGGGGATTCCATTATTTTCTTCAACTTCCGCCCCGACCGCGCCAGGGAGATCACCAGGGCTTTCTGCGACGATGATTTCAAGGGATTTGACAGAGGCCCCAGGAAGGACGTCACCTATGTGTGCTTCTCCGACTATGACCCCACCATCCCCAACAAGCTGGTGGCTTTCCACAAGGTGTCCGTCACCAACACCTTCGGGGAGTGGCTGGCGGCAAACGGCATGAGACAGGCCCGCATCGCAGAGACCGAAAAGTACGCCCATGTGACCTTCTTCTTTAACGGCGGCGTGGAGGAGCCAAACCCCGGGGAGGACAGGGTGCTTGTCAATTCCCCCAAGGATGTGGCCACCTACGACTTAAAGCCCCAGATGAGCGCCTATGAGGTGTGCGACAAGCTCTGCGGGGCGATCCGCTCCGGCGTCTACGACGTGATCATCATCAATTTTGCCAACCCGGATATGGTGGGCCACACCGGCGTGCTGGAAGCGGCCATCAAGGCGGTGGAGGCAGTGGACGAGTGCGTGGGGAAAGCCGTGGAAGCGATCAAGGAAGTGGACGGCGTGATGTTTATCTGCGCAGATCACGGCAATGCGGAGATGCTGGTGGACGAGGAGACAGGGGAGCCCTTTACCGCCCACACCACCAACCAGGTGCCGTTTATCCTGGTAAACTACGAGGAGGGCCATGCATTGAGAGAGGGCGGCTGCCTGGCGGACATCGTGCCCACACTCATCGAGATCATGGGCAAGGAGCAGCCCAAGGAGATGACAGGCAGGTCCCTGCTTCTGTGAGGGGAAGACCTGGCTGGCTTTGAGACCGCAGGCCGTCTGGGCCTGGAAAGGGAAAGTGCGGTATGGCAAAGGTAACGCTTGGAAAAACAGGCATCACGGTGGAAAAGAATGGCTTTGGGGCGCTGCCCATCCAGCGCATCTCTACTGCGGAGGCGGTGAAGCTTTTGCGGAAAGCCTATGACAACGGCATCACTTATTTTGACACTGCCCGCTGGTACACGGACAGCGAGGAAAAGCTGGGGGAGGCCTTCGACGGGATGCGGGAGAAAGTCTATCTCGCCACCAAGACCGGGGCGTCCACAGCGGAGGAGTTCTGGAAGGATTTAGAGGTCTCGCTGCACAACCTGCGGACGGATTATATCGATGTCTATCAGTTCCACAATCCGGCGTCCTGCCCCAGGCCGGGGGACGGAAGCGGCCTGTATGAGGCCATGCTGGAGGCGAAAGAAAAAGGCATGATCCGCCATATCGGCATCACCAACCACAGGCTCCATGTAGCCCACGAGGCGGTGGCGAGCGGGCTGTACGAGACGCTGCAGTTTCCGTTTTCCTATCTGGCCACCGAAAAGGAGACTGCGCTGGCAGAGGAGTGCCGCAGGGCGGATATGGGCTTTGTGGCCATGAAAGCCCTCTCCGGCGGGCTGATCACAAACTCTGCCGCGGCCTATGCCTTTCTGGCCCAGTACGATTATGTGCTGCCCATCTGGGGCGTGCAGCGGGAAACGGAGCTGGATGAGTTCCTCTCTTACGTTGACAATCCCCCTTCCCTGACAGAAGAGCTAAAGGCGGTGATCAGGAAGGACAGGGAGGAGCTTCTGGGGGATTTCTGCAGGGGATGCGGGTATTGTATGCCCTGCCCTGTAGGGATCGAGATCAACAACTGCGCCCGCATGAGCCTGCTGATTAGGCGTTCCCCTTCGGCGGCCCAGCTGACGAAGGAGGTGCAGGAGAAGATGAAGCGCATCGAGCAGTGCCTGCACTGCGGCAGGTGCAGGTCGAAGTGTCCCTACGGCCTGGACACCCCGGCGCTGCTTCAAAAAAATTATCAGGACTACTGTGAAATCCTGGCGGGAAAGGCGTATTAGGGGCAGGCGCGATGCGCGGCCCGGTCTTTTGGAATGAGCTGTGATTTTGTATAAATTCCTCTTTTTGGGCGATACTGTTCTTTTAGGAACAAAACCCTGAAGGAGGAATTTTTATGTCTATCTGTCTGGAGATTACAGCCGTCCATGCCCGGGAGATTCTGGATTCCAGGGGAAATCCCACGGTAGAGGCAGCGGTAAGCGTCAAAAACCCAATTGACGGAAGAAATTACACAGGCCGCGCCGCCGTGCCCTCGGGCGCCAGCACGGGCCGCTTTGAAGCGGTGGAGCTCAGGGATGGGGAGACCCGTTACTTTGGTCTGGGAGTACAGCACGCGGTGAAAAACGTAAGGGAGAAAATCGCGTCGGCGCTTCTGGGGCAGAATGCCCTGGAGCAGATTGTGATCGACCGCATCCTGATAGAGCTGGACGGCACGGAGAATAAGGGAAACCTGGGGGCAAACGCCACGCTGTCCGTGTCCTTAGCCTGCGCCAAGGCCGCCGCGAAGGCCCTGTCCCTGCCGCTGTACCGCTATCTGGGAGGCGTGGGGACAAGGCTTCTGCCGGTGCCCATGATGAATATCTTAAACGGGGGAAAGCACGCGGCCAACACGGTGGACTTCCAGGAGTTCATGATTATGCCCGTCCAGGCGGAGACCTTCGCGGACGGGGTCAGGGTCTGTGCGGAAGTGTATCACAATTTAAAAAAGATCCTGGAACAAAAGCGCCTTTCTACGGGAGTGGGGGACGAGGGCGGCTTTGCGCCGGATCTGCCGGACGCGGAGAGCGTGCTGGATCTTTTGGTGGAGGCGGTGGAAGCGGCGGGGTATACGCCCGGCCAGGACTTAAAGATCGCCCTGGACGTGGCCAGCAGCGAGCTCTACAGTGAAAAGACGGGAATGTACCATTTCCCCGGGGAGAGCAGCCTGAAGGGAAAAGAGGTGGTGCGGGACACGGAGGAGATGATCGCCTATTATGAGGCGCTCCTCAAAAAGTATCCCATTCTGTCCATCGAAGACGGGCTGGCGGAGGACGACTGGGACGGCTGGCAGGAGATGACCGCCCGGCTGGGGGAGGAGGTACAGCTGGTGGGGGACGATCTGTTCGTCACCAACACAAAACGTCTGGACGCGGGCATCAAGCGAAAGACCGCCAACGCCATTCTGGTCAAGGTCAACCAGATCGGCACCCTGACCCAGGCTCTGGAGGCGGTGGAGATGGCCCACAAAAACGGGTACAAGGCGGTGATCTCCCACCGCTCCGGGGAGACGGAGGATACCACCATCGCCGACCTGGCTGTGGCGTGGAACACGGGCCAGATCAAGACAGGCGCACCCTGCCGCAGCGACCGGGTGGCGAAGTACAACCGGCTCCTGCGCATCGAGGAGGAGCTGGGAACCGCGGCGCAGTATATGGAGCCCTTCCGCAAAATTTAAACCTTGCGTTTTTGCGCCAGGTGTGGTAAGATTGTCATGTTTCACATTAGGAGGTGCAATATGGCTGTATTGAAGATGATTCTGACCATTGTTTTCATATTGATCTGTCTGGCGCTTGTGGTGCTTGTGCTGATGCAGGAAGGAAAGTCCGCGGGACTGGGGGCCATCAGCGGCGCCGCCGAAACCTACTGGGGAAAGAACAAGGGACGCTCCATGGAGGGCCGTATGGTAAAGTGGACGAAGATCCTGGCGGTTCTGTTCCTGGTGCTGGCGGCGGTACTCAATTTGAACGTATTTTAAAGATGCGGCTCAATGACACTCTTGTGGCGTCCACAAGAGTGTTTCTTTTTATGGGCCGCATTGGTTGCGGCAGAATGAGGGAGAGATGGACGAAAAAAGAAAAGAGATGCGCAGGCAGGCGCTGTGTGACCTGATGGACGATCCGGCCTATGTGCCGATGAAGGAAAAGGAACTGGCAGTGCTTCTGCAGGTTGCAAAAGAGGATCGGGCGGCGCTCTCCGAAATTCTGCAGGAGCTTCTGGCGGAGGGAAAGCTGACGGTGACCGCCAGGGGGAAGTACTGCAGGGCGGAAGAAAACGTGCTTGTGGGCACCTTTATCAGCAATGCCAAAGGGTTTGGCTTTGTGGAGGTAGAAGGGCGCAAAGAGGATCTGTTTATCCCGGAAAACTGCACGAACGGCGCTTTCCACCTGGACACGGTGCAGGCGGCGCTTCTGCCGGGGGGCCGGGGAAAGCGGAGGGAGGCCCAGATCGTCCGCATTTTAAAGCGGGGGATGAGCCATGTGGTGGGCACCTATGAGCGCTCCCGCGGCGGCTTTGGGTTTGTGTCGCCGGACAATGTCAAACTGCCCTGGGAGATCTATGTGCCAAAGGAGGCCTCCATGGGTGCGGTGGACGGCCACAAAGTGGTGGTGGAGCTGACGGATTACGGCACCGATTTCAAAAGCCCGGAGGGCCGGGTGGTGGAGATCCTGGGCCACGAAAACGACCCCGGGGTGGACATTTTGTCCATCGTGCGGGGATTTGAACTGCCGTCCGAATTTTCCCAGGAGGTGTTAAGTAAGGCTCTAAAGGCAGCCCGGCCTGTGGAGGAGACTTCTCTGGCAGGCAGGAAGGATCTCAGGGATGTGTGCATGGTGACCATAGACGGGGAGGACGCCAAGGACTTAGACGATGCAGTGAGCCTGGACTTTGACGGCCTTCAGTATCACCTCGGGGTACACATCGCCGATGTGTCGGAGTATGTGAGGGAGGGATCTGCCCTGGACAGGGAGGCTTTAAAGCGGGGAACTTCCGTGTACCTGGTGGACCGGGTGATCCCCATGCTGCCCCATGTCCTCTCAAACGGGATCTGCTCCTTAAACCAGGGGGAGGACAGGCTGGCCTTAAGCTGCCTGATGGACATAGACCTGCAGGGGGAGATTGTGGATTACAGCATCTGTGAATCCGTGATCCGGGTGGACAGGCGTATGACCTACGGCGCGGTGCAGGCGCTGCTGGAAGACGGCAGCCTGGCGGAGAGGGAGGAGATTTACAGGCCCTATCGGGAGTTTCTTCCCATGTTCCGAAACATGGAGAGCCTGGCGGCGCTGCTTCGCAGGAAGCGGAGAAAGCGGGGCTCCATTGATTTTGACTTCCCGGAGTGCAAGATTTCTTTAGACAGGGAGGGGCGTCCGCTAAAGATCAGCGCATACGAGCGGAATACGGCCACGGATATCATTGAGGACTTTATGCTGGCGGCCAACGAGACGGTGGCGCAGCATTTTTACTGGCTGGAGGCGCCGTTCGTATACCGGGTTCACGATCTGCCGGACGCAGAGCGCATCCAGAAGCTGACGGCCTTTCTGGCCCAGTTTGGCTATTCCCTCAAGGCGGCTGGCAGGCGGAAGGCGAAGGTAGACGTAAAAGAGGTGCACCCCAAGGAGATCCAGAAGCTTTTGGCCAAAGTGGCGGGAACGCCCCAGGAAGGGCTCATCAGCAGGCTTGCCCTGCGGAGCATGAAGCAGGCGAAATACAGTGTGGAGAACAGCGGCCACTTTGGGCTGGCCTGCGGGTATTACTGTCATTTTACCTCCCCCATCCGCCGCTACCCGGATCTGCAGATCCACAGGATCATCAAAGAGCAGCTGAGAGGAGAGTTGACGGCGCAGCGGGCAGAGCACTACCGGGCCATCCTGCCGGAAGTGGCAAAGAAGTCCTCGGAGGCAGAGCGCCGGGCAGGCGAAGCGGAGCGGGAGACGGAGAAACTCAAAAAAGTGGAGTACATGGAAGGGCATCTGGGCGAGACCTTTGAGGGCGTGGTGAGCGGCGTGACCGCCTGGGGCGTGTATGTGGAGCTGCCAGACACCGTGGAGGGCCTGATCCATGTTTCCAGGCTGCCGGGCGACTATTATGTCTTCCATGAAAATACGTATGAGATGGTGGGAGAGAGCACGGGCCGCACATTCCGGCTGGGGATGCCCCTGACAGTCCGGGTGGAGGACTGCGACCGGGTTCAGAAGACCATTGATTTTTCCCTTGTGCAAGGAGGTGTTTAGGATGGCTGCCAAAAAGGAAGCGCAGAAGCTGGTCGCCAACAACAAGAAGGCGTACCACGATTACTTTATCGACGAGGCCTATGAGGCGGGGATCGTGCTGCACGGCACGGAAGTGAAATCCCTGCGCATGGGGAAATGCAGCATCAAGGAATCCTTTGTCCGCATTGAGGAGGGAGAACTGTTCGTCTACGGGATGCACATCAGCCCTTATGAGAAGGGAAACCTTTTCAACAAAGACCCGCTGCGGGTAAAAAAACTCCTGCTCCACAGATATGAGATCAACAAGCTGGCAGGCAAGGTGGCGAAGAAAGGGTATACCCTGGTGCCCCTGCAGGTTTATTTTAAGGACGGGAAGGCAAAGGTGGAGATCGGGCTGGCCCGGGGCAAAAAGCTCTATGACAAGCGGGAGGACACCGCGAAGAAAGACCTGCGCCGGGAGACGGAGCGGGAATTTAAGGTGAAGAACTTATAGACGGCCGCAGGAGATCATCGGAACATCTTTTCCATGATGATCTCCTCCTCGGCGCGTTTTCGCGACGGGGCGACGCGAATCTCAAATTCGCGTCTGCCATCGGGGGAATTTGTGACGTTCTGACACAAATTCCTGTGTGAAAAATCAGCACATCAGTGTGATTTTTCACGCTATCTCCTCCTCATCCCTTTCTCCGGTCAGGCGAAAGCCCAGCGTTTCGTACAGGTTTTTCGCCGCATCGTTTCCATCGATGTAGCAGAGAACGGCCTTATCATATTTTCCGTCCTGTTCCATCTCTTTCAGGATCTGCCGGGAGGCTTCCAGGCCAAACCCGCGGCCCTGGTATCTTGCGTCGATAAACAGCTGGCTGAAATCGTAGGCGGACAGCTCCTCACAGTCGTAATACAGAGCCATCCCAACGGGGGTGTCGTTGTCGTAAATGACATAGGCTCTGCTTCTGCTTTCGCGGTAAGCGTAAGCTCTTGCCAACAGCCTCATGCTGTCGGACACAAAGGACTCCTGGGAAGGGGAAACCTTTAATCCCAGCCTCCAGTTTCCAGGATCGATGGGTTCCAAGCGGATCATCATAAACCTCCAGAATGTGATATTATCCATAGGATACCGTTTTTCCCCCTTCCTGTCAAGAAAGGGCGGGGCCTGTATGGGCCTATCGCTCTCACCTATCGCTCTCGGCAGGAAAAAGCAGTTGAAAGCAGAAGCGGGATTTGATATATTAAAAAACGGAGCCTGACGGGCCCCTTCGCCTGGAGAAAACGGCGCGGAGGCAGACAAGGTGCGCCGATGTGCGCAAGAGGAGTGGATATGGCGGATGACAGACAGAAAATCTCAGCCCTGGCGGCGCAGGCTCTGGCTCTGGCCCGGGATCAGCTGCTTTTGAAGCTGCGCTTTCTGGATGGGGCGCTGGCCCAGATCAGGCCGGCAGAGCGGGCCGGGCTGGGCTGTATGGGCACGGACGGGGCGTCCCTTTTTTACGATCCTGTCTATGTGCTGAAATGTTACAGGCAGGAGAGGGCGCTTCTTCCCAGGCTGTACCTGCATATGCTCCTGCACGGCGTCTTTTCCCACAGCTTCCAATACGACAAGCTGGATCCGAAACGGTGGGATCTGGCGGCGGACATCGCCGTGGAGAACGTGATTCTGGATCTGAAGGTGGAGACGGCGGCGTTAGAGAGGGACGCAGAGGCCGCGGAAAAGCTCAAAGTGCTGCGGCAGGATATCGGGCCTTTGACAGCGGAGCGCATCTATCGCTATTTCTCCCACACACCGCCCACCGACAGAGAGAAAAAAGAGCTGGAGCGGCTGTTTGCAAAGGACGTACACTCCTTCTGGGCCCAGGGGGAGCAGCTGGAGGTCACGGCAGAGCAGTTCCGCAAGATCAGCGAGCGCATCAAGGCAGAGCTCAAGGCGTTTACCAGGGCGGGAGCCGGGGCGGAGAGCCTGCAGAAAAATCTGGAGGAGGCCACCAGGGACCGGTATGATTACAGCCAGATCTTAAGGCGCTTTACCGTCATGGGAGAGAACATCCGGGTAAACGACGAGGAGTTCGACCAGATTTATTACACCTACGGCCTGGCGCACTACGGGAACCTTCCCCTGATCGAGCCGCTGGAATACCGGGAGGAGACGAAGGTGCGGGAGTTTGTCATTGTGATCGACACCTCCGCGTCGTGCCGGGGCCCTCTGGTGAAGGCTTTTCTGAGAAAAACATACTCTCTTTTAAAGAGCAGTGAAAATTTTTTCAGCCGGGTGAATATACATATCATCCAGTGCGACAATCAGGTGCGGAGCGATATCAAGGTCACGGGGGACGAGGAGTTTGAGGCGTTTTTGAGAACCGGGCGTCTCCAGGGCTTTGGAGCCACGGATTTCAGGCCGGCGTTTGACTATGTGGAAGAGCTGGTGCGCCAGGGCGAGTTTGAGGATCTGAAAGGGCTGATCTACTTTACGGACGGCTATGGCGTATACCCGGAGAAGATGCCGGACTATCAGGTGATCTTTGCATTTTTGGACGAGGATGAAAACCGGGCCCCCACGCCGTCCTGGAGCATCAAGGTGGTGCTGGAGAGCGAGGGGCTGATGCAGGAGACAGGAGAGGGCGCATGAATATCAGGCAGGCAAAAGAATACATAAAAAATTCTGTGAATTTATATCTGAAAAAGGATGAATTTGGGGACTATAAGGTGTCGGTGGTGCGGCAGCGCCCGATCTTCCTTCTGGGGGCGCCGGGGATCGGCAAGACCGCGGTGATGGAGCAGATTGCCCAGGAGATGGGGATCGCCCTGGTGGCCTATTCCATGACGCACCACACCAGGCAGTCGGCGCTGGGGCTGCCTTTTATCACGGAAAAAACCTACGGCGGGACGCCCTGCCAGGTATCGGAGTACACGATGAGCGAGATCATTGCCTCCGTCTATGACACCATGGAGCAGAGCGGCATACGGGAGGGGATCCTGTTTTTAGACGAGATCAACTGTGTGTCGGAGACGCTGGCCCCCTCTATGCTGCAGTTTCTGCAGTACAAGGTGTTTGGCCGCCACAGGGTGCCGGAGGGGTGGGTGATTGTCACCGCAGGCAACCCGCCGGAATACAACCGTTCCGTGCGGGAGTTTGACGTGGTGACCCTGGATCGCTTAAAGGTTCTGGAGGTGGAGCCGGATTACGCTGTGTGGAAGGAATACGCCGGGGCAAAGCATCTCCACGGCGCGGTTTTGAATTATCTCGACTTAAAAAAGGAACACTTTTACTGTATGGAGATGACAGGGAAGGGGCGCAGCTATGTGACCGCCAGAGGCTGGGAGGATCTCTCGGAGATCTTGTATCTGTACGAGGAGGAACAGCTTCCCGTGGAGGAAAGCCTTGTGGGGCAGTATCTGCGGAATGAGAAGGTGACGAAGGAATTTACCGCCTACTATGACTTGTACAACAAATACAAGAAGGACTACTCCATCTCCGATATCCTGGAGGGCAGGGCGTCGGCCCAGGCCATCGCCAGGGCCAGGGAAGCGGCTTTTGACGAGCGGCTCTCCCTGCTTGGGATGCTGATGGACAGGGTGCAGGCAGACATGGGGGAGGCCATGGAGCGGGCGGATTACCTGTCGGATCTGAAGAAACTGCTGCGCACGGCAGGGGAGAAAGCGTCAGGCGGTTCCAAGGAGGAACTGTCAGAGCTTTTGGAGAAGCAGGCGGAAGGGCGAAAGAGGCTTCTGCAGAGCTTAAAAAGCGCCAATTCCCTGTCAGACGGGGACTATAAAAAGCACCGCAGCGTGATACGCTTTCTGGAGGAAAGCCGCAGGGAGCTTTACACGGGAGAGGCCGCAGACGCAGAGCAGGCGTACCAGCAGTTAAAACAGCGCTTCAGCGGCAGGGTGGAGAAGCTGAGAAAGGAAACCGTGAGGATACAGGCAGAGCTCTCAGCCCTCTTTGCCTTCGTGGAGGAAGCCTTCGCGGGCGGCAACGAGCTGCTGATCCTGGTGACAGAGCTGACCGTGCGGGATGCCAGCGCACGGTTTATCGCGGCCTTTGGCTGCCCGGAGTATCAAAAGCACAACCAGGAGCTGATGCTGAGCGAGCGAAGCGACGGGATCCTGGCACAGATCGACAAGCTGGATCTGGAGGGATGAGGCGGGGACGAAGGGCCCTGTAAAAGACAGGAAGGGATGGGCGTTTGACCGCCCGGGGAGTCAGAAGATGCAGGAGAGGAAGCTGGAGCTTTCGGACGGCGCGCTGTATTTTGCGGTGACGGAGGGCGGGGCAGCGCTCTGCCGCTGCCAGGGAAGGGCTGCAAGGATAGAAATCCCGGAGTCCGTGGAGGGACGCCCGGTGACGCAGATCGGGAAGAAGGGGTTTTTAAGCTGCAAGCACCTGAAATCGATACAGCTGCCGGACACGGTGGAAGAGATTGGGGACTGGGCCTTTGCGAGCTGCAGCGCCCTGGAGAGGGTGATATTGCCCCGCCGCCCGATCCGGTTCGGCAAGGCGGTGTTTCTGGACTGTAAGAGCCTGGGGCGGATATCCGGCGGGGAGGAGTCCTTTTCGGATCCGCTCCTGGCGGCTGCGGTGCGGGAGATGGACGCCTATTATCTGCTGGATCCGATGGAGGCCGGAAGCCCGGAATGGCTGAAAAAATGGGACGCCCGGCTGGCCTCCATCCTGAATGCGCCGGATCAGGAGGGATATTCCCGCCAGGTGCTGTGCGGCGAGGAAGACTACGGGAGCACGGATATGGGGGCCTATGTGAACCGCAGGCGGAAACAGAAGGTAAGGCTTGCCCTGCTGCGCTGTCTGTATTCCCAGGGGCTGCTGCCGGAGCTTGAGAAGGAGCTGAAGGATTATCTGCTGGCCCACACCAAGGGCGGGGAGAGCGAGGAGACCTGGCAGGTGATCCTGGAGGAGCACGGGGAACATCGGGAATATTACAGCCTGTTTACTGAGATGGGCTGCGTGGGGGAGGAAAACCTGGACGGGATTTTATCCGATATCGGGGAGGAGCACCCGGAGATGAAGGCGTACTTTCTGCGCTGCATGGAAGAGAAGGGCGCAAGGCAGGATTTTTTTGCAGATCTGCTTTCGCTCTAGGCCGCTTGACAAAAGAGGCAGGGTTCGCTATACTAAAGGAAACATCCGGGGTAGTAAAGGTTTCGACAGGGGTCTTGCAGCTGGAGAAGCTATCCGCAGCCATGCGTGAAATGGCACAATTAAACGAAACGCTGATAACAATACTCAGTACGCACTGGCAGCCTAACCGCTGTCGGTGACGCCGCTTTCAGCGGCTTGTCCGCTCCGGGGCACTCACACTCCGGAAACCGGGCATCGACTCTGTGAGAAACGACGCACGGTAAGCTTTGCCCGTGCGGGCGTATCATGAAGCTACCGGACCGGGCAGATTGTCCTTTTTCTGCCCGGCGAGGGAACGGGCCGGGTCAGGCCGGCCGGAAAAACGGACTATGATAGTAGAAGGACAGGGAATGGGCTTTTGGACAGGGGTTCGACTCCCCTCTACTCCATTTCTTCATGGCGCAGATCCGAACACTGGCAGGAGGCCGTGTTCGGATTTTGTGTTAAAAGGATAGACGAAGGGATATGCGGCATGAAAAAGAAACGGAAGATCACATTGTCCACTACCCAGACCATACTGCTCAGTTTTCTGGCTGCAATCTTTGCAGGGAGCGTGCTGCTGGCCCTCCCGGTCAGCGCCGCAGGGGGAAAAGCAGTCCCCTATCTCGACGCTTTGTTTACCGCCACGACTTCCATATGCGTGACGGGGCTTGTCAGCGTGCCGACGGTGTCGGCCTGGAGCGTCTTCGGGCAGGCTGTGATCCTGGCTCTCATACAGATCGGCGGGCTGGGCGTCATCACGGTCTTGTCCGGCATTCTGATCGGTCTGCACAGAAGGATCGGCATCGGCAGCAGGATTCTCCTGCAGGACGCCTTTAACTTAAACACGCTGTCGGGCATCGTGAGATTCTTAAAGAAAGTGTTTGCCGGCACTCTTGTGGTGGAAGGGGCCGGTGCGCTTGTCTGCATGACAGTCTTTGTGCCGGAGTACGGCCCAAAGGGGATCTGGATATCGGTCTTTCACGCGGTGTCCGCCTTCTGCAACGCGGGCATGGACATCATCGCCCAGGACAGCCTGTGCAGATATGTCCACAACCCCGTGATCAACATAGCGACCTGCCTTCTGATCGTGCTGGGCGGCATGGGCTATATTGTGTGGTGGGATGTGGTGAGGGTGTTTCGGGACATACGGCGGCAAAAGCTCCGCTTTTGGAAAAGCCTGACGCTCCACAGCAAGATTGCCCTTTCCATGACGCTTTTTCTCATTCTGGCGGGGACGGCCGCCTTCTTTGTCCTGGAGTATGACAACCCGCTGACCATACAGGGGTTTTCGCTGCCGGATAAGGTTCTGGCGTGCCTGTTTGAGTCCGTGACCACAAGGACGGCGGGCTTTGCAACGATCCCCCAGGAGAATTTTACCAACGGGTCGGCGTTTGTGGCGCTGCTTCTCATGTTTATCGGGGGCTCCCCGGTGGGGACGGCAGGCGGGGTCAAGACGGTGACGGCGGCGGTGCTCTTTGTGTCCGCCTTTGCCACCATAAAAAACAGGGAGGATGCGTCGCTTTTCCACAGAACCATATCCAGACAGGCGGTGGGCAAAGCGGTGGCGGTGGTGAGTATGTCGTTTCTCATCCTGTTTGTCTCCACTGTGCTCTTAGCTGCCGCGACGGACGCGCAGGCCCTGGATGTGGCCTTTGAGACGGTCAGCGCCACGGCAACGGTGGGACTGACCAGAAATCTTACCCCGACGCTGGGCGCATGGGGAAAGCTCATCCTCATCGTCACGATGTACCTGGGCAGAGTAGGCCCTATTTCTCTGGTCATCGCATTTCACGCAAAAAAAACGCAGAGCAGCATCATCAAAAACCCGACGGAGGAGATCAGCGTGGGCTGACAGCCAGCCGCAGGGAGAAAAGGAAGGGAGATCAGTTTATGGGTACCCATCGATCCTATGCCGTATTCGGGCTTGGCAGATACGGGAAAGCAGTGGCGAAGGAGCTTGTCTCAAACGGCGCGGAAGTGATCGCCGTGGACATGGACGAGGAGATTGTAAACAGCGCGGCGGGGGAGATCCCCTACTGTAAATGCGCCGACGTCACCGATATAGAGGTTCTAAAGCGCCTTGGCATCGCCAATGTGGACGTGGCCGTCATCGCCATGGCGACGAATCTGGAGGCAAGCGTCATGGCGGCCATGCTCTGCAAGGAGATCGGGGTAAAGACCGTGATTGCAAAGTGCGCAAGCGAGATGAACTGTAAGATTCTGAGTAAGGTGGGGGCGGACAGGGTCGTCCTGCCGGAATCGGAGTCAGGCATCCGGCTGGCCAAAAACCTTTTGAGCTCCGGGTTCGTGGACATCATCGAACTCTCCAAGGACGTGTCCATGATCGAGCTGGAAGTCAGGCCGGAGTGGGAGGGGAAAAACCTGATTGAGCTGAATCTGCGGAAAAAATATTCCATCAACATCGTAGCCGTCATAGAAGACGGCCAGGTCAGCGCCAACATCGATCCGGAGAAGCCGCTGAAAAAATCGATGCGGCTGATTGTCATGGCTAACCTGGCAAAGCTCGGGAAGCTGAGATAGCGGCGTTCCCCAAAGGGGGAGTGTCAGAAAAATGTAAGGAGAATGCCCGATGGGAAAACAGATGATCTGCGCCTCCTGCGGCGCATCGTTTGACGACGGACTGGCAAAATGTCCCTATTGCGGTTCCATCAACATAAGCGGGGCCGAGAAGGAATATTTTAAGACCCTGGAAGGAGTGCGGGAGGAGCTGGAAGACTTAGACGACGCTCCGGCGCAGGAGTTAAAGGAGACCTTCCAGAAGCAGGGAAGGAAGTTCTGGAAGCTGCTTGTGCCTGTATTTGTGCTGGCTGCGGCGTCTGTGGGCTGGATATGGTACCAGAACCGCCCTTCGGGAGAAGATCACAAGAGCCGCTATCTTTGGGAACAGGAGAACTTTCCGGCGTTAGATGGGCTGTATGAGAGCGGCAGCTACGACGAGATGGCAAAGGCGGCGGACTCGCTGTTGGAGCAGGAGGAAAACAGCCTGTACAACTGGGAGCATTACGATTTTTACGAGGTCTATTCCCTGGCGGTGAACATGGAAAAGCGCCTGGAAGAACGGTCGGAGGGAAGCCTTTCTTCCTACGACAGCGTGGATCTGTTTTACGAGGAATGGTATCTGGTCTGCGCAGAAGCCTTTCAGACGGAACGTAAAAAGGAGAATCTGACCGTCTATACAGAACGGGAGATGGAGGCGCTGTCGCCCTACATAGAAAAAGCCAGGCAGGATTTAAAGGACAGCTGGGGATTGACAGAGCAGCAATATCAGGAGTTCCTTTCGCTTGCCAGGGGAAATTATTACAGGGTTCCCTGGGAGCGCTGCGATGAGTATGTGACGGACTGGTTAGAGCGGGAAGAATAAAAAAGGAGGTGCCAATATCCATGCAATGTGAGTACTGCGGCAGCCCACTGTCTCTGGAGGACGAGGTATGTCCCCACTGCGGGCAGCCCAACAAACACGCGCAGAAGCATCTGGCAGATATGCGCAGGTATCAGGGAGAATTTGAAAGTACCAAAAGACGGGTCTACGAAAAGACTGATCTCCACAACCAGGTACTTGTGCGGCTGATCTTTCTGGCGGTGCTGGTTCTCTTGAGCACAGGGCTTTTCTGGCTGGCGGACAATGTATTTTCCATTCAAAGGAGCCTTTCCCAGCGGAAGGCGGATCGCGCTTACGAGGCAAACGCCCAGCTTTTGGACGGGTATCTGGAGGAGGGGAATTTCCAGGCCTTTGACGCTTTTTGCCAGGCCAACTATATCACAAGCTATGAGGGGGCTTATGCAGCAAAATACGGGCGGGCCATCCGGGCCAGCAGCGCTTATGTCCAGCTGATGAACCAACTGGAGGAGGATGTGTTCCTGTGGGATGCCTCTGAGGCTGTCCGGCAGAAGTGGCTGGGCGATGCCTTTGACTATTTTTACCAGTCTCTGGCTTATGAACCGTATGCTTTTACACAGGAAACAGAAGATCCGCTGGTGGCCCAGGCGCTGGGACAGATGGAGGTCAACGTGGAGCAGTTTCTCGTCTCTTACTGCGCCTTCACGCCGGAGGAGGCAGCGGGCATGAAAGACTTAAGTCTGGCGGGCCGGGCCGTGCTTCTGGAGCAAAAACTGGGAGGGCAGCAGGATGAAAGATAAACTGATCGCAAAATGCAGAGACTGGTTCCAAAACGGGAAGCGGCATCCGATCCTGTTTGTTCTGGACGCCGCGCGTATCGGGATGTGCGTCGTGTTCCTTGTGGCCTTAAGCCATGCGGCAGGCGAGTTTTCCTATGCCTTTGACCAGGGTTACGACGAGGACGAACTGTACTATAAGATCCAGTATGGCGATTACAGCCAGCTGACGGAGTTTGTGTGGCACAACCGGGCGCAGGGGATCGGGGAAGGGGCGCTGGGGGACTATTACGCCGTGGCAGATTACTATCATGCCAGCCTGCTGTATCATCTCTGCAAGGACGCTGGGAATGAGCCCCTGGCGGAGCACTGGTCATCCAAAATGCAGGATGCGGCCCAAAAACTGGGCAGCTTCGCGGCGGAAAAGGAAAAGATCGACAGTCTGCTTGCCGGGCAGAAGAGCCCGTGACGAAGGGGAAAAGCCCCGCTCATAAATGGACGCAATGCGGGCCGCAGCTCTTGGAAGAGGAAGCTGCGGCCCGCTTTTTGTCTCTGTGGTTATGCTTTCCCGTCGCAGATCTTTCGGTGAAGCTCCTGCAGGGATTCTACCTGGCTGCTGCCGTGGGTCTTGACATACTGGATGCCGCTGGCGGTGGCGAGGGCGGCGGCAATGGTGGTCATGTAGGGAACCTTGGCCTTGATGGCCGCCTTGCGCAGGTAACTGTCGTCGTAGATACTGTCTTTTCCGATGGGCGAGTTGATGATGAGGTCAATCTTGCCGTTGGTGATCAGGTCTAAGATATTGGGCCGCCCCTGGTAGAGCTTCTTTACCTTCTCCGCGGGGATCCCGGCCTCGGTGATCAGCCGGTGGGTGGTGCCGGTGGCCGCGATGTGGAACCCGCACTGGTGGAACTGTCTGGCAACCTCCACCACTTCCTCCCGGTCTTTTCGGTTGACGGAGATTAACACGGTGCCCTCCAAAGGCAGCTTGGCCTGGGTGGCTTCCTGGGCCTTGTAGAAGGCCTCCCCGTAGGAGCGGGCAAGTCCCAGCACTTCTCCGGTGGAGCGCATCTCGGGCCCCAGGACGGGGTCTACCTCCTGGAACATATTGAAGGGGAAGACCGCCTCCTTTACCCCGTAATACGGGATGTCCTGTTCCTTCAGGGCGGGGACAGGGGAGGGCCTGCTGGTAAATTCGGCGGTGATGATCTCCGTGGCCAGGGGCACCATGCGGATGTTGCACACCTTGGATACCAGGGGCACCGTCCGGGACGCCCTGGGATTTGCCTCCAGCACATAGACTTTGCCGTTTTCGATGGCGTACTGCATATTCATCAGCCCCACAACGTGCATTTCTTCCGCGATCCTTCTGGTGTATTCCTTGATCAGCGCCACATTTTCTTCTGCAATATGGACGGAAGGGAGGATGCAGGCGGAGTCGCCGGAGTGGATGCCCGCCAGCTCAATGTGCTCCATCACTGCGGGCACAAAGGCGTGGGCGCCGTCGCTGATGGCGTCCGCCTCGCACTCCATGGCGTGGTTCAGGAAGCGGTCGATCAGGATGGGCCTGTCCGGGGTGACGCCCACAGCCGCCTCCATGTATTCGGTCATGCTCTCGTCGTCATAGACCACTTCCATCCCCCGGCCTCCCAGCACATAGGAAGGGCGCACCATCACCGGGTAGCCGATGCGGGCAGCGATGGCCAGGGCTTCCTGGACATTGACGGCCATGCCGGATTCCGGCATGGGGATATTCAGTTTTTCCATCATGGCCCTGAACTGATCCCGATCCTCCGCGAGGTCGATGACGGAAGGGGAGGTGCCTAAGATCTTCACACCGTTTTTCTCCAAATCCGCCGCCAGGTTCAAAGGGGTCTGACCGCCGAACTGGGCGATGACGCCCAGAGGCTTTTCCTTTTGGTAGATGCTCAGCACGTCCTCCAGGGTCAGGGGCTCGAAGTAGAGCTTGTCGGAGGTGTCGTAGTCCGTGGAGACAGTCTCCGGGTTACAGTTGACGATGATGGTCTCAAAGCCCAGCTTTTTTAAGGCAAGGGAAGCGTGTACGCAGCAGTAGTCAAACTCGATGCCCTGGCCGATGCGGTTGGGGCCGCCGCCTAAGATCATGATCTTGGGCTTGTCGGTGGAAACCGGGTTTTTGTCCGGGGCATTGTAGGTGGAGAAGTAGTATGCGGAGTCTTTTGTGCCGCTCACATGGACGCCCTCCCAGGCTTCCTCCAAGCCAAGGGAGAGACGGCGGTTTCTGACCTCCTCCTCGGATACGCCCAGAAGCTGGCTTAAGTACCTGTCGGAAAAACCATCCCTTTTCGCCTGGATCAAAAGAGGGTCGGAGGGCAGGCTGCCCCGGAAGGTCATGAGCTGTTCTTCCTCCTCCACCAGTTCCTTCATCTGTTCGATAAACCACCGCTTCACATGGGTGAGCTCATGCAGCTCCTCCACGGAAGCGCCTTTGCGCAGCGCCTCATACATCACAAAATGGCGCTCGCTGGAGGGCGTGATGAGAAGCTGTTTGAGCTGTTCCACAGAGAGGGTGTCAAACTGTTTTGCGTGGCCTAAGCCGTAGCGGCCCGTCTCCAGGGAGCGGATGGCTTTCTGGAAGGCTTCCTTGTAGGTCTTCCCGATGCTCATCACCTCGCCCACGGCCCGCATCTGGGTGCCCAGCTTGTCCTCCACTCCTTTGAATTTTTCAAAGGCCCAGCGGGCAAACTTGATCACCACATAATCCCCGTCCGGCACATAGCGGTCCAGGGTGCCGTATTTCCCGCAGGGGATCTCCTTTAAAGTGAGCCCGGATGCCAGCATGGCGGACACCAGCGCGATGGGAAAGCCCGTGGCCTTGGAGGCAAGGGCGGAGGAGCGGGAGGTGCGGGGGTTGATCTCGATGACCACAATGCGGTCGCTGACAGGGTCATGGGCAAACTGCACGTTGGTGCCGCCGATGACCTGTACGGATTCCACGATTTTATATGCCTGTTCCTGTAGCCGTTTCTGGGTGTCCTCAGAGATGGTCAGCATGGGGGCGGCACAGAAGGAATCCCCTGTGTGGACGCCCATGGGGTCGATGTTTTCGATGAAGCAGACGGTGATCATGTTGTTGTCCGCATCCCGTACCACTTCCAGTTCCAGCTCTTCCCAGCCCAGCACGGATTCTTCCACCAAGACCTGTCCCACCAGGCTGGCCTGCAGTCCCCTGGCGCAGACGGTCTTTAATTCCTCCCGGTTGTAGACTAAGCCGCCGCCGGCGCCGCCCATAGTGTAGGCGGGGCGCAGTACCACCGGGTAGCCCAGATCCTCGGCGATGGAGAGGGCTTCCTCCACGCTGTAAGCCACCTGGCTTTTTGCCATCTCGATGCCAAGGGCGTCCATGGTGTTTTTAAAGGCGATGCGGTCCTCGCCCCGCTCGATGGCGTCCACCTGTACGCCGATGACCTTCACCTGATATTTGTCCAGAATGCCGGCCTTGTTTAACTCGGCGCACAGGTTTAAGCCCGACTGCCCGCCCAGGTTGGGCAGAAGTGCGTCGGGGCGCTCTTTGGCGATGATCTGTTCCAGCCGCTCCACATTCAGCGGCTCGATGTAGGTCACATCCGCGATCTCCGGGTCTGTCATGATCGTCGCCGGGTTGGAGTTGACCAGCACGATCTCATACCCCAGCTTTCTTAAAGCTTTGCAGGCCTGGGTGCCGGAATAGTCGAACTCGCAGGCCTGTCCGATGACGATGGGGCCGGAGCCGATGATGAGCACCTTGTGAATATCCGTTCTCTTTGGCATTTCGTTTCCCTCCTGGTTGGTTTAAGCGATACCTCTTTCTACTATTATATAAAAAATGGGTAAAATCACAAGAACATTTTGGGGAAATCCGTCCCGGCGGCAGTAGATTTCTTGGGGGCGCTATGATATAATGTCCTTATTCGTGGCAGGAAAAGGAGGTCTTCCAATGGAAGCAGGCGGCTTTTCTTTTTTGACGGAGCAGGACAGGAAGATGGCGGAAGCGGAGCAGAGAAAGATCGATTATCTGGAGGCCCGCATCGACTATACCCGGCCGGAGAGCATTTTAAACGTCTATGACAAAGCCCTCAAGGAACAGGTTTTCAAGACGCCCGTAGGGCTTTTTTATCTCAAAAAATTACAGGATTTCCTTCTGAAACAGCCCCAGATCGGCAGGGAGCGGATCGCGCCTATCCCTCTGCAGGACGCGTATGCGCAGCCGCAGCAGCCGGGGGCGCAGCCAAAGAGAGAGTTAAACCAGATAAAATCGGCAAAGCGCAAGGAGGCGGCTGCCGCCCGGTTCCAGATTTCCGTGGTCTTAAATGTGCTGCTGGTTCTGGCGATCTGCGCGATGTTTGCGATTTCCTTAAAGAGCGACCAGCCCAATATTTTTAACTACGAACAGGCGCTGTTAAACCGGTATGCCCAGTGGGAGCAGGATCTGACGCAGCGGGAGCAGGACGTCCGGGCAAAGGAGAGGGAACTGGGGCTGGATTCCCCGGAGAGCGCCCCCTGATGGGCGAAAGCAAAAAGGGATCGCTAAGGCCGCCGGATTCCCATGAGAGGGAGCGTGCCTGCGCAGGCAGGACAGGCGGCGGGAAAGGAGGCAGGGGATGAACCGTTTGAAAATTCTGGTGGCAGACGACGAGAGCCGGATGCGCAAGCTGGTCAAAGATTTTCTGGCAAAGAGCAATTATGATGTGCTGGAAGCCGCAGACGGCCAGGAGGCTTTAGATCTTTTCTATCAGCAGAAGGATATCGCGTTGATCGTGCTGGACGTGATGATGCCGAAAATAGACGGCTGGCAGGTGTGCCGGGAGGTGAGGGATTCCTCCAAGGTGCCGATCATCCTGCTGACGGCCAGGTCGGATGAGAGGGATGAACTGCAGGGCTTCCAGCTGGGGGTGGATGAGTATATCACAAAGCCCTTCAGCCCGAAGATCCTGGTGGCGCGCATCGAAGCCATCCTGCGCCGCACCGGCCAGACGGGGCAGGGGGAAGTTTTAAGCTGCGGCGGTATCCAGATGGACAGGACTGCCCACCAGGTGCTGATCGACGGGGAGCCCGTGGAACTCAGCTATAAGGAATTTGAACTGCTGGCGTATTTTCTGGAAAATAAAGGCGTCGCCCTGTCCCGGGAAAAAATATTGAACCATGTCTGGGATTACGACTATTTCGGGGACGCCCGCACCATAGACACCCATGTGAAAAAGCTGCGCAGTAAGATGGGGGAGAAGGGCAGCCTGATCAAAACCATCTGGGGCATGGGGTACAAGCTGGAGGAAGATGAGTGAAATATTCCATCAGACGGCAATTTTCCTTGATTTTTATCGGGTTGATGGCGGGCACCATCCTTTTGTGCTGGCTGCTCAACCATTTGTTTTTGGAGCAGTATTACATCTGGAGCAGATCCCGGATCATCTACCAGGCCTATGACACCATCCGGCAGGTGGCGGACAGCGACGTGTACAGCACGGAGGATTTCCAGAAAAAGCTGGACGACGTCTGCCGCACCTATAACATCGCCGTTTATGTGATGGACGCCAACTCCCAGACCAGATATGTCTCCTTCAACGGCGGCCGGGAACTGGAAAACCAGCTCCTGGGCTATATCTTAGGCTTCTATGGCGGCGAGGTGGAAGTGCTGGAGGAGGGGGACGACTATGTGGTGCAGCGGCTGGATATCGGGAGCGGGGAATACCTGGAAATGTACGGGCGCTTAAAGACGGGCATTTCCTTTCTGATGCGCACCCCCATCGAGAGCATCCGCATCAGCGCAGGGATCGCCAACCGGTTTTTCGCCTATGTGGGGATCGTGGGGACGGCGGCCGGCGGCCTGATTATCTGGTTTGTGGCCAGACGCCTCACCAGGCCCATCCTGGAATTGAACCGCATCTCCCAGCAGATGGTGCATCTGGACTTTGAGGCGAAATATCAGGGCAGGGACCGGAATGAGATCGGCCTGCTGGGGGAAAATATCAACGCGCTGTCCGCCTCTCTGGAGCACTCCATCTCGGAGCTTAAGACCGCCAACAACCAGCTGCA
Source organism: uncultured Acetatifactor sp. (assembly GCA_947594835.1). Taxonomy (GTDB): domain Bacteria; phylum Bacillota; class Clostridia; order Lachnospirales; family Lachnospiraceae; genus Acetatifactor. The sequence continues at coordinate 3,303 of CANQEH010000002.1, read as the reverse complement.
GCAGGACATCCGGCAGAGGGAGGCGGTGGACGAGATGCGCAAGGAGTTTCTGGCCAATGTGTCCCATGAGCTGAAAACGCCGATTGCGCTGATCCAGGGCTATGCAGAGGGGCTGCAGGAGGGCGTGAACGAGGATCCGGAGAGCCGTAGCTATTACTGTGAGGTCATTGTGGACGAAGCGGCCAAGATGAACAATATGGTGCAGAAGCTGATGACCCTGAACCAGCTGGAGTTTGGCAGCGAGACGGTATCCATGGAACGGTTCGATATCACCGCGCTTATCAGGGATTTTCTCCGATCGGCGGAAATTTTGACAAAGCAGGCCGGGATCCAGGTACGCATGGAGGATTACGCGCCTGTCTATGTGTGGGGAGACGCCTATCAGACGGAGGAAGTGCTGTCCAATTATTTTTCTAATGCGGTCAACCACTGCAAGGGGGAGCGGCAGATTTCCGTGACGGTTCTGCGGGGAGAGGGAAAGGTCCGGGTGGGCGTTTTCAACACGGGGGATCCAATCCCGGAGGAAGCCATCCCCCACCTCTGGGAAAAATTTTACAAGGTGGACAAAGCCAGAACCAGGGAGTACGGCGGAAGCGGCGTGGGGCTGTCCATCGTAAAGGCCATCATGGAGTCCATGCACCAGAAGTACGGTGTGGAAAATTTTCAAAACGGCGTGTTGTTTTGGTTTGAACTGGAGGAGTCTTGAGTTTGGAGAGCGGGAAGACAGGGCAGGACGAGGCGGTAAAGGTGCTGCTGGTAGGGCTTGACACTGACAAGGAGAGGGACTTTGCTTCTTCTATGGAGGAGCTTGCGGGCCTGGCAGAGGCCGCCGGGAAACAGGTGGCCGGAGTGGTCACGCAGCGGATGGACAGTGTGAACAAAGCCCTCTATATCGGAACCGGAAAAGTGCGGGAGGTGTGTTCTTATGCGGCGGAGTGCGGGGCGGCGGAGGTGATATTTGACAATGCGCTGACCCCTTCCCAGGTGAGAAACTTAAACCGCGAGCTGGGGCTTCCCGTGCTGGACCGCACCAACCTGATTCTGGATCTCTTTGCGCTGCGGGCCAGAACCCGGGAGGCAAAGCTCCAGGTGGAGGCGGCCCGGCTGCAGTACATCCTGCCGAGGCTGGTGGGGATGCGGGAGGATCTGGGCAGACAGGGCGGGACGGGCGGCAGCATGAGCAACAAGGGAGCCGGGGAGACCCGGCTGGAGCTGGACAGGCGGCGGATCGAACACCGGATCAGCGAACTGCGGAAAGAATTGAAGGAAGTGGCAAAAAACAGGCAGACCATGCGAAAAAGCCGCAGCCGCAGCGGGATTCCCCAGGTAGCCCTGGTGGGATATACCAATGCGGGCAAATCTACGATCTTAAACCGAATGGGGGCATTATACGGGGAGAGCGGGAAAAAGGCGGTGCTGGAAAAGGATATGCTGTTTGCCACGCTGGACACCAGCGTGCGGCGGATGGACTTAGGGGACAACAAGCCTTTTTTTCTGGTGGATACGGTAGGATTTATCCGCAATCTGCCCCATGGCCTGATCGAGGCCTTCCGGTCTACGCTGGAGGAGGTGTGCTGCGCAGACCTGCTGGTACAGGTGGTAGACTATTCCGACCAGCATTACAGGGAGCAGATCGAGACGACGGAAAAGACCCTGCAGGAGCTGGGCGCGGCAGATATCCCGCGGCTGACGGTGTACAACAAGGCGGACAAATGCGGGATGGAAGGCCTGCCGAAGCGCAGGGAACGCCAGATTTATCTGGCCGCTGCCTGCGGCGTCGGGCTGAAAGAACTGGGGGAAATGATCCAGGGGGAGGTCTATGCCCACTGGCAGGAGGCCTGTTTTCTATTCCCTTATGACAGGGGCAGCCAGGCCGCCGGGCTGATGGGAAAAGCTTCCGTGCTGGAGCAGGAATATAGGGAGGAAGGGCTGTGGCTGAAGGTGCGCTGCCACAGCGGGGACTGCGCCAGATATGAAGCGTATCGGTGCGGGGAATCAGAGTAGGGCTTTTTACGGGCTTGCCTGAAAAAGCATTGTGTTGTATGATAGAAGGAGAACACGGTGCCGTCTGCGGCGGAATGAGAGGAAACATGACAAAGAAGATAAGCATATTTCTGGCGGCAGCGCTGCTTACTGTAAGTCTTGCGGGGTGCGGGGAGAATCAGATCCCTGACATGACGGACGAGCAGATGCAGATGCTGGGGGAGTTTACCGCCATTACGCTGATGAAATACGATGCCAACAGGAGAAGCCGCCTGGTGGATCTTTCCCTGCTGGAACAGACAAAGACGCCCCAGACTGAGGACGGGACGGAGGATGCCTCGAAGCCCCAGGGGATGGATCCGGTGGACGACGTCCCCGTGGAGGATGCGTCCTCAAAGCCGCAGGAACCGGCTTCCATCGGTCAGGCGCTGGGCCTTCCCGATGGCCTGGAGGTTTTGTTTATGGGGCAGGAGATCTGTGAGAGCTACCCGGAAGACGAGAGCGGCTTTTTTGCCGTGAACGCAGCGGAGGGGAAAAAGCTTCTGGTGCTTGACTTTGCTGTGGTCAATGCCCTGGAGCAGGACCAGGCCATAGACCTTTTGACCGCATCCCCTGTTTTCCGGGTGACGGTAAACGGAGAGTACACCCGGAGGGCTTTAAACACCATGCTTGAGAACGATATGTCCACCTATTTCGGCACGGTTGCGGCCATGGGAAGCGTCTCCCTGGCGCTGGTGATCGAAGTGGAAGAGGGCATGGCGGGAGAACTCCAATCTTTGATCCTGGAGATCAAAAACGGCTCTGCGGACACGGTCATTCCCCTGATCTGAAGGGGCAGGCCGGCTGCCGGAAACGGCTCAAAACGCCCTGTTCTGGGGCGTTTTATTATTTCATAAAAAATTGTTCAAAAAAACAAGAAAAAAATGTAAATTTGGAGTTGACAAGAGACATTGCCGATGTTATACTCAATTTCGTTGTCGAGAAAGCCAGAGGGCAGGACACGAAAAAACTACAAACGAAAATAAAAAAGTGGTTGACAAAGTGGCAATGCTTATGGTAGTATGAATAAGCTGTCCCCAAGGACAGAGACAACAACGGAACCTTGACAAATAAACAGTAATGCAACCCTGAAAATTCCAAACCAGCCGAAGCGGAGGGAGACCGAAGCGGGAGGCTGGAGAAAATTCAGAGAACAAAACCTAACAGTAATTAGGATAAGCCAGAGGATTCTGGAAGGAAAAACTATCAACATGAGAGTTTGATCCTGGCTCAGGATGAACGCTGGCGGCGTGCTTAACACATGCAAGTCGAACGGAGATG
>CANQEH010000001.1 GCA_947594835.1 uncultured Acetatifactor sp. | reverse complement strand
TTCAGCAGGACACGCACCATTCTAGGCGACATATCTGACCTGCCCTGCATTTTCTTGATAACTTCCTTTGCGGTCATAGTAGGCGTATCATTCGCCCAAAACACTTCCATAATCAGCCATTCACTCTGACTAGGAGTAGTTTCTCTTTCCATGTTTTAGCCCCCTTTTTTATTATATTTATATCTATATCGGACAAAATACGATTTTTGTTAATATACGTTCCATAAATTTGTTAATGTTTGTTGAGTTTTTTATCGTTGTGTTTCCCTGTTCCGTTCCGGCTGCTTCGCCTGCCGCAAGATACTGTCTACGTTCTGCTTGATCGTGTCGTACTGTTTCACTTTCTTTTTCAGCTTCCCGTACTCTTGATACAGCTTGTCTTTTTTCTCCGTAAGCTCCTTGTACTCCGTATGCAGCGTTTTGAAGTCGGGCAGCTTCCCGCCGTTCTTTGCCGCCTGCAACGTCTTAGCGGCGGCTTCGTGAATGATGATACTGCTCTCATTCCCCCGCAGGAACTTTTCTTTGTCCTTTGCCTTTTTGTACTGCATATAGACCGCTTTTGTCTGTTGGTATGCGGATATGTTTTTCATCAAGAGGGATATGTCGGACAATCGCTTTTCCAAGCCTTTCAGCGTGGCGGCGGTGTTTTCGCTTTCCGTATGCACTTCATCAAGAACCGCCTGCAACTGCTCATACTCTGAAATGTCATGCTCCGTTAGGAAATTCAAAGTCTTTGCCGCCTGCTTCAAGTTGTGTATCTTCGCCCACTGTTCGTAGCCCCTGCTTTCCGCTGCCTTGATACTGTTCTGAATGTCTATCAGCATAGAGATACCCGCTTTTTCCTGCCTTAACGCTTTCGGCTTCGCCCGGTACGTCCCGGCGATCCGCTCCGTTATGGCTTCCACGGTGTAGGCTTCCCCAAGCGTTTTAGAGCGTGTGAAGCGTTCCTGCCCCGGCGCACGGAACGAAACGAACTTCCCTCGCTTTATCTCATAGCCCGCCGCTTCCATGAGCCGCAGGAAATCATCAAAATCTTTCGCTTTGGGGATTGTATCATCAATCACGGCTTTCAGCTTTGCTTTCCAACTTGTCCCCCTGCGTTCAGCGTCCCATTCCGCATATTTCTTTCCCTTGTCCTGCCTCGGCGTGACGACTGACAATCCGTGTTCCTTACACAGCCTGTCGCTCTCATTCCGTATCTGATAATAACTTTTCTTGTTGGAAACGTACTTGCGGTGTGTCGCAAAATCGACCGCACAAAATATGATATGGTTATGGATATGCCCCTTGTCGATATGGGTAGTCAATACATACTCATATCTGCCGCCGAGAACCTTGTCCGCAAGCTCCTTTCCTATGCGGTGGGCTTCCTCATAGCTGACCTCTCCGGGCGCAAAAGACTGAATTAAATGGTGTCCGAGGTTGTCCCCCTTGTCCCTTGCCTTTGACAGCGTAAAGCCAAATTCAATATCTGCCGTTTGATACGAGCAGCCATAGGAGGAAATCAAAATCTGATTGTCTGTTTTGTCGGGATTGCAGATATAATCTATCGCCTTATTCAGCGTAGTTTTGATAGGGTGTATCTTTGTAACTGCCATATCTTATCCAATGCCCCCTTTATTTCCTCTAAATCCTCTTTGTAGGCGTTCCCGGTGGAATTGACCCGCCTTGCTATCTGATTGACGTTTACACCGACTTTCTGTATCTCTGCCGTCTGCTCCTTGACCGCCGTATAGTCCAACTGGATAATATAGCCGTCAATCGCCATTTTCCGCAGGTACGCCCCCAAGTTGTCCGTTTGCAGCAGCTTCATTTTTTCTTCAATCAGTGTACGCTCCTGCTCCGTCACATAAAATTTTAACTGGATAGCCCGTTTCCTCTCTGCCATAGCTCCGCTTCCTTTCCGTTTTTCTAAGAGGGTTTGGGACACTTCCCAACAAGCATTTTTCACACCCGGACGGTACGCCGGAAGCGGGAAAAATACGGGATTGGGTACTCAATCCCTATGCTTGCTATTCTTCCCCCTGTAATTACTACGCACTGGACGTTCAAAATGGCAAACTATGAGAGAAGTTTTTGAAAAATTTACAAAATGAAAAGAGAGAGAGCCGATTTTATGTATGGCTTTCCCTCTTAGCCGCTACCCGTTTTCCTCTGATAGCTTTGTGATAGTTATTCTGTTTTCCTCACAATCCAGTTTTATTTTGTCCCCCACTGAAAAGCCGAGAGCCTTTAGCCATTGCCCCTCAAATCTGATCTGCGGGATTGTCTGAAAGGATTGGTTTGTCTTTCCGTACACTGTTAGTTTTTTGCTGCCTTTTTCCATATGCCCCCTATACTTCCCGGCACTCAATTTCAAACACGCCGCCATCTGCCATGCTCAACTGAAATGTGTTTAATCTGTCCTTTGTTTCAATATCCCTAAGCGTATCAGCGTCAACCTCATTCAGTAAGTTAAACAGCCAGTCCTTAAAATCGTTCAGTGACATTTTTTATCTCCTTTCGTGAATTGTATAGTGTCATTGCACGAACACTATCATAAAGCTAATTTTACATGGATAATTGACTTTATACAAGTACCAAACTGAAAAAAGGCAGGCGAAAAAATGATAAAGTATGACCGACTTTGGGAAACCATGCGGGAAAAGGGCGTAACACAGTATGACCTATACACATACCACAATGTAAACCGTTCCCAACTGGATAGATTACGGAAGAATAAGAACGTGCAGACCAACACGATAGACAGGCTATGTAATATCCTGCATTGCAATGTCGAGGATATAATGGAGCATATCGAAGATGATAACCATTTCTGAAATGGGCGACAAAAAACTACACGGGCAGCCGGGAACATTCCGGCTGTTTTTTCTTGCCCCAATCCCCTTATTTCTGCCGCCGCAGGGCTTCCTAACGGCGGCTTTTTTTCTTTCCCCCATGCGGAAAAATGTCATGCTTTGCAGAAAGACTTGATACAATCCCGATACAAACGTGATAGAAACGTGATATTGCCGCTGTATCATTTTTTACTGGAAAGCGGCACAAGCCCTTTCCTAAAAAATCAAGGAGGTGCAGCCTATCCATAAAAAAATTTTTAATGGCAGCTACACCCGAAAAAGCGTCCCGCATTTTGGGCGGGAAACACCGATTTACCAACGACAACAACCCTCTCAACACACCCGACTGATAAAGAAAAGCAGCCGGGCTTTTTTATGCTTTGTCGAAAACTTTTTGAATTTTTTTCTGAAAAAGTTTGCCAAATTTTCTTTCCAGTGCGTAGTAATAACAGGAGGACAAAAAAGGGAAAACTTTTTCCGCAGGCATGGGGAGGTGGCAGCATGAAGCCAGACCCGAAAGAAAAACACAAGCAGCATACCTTTGACGCATACTGCAAACGCATTTTGAAAAACGAAAGCAGCGATTACCAAAGGCGCATGAGCGTACTTAGGGAGCATGAGATACCTTTTTCCATGCTGCCGCAGGAAACGCTTGCACAGTTCGTCATATGGGACGAGTATTTCAAAGATACATACCACTTTGAAGCGAGGGGATTTGAAATTTCCGTTGCGGACGAGCTTTTAGCCGAAGCACTAAAGACCTTGCCGCAGGACAGGCTTGAAATCGTCCTGCTGTATTACTTTTTGGGAATGAGCGACACGGAGATCGCAGCGCACTTGAACCTTGTACGCCGGACGGTAGCCTATCGCCGGACAAGCTCTTTACAGGAATTAAAAAAATTCATGGAGGTAAATGCTGATGAATGAAACGACTGCCAACACGCCGCACATACAGGGCGGCAAGGGCTTACTCCCTTACCCCGTCATTGTGTCGGCTGTTTCCGGGGACGTGGACGCTATGAATACCGTGTTGAAGTATTACGAGGGCTACATCACAACTTTGTCAACACGAACCATGTATGACGAAGCAGGCTGCCCCCACCCGTGGCTTGATATGGAACTGCGGCGCAGACTGGAAACCAAGCTGATTATTACGGTAATGACCTTTAAGGTTGCTTAAAGGAAAGGACAACGGAGAACCAAAAGCACGGGCGGGCTGACCGCCCGCTGTTTGCTGCCATTCCGCAAAAGCACATCTGTACGGTGTGCCTTTGCGGGCTGACAAGCCCCGGTACTTTGACAAAGAAAGCGCACGGCGCAGCATAGGGCAAACGGACACGTTCAATGTGCGGCGAGCCTGCGGGCTGATACGCCAAGACCCCCGGCAAGGGGCGAGCGATTTATTATCAGTGAACCGCAGGCGGCAAAGTGGAAACTGCCGCCGCCATGACCCGCACATTGGCATAATGATACACCCGTATGACACGGCTACTCATAAGAATGAGAGGGGTGCAAGTCCCGTGGAGCTGCCAAGCCGTCCGTTTCGCCCATTCAATAAAACCAACAACAGCAATCCAAAGATATTTGAAAGGAGGGCTGCCAATGATAAATAGTGAACAACTGGACTTTATGAGCAGGCAGGGGACAGATACGACCGACCCCGCACAACTGACGGACATAAACCATGTTTCCATTGATACGGGGCTTTCTGCCACGGAACGCATGAAAGCGTACCTTGAACAGATAAAGAACCCGTATTGTTTTCGCTGCGGGGAAACAGTCGTCCGTCTGTCCTTTGCGCCTGCGGGAAATGACCTCAATTCGCACCTAATCAGCTTTTTCGGCGGTCTGAAAAAAGGTTAAAAAATATGTTGAAAAATGCTGAAATAATCTCCGTTCTATGGTATAATAGACGTGTGGTTATAGGGGGATTGGAGGACAAATGCCACGCATTAGGAAAACACAGAACCAACCCACTATAAGCCGTATTGTATGGAGGATTGCTGTCTACATAAGACTATCCAAAGACGACGGGAACGACGAAAGTTTGAGCGTAACCAACCAAAGAAAAATCATCACGGAGTATATCGAGGAATTTTTCGAGGGCGAGTATATCATTGTTGATGTATACGCAGACGACGGGCTGACCGGGACGGACTACGAACGCCCCGAATTTCAACGGCTGATACATGACGTGGAAGCCGGGACTGTCAACTGTATCATCTGCAAGACATTATCAAGGGCTTTCCGTAACTACTCCGATCAAGGTTATTTTTTGGAAAAGGTATTCCCCTTATACGGGGTACGCTTTATCAGCATTGGCGACCCGTCACTTGACACATTCAAGAACCCGGACGCAGTACAGGGAATGGAAGTACCCATAACCGGGCTGATGAATGACCGCTACGCAGCGAAAACCTCAAATGATGTACGCCGGACGTTCAACACCAAGCGCAGGAAAGGCGAGTTTATCGGCGCATTTGCCCCTTATGGGTATGTGAAAGACCCGGAAAACAAAAACGCCTTTGTGATTGATGAAGAAGCCGCCGAGGTAGTGAGGAATATTTTTCACTGGTTCGTTGACGAGGGCATGAGCAAGTTAGGCATTACCAAGAAGCTGACTGAAATGGGAATACCCACACCCACCGCATACAAGCACAGCAAGGGCTTGAATTTGCAGACACCGAGAATAAGCAAAAATGACGGTATGTGGGGAATTTCCACCGTCTGTACTATCCTTAAAAATGAAATGTATATCGGGAACATGGTACAGGGGAAGCAAAAGGCAATCAGCTACAAAGTGCATGAGAAAGTTTCCCCGCCGAAAGAAGAATGGTTCATTGTGGAGAACACCCACGAAGCAATCATTGACCGGGAAACATTCGACAAGGCACAGCGGTTACAGGAACGGGACACCCGCACAGCACCGGGCAGGAAACAGCTTTATCTTTTTTCCGGCTTGCTAAGGTGTGCGGACTGCCAACGCTCTATGACAAGAAAGACGTGCAACAAGCCAAACAAGACCTATGTTTATTATGTTTGCAGTACATACGTCTTTAAGTCAAAGGACAAATGCACCCGGCACGTCATAAAGGAAGAAGTCTTACACGAAGCAGTATTGAAAGCCGTACAAGCGCAAATCTCCCTTGTGGGGGATATGGCAGAGGTAGTAAAGGAGATCAACAACACTTCTACCGTCTGCACCCAATCAAAGCGGTTACAACAGCTTTTGAAAGACCGCAGCAAGGAGCTTGAAAAACTTACCTGCGTTACAGATAACCTTTATATGGACTGGAAATGCGGGGACATAACCCGTGCTGAATATACGAGAATGAAAGCCAAGTTTGAACAGCAGGCAGAGCAGGTAAAAGGCATAATCGCCAACCTGCAAACGGAAATTCAGCTATCAGAAAAGGGCGTAGGAAATGACAACCCTTATCTGACAACATTCTTAAAACATGAGAATGTGAAAAGCCTTGACCGTGGGCTTTTGGTAGAATTGATTGATACCATATACGTCCACGAAAACAACGAGATTACAATTCAATTTAACTTTGCCGACCAACACAAGCGTATTATTGAGTTTATCGAAAACAACCAACATAACCTTGAGCTGATAAAAGCCAACAACGCCGTATAACGATTAGCGGCGTGTTGGTATCAAATCTTTAGGCAAAGTTGTCTATAAATCTATGCACCATTCGGCCCGAGAAATCCATATACCGTCCCCTTTGGCACATGGAGGTTTATCCCGGAAACAGCCGTAAAACTGCCGTAGGATTTTGTCAGGTCTTGTGTCTCTATGATATTCATAGCGGTGATCTCCTTTCTTACTGCCATGATTGTACTCCGCCAACCTTACGGCAGCCTTCTCCCCACCTTACATTTACCTTACTTTTTGTCCGCATCATAGATATGGTCACAATTTCATGCTATACTGAAAAGCAAGAAGGAAGGTATCCCTATGGATTCTGCATATTTGAAGAGCAAGCGCATTCTGCTTGTTGACGACGAACAGGAATTATTAAATCTGGTCGTATCCATTCTTCAGGACGACGGCTATCAGAATATTACCACTGCCAAAAATGTGCGCGAGGCCTTATTGCTGGCAAAAGAGATTCAACCGGAGCTTGCTGTTCTGGATGTTATGCTGCCCGACGGGAATGGCTTTGAGCTCTATGAGCGGTTAAAGCAAAACGGCGATTACCCGGTTCTATTTCTGACCGCCCGCGGCGAGGAGGAGGACAAATTCCGCGGCTTTGGCCTCGGTGCGGACGATTATGTGGTAAAGCCGTTTCTCTCCAAGGAACTGCTGTTTCGTATTACCGCAATCCTTCGCCGGACATACAAAGAAGAAAAGCCGCTTGCACGGCTGAAAAACAGCGTGATAGATTTCTCCCGCGGGGAAGTCAGGAAAGACGGAGAGCATATTCCGCTGACTGCAAAGGAACACGATCTGCTGTCCGCGCTCTACCGCAGCGCCGGACGGATCGTAACCATTGATTCTCTGTGTGAAGCGGCATGGGGCGACAATCCCTATGGCTATGAAAATTCCTTGATGGCGCATATCCGCAGAATCCGGGAAAAGATTGAGACAAATCCATCTCAGCCGGTATCCCTTGTCACAGTGAAGGGACTTGGATACAAGCTGATTTTGGAGGACGAAAAGCGTAAAACGCTCCGGAATGAGGATTGATATGAGAAGTGTGCCAAAGCTGATCCGGCGGTTTGTCGGATTACTTCTTTTGAGTTTTATTTTATTGGTCGTCGTCAATATCGTGATTATCGCCATCATCGCTTCCGGCCAGATGGAAAACGCCCGCCCATGGAGTACGGCGGAGCAGGTCGCAGCCGCGCTCTCCCAGACTGAGAACGGTTACCTTCTCCCGGCCGAAGCCGCCGCAGAGTTAAGCGCCGCCGGCGCATGGGCGATTCTCATTGACAACGACACAAAAACCGTCGTATGGCACAGTGATGATCTCCCGGATTCTGTCCCGATGCATTATACCCTGTCGGACATTGCAAGCCTGACACGCGGCTATATTGACGGGTATCCCACCTTTACAAGCGGTACAAAAACCGGCCTTTTGGTGCTGGGATACCCAAAAAACAGCTTCTGGAAACATCTGTGGCCCAGCTGGGACTATCAGTTCATTGCCCATGCGCCCCAGATCGCCCTTGTTGTCCTGACGGTGAATGTTTTTGTCATTCTCCTGATTTATCTGATTGCGAATGCAAAGGTACTTCGCTCTGTGAAACCGATCACAAACGGGATTCAGGCGCTGCCGTCGGGGGAACCTGTCTATATCAAGGAAACGGGGCTTTTATCCGAGGTGGCCTCTCATATCAACTCCACCTCCGAAGTGCTGCAAATGCAAAAGAGGGAGCTGAAAAAACGGGAAACCGCAAGGGCAAACTGGATTGCCGGCGTCTCACACGACATCCGCACACCGCTCTCCATGGTCATGGGCTACGCCGACCAGTTGCAGACCGCCCCTGATCTCTCAGAAAAACAGCGGCACAAGGCGGGTATGATCCTAAAGCAAAGTCAGCGGATACGGGATTTGATCAATGATCTCAACCTTGCTTCCAAACTTGAATACAATATGCAGCCCATTTCTATGAAGCCGGAAAATGCGGTTGCCATTGTCAGACAGGCGGCAGTAAATTTCATCAATACGGATATAGACGGCAAATATCCCATTGAATGGCTGACCGAAGAAACGATTTCCGCCTGTATGGTAAATGCAGACAGCAGCCTGCTGACACGGGCAGTTTCCAATCTCATACAGAACTGTATCCATCACAACGAAAGCGGCTGCACCATTTATGTCTCCGTGGCGCAGGAACAAAAGAACTGTGTGATCTGCGTTGAGGACAACGGAATCGGCGCAACTGACGCACAAATTGAAAAACTGAACACCACGCCGCATTACATGGTCTGCGATGAAAACACTGCCCCGCAGCGGCACGGCCTGGGGCTTTTAATCGTGAAACAAATTGCGGCTTCCCACCATGGAGAGGTGATGATCGGCCATAGCAGTTACGGGGGCTTTCTGGCGGAAATCACCCTGCCTATGTTTATATAGCCGCACAGCGCTGCGTCCTTGGGTTGCCAATAAACCTGAGGCTTGGAAAATAGTCCAGCGCAGTGTCGGTGTTTGCTGTGATATGCAAAACTCAGCACCCGAACTGTAAAACAAGAAACAGCCCTCCCGCACTGTTCCATGCAGCGGGAGAAATTGAATGAAAATGTGATAGAAAAATGAATGGGTTTGTGTTATTATGTTAGCAAAACAAATCAAAGTATGTCAGAAAGGATTTCCATCGTGAAGGAGATTATACAGAATATTATCCCATTCAACAATCGAAAGGATATGCCGGTATGGCAGTTTGCTGTCAAAAAATTTCTGGCTTTCTGGCTCTGCTATATAGTCGGCATATTTGCTGCAGAGGGATTTGCAATTCTTTTGCATTTTGTTTGTGGGAAAAATCCACTTGCGGGTGAAATGTTTGATATGCAGACCATGACATTGATAAAATATTATGGCTATATTATCGTTATCGGCGTTGCGCTGTTATATTGGAAGCTTATTGAAAAGAAACCGTTTGTTGATATGGGGATTACCGGAAAAGTTCACGATTATTTTATCGGCGTTGTACTTTCGATTGCTTTACTTGCCATGTCAGTCGGAATGATTCTTTTGACAGGTGCTTTTGAGTATCACGGAATTTTCGATGACATTCACTTTCGTATGATTCTGTTGCTGATCGGAGGTTTTGTTGTGCAGGGAGCAATGGAAGAATTTTTATGCCGAGGCATTGTATTCCATGCTTTAATGGAGAAAACGCATATTTCCGTTGCAATCGGGGTTAGTACCTTGGTGTTTATTCTTCCGCATTGGCCGTCGCTGTTTGCCGGAGAATTGATCTATGGTGAGATTGGCATTGTCAACCTCATGCTTATTTCAGTGATCTTTTGTCTGCTGACACTTCGCTTTCAGAACATTTGGGCAGCCTGCGGACTTCATTCTTTCTGGAATATCATTCTATATGCAGTGCTCGGTCTGAATCTGAGCGGCAATGAGGAAACTGTAACTGCGGTATTCCATATTCAGTCTGCGGGAGAAAATATACTCAATGGAGGCATATACGGAATCGAAGCGAGTATTTTGACAGCAGGCATTTTGCTGGCGACTGTTGTGCTATTGGAAATCCGTATGAAAAAGGCAGGCGGTACCGCATGATACCGCCCGCCCCTCTTCTGATCGGATGAAACCTACAATCCATGGCTTTCAAACAGTTCCATCAGTATTTTCAAATCTTCTGCGCTCAGTCCAAACTGGCCCAGGGGCGGGCCCGCCTGCTTTCCGTCCATGACGATCACAGCTCCGTCCTCCGAAAAGGCATACAGAATGTCCTCATATCGAACCACCCTGTCCTGTAATCCCTCGGCTGTGACCGCATCCGTCACAGGATATTTCCCGAAAAGTTCCGCGGCCTGTGCGCTTTCTTCTTCCGTCAGGGTGACAATGTGATCCTTATCCGCTGCGCTGTATATCACCGCATTGGCGCCCTCCGTCTGGATCACGCTGTCCGACGGGCCTGCGCCCGCATCCGATGCCTCTGTCCCAGGCAGGACGTCTACCCGGGGCGTATACTCCGGCGTCTTTTCCAGGATCTCCCCTGCCGCCTGTTCTGTGACCATCTGGTAGGACACGACCTGCCAGATTCCCGCTGTGTCTTCATAGGCAAGCCGGTTCATTGTCACAAGCAGCTTATAGCCGGAAATATTGCAGTCTACCACGGCAAGGATCACATCCGGGGAATCCGACGCCATTGAGTAAGTATACCCGCCGTCTTTTTCCGCCCTGACGCCAAACTCCAGCTTTTCCGCATTAAAGCGATCCAAAAAAGACAGCAGCGTGTCCTGTTCCCCAAAGGAACCTGTGCTGTGACCCTGATCCAGCGCTTTGATCTCCCCCGTGGAATAGAGGGGATAGAGAAAAGAGATCACCGTCCTGCGAAACGTCCCGCTGGCGGCAAAGGCTGTAACCGTTGCCAGGGAGACTGCAAGAAGCGCCATCCCAAGGCCTGCTGCCATGCGGCAGATTCTCTTGCGCCGCGCCGCAGCCGGGCTTTTCCACACCGCCGTTTCGCCCCTCGCCGGATTTTGTCCCGGCTCCATAGCCTCCTGCACGAATTTGAGGTCAATCTGGCCCACTGCCTGTGAAATCTGCGCCCTGTTCATATCCAGACACCTTCTTTCTCCAAATATTTCTTTAATTTCTTTCTGATTCTCAGAAGCCGCAGGGACACATTCCGCTCGCTGATCTGAAACTGCTCCGCCATATCCGCCAGGGAATCCGCAAACCAATACCTTCTCACGAACAGCATACGATTCTGCCTCTCCAGCCCCTCCAGGAACCGATTGATGACCGCCGTGGTTTCCTTTACGGCGTATTCGTCTTCCACCGTCTCTTTTGCCCGGATACACTCTTCCAGTTCATCCAATGCCACATCATACTGGCTGTCGCGTTTCTGCGCCCTGTTGGAATGGTATTTCTTGATGGCGAGGTTGCGGACAATTTGTAAAATAACCGCCATATTGATCCTGCAGCTGCCGGACTGCCAGCTGCGACCTGGCATAAAACAATTCCACAATTTCCTGATCCTCCATGGGCCCACCTCCTTTTCCCTCCTGCCTATATACTACCTTTTTGCGGCGGGATACTTCCATCCGATAAAATTTTTTAGGGTATTAACTCTCACGCAGCGCGATACGGGCAAAGTTTGGAAGTAATCTTTCAAATTTTGATTGGTATGTGTGCCAAAGCACGCTAGGGGTGTCATAATGAAAAGAGAGGTGTTCACACACCGCCATCCTATGACGGGATCGGCCTGTTCCAGCCAGGTGAAACCAAAAATCACAGCACGGATGCTGTGATCAAACGCCGGAAAAATGCAGAGACTTTTGGCCTGTATATTCAGAAAGTCAAAGATAAGGAATCCGAGGCAGTGAAACTGTTCTATTCTGCTTTGCTGTTATCTTTTTGGTAATCTCTTCTGTCTCCTGCGATCGTCAAACCTCTGGTGCAACGATCGTTTTTGCCAGCGCCTCCACTTCCTCTTTGTCCGGCAGGGAGCGGATCGCGCCTTTTTTCGTCGTCACCAGCGACGCCGCTGCATTGGCGAACACAAGCATCCTTCGCAGATCCTCCTTCGTCAGATCCTGCAGTCCCTTCTCACAGATATCATTCAGGACACAGCCGCAGAAGGTATCCCCTGCGCCGGTGGTGTCCACCACCTCTTTTGGGGCAAAGCCCTTTACTTCCACCCGGAGATCCCTGTAATACGCCCGGCTCCCGTCTTTTCCCATGGTCAGACAGATGAGGGGAATATCAAATTTCCCGCGCAGCCATGCAATCCCGGCGTCATAATCCTCCTCCCCGCTCAAAAACTGTATCTCATTGTCGGAAATTTTCAGGATGTCACAGTAGGAAAGCGCGTTCATCATCTGCTCTTTCGCAGACGCCAGCGAATCCCACAAAGGCTCTCTCAGATTGGGATCCAGAGAAATGACCGCGCCTGCTTTCTTTGCATATTCCAGCGCTTTCAGCGTAGCTTTTCTGATGCCCTCGTGGGTCATGGAGAGCGTCCCGAAATGAAAGATTCTGGTATCGTTCACCATTTCCTCCGAAATTTCCTTCGCCGTCAGCATCATGTCTGCTCCGGGCTTTCGGTAAAAGGAAAATTCCCGGTCGCCGTCCGGCATGGTATGCACAAAAGCAAGCGTAGTGGGAATCTGCGGGTCCTCCAACAGGTACCGGCCGTCTATCCCGGCCTCCTCGACGGTGCCGCGCAGCTGCCTCCCGAACTGATCCGCGCCCACTTTCCCGATGAACGCCGTCCGCTTTCCCAGCTTTGCCAGCATGGCCAGTACATTACAGGGCGCTCCGCCCGGATTTGCCTCGAACACGGGATTCCCCTGAGCGCTGGTTCCGTTCAGGGTAAAATCAATGAGCAATTCTCCCATTGCCGTCACATCATATTTTTTCATCTTTACACTCCTTGTGCGCTTTAGCAGGCATTCATACCGCTCTATTTCCGCCGTCCGCGTTCCGGGCTGCTGCCACGGCAACGGACAGATCCGTTCTGACATAGGGAATCAGCGTGGCCTGAAACGCGTGATAGAGATCCGATTTTCCCGGCCACACCGTGCCGATCAGACGATTTTTGCGGTCAAGCTGATGGAACCAGGAACCTTTCTCGTGATCCAGCACCTTTCCGTCCAGATACTCCATAAATGCTGCGTAATCCTGGGCATACCTGTCTTTTTTCACGACCCGGTACAGCACTGCGGAGGTATTGACCGCCTCCGCCAGCGTCCAGTGCATCCTGTCGTGTACCACCGGTCTTCCCTCCCAGTCAGTGGTATAGACAAGGCCCGGCGCGCCGTCCGCGTTCCAGGCGTCTTCCACTGCACGGCAGTACAGCTCCTCCGCCGCCATTAGATAGGGCAGCGCTGCATCCCTGTCCTGTGGATACATGGAGAGCGCCCACTGGGTGATGAGCCTGGCCCACTCGATCCCGTGTCCCGGAGTAGCGCCGTACGGCTTGAACGGATCCGCCGGATGCTCTCTGTTACATTCCAGATCCGCCTCCCAGTCCTTTGTGAAATGCTCCGGGATCCTCCATTGGTTCCCGGATGCCCAGCCGATGACCCTGTCAATGATCCTGCCGGCCCTCTCGCGGTACTTCTCGTCTTTCGTCACGTCCGCCGCCGCCAGAAAAGCTTCCACCGAATGCATATTGGCATTCAGCCCCCGGTAATCTTCCAGAACCGTAAATTCCGTATTCCAGGTATCGCAGGCCAGTCCTTCCTCCTCCTGCCAGAAATGCCGGTCATAGACCTCCAGCGCTTCCCCAAGCAGCTCCTCCGCTCCCGGTATCCCTGCCAGCGAGGCGGATGATGCCGCCAGGATCACAAACGCATGGGCGTAACACTGCTTTCCGGGAAGGATCTCCTGCTTTGCCGTGACCCCCGGATACCAGCCTCCGTTTTTCCCGTCCCTGAGTTCTCCCAGAAGCCCTTTTATCGCCGCCTCTGCCAGCCCGCGGCTCCCCTCATGCCCCAGCAGGGCGCCTATGCTGTACACATGGGCCATCCGGCTGGTGATCCAGGTCTCGCGGGGCCTGTCCGTCCACGGTGTGCCGTCGTCTCCCAGATAATAGGAGGAGCCTGCTTCGGACGGGAACCGATGTCCGAACTTCAAAAGACCGCTTCTGATCTCCTCCAGAAACGCCTTATTTTCAAGGGTGTCAATTTGATATTTTTTGTCCATGCCACTTGGCCTCCTCGCCGCTTTCTCATCGCGCCTGCTGCTTTTTGTGAAATTCTCTTCCCTTGGGGCGGGCTGCTGCCGTGCCCGCCGTCATCGGATATCGTAAACGCTGCGAAGCCTCAGGTTGTCCGCCTTACCGCTTATGATCTCCACCGTTTTGCTGTCTCCGTTCAGATCGAAATAATTGTCGGAGAGGATCAGATCTTCGTTCTCATTCAGGATCTCCACACTCTTTGCATATTTCCGGGCAGAAACCGTGATGCGGTTCCCCGACACGGAAACGTCGAGTTCAGGATCCTCGTACCGAAAATACTTCGGGTAGGAAAAGATCACCGTCCCCTCTGAGATCACCGTCCCATTCTTCCACGCCTGATAGCTCACATACTGACCGTAGATATCAATTTCGGGAAGCTCCACCTTCTCCAGCCAAAGGCTGCTCAGCGCCGGCACGGTGACAGGTATCTCCTCGGAGCGCAGCACCTTTGCGGCGGTATCTCTGATCTGCCACTTCACCGCAAGCTTCTCATCCTGCATGGTCTCGTTGGCCACATTCAGGCGAATGGACTTGGGAAATGCAAAGGGAAGCCGCACCAGCTCCTGGCCGCTGCCCAGCATTCCCTCCTCCTCGCAGGAGATCATCACCGGCGCAAAGAAACGCCTTGCATAGTAGTGCAGCGCCTTCAACCGCTGACAATAGTCCACGCTGGCCCAGGACGCCACCGGCCAGCAATCGTTAAACTGCCAGTAAACGGCGCCCATACAGCGGCATTCGCTGCGATTGCGTCTGAAATGTTCCACTCCATATCGGATGGCGTCGGCCTGCAGCAGCTGGGAGGCGTAGATCACCGTCTCAAAGGAGGACGGATATTTGTAGATCTGCTGCATATAGTTCATGATCTTACCGTTGGCCGAGCCGTTCCTCTGGTGCTTCTCCATCATGTAGGAGAAAATGTTCATGTCCCTCTCATCATCCGTGAAGGTCTCCACGGTCTTGCGGGAGGGGAAGGACTGGAATCCGAACTCGGACAGATACCGGAAATAAAACTTGCGGTACTCCGAGAAGGGCTTGTTGCCGTGCCATACCTCCCAGTAGTGCACATCTCCCCGGTTCTCGTCCCCCGGAGCGTCGAAGGAGCCCCCCGAAGAGGGGCTGGAAGGCCAGTAGAACACCTGGGGCGCGTACTGCTTCATTATGCGGGGCAGAATGTACTCGTACATGATGATATAGTCCCGCACCTCGCTGTCCTTGCTGACCCAGGTGCGCTGGCTCACGAACTGTTCCATCTCGTTGTTGCCGCACATGAGGCCCAGTGACGCATGATGCCTGATGCGTTTCAGATTGTCTATAAATTCGGCCCTGATATTTTCCTCAAACTCCGGCGTCAGATCGTACACGGCGCAGGCGAACATAAAGTCCTGCCAGACGAGCAGTCCCATCTCGTCGCACAGATCATAGAACCAGTCGTCGGGGTAGTACCCGCCGCCCCAGACGCGGATACAGTTAAAATGAGCAAAGACAGCCTTGTCCAGAAGCGCTTTTGTCGTCTCGCGGTTTACACGGCCCAGCAGATGATCCTCCGGGATGTAGTCGGCGCCCATGGAAAAGATGTCCACGCCGTTGACGCAGGCGGCGAACCGCTCGCCCCACCGATCGGGGGTACGGTCCATGGTGACGGTGCGCAGACCGATTCTTCTCGTCCACCGATCCAATTCCGTCCCGTCCGCCTTTTCCAGCACCACTGTAACGGTATACAAATTTTGCTCTCCATATCCGTTGGGCCACCAAAGCTTCGGAGATGAGACCACGATCTCTTCCTTGCAGGAGTCATAGAAGCTCTCCTCCCCGTCGGGGGACACGATCTTTACTTTGGTACGCAGGCCTTCCGGGAGCTCCCCCGGCGGCAGAAGTTTTCCCGCTTCGGAGCCCTTCGGAGCCATTTCAATCTCCGGCGTAATCTTCAGCCGCACTTCCCCGTCCCCATGGAACTGCAGCACCGCCACGCTGTCCAGCCTGGCGGTATCCATGCCGAGCAGCAGAACAGGTCTCCAGATGGCCGCATCCGGCAGATGTGCGCCCCAGTCCCAGCCGAACATATAATGCGCCTTGCGCAGGTGCACAAAGCCGTTCATGGCGTCCTCCGTGCCCCGGGTGGGAGCCTTTCGGAAAGCCTCCTCTATGTATTTGGTGGGGGAATAAAAATACACCCGCAGCTCGTTTCCCTCTTTTTTCAGAAGCTCTTTGACAGAATACTCCCATGTGCGGTGCATATTCTCCACATGGCCCAGCATCTCGCCGTTTAAAAAAACATCCGCAACGGTATCCAGCCCCTCGAAGCGAAGGACGACGCCGTCGCAGGAAAGCAGCTCCTCCCCGCAGTCAAAAACCGTGCTGTACTCATAAGAATGATCCATCAGCGCAAGGGCCCCATCCTCATTGTCCTTCCAGAAAGGATCCTCCATCCTGCCCGCCGCCAGCAGGTCTCCGTAGACGGAACCGGGAACCGCCGCCGGTATCCTCTCATCCTGCCCCGCCTGCCGCAATGTCCAGTTCTCATGTAATGTGACTGTCTTCATGCCCTGCTCCCTTCTTATTTTCTCCTTACGAAAAATCTGTCCTTTTCAATTCTACCCTGACCGGGGCCTTCACATAGCCGGCAAAAGCCGCCCCGTCGGAAGGCTTTCCCACGATACTGCCGTAATGCGTAGGTATCGCCACCTCCGGGCGGATCGCATCCACAAGCTCCGCCGCTTTTTTCGCATCCATCGTATAGGTGCCGCCGATGGGGATCAATGCAATATCACACTTTACCGCCTTCGCTTCCTCGGTGGCGTCCGTGTCCCCGGCAACATAGATACGCTTCCCGCCGATCTTCAGAACATATCCTACCCACCCGGCATTTCTTGGATGAAACGGCTTTAAGATATTGTACGCCGGCACAGTTTCAAACTCCAGCCCCTCCACCTCGCGGCAGGCGCCCGGTTTCACCGTCACAATCCGCTTTACCAGACCGGCGGCCTCCCGGGCCTTGTCCTCCATCTTCTCCGGCACCACAAGGACCGTGTCCTTCCCCGCTGTTTTTGCAATATCCTCCGGCGAAAAATGGTCGTGATGGTCATGTGTTATCAGAATAAAATCCGCATCCCGCGGTTCTGTCTTCATCTGAAACGGATCAATGTAGACCGTCCTGTCCCCATCCTTGATCCGAATACTGTTCTGTGTAAATACCTCAATATTTCCCGTCATGGCAATATGCCCCCTTTCTTCAGAATCTTTTCTCTTCCGCCTCATTGGGAAGAGAAGAAAATGTCGCTGTCCCTCTAATGGCCGTACCCCTGGCTGATTGCCGTCAGTCGTTGCCAGACAATACGATCCCGCGTCCTGTAAAAGTTTTGCCACCCTCTCCAGTTCAGCTTGCGGCTTGTCCTTCATTGCCATTATACGCATTATTTCAACCATCGGCAATCTTGGATATAATATTTTGCCTTTCCGAAGCTTTCAGCACTGGCAGTTTCCCCGCATAATTATGATATGTGTCCAATACCTCATCACAATCATATTCGGCTGCATTCCCCGTTATCCGATCAATTCATCCAGCTTTTCCACAATCTTTTCTCTTTCACGGCTGCCATTTGTTTGAAACCTCAGCAATGGAATTCCATATAACTCCATTATATGGTCTTTTTGCAGATCCCTTGATGCCTGTGCAGTATTTGCTTTATGGTATTCATAGCCGTCCACTTCAATTGCCAACACGGGCTTTTTCCCAATCCTACTGTAAATCAGGAAATCCAGATGTGTGGCTGGATTCCTTACATAAATACTTTCCTGCTCATTTAACAGTTCTGTATTTTTTATCAACATATTCAAAGGAAAATGGCAAGCAACATCCAGACTTGAATACTTGTTGTCAGCAATAATTTCCTCGATCAACGAATACATCAAATTCTCCGAATCATATTCTGATATTTTTTTATGCTTCTGCAAATATGCCATTCTCACCTCGGTATACTGTTTGTAAAGATAGTCAAAAATGGAATAGATTTTGCTGTCTGCCACCTCAAAGTTATTGTATTGAATATAGTCTATCAAATCTGTTATATTGCGCTCTTTCTCTTGTTCATTCCCGGTCACAACCAGCATTAACTTCTTTTTGGCCCTTGATACAGCCACGTTGATTAAATATGGATCATCTGTAAAATCAGATATCACATCATCCACCGTAGAAATAATAATATTCTCTTTCTCCTTACCCTGGAACTTATGCACCGTATCGGCATCAATATCTGTTATCTCCCGTCTCAGCGCTTCCACCTGATTTTTGTACGGAGCAATAATTCCTGTCTCCGCCGGATTGGAAACATATTTTGGTATAATCTCATGTTTAATGACATCTATCTGTCGTTGACTATAATGGTTGCGCTCGTGATTCCCGGCCGCTGTTTTTACCACTGACAAGACATTTTCTTCGCCATGATCCGTTGTCATTATTACCAATTCGCCACGGTAGAATTTCTGATTGCAGAAATTGATTATTTTAGGGTGGCATCTGTAATGTTCCCGCAGCATTGTTTGTGTTACATTTGGCATAACATCCAGGATGGATTGCAGAAAGCTCTTGGTATACTGATAGCCTTCATGCACATTGAATTGATCAAATATAACTTTTGCCTTGACTTTTATTTCATCTGTAACGACATTCGGAAGCTGCTTGGTATCCCCTACAATCACGGCATTTCTTGCACAGGAAAGCGCCAGGGCGCCGGTTGCAATATCTACCTGTGAAGCCTCATCCATGATAAGATAATCGTACACCACCTCTGAATTAAAGCTATTATTTGATGAAAATGTTGTGCTCAATATAACCGGGTATTCCTCCAAAACTTCCGCTGGCTCTTTTCTCAGATTATCTTCACGGAAAATTTTCCGAATACCATTGCTATCATACTTTCCCGCCAGTTTATTTTTTAGGGCCATCATTGACTGACTGCATAATTCTTCCACTAAATTCTTGTCCACACAATTTAAAGACTTTTCAATGGCAGCAATCTCCTCAGACAATTCCATCTGCTTTGTGCGGTAATACATCATCTGAAATACAGTGATTATTTTCGAAATATCTTGTCGATAAAAATTCCAATCTGTTACTCCATATTGCAAAAAGGATTTTATTTTAAACCAAACTCCTATTTTCTTTTTCCCTTCTGAAAGCAGCTGGCATTTCTGCCACAATGCCATCCAATGTTTTGCAAACAGTTTTTTCTTATGTTTTATACTTTCTGCTTTGACATCCATTTCTTTGGCATATTGGTTAAAATATCCCTGTTCCGTAACCAGCAGCGCAAGCTCCTGTCTTAAACTTGCCAGCTTCTCCTGCTGTTCAAAAACATTTTTCAACTGTTCTGACTGCTCTGCTATTTTCTTCTGTAAATCGCTTGGGTTTCCTTCAATTTTCCACAAAGAAAAATCGGGATAATTGGTATCCTGATTCTCAACAAAAAGTTTTTTGTTTTTAGAACTTCCCAACCTTGCGGCAATAAACCCCAAATTATATTTGGGGGAAGACAATTTTTCATATACATTTTCTATGGCCGAATTGTTGCTCGATACTATCTGTACCGTTTTCCCCTGCATCAATATATTTGCAATAATATTTAATATTGTCTGCGTCTTGCCCGTCCCGGGCGGGCCCTGTATCACGCTGATTTGATGCTCCATCGCATTTTTTACAGCCTGGTACTGACTGCCATTGCATCCAAACGGGAAAATTGGGATATATTTATATCCAGCTTTTTCATCTTGTAAGGAAGCTGGATTCAGATACTTTGCCAATGCGACGTCACAACCCACAAAAGAAATTTTGTCAAACCTCTGGGGCAATAGTTTTTCACCAGTCTCTTTATTCTGAATGCCACTTAAACCAGCAATCTGTTTTATGTATTGGAACACATTAGCTGACTGATCCTGACTCAGGCAGGACTCCGTGATTTTTAATTCGTTTTGACAATAATCTCTTTCACTGCCATTTTCAAAACAAATATGCCAATAAGCCTGATATGCCTTTTCAAATACATATATTTCTTTGATATGAGACAGTTCCCGCCCTTCTCTGCTGATACGATACCTACTGGGGTTCAACACTTTGGGATCAGTCAGCTTTTCCACATTCAAATATGCGTACGAGTATGTCTTCCCATTCTGAAAGGTTACATCCCATTTATGCTCATCTTTATGATACACGCATGACGTTATCTCGGAGGTCTTGATTTCTCCCTTAATAAGGATCATGTAATATCTTGTATTCATCTGTACCTCGCCATCTTTTATTCACACATTGCTTGTCATGAAGTTCCTTCCCCACATGACAATATTCCTGCCTGCTTGTCGTCTCTCCACGCGGCTTGTTCCCCGCCTTATTTCCCTTAGCTATATTTCTGAGATAGTCTCCAAAAACTTGTCTTAGACAACCCGGGCTTCTGTTTTCTTCAATTGTCTGTCCTCACTACGAAAAAAATCCTCCACCTTACGGCGAAGGACTTCCCTTTCAGCCCATACATTTTTGTACTACATATCGGCCAGCGGTAAACTCGCCTTGTTTTTTATACTAGCAAGCACAAGGCTGAAAGTCAATAGAACTTTCTAGTAAAATTTTAACTTAAGATTTTTGTGTTTTGCTTTTATGATAGGTTTTTATTGCTGTATTATTCGAGATATGCTACAATTCAAAACGTGACAGCTCTTTCTGATGGATTGCGGAAGATATGGTACAGCCAATGACAGTGCCGACATATCCGCCGTTAAAGGATTTGAAGAATACATCGCGGAAAACTACCTATCAAAACTTGATCCATAGATTTAAGAAAGGACATTGTTATTTATGAGAATCCGGCCATATATACCAGATAAAGATTACGAATCTGTATCAAAATGGATTGATAACGAACGGACTCACGCCTTTTGGTGCGCAAATCTTTTGCCATACCCCGTGACACGAAACTCCTTCCATGATTTATTAGAGAAAAATGCCATAGACTGGACAGACAGCGCTTATGTAGCGACTGAAAACAATGGACAGGCGGTAGGTTTTTTCTGTTATTCTGTCAATCCAACAGATAATATCGGTTTTCTAAAATTTATAATCGTGGATCAATTAAAACGCGGAAAGGGTTACGGAAAAGAAATGCTACATCTGGCTCTGCAATACGCCTTTCAGATAACAGGCGCATCAGCGGTTCAGGTAAATGTTTTCAGTGAAAATGCATTGGCGAAACAATGTTATGAAAAAGTCGGTTTTGTCGAAAGAAAGATTGACAAAGATGTATTTCCCTATAAAGATGAGTTGTGGAGCAGATGTAACATGATCATTTCAAAATAATCACTTTCATTTTTTGGAATGGACACATGATTATGATACTAGAGATATATCAGTTAAAATACATTTTGAAAATAAATGATAAAAAATTGATGGAAAGTATTGACTCTCACGCAACGTGATACAGTATGCTTTTCTTACGAAAACAGTACAGTATCAGCCGGCGAATCCTGTTTTGTTTTCTGATTACAGCAAGGAGTTGAAAAGTCTAAAATTAAGCTTTCAAATACTAAAAAGAGGGGTGTTTACACACCCTCTTGGTATACGTGCTGAAGCACGCTGGGGGTATAACAATGAGAACGATTAGCCAGGTTGCAGAATTAACCGGAATAAGCCCGCGCACGCTGCAATATTATGACGAAATCGGACTGCTAAAGCCAAGCAGGCTGACCCAGTCCGGCTATCGTCTGTATGATGATGAAGCGTTGCAAATACTGCAGCAAATACTATTTTTTAAGGAATTGGGCTTTCAACTGAAGGAAATCAAAGAAATTCTGCAAAAACCCAATTTTGACAGAATTGCGGCTTTCAAAAAGCAAAAAGAGTTACTTCTGCTGAAGCGCAATCGGACAGACAGACTGATACAGCTCCTTAGCCGTTTAGAGAAAGGAGAACAATGTATGAGTTTTAAAGAATTTGATTTGTCTGACTACATTGCTGCATTGGAGAATTTCAAAAATAACAGCACTGATGATGTTATTAAATACTTTGGAAGTGTTGAAAACTTTGATATGTCTATTCAAAAAATCAAAGAGAATGAAGCAAATGTGGCGAAACTTGCCATTCAGCAATTCGGAAGTATTGAGAAGTTCACGGAAGCCATGAAGCATAATTTAGAGCATTTCTCCGATTTTATGGAAACACAATTGACGGAAGAGGTAAAAGAGATCGGCAGACAGTCTGATCTACTGTATGGCAGTCTGGCCGCCGATTTGTCGGAAGATGTTTCTTCTCCTAAAGTACAAGCCATCGTGCACGAAATATTGCAGTTTACACAGAAACACAGTGACGGCGCAGACTTAGATAAGCCCAGGATCAATGTCCTTATGGACGTATATTCCGGCGATTACATCAAAAGCATCACTGATGGCAAGTATGGCAAGGGAGCCTCTGACTATATCGTAAAAGCCTTCCGTTATTACTCGGAGAATCACGCTGGCGAAAACAATTAGAGCCATTTTAAAGTAACCACAAATTTTGAGTATAAATGAGCCATCAGTTCATATCTCTGATGGCTCATTATTATACAATTCATTCTTTTGTCATAAATCCTTAATCCACTTCATATGATAACATATACTTAGAGTCGGGGATGACACATGAAAAAAGTTTGTTATGTCATTTTCTGTGTTGATCATCTTATATCTGTTATTTAGTAGCAAACATAATTTATTGCCAGTATTTTCTGTTTCTAATACAACAAAGGATAAACTAGAGAATGAGTTAATAGTTGCGCTATTTTTTAAAGATATCGATTCTGCTGTACAGAGCTACTATTCAAAGTTGCCAACGAACACTAGACAGTAACCTTCTGCTTGCCTTTTTATTTGTTTCTGCATCCTTTTTGTGCGGTCTTAATCTTAACATACTTACATTACCTCACATTTTATTTTCTTCTGTTTCATATCCACTCTAGCCATAGCACCATACTGCAAAACGCATCTTGGAGTTGCATGTCCAAAATTCACATTGTAAACAATCGGTAAATCTGGATCATTTACTACCTTCACAAGAATATCCTTATATTCTTCGTAATATTCCTCATCCTGTGGCTTTCCAACCAGAACTCCGCTGACAACATCAAAGACCCCCTTCTTTTTAATCATAGCAACTTCTTTTTCAAACTGCTCTGGCATCGGTTTTTCTTCACAGGTTTCAATAAAAAGAATCTTCTCTTTCCATTCCGCTATATCAGGAAACAGTCCATATTTTTCACATACTGCTTTTTCGTTTTCATATCTCGTTGTTGTCAAAATATCATATAAACTCTCTAAACACCCACCTAACAATCTGCCCTCAAAGTAGTCTTTTCCTTGTAAAAGCTCAAATCCATGCTCTTCTTTATGTGAGATTCTTTCTGTCCCAACTGCCTCTTTTGAAAAATCAGTTCTTTCCTGATACCATATTTCACTTGATGTAATCTCACGATATTCATTTCCTTCTATATAGCTTTCAAATGCCTTCTTACTATATGGCAGCATTTCATCAGAGATTTCTGCTAAGTCGCATATAAAATTAGGTCCATAATATGTAGATAGTCCCAGCTTATAAAACATCAAATGATTTATCGTAGTATCTGAAAAACCCGTGAACAATTTTGGACTCTTGTGAACTGCATCAATAAATTCCTCATCCTCTAGCAAATATGGCAAAAGTCTGTAAGTATCATCACCGCCTATTGCACATATAATGCCAGCAATTGAATCATCCATAAAAGCATCTTTTAAATCTTTTGCCCTTGCTTTGGGATTAGCCTTCAAATATTCAATTCCTTTTAGCGAATTTGGCATAAACGATGGTTCTAAGCCATATTCCCTTAATCTCTTAACACCGATTTCAATATTATGACTACAAAATGCTTCACCTAGCATTCCACTCGATAAACTCACTATTGCAACTTTGTCACCTTTTCTTAATTTCTTTGCATATTTCATAACTGGTCTCCTATAAAAAATTCAAAATATCAGATAGATTATTGACTTCAATATCAGCTTTTTCACTCTCATCTGTTATATTCCATAAACTTCCAAATCCTTGTTTCACCCAGATAGTTTTCATCCCCAACTGTTTTGCCGGCACAATATCATTATCAATACGGTCACCAATCATGACTGCATTCTCTGGCTTGCAGCCACTTCTTTCCAATGCAATTTCAAATATGCGTCTATCTGGTTTTGAAACGCCTTCTTCTGCTGACGCGACGACCAAATCAATATATTTTCGTATTCCGTAATTTTCTAATCTCTCAGAAGTCCCTAATGACTGGTTTGCAATCACACCAATTTTATAAAGTCTACTTAACTTTTTCAGACAATCTTTGGTATCTGTATACAGTCTCTCATATTGCAATTCCCATTTAGGTAATTTTACACCAAATTGCCTTGCTGCCTCTAAATCTCCTTTTTTGTTTCCTTTATAAAACGACATGGCGTATTTATAAATTTGCTCGTAAGTTAAACCTGATATTTCCGCTATCCTTTTCATCCTGTCTTCATAAACTTTGCTTTCATCCACCAGTGTTGATCCAACATCAAAAAATAACCATTTTATTTCGTCTTTCTTAGGCAAAAATCCTCTTTCCCTTGCTGCTTCCAGCAGTTTGGGTTGAATTTCAGGATAAGTCCAATGAATCGGTAGTTCATCCACAATTGCTATTTTTTCAATTTCACTGTGAAGTTCTTTTTCAAATGTATGTATTTCCGCGAAAAACAGTTTGCCAAAAGTCTCTACTCCATCGAAATTATCTGGTGCAGTCACAGAATATATACATATTGGACGAATATCAAAATCTATTGCTCCTGTTTCTTCATATAGTTCTCGTTTGGCTGTTTCAAAAATATCCTCACCATCTTCTCTATGTCCTCCCGGCACCTCCCATGTATTTCTTTCCTTGTGCTTGCAAAATACATATTTGCCTTTATGTCTGGCAATAATAACGGCAAACTTTAGCATTGAATCATCAATAGTATCATAAAAACTCACTTTCGTCATATCAGTCTCCTCATCATCCGTTCCTTCTATCTTCCAATCATGACTCTCCCCACATATAAAGCCAAACGCCATAAAGCAACGCCGGAAATGCCCATTTTTTCAGCATTTCCGGCGTTTCGTCCGCTACTCCAGTTCAATCGTCCCCGGCGGCTTGCTCGTACAATCGTACACCACTCTGTTCACGTGTCCCACCTCATTGATGATCCTGCTGGTGACGCGCTTTAGCACCTCCCAGGGAAGTTCCGCCGCCTCGGCGGTCATGAAGTCCACTGTGTTCACCGCCCGCAGGGCCACGGCGTAATCGTAAGTCCTCTCATCCCCCATGACGCCCACGGAGCGCATATTGGTCAGAGCGGCAAAATATTGGTTGATGTCCCGGTCCAGGCCTGCCTTGGCGATCTCTTCCCGGTAGATGGCATCCGCGTCCTGCACGATGCGGACTTTCTCCGCCGTCACCTCCCCGATGATGCGGATCCCCAGACCGGGCCCCGGGAAGGGCTGGCGGAACACCAGATGCTCCGGGATGCCGAGTTCCAGGCCCACCTTGCGCACCTCGTCCTTAAACAGGTTCCGCAAAGGCTCGATAATCTCCTTAAAATCCACACAGTCCGGCAGCCCACCCACGTTGTGATGGGACTTGATTACCGCAGACTCCCCGCCCAGGCCGCTCTCCACCACGTCGGGATAGATCGTGCCCTGTACCAGAAAGTCCACCGCGCCGATCTTCTTGGCTTCCTCCTCAAACACGCGGATAAATTCTTCCCCGATGATCTTGCGCTTCTTCTCCGGCTCTGTGACCCCGGCCAGCTTCTGGTAAAATCTCTCCTGAGCGTTCACCCGGATGAAATGCAGCTTATAGCTGCCCTGGGGGCCGAACACGGCCTCCACCTCGTCTCCCTCGTTCTTCCTTAACAGGCCGTGATCCACAAACACGCAGGTGAGCTGCTCTCCCACCGCCTTGGACAAAAGCACTGCCGCCACAGAGGAATCCACGCCGCCGGACAGGGCGCAGAGCACTCTGCCGCTCCCCACCTTCTTCCGAATCGCCTCCGTGGTCTCCTCCACAAAGGAATCCATCCGCCAGTCGCCGCTGCAGCCGCAGATCCCCCGCACAAAATTGTACAGCATTCTGGAGCCCTCCACAGTGTGGAGCACCTCCGGATGAAACTGCATGGCGTACAGGCCCTTTTCGGCGCATTCCGCCGCCGCCACAGGACAGTTTGCGGTCTTAGCCACGACCCGGAAGCCGGGCGCCGTCTGGGCGATATAGTCGTTGTGGCTCATCCAGCAGACGGTGCGGGGCGTCACATCCGCAAAGAGAGCCGAGGAATTGTCCACCTCCACCTCCGTCTTGCCGTACTCCCGCGCGTCGGCCCGTTCCACCCTGCCGCCCAGCACGAAGTTCATCAGCTGCGCCCCATAGCAGAGCCCCAGCACAGGCACCCCCAGGGAAAACAGCTCCGGCTGGCAGGTGGCCGCCCCTTCTTCATAACAGCTGTTTGGGCCGCCCGTCAAAATGATCCCCTTGGGCTTCATGGCCTTGATCTTTTCCAGATCTGTCTTGTAGGAATAAATCTCGCAGTACACATTACACTCTCTGACCCGTCTGGCCACCAGTTGGTTATACTGGCCGCCAAAGTCGATGACGATCACCAGTTCCTTTTCCATCGTTCTCTCCGTTTCCCGACGGCTTTCCGCAAACTTTTCGTCTCCCTGCCGTCAAAAAAATCTTGTCCCACTGTCTTTCATTATAGATTAGGGACTAGATGAAGTCAATCCGAAAAGGACGGTCTTTTGCATCCCCCTTCCCAAAAATCCTTGACAGTTTCCCTTTGTTCCCATATAATAAAACAAACGTTTTAAATCACTCATTTTAGAAAGGAGCCGTATGCCGCCCAAAGCGAAATTTACCAGGGATGAAATTTTAGAGGCCGCGATGCACATTGCCGAAGAAAACGGGATTGACGCCGTTACCGCCAGGGAATTAGGGAACCGCCTCGGCAGCTCTGCCAGGCCTGTGTTTACGGTCTTTGAAAGCATGGACGAAATCCGCCAGGCCGTCGTGGCCAGAGCGAAAGCGCTGTACGGGCAGTATGTGGCGGACGGGCTGAATTGCCAGCCAGCCTTCAAAGGGGTGGGTATGGCGTATATCCGTTTTGCCATGGAACATCCGAAGCTGTTTCAGCTCTTGTTCATGACCCCCCCGCAGGATTCCAGAAACGTCTCCGGGATCCTGCCTGTGATCGACGACAATTATGCCAAAATCTTACAGTCTGTCCAGGAACCTTACGGCCTGGAAAGGGAGGCCGCTGAAAAGCTGTATCAGCACTTATGGACATACACCCACGGCATCGCCGCCATGTTTGCCACAGGCCTGTGCAGTCTCACGGCAAGACAGATGGAGGAAAGGCTGACGGAGGTATTTCAGGGATTGCTGTTTTTGGAGCGGAAGAGGCAATCAGCCACGGAAAACTCCAAACAGCAGGACAGAGCCGAGATGTAAAGAAAACCGTTTGAAAGCAAACTTTCAGATGCGGCTTGATCTGTGCGCCAAAGCGCACAAGATGGTATAAGATTGAAAATTAAAATTTTCAATCGCGAGATTTGTGTCCGCGCGCTGCTTGACACAAACTCGTTATGCGCAAAGAGCAGCGCGAAAATGAGGGATAAGATTGAAAATTAAAATTTTCAATCGCGAGATTTGTGTCCGCGCGCTGCTTGACACAAACTCGTTATGCGCAAAGAGCAGCGCGAAAATGAGGGATAAGATTGAAAATTAAAATTTTCAATCGCGAGATTTGTGTCCGCGCGCTGCTTGACACAAACTCGTTATGCGCAAAGAGCAGCGCGGAAATGAGGTATAGACATGATAACAGTAAAAGACCTTCATAAATTTTACGGATCCGGCGGAAGCCGGAGCGAAGTGCTAAAGGGAATCTCTCTGGACATCGAAGAAGGGGAGTTTGCGGTGATCCTGGGGGCGTCCGGTTCCGGGAAATCCACGTTTTTAAACGTCGTCTCCGGCCTGGAGGCGGCGGATGGGGGATCGGTTTGTTATGAAGATCAGGATATCAGCCGGATGAATGACGCCCAGGCATCCCGTTTTCGGAAGGAGATCGTGGGATTCGTCTTTCAGCAATACTTTCTCCTGCCGGGCCTGACAGTGGATAAAAACGTGAAAATGGGCGCCGACCTGGCCGGGAACAAAAACTACCGCAGCCTGATCGAAGCGGTGGGCCTGGGGGACAAACTGAAAAAATATCCCCACGAGCTAAGCGGCGGAGAACAGCAGAGAGTGTCCATCGCCAGGGCGCTGGCCAAAAAGCCAAAGGTACTGTATCTGGATGAGCCCACAGGCGCCCTGGACGAAGCCACGGGCAGACGGGTGCTGGATCTGCTCTGCAGGCTGCAAAGGGAGCTTGGCTTTACGATGGTCATGGTGACCCACAACCAGAATATTGCCCAGACAGCCGGCACTGTCCTCTCCATGAACAGCGGCAGGATCGTGGAGCGGCGCCGCAACAGCAGCCCGAAAACCGCATATGAAATCGCTTGGTAGGTGTTTTGAAATGATTCATGTAAAAGATATGTCTAAAATGATCGGTATCTCCATCGTCAGTTTCTGCGCTGTCTTTGTGTGCGCCCTGTTCCTGAATTTCTATCTGGATCTGATCCCCGCAAAAGCGCTGATCCACACGGACGCGGCAAAGATACTTTATGAGGCCCAGTGCAGCACTGCCAAAGTAGTCAGCATTGTCTCCGGCGGCTGCCTGCTGTTTACCACAGCCGTGCTTTTGTGCTTTGATATCGGCCACTACATCGACGCCCGCTCCAGACAGCTTGGCGTCCTGAAAGCGCTGGGCTGGCCGGGATTCTCCGTGGCGCTGCACTTCTGGGCGTTCGGACCGCCTGTTCTGGCGGGCACTGCCCTGGGATATGCAGGCGCCCATCTTTTCATGCCTGTCTTTTATGAGACGCAGAACAAGGACGGCTTCCTGCCGGACATCTCCATCGCATTCCATCCCGGCTTATGCCTGTGTCTGGTCTTTGTTCCCGCCGCATTCTTTTCCCTGTTAGCCATTGCCTGCAGCTATATAAAGCTGAAGGTTCCGGCGCTGCGGCTGATCCGGGAACAGTCCCTGCAAAAAGCCGTTCCCGCAAAGCGGGAGACAGACCTCCCCTTTTTGCAGGAGCTGAAAAAGAGCAATGTCAGGCAGAGAAAATCCCTGGTTTTCTTCCTTACCTTCTCTGTCTTCTGTTTTGCCTCCACGACCCAGATGTCCGGCAGTATGACCGAATTGTCAAGCCCCCTGATGGCGTATATGATTCTGTCCATCGGCGTCCTTCTGGCAGCCGTGACCCTGTTGATCGCCACCACGTCCGTCATCCGCGCAAACCGGAAGACCATTGCCATGATGAAAGCTTTCGGCTACCGGGCCGGGGAATGTTCCCGGGCGGTTCTAGACGGCTATCGCCCCTGGACATACCTCGGTTTTGCCCTGGGCACGGTATACCAGTATGTCCTGCTCAAGCTTACAGTGACCGTGGTGTTCCGGGATTTTGAGGACATCCCCGCCTATGAATTTGACGTGCCGGCCATGTTCCTTTCGCTGGCCGCCTTTTTGATCTTATATGAGACCGTCCTGTGGGGATATACCAAGCAGATGAAAAAGATATCTTTAAAAGAGATCATGCTGGACTGACGTCCTCCCCTTTTCCTCTTGCATTTCCGTCCTGTCTGTCCTATACTTACATTGAACATCGGTTCCGGGAGGAGTGCGGCAGCGCATTGCCAGTGTCTAGGTTCAAACACATGAGAAAATCCCGTAGAACACTTGGCAGCCGATGTTCTTTTTGTGCCCGGGATCTGGCCCTGCGCCGCCCTGTCTGTCTACCGGGCTGCCAGCGTCTGCTGGGCTGCGCCTTCCGGCGCGGTAAAGTCCGACAATGGCCGGAAGGTATACCCCATCTCCTCCCACTTGCTTAACAGTTCATCCATGATCTCCCCGTTGGTTTTGGAAGTGCTATGTAACAGCACGATGGCGCCGGGATGCACTCTGTCTGTCAATTTCTCAAGGGCCTCCGCATGGCTGGGCTGGTCGTCCTGGTTCCAGTCCACATAGGCCAGGCTCCAGAAAAAGGTCGAATATCCCAGTTCCTTTGCCATCTGCAGGTTTGTAGTGCTGTATTTGCCCTGGGGCGGCCTGTAATACATGGCCAGTTCCTTCCCGGTAAGCTCCCGGAACGCATCTGCCACATCGTCCATCTCCTTCTGGAAAGCCGCCCTGTCCGATATCTGGGACATATCCGGGTGATGGTAGGTGTGGTTGCCCACCGTGTGCCCCTCCTCCACCATACGCTTTACGATCTCCGGCGCCGACTCCAAAAAATGCCCCACCACAAAGAAGGTGGCCGGGGCGTCATGTTTTTTCAGGGCGTCCAATATGGGCTCCGTGTTGCCGTTCTCATAGCCGCAGTCAAAGGTCAGATAGAGCACCTTCTCATTTCCCTCCGCCATAAAATAAGCGTTGTACTGGGCAAGCTGGGCCGCCGGGACGTTTCCCGTGGGCTTTTCCCCCTTCTGTCCAAATCCCAGCCCCCAGTTTTCAGAATACAGCGCCGTCCCGGTCACCGCCTGCCCGGCGGTCTCCCGGATCTCCCCCAGGGTCTGGGCCGCCGCCCTCCCCAGAAGGAACATGGCGCCCAGAAACAATACCGCCGGGGCCGCCTGTCCGAAATCTATCTTCCCTCCCCCCGTCCATTTCTTCACAAGCTCCTTGACAAATATGGTCTTCATCGCACAACTCCACTGCGCAGCCTCATTTTCTAAAATATATGTGTCTCCCCGCAAAAAAGACCGCCGGGGCTCTCCCCGGCGGCCCTTAAAAAGGCCCTTTTTATCCTTTTACCGCTCCCGCAGCCATGCCGCTTACGAAGAACCGGCTCAAGGCAAAATACAAGATAACGATCGGGACGCCGATAAACACAGAGCCAGCGGCAAACCTGGCAAATTCCGTGTCCCCCAGGCTCATCAGCCCCACCGCCACCGTGTAGAGATCCTTTTCCTTCAGCAGGAGCTTCGGCAGGATGAAATCGCTCCAGGGAAAGGTAAAGCTGGAAATGGCTGTGTAGACGATAATGGGCATGGACAGCGGCAGGTTGATCTTAAAAAAGATCTGGAAATTGGTGGCGCCGTCCATCCTGGCCGCCTCGTCGATGGAGGCGGATATGGTGTCGAAAAATCCCTTCTGGGTCAGATACCCCATGGGCGCCCCCGCGCTGTAAATCAGGATTAACCCACACATCCGGTTGATCAGCCCAAACTGCGTCATGATGATATACACTGCGATCATTCCCATGAAGGAAGGGAACATCCCCAGCACCAGCGTGGTCTTCATGAGAAACTTCTTCCCCCGGAACTGGAACCGGGACATGGTGTAGGCCGTAAGGATCACCAGAAGGCTCCCGATCAGGCAGCTCATCCCCGCGATAAACAGCGTGTTGCCAAACCACCGCGGATAGTTGTACATCTCCGTATCCGTAAACAGCGTCCGGAAGGTGTCCAGACTGTAAGCGCTTGGGAAAAATCCCTCAAAGGAATAGATGGAGCCCGACTTGCTGAAGGAAGCCAGGATCAGCCACAGGCAGGGGAACAAAAACACAAAACACACCGCGATCAGCACCAGATGCGTCAGGACGGCGTCAATCGCCTTCGCCACTTTGCGGTTCTTCATCGGAAGGTGTCCTCCTCTCTGT
Source organism: uncultured Acetatifactor sp. (assembly GCA_947594835.1). Taxonomy (GTDB): domain Bacteria; phylum Bacillota; class Clostridia; order Lachnospirales; family Lachnospiraceae; genus Acetatifactor. Next base: position 327,817 of record CANQEH010000001.1, on the reverse strand, counting down.
AAGATGTACTTCTGGTATAGATGAGCAGGGACAGCAGCGAGGTGATGAGAAAGATCACCAGGCTGATGGTTGCGCCGATGCTGTAATAATTGTTGTTGATGGACAGGTTATACAGCCAGTTGATCAGAAGGTCTGTGTCGCTGGCCAGAAAATAGCCGTCGATGTACAGGCCGCCCCGCAGGAAAAAGAAAATGCCGAAATTATTGAAATTCCCGATAAACTGGGAGATCAGCACCGGCGTGGTGGAAAACAGCACAAAGGGCAGCGTGATGTGCCGGAACTGCTGAAAGGCGTTGGCCCCGTCGATCCTGGCCGCCTCCATCTGGCTGAAATCCCGGTTTGCCAGGATCCCCGTCGCCAAAAGCATGATGGAGGGCACGCTGATCCAGGCGTTGACCGCAAAGCCGATGGCCCTGGCGATCCACTTGGCGTCAATGTCCAGAAATCCCACCGCCCGTCCGCCCATGCCGGTGATGATCCCATTGATGGGCCCGCCGTAGGAGAACATGAATTTAAATCCCAGGAGCGTGATGAAGCCGGGCACCGCGTAGGCCAGCATGGGGAATGCCCGCCAGAAGGCCTTGCCCTTCACGCAGTCCTTGTTGAGCAAAAGCGCCAGCCCCAGGCCCGCAAAGTAGTTGAGTCCCGTGGACACCACGGCCCACACCAGATTCCACAATAAAATCCGCCCAAAGGTAGGGGCAAACCGGGACAGCGTGGCAATCTGGATGAAATTGTCGAACCCCACCCAGTCCACCAGCTTCGGCGGCACAATGCTGCCGCCGTAATTGGTAAACGCAATGGCGATCATGAACACGATGGGCAGAATGTGGAACACACACACGCCCAGAATTGGCAGAAACAGTACCGTCTTGTAAAACTTCCGATCCAGAAGCGCCTTGAAATCTTCCTGGAACCGGGCCGGCCTTCCGCCCCGCTCACACCGCTTCTGCGTCTCATAGGCGTCCCGCACATTGGCGCTCCAACACAGCCCCAGAAACGCAGCCGCAGCCACCGCCAGAAGCCCCATGAGCAGCATGATGACGGAGTTATCCCCCTCTATCCCCAGCCAGGTGTTGGCCTCCTGGGTGCCCAGGGTAAACAGCCCGATCAGATCTTCAAACCCGCGCCCCACAAAATAGGCCGCCGCCAGCGCAAGCACGGCCAGATACAAAAGTCCCTTCCCGATCTGGCCGTAGCAGAGCTGCCCCAGCCCCATCAGGCACATACTCAGTCTTACATTCCTCCCCCCGTCCCGCCACATGGCGGCGGGAGAATTCCCTTTTCCTTTTGCCCGCATGACCATCCTCCATAATGCCGCTTTGCAGAATTTCAAATCTTGAAAAAAGAATGCCGCACACTACTGGCCGGAAAGCGTGTGGATGGCGTCGTAGATCTGGGCGTCCACAGCCTCCAGCCCCGCCTGGATCTTTTCCAGACTGTCATAGGACCGGCCGCCCGTCCGGAACGCATCCTTGGCCAGATCCTGAAAAAACGTCTGCGCCGGCGTCCAGATCTGCTCCACCTCCCGGATGGATGGCATGATCACGATATTTCCCTGCTCCAGATTGCTGTAGATGATCTCCGAGATGCCCCCCGCCGCATCCGCCGCATCCCTGCGGGCCGGCACGATGCCCAGCATCTCATGGCGCTTCATGACCATCTCGTAGCTGGTGGCAAACTCCACAAACGCCAGGCAGGCATTGGGGCTTTTCGTGTAGGCGCTGATGCCGTAGCCATTGACGCCGCCCATTGCCTTTAAGGGGATGAGCTCCGGATCTTCTTCCGTCAGGTCGCCGCTCTTTGGCAGCTTTGGCACATCCGTCACCACCAGATTTTCCTCCGCCAGCGCCTGCGCTTCCTCATGGCTCATACCCTGCCCCTCGTAGGCCAGCGTCAGCTCCTTTAAAAACTGGGAGTAGACGTCCGGCGTGGTCATGGTGGCAAAATAGGTGCCGTCCGCCAGCTTGCTGAAAGCGCCCACCGTCACGGAGTCGTCGATACAGTCCTCGTTCATCAGAGAGGCCTGCTGCAACAGCACGCTGGCCCCCAGCCTGGCGTCGCCTGCGGAAAACCCGATGTCCTCCGGGTTGGTGTTGTTGTCCCCGAACACATAGCCGCCGTAGGAGAAGAGAAAACCGGAGGAAAAGTACACATCGTACAGGGAACGCATATAGCCGTACCGGCCATCCCCCTGTCCCACCAGTTCCTTGGAATAGCGGTACATATCGTTCCAGTTCTCCGTCATGTCCGGAATCTGGTTGCCGTCATCGTCCCACTGCTCCTGCCAGTCCTCAGGCAGCAGATCCTTCCGGTAATAGAGCATGGAGGACTGCACGTTCACCGGCACGCCCATATAGTACTCTGTGCCGTCCACCTGGGCCCGGTAGGCCTCCCAGGCCGTCTGTGGGATCGTCTCCCAGCACGAAAGGGACTCTGCAGGGATGGGATAGATGTGCCTTCCCTCCACATATTTCATCAGGACGTCGTTTGCCTGATAGAGCACGTCCGGCCCATAGCCGTAAGGGCCGTCGTCCGCCAGATTGCTGTACTGATCCATATTGGCGTCCACCGCCACGATGCCGTCCGCGGCATAGGCGGCGTTGAAGGCGTCCAAAAGCTCCTGAAAATACCCTTGCGCAATGGCAGTGTCGTTCTCCAGCACCCGGATGGTCACATTCTTCTCCAGCTCCCCCGTGTAGATGGCGCTCAAATCCGCCCCCTGGGAAGCGCCTGCCTCCTGCCCCTGGGGCGTCCCTGCGCCCGCCGTCTCCCCTCCCTGCCCGCAGCCCGTCAAAAGGCCCAGCACAGATACCGTTGTCAATGCAATCGCTTGTAACCGTTTCATTGTTATGCCCCCTTGTGCGCTTTAGAATTTGAAAGTTTACCCGCAGACCTTCCCTGCCGCCCTCATGCCATCCGCTCCCGGGACACGGCATAGCCGTCCGTCTGCAGCATTCCCTTGCAAAACCTGTTCTGGGCAAGGATCTCCCCTTTGATTTCCAAGGGCACGGCCTCCTTCGTCTGGTTTGCAGACAGCCGCACCAAAGATTCCTCGCCCCACCGTTCCAGCACCAACAGGCCTTGCTGTTCCCGGATCCGGATCCGTCCCCGTCTGACTTCCTCAAGCCCCCGCAGGCCCAGAATCTGTTTTACCTTTTCCCGGTACGGGATATCCCAGCGGCTCTCCTCCCAGTCAAAGCACCGCCTGTTGTCCGGGTCGTAACCGCCCTCCAGCGGGATCTCCGTGCCGTAATAGACGCAGGGCGCCCCGGGAAACAGGCACATCACCGCCAGGGCGGACAGCACCTTATCTTTATTTTTTCCAACGCTGGTGTAAAACCGGTCGGTGTCGTGGGAGTCCAAAAGGTTCATCATCATCCGATTGGCCTGCGCCGTGTTGCGCATCAGCAGCTGATTCAGCTTCCAGGCAAATTCCCTGGCTCCGAAGGTCTCAAAGGCATAGTAGTCCAGACAGGCCTTGGTGAAGGCATAGTTCATGATGCCGTCGTACTGATCCCCCCGGAGGAAGCAGCTGGCGTCGTGCCAGTTCTCCCCGATGATCACCGCGTCCTCTTTTGCCGCCTTTACCTGTTTGCGGAACGCCCGCCAGAAATCGTGGGAGATCTCATCCGACACGTCCAGCCGCCAGCCGTCAATGTCATATTCCTTGATCCAAAACACCGCGATCTGAATCAGATACTCCTGCACCTGGGGGTGGGAGGTGTTGAACTTTGGCATATAATTGCAAAATGAAAACACCTCATAGTTGAGCGCCTCCGGATCCGGCTTCTCCCCGTGAATGACAAACCAGTCGTAATAGGGCGATTCCCTGCCCCGTTTCCTCACATCCTGAAACTGGGGAAGTTCCATGCTGCAATGGTTGAACACTGCATCCAGCACCACCCGCATCCCCTTTTTATGGGCTTCCTGCACCAGCCGCTTCAAGTCCCGGCCGCTCCCAAACTGGCTGTCGATCCTGTAATAATCAGAGATGTCATACTTATGGTTGGAAATAGAGCAGAACACCGGCGTCAGATACAGCGCATTCGCCCCAAGGGCCTTGATGTAGTCCAGCATTTCGATCACGCCGGGCAGATCCCCTCCTGCAAAGCTCTTCGGCGTGGGCTTCTCCCCCCAGCGCAAGTTTATGTATGACTCGTCCTTTGGGGTCTGCCCCCTGTGGAAGCGATCCACAAAAATCTCGTAAAATACCGCCCCTTCCATCCACTCCACCTCCCGGTGCACATCGGCCCGGTTGATGTAAGGCAGCTGGAAAAAATGAAAATAGGCCAGGGAAAAATCATACGTCCCGCTGAGCCCGTCCTCGGAGAAATAAAATGCTTTTCCCTCCGACCAGATGCGGAACACATAGGCCAGACGCACGTCTGTCAGGGCCAGCTCCGTCTCATAATAGGCAAACAGCCGATCCTCGTACCTCCGCTCCAGAAGGGCACATTCCTGTTTTTCCTGAATCCTGTATTTACATTCATACACCACCTCCACCTTTTCCACCGCGTCCCGGCGGTCCAGCCGCAGCCGCAGCAGCACCTCCTTTTCCCCCAGCGGGAAGCAGTAGATGGAATCCGGCATATGCAGAATTGCCTGCTCGTTCATTTTTAATTTTCGTCCCTTTCTTTTCGGGTTTTCGCGCTTGACAAAGAAAACGCCACAGTATATAACTAACCTATGAGCAAAAAATATACCATCCGAGATGTTGCAAAACAGGCCGGTGTGTCTGTGGCAACGGTGTCTTACGTCATCAATAACCGGGAGGATCAGCGGATCAGCGAGGAGACCAAAAAGAAAGTCCGCCAGATCGTCAACCTGTTGAATTACAGGCCAAATTCCTCCGCCAAATCCCTTGCCACCAGCAAAACCTATACAGCCGCCCTCTATCTGCCCCGGGAGACCTCCCTGCTCAAGCAGGCCGAACAGCTCTATACGGCCAAGATGCTGGCGTCTGTTTTTAAGGGGCACGGCTACCACCTTCTGCTGTTGGACGAAGAAGATGAAAGCCCCATCGACTACGCAGATGCGATCCTCTGCTTCGACGCCACCGCCGGGTTTTTCTGCGAGATGGGCGACAGAAACCTCATCCCCCTCCTTGCCATCGATACCCTGGTGGATACCCCCTTACAGATCTTTTTCCAGATCTGCACCGACTACCCGCGTCTGAAGGAACAGGCGGACGCCCGCTTCGGGGAGGACAACTACACCTATGTAAGCCTTACGCCCAACAACAAGGGAGTGAGAGACATCCTCTCCCATACCTTCCGGCAGGTGTGCTTTGTGGAGGAAACGATGCCCTCCCTGCAGGGCAATCTGGCGTATAGCCAGCAGGCGCTTGGAAACGTCCTGCCGGCCCACGCCTGCTGTCTTTCCTGCGATATGAATCGGAAGCTGGAACAGGTTTTCTCCTGCATGGAGCTTGCCATCAACCGGGTGCCCGACTGCCCCCACGTCTGCTTTGTGTGACGCTTATCCCTCAAATGCCACGGTCAGTTCCTTTGTGGCAGGGTCATAAGTAAAGGTGTAAGTCCCCGCCTGCTTTGCCACCATATTGGCGCTCTCCGTGCCGTCCACAAAGGCGAGGGACGCCTCGTCGCTTATGTTGGTATACCGCACATACTCGTTGCCCACACTGCTGCTGCCTTCCGTTTCGATCAGGCTGGTGAACAAAAATTCATCCCCTTCTTCCAACGCAATGGAAAGCGTGTAAATCCCGTCCTCTTCCTGGAACCGGTACGAATCCTCGTAGACGTCCTGCCAGTCCGTGACAATGGCGCCCTTGATAAAGTAAGAAATCTTCCCTTCTGCCTGCTCTCCCACCATCTCTCCGTTGTAGACAAACTCAATGGTGTCATAGGGATTGGAATTGTAATTCTCCTTCGTCTCCTCGGTGTAATTGCTGTTTTCCGTGTCATACACGTCCGCGCCGGGGTAGGTGGTCAGCGTCAGGGTGTAGTTCCCGGTCACTGCGCACTGGATATTGGCCTTCTGGGCATTGTCGCTCAGACCGCCCGCCACGTTGAAATACGTTACCCCATCCGCCTCCGTGGCTGCCAGATAGCCGCCGCCTCTCTGATCCGACCAGCTGCTGTCGATGGCAAACTGGAATTCGTCCCCCTCGCACAGATCCAGGGTGATGGTATATACATTGGCGTCCGGGCTCTTTTCCAGATAGTGCTCCTCGCTGATCACCTTGCCCCAGCTGGAGGCAGCCAGCAGAGGGCTGATGCCGCTGCCGACGATGGCAAATGTCCTGGTGTCCTCCACGTTCTCCATAAATCCCGCAAAAACCTGGGTGTCCTGGCTTAAGGGCTGGGTGAAATCAAAGGTATGGGCCAGGGAAGGGGTGGCAAACCAGCCCATGAAAACCTGTCCTTCTTTTTCCGGCACATACTCGGAAGCGGTTCCGCCCACGGAAATCTCCTGCTCGGACAGCACCGTGACGCCGTCGGTGTCATAAAAGGTGACCTTCACCACATCCTGGGCGCCCGACTGGCCGCCCTCTGCGTTTTCCACGCCTGCGTTTCCCGCATCCGCCCCCTGGCCGCCGTCTGCAGCCTCTCCCGTGCCGCAGGCGCACAGCGCCATGCCGAGCGCAAACGCCGCCAAAATAGATACTGCTCTCCTCTTTTTCACATTTCCTCCATTTCCGCCGCCAGAAACGGCTTTCCCATCCTATTGCTCCTTTGCTTAACCAGTTAAGTTAACAGTCAAAAATATAACCAATGCTTAACTGGTTAAGTTAAATTGTAAGAGAGAAGCCCGCTTTTGTCAATTTCACAATTAGACAAAATCGGGCTTCGGATTTTGTATAGTTTGTCAAGGCGATGTTCCGACAAGTATCTTCTTTTTCCTGCCGTTTTTCTTTCCCGGATACTGCCGGATACGGGTGACATAATTGAGATTGACGGCAAGCTCTTTCACAACCCCATTCTCCCTGTTTTGCCTTATGATTTTGCGTATAACCGCTGACGTCCGCTTCCTCCTGATGAAAGGCAGGATCGCTAGGAAAACGACGCTAACAAGCCAGCCCCGAACACGAATGAACCGACGGCGGGCTGCCCGCCAGTGCGGCGCACACCTTGTTTGTTGCGGTAAACGCCTTGTAAGTGCTATTGTCATTTTGAGTTGTCAACAGACTAACACAGTCTTAGACATTGTGGGAATGTGTATCACTGGCTGTCTTATGGAATATTGTTTCCTTCACCAAGAAAATACTGTCGCCTTCCTCAGAGATTCAGGTAAAACATCAGGCGCCTGTTTGGTAATATCATCAGAATTTGGAGAGGAGAACCTATCCATGAACATTGTCGCATGATGCGAAAGCATAAGATTTTTAGAGAAAATGCAGGATATGGCATTTGAACTTGAAACAAAACATACTTGTGGGCACTTTCAAATTTAGTCAGGTATGATTTGCCGAATCGTACCTGACTAAAATGATGAACGTTGAGCGTAACGCCAGACAAGCCCAGAAATCACGAAAAACATCTGTCCCCCCGGGTCAGATGTTTTCCCTGCGGCAGTTCGATTCCTCACACCCCGATCAATGCGTCAAAAGTCCCCACAATGTTCAACCGCCCATACCCCCACTCCCGGTTGGGATATACCATGTTCGGGCTGCGGGAAGCTCCCCGGATAAAATAGTTTTTGATCTCCCGGCTGCCCACCAGGCGGTTGTTCCCGTCCACCACGGCCCACTGCATGAACTGTGCCACCGCGCCTGCGGTGATGGCGGCGGCCAGGGAAGTGCCGGACTCTTTCCCCCGGAAGGTAAACACATCCACCCCGGGCGCGGCAAAATCCGGCCGCACGGCGCCCGTTCTGGAATATCCCCGTCCGGACTCGATATAAAAGCTGTTGTTTGCGGCGTTATAGGCAGAAACGCTGATGGGCCCCATGGCCATTGCAGGCTCCGTCATGGTAATATAGGGAGTAGATTCCAAAAAATATACCGGCGCACTCAAAAACTGGGCGATGGGGAGCCACAGATGGAACTGTCCGCTGCCACCCTGTCCTGGTGTTTCCACCCAGAACGTCCATATCCCCGGCGTCGGATCCTGCACCCGCAGCTGGATCAGCTCCTCCCCGGAAGCCGGTTCCACGAGGGTTCCGGCCACCGTGACCTGGGTGCGCTCATAGATAAAACCATATGTGATACTGTCGTTGATGCCCAGGCGCAGGGGCGGAATGGTCTCCCCACCGGGGGACTGCACCGAGATCGTAAACACATCCGGCACATTTCCCCACAGCTCCAGCAGAAAGCCCTGGGCCCCCTGCTCCACCCGGATCTCCACCGGGATGCTCTGCATTCCCCTGCTGTTTCCGGGCAGGCTGCCCTGATAGTGGTGCCTGGCGTTCCCCTCGTTTCCGCCGCCGATCACCACGGCCCGGCTGCGCTTGACCGCCACCAGATCCAGATAATTGGACAGCGCCGAGCTGCCCGAATGGTCGCCGGTGTTTGTGCCCAGCCCCAGACAGATCACCACAGGCCGGTTAAAGGTGTCGGCAAAGGAGTCCACATACTGCACCGCCAGCATGATGTCGTTTTCCTGAAAGGCAGGCACCTCCTGGGGCACCATGTAGAAATCCCGGAAGTACCGCTTGCACTGCTTCAGCTTGACCACGACGATGTCCGCCTCCGGCGCCGCCCCCTGGTAAGCCAGGCCGCCCCTGACCCTGCTGCCCGCAGCCACCCCCGCCAGGGCTGTGCCGTGGCCGTTCTCATCCCTGCTGGGCACCACGCTGTATGGATCCTCCGAGGCCAGCGCCAGGTTGATGTCCTCCCTGGTATACTCCGACCCGTACTGGAAGCCTGCGGGAGGCGTCCCCGTCTGGATCGTCTGATCCCAGATGGCCAGGATCCGGCTGGTGCCGTCGTCGTTTAAAAACATGGGATTGTCGTACTGTACCCCCGTGTCTATGAACGCGATCACGCAGCCCCTGCCCGTCAGCGCCAGCGGCTCCAGCTGTACCTGCGTGATCCCGCTGACGATCAGGCTGTTTGGATCAAAGCCTGCTGCAATCGGCTCTCCCTGCATCAGCCCGTAGAGCTTCGGCACCCCCCGGTAGCGGAAAAAATAACTGCTGACATTCTGGACGTCCTGCCTGCTGAAATAAATGATGTTGTAGAGGTTTTCCACATTGGCGTAGCAGACCTGCCTGCCTTCCTCCTCCAAGATCTGGATCGGGAAATCCACAATCACATCATAATAGTCGTCGGATAAGATTCTTTCCCTGCAGTCCAAAACAAAGCCCCTTCTCTCTGCATCTCTGTGCCATTGCGGCACTCTCTGTAACATATGCAGTCAAAAAAGGTTTGGTGCGCGGCAGGGCCTTTCCCCTTTTCCCTCAGAGCTTAAATTTCCCGACCTCGCTGCCCAGTTGTCCTGCGATTTCTTTGTTGGCGTCCGCCTCTCCATTGATCTGTTCCATGCTCTGGGCCATATCGGAAGCCACCTCCGTGACGTTTACCACGCCCTTGGTGCTCTCCTCCACCGCAATGTTGACGGCCTCCACCGCCTCCTTGATGCTGTCAAGATTTTCACTCAGCTGCTCGCTCTCCCCCGCAAACTCCTGCATCACATCGCTTAAATGGCTCACGTCGCTCTGGTAATTTTTGCTGTTCTCCAACAGCATCTCATAGCCTGCCATAGCGGTTTCATCCATAAATTTCAGCATCCGCTCCGCCTCCTGGGCCAGCTCGTTCACCGCGGAGATCACCTCCTGGCTCACGTTCTGGATCTCCACAGCCGCCTTGGCGGAGTTTGCCGCCAGGGAGCCGATCTCCCCTGCCACCACGGCGAAGCCTCTGCCGGCCTCCCCGGCCCTGGCCGCCTCAATGTTGGCGTTCAGCGCCAGCAGGCTGGTCTGATCCGTGATGTTGATGATCTCTGCCGTCAGCGCGTCGATCTGCTTCACCGCCTTGGAGCGCTCAATCCTCTCGTTGACCGTCTTTGCCATATCCGACGCCAGCTTCCCGGCGTTTTCCTGATCTGTGCGGGCTTTCTCATAAATTTCCTGCACCTTCCGCAAAGTCTCCGCGGAGGAAGCGCTCTCCTGGGAAGCCTTCCCGGCGATATTCCCCACGGTGCTGTTGATATTTGCCACAGAGTCGTTTACCTGGAACAGGGAGGCGCTGGTCTCCTCCATGGCGGCGCTCATCTCCTCCATGGTGGAGGAGACGTCGGAAATGTTATCCCGCGCCTTGGAAAGGCTGCCCGCCACGCTGCCCACGGACTCGCCCAGTCTTCTGGAATCCTCTGCAATATTCAGCATGATGCCCCGGATGTACTCCAACAGCGCGTTTACATTGTCTGCAATCAGCTCCAGCTCGTCCCCGGAGGTGATATCCAGCTTCTGCGTCAGGTCTCCCTCGTTGTTCACCAGGTCGTAGATCTTTTCGTCTACCTTCTTTAAGCTCTTTGCGATCCTGCTCACGATATAATACAGCACTGCCGCAGACAGCAGGACACAGATCACGGCAAGCTGCAGGATGCTGCGCCCGGCCCCGGCGATCCGGTCCTGCACATAGGCCGCGTCGTAATCGCATCCCAAAACCCCGGTGATCTGTCCGTCCGTCCCATAGATGGGCAGATAGACCGAGATCAGCGTGCCGTCCGGCGTCACATCGATATAATCCTGTACATAGGCCTGTCCGCCGAATACCTCCGCCAGTTCCTCATAGGAATCTTCAAACGGATCCCCCGGCAGGTTCTGCTGGCCGGCAACGTCTGCGTCCACGCCGTAGCACACCGTCTTCTGGTCGTCCGAATACAGGGTATAGAGAAATTTGATGCCGCAGATCTTCTGCACCTGGCGCAGCTTTTCCAGGGTGTTTTCATAGGCCTCGCTCCCCTGGGCGCCCGCGCGGATCTCTGCCAGCGCGTTGCCGTCCACCGCAGCCTGCGCCATGGAGGCCGCCATCTGCGCCTCCTCCACCCCCATGGTGATCATGCCGGAACGGATGCGGCTGTAGGCATTCCATCCCATGATGCCGCACATACACAGCACCAGCAAGCTGGTCGGGATCAATATTTTATACCGGATACTCCATTTCCTGACTTTCTTTTTCATTTCGGCCTCCTTGTGCGCACTGTGCGCATTCCCACTACTCCCCAGGCGGCAGATTCCGCCGCCTACAATATGTTCTATTGTCAAACTAAATTATGTCACACTTCAATGCAAAAATCAATTCTTTAGTTTGAAAAAGTATTTTCTGTAAATTTTAGGCAATTGCGCTCCAGGCTTGCCCACTGCGGAAGAATTGTGATATACTGAAAGCTGGAAAAGTTCACAGTGATCTTTTGCCCCGGGTTTGAGGTAGCAGATATGGCGCTAAAGAGAAGATTCGTCAGCACACGATTGCTCAAAGAAGGAATGAAAATAGATCAGTCCATTCTGGACAGAACCGGCCGCTCCCTGATCGAAAAGGGTACTTATCTGGATGACTTTCACATCGAATTTCTTCAGGAAAAAGGTGTGGGAGGCGTCTACATTCAGGAGGGAGAGGCGGATCCCAGCGAACTGAGCCTGCAGATTCCTCAGTACACCCGGGAGGTGATCGAGAAAAACCGGGTGGAAGACCGCACCAAGGTAAACCTCACGGAGAGCGTGCGCCAACGGGTCAGCGAAGGGATCCAATACCTGTACAGCAACACGGACGCCGGCAATTTCCCGGAAGCAGCCAGCCGCGTAACCGACGAGCTGATGAAAGCCATCACGGACAACGACGCGGTGGCAGTGGATATCAATATGCTGAAGGTCAGCGACGAATACACCTTTAAGCACAGCGTGGACGTGGCCACCATGGCCATGATCGTCGGGAAAAAACACGGGCTGGACGACAAAGAAATCCACGAGGTGGGCATCGCCGGTCTGCTCCATGACGTGGGAAAGTCCAAAATCCCCAAAGAAATCTTAAACAAGGCCGGAAAACTCACCGATGAGGAATTTTCCCTGATGAAGCAGCACTCCCGGCTTGGCTTTGATATCTTAAACAGCAGGAAGGATTTTTCAAACGCCATCCTGCTGGGCGTCCTGCAGCACCACGAGAAGATCAACGGAAAAGGGTATCCCATGGGGCTCTCCTCCGACAAGATCCATCCCTATGCCAAAATCATTTCCGTGGCGGACGTTTACGACGCCCTGGTAACGGAGCGCCCCTATAAGAGCGGAATCCCCAAGGGCATAGCCATCGAGATGATTATGGCCATGACAGGGGAGCTCGACTTTGACGCCATGAAAAGCTTCTTAAGCAGCGTCATCCTCTACTCTGTAGACAGCATCGTCCAGCTCTCCAACGGGGAGCGGGCAAAGGTGATCGAAAACCATCCCGACAACTGCCTGCGCCCCCGGGTAGTGGGCCTGACGACGGGCAAAATCTATGACCTGGCCAACGACATCAGCTGTGCCAGCCTTCTCATCCAGTAGCGTTACCCAAACGCCACATCCAGCACCATCATCAGCACAAATCCCGCCGCCACTCCCACCGTGGCGATGTTGGAGTGTTCTCCCGCCTGGGACTGCGGGATCAGTTCCTCTACCACCACATAGAGCATAGCGCCTGCTGCAAAGGCCAGCAGATACGGCAGGACGGGCACCACAGACTCCGCCAGCAGAAGCGTGGCCAGGGCCCCCAACGGTTCCACAGCCCCGGACAGCATTCCGTACCAGAAGGCTTTGGGCCGGGAAACGCCTGCGCTGCGCAGGGGCATGGAAATGATAGCGCCCTCGGGAAAATTCTGGATGGCAATGCCAAGGGCCAGCACCAGCGCCCCCGCCAGCGAGATGCCCGTGTCGCCGGACAGCGCTCCCGCCAGTGTGACGCCCACCGCCATCCCCTCGGGGAGGTTGTGCAGGGTCACCGCCAGGATCAGCATGGTGCTTCTCTGAAAGCTGCTCTGAATCCCTTCCGGCTTTTCCTCCTCCAGATGCAGATGGGGCACCAGGCTGTCTAACAGGAGCAGAAAGCCCATCCCCAGCAAAAATCCCGCCGCCGCGGGAAGCCATGCGTTGGCCCCCCGCCCGTCCGCCATATCGATGGCCGGTATGAGCAGGGACCACACGGAGGCTGCGATCATCACGCCGGCGGCAAAACCCAGCAGCAGCTTTTCCAGCCTGGGCACAATCTGCCGTTTCATAAAAAATACCATGGCCGCTCCCAGTGATGTGCCCAGGAAGGGGATCAACAATACCAATGCTTCTTTCATTCCGCCTCACATTCCGCCCCGCCGGGCACCGATACTCGCGTTACTGCATCCTATGAGCCACCGCCTGGCCAAAATGCCAGCCTCCGTCAATACTCCACTCCTTCCCTGGCCTCCACCCCTTTTTCATAGGGATGGCGCAGGCAGTCCATCCGCGTGAGATAGTCTGCCCGCTCCAGAAGGAAATCCGCCGGGTCGCGCCCCGTCAGCACAAGCTCCACTTTGTCCCCAAAGAAAAGCAGCTGTCTGAGCAGCCCCTCATCCAGCAGCTTCCAGTTTACCGGGTAGGTCACCTCGTCTAACACCATCACCCGGCAGTCCCCCTGCCTGGCCCTCCCCAAAAGGGCCTGCAGAATGGCGTTGTGAATCTGGGTCAGCTGCTCCTTGTCCTCCCCGGACATGGCGCGGTAAAATCCAAAGTCCCTGGGGCTTCGGAAGATTTCCACCTGGGGCAGCTGCTCCAGCGCGCACAGTTCCCCGCTTTTTCTCCCCTTCATAAACTGGGCAAAGCACACCTGCTGCCCCCATCCCGCGGCCCGCACCGCCAGCCCCACTGCGGCGCTGGTCTTTCCCTTTCCCGCTCCTGTGTACAGATGAACCACCCTGGCCTCCCTTTCCTTATCCTCTCCCGAAAATCCTGCTGTAACCGTAAGGGAGCGGCATATCCGCCCACTTCCCCGACAGCCGCTCCCGCGGCGTTCCTTCCTCCATTCGGTTGACGCACTGCCTGTTTTCACATCCCGCACAGATCCCCGGACAGCGCCGGCCTTTCTCCCGGGTCAGCTCCGCCGCAAAGAGCGCGCTCTTTTTTGGCGTCAGATACAGCGCCTCCGTGCACTGGACGGGCAGTGTAAAGCGGGCCAGCCATTTCGGAATTTCTTCCAGCCCAAAGCGCCCCCCGCCGCCCGGAAAGTGATACTGGGCCACATGATACCCGGTGTTGGCCTCCACATAGCGGTTATAAGCCTGATAGCCAAGCAGCAGAAGCTCACAGGATAAACTCTCCACCATATAACACTCGGTGAGCAGCCCCTGGGCCCCATACTGCTCCTGAAGCAGATCCGGGCCCTGTCCCAGCGTCATCAGCACCTGGCTGTAAACAGCGCCCTGCCCATCGTCCCCGTCTATGCGCTGCTCCCAGCAGGCCTCCCTGCGCAGCAAAGGCAGAAGCCGCCTGGCAACCTGCTCCAGCCCTTCCCGCTGTTCCTCCCGGTAGTGATAGTTTTTCTGCACTTCCCCGATAAACGCGGCCGTCACGCTCCTGTCCAGCACCTCTTCAAAAAACGCTTCCATACAGACGCCCTGTCTTTCCTCTTCGTCTTCTGCTCCAGCAGTTCTTGCCTAATCAGGTAATTCCTATCTTCTTTTGCCTCAGCCAACCTTGCACAAATCCCGGACGGAAAAAGTTATTTTTCCACCTTGAGGCATCGGATGGCATTGAGCACCGCCAGCACCATAACCCCGACGTCGGCAAAGATCGCCAGCCACATACCCGCAATGCCAAGGGCCCCCAGGATGAGGCACACGGCCTTGACCCCCAGGGCAAACACAATATTTTCGTAGACAATGCGCAGGCACTTCCGGGAGATCCGCATAGCCACCGCCAGCTTCAGGGGATTGTCATCCATGAGCACGATGTCTGCTGCCTCAATGGCGGCGTCGGAGCCCAGGGCCCCCATGGCCACGCCGATATCCGCACGGGAGAGAACCGGCGCGTCGTTGATGCCGTCCCCCACAAAGGCCAGCTTTTCCCTGGAGCCCTTTACGGCCAGAAGTTCCTCCACTGCCGCCACTTTATCTTCCGGCAGCAGTTCGCTTTTCACCTCATCCAGGCCCAGGCGCTCCGCCACACAGGCCGCAGCCCTCCGGCTGTCCCCGGTCAGCATCACCGTCTTTTTTACCCCCGACGCCTTCAGGGCGCGGATGGCCTCCCCCGACTGCTCCTTCTCCACATCGGAGATAAGCAGATACCCTGCGTATCTGCCGTCCAAAGCCACATGGATCACTGTGCCGGGCTCTGTGTCCTCGCAGAAAGACAGCCCCAGCCTGCGCATCAGCTTGTCGTTTCCCGCCGCCACTCTCACCCCGTCTACCAGGGCGGTAACGCCGCATCCGGCGATCTCCTCCACCTCCGCCGCCCGCTCCGGCGCAATGTCCCGGCCATAGGCCTCCCGCAGGCTCTTGCTGATGGGATGGGTGGAATAGCTCTCCGCACAGGCCGCGTATTCCAGCAGCTTTTCCGGGGAGCCCTCCTGCGGCTGGATCTTTGTCACCTGGAACACGCCCTTGGTCAGCGTGCCTGTCTTGTCAAACACCACATACTTTGTCTGAGCCAGCGCCTCCAGATAATTGGATCCCTTCACCAGAATACCACAGGTGGAAGCGCCGCCGATCCCGCCAAAGAAGCTCAAAGGGATGGAGATCACCAGCGCGCAGGGGCAGCTGATGACTAAGAAGGTCAGGGCGCGGATCACCCATGTACTCCACGCGCCCGGATTGCCCGAGAGCAACCCCGCCACAGACGGGACGACCGCCAGGGCCAGAGCGCCGAAACACACTGCCGGGGTATAATACCGTGCAAACTTTGTGATAAAGTTTTCCGTCCGGGCCTTTTTCATACTGGAATTTTCCACCAGATCCAGGATTTTTGACACGGTGGACTCCCCGAACTCCCTGGTGGTGCGGATTTTCAGCAGACCGCTTAAGTTGACGCAGCCGCTGAGCACCGCCTCCCCTTCCCGGATCTCCCGGGGTACGCTCTCCCCGGTCAGGGCGCTGGTGTTCAGCGTAGAGCTTCCCTCCGCCACAACGCCGTCTATGGGGATTTTTTCCCCGGGCCGCACCACGATCACAGAACCCACTTCCACCTCGTCCGGATCCACCTGTTCCAGGCTGCCGTTCTCCCCCTCGATGTTGGCGTAATCTGGCCGGATGTCCATAAGGGCCGCAATATTTTTCCGGCTCTTTCCCACCGCCACCGCCTGGAACAGCTCCCCGATCTGGTAAAAGAGCATAACCGCTACGCCCTCGGCAAAATCCCCCTCCTGCCCCTGGGACACCTGATAGAGGCCGAGCAGCATTGCGCCCAGGGTAGCCACCGCCATCAGGAAGTTCTCGTCAAACACCTGCCCGTGGATGATTCCAAGGGCAGCCTTTCTCAAAATGTCATAGCCGATCACAAGATAAGGGATCAGATAGCATACAAACCGCAGATATCCTGTGACGGGCGCAAAGTACAGCGCGACCACCCATACTGCTGCAATCAGGATCCGGTATAACACATTCTTTTGCTTTTTTGTCATGTGAATCTCCCTTCCGAAGCGCTTGCGCACATTCTGCCTGACCTTACAAAAAGGAACCGCCGAAGCGGTTCCCCCTGTCTTCTAGTCCAGATAGACCTCGCAGTCGCTCTCCACTTTCCTGCAGGCCTTCCGCACCGCTTCCATGACCGCCTTCTCCTGGACGCCCTCTGCAAACTCTACCTTCATCTTCTGGGTCATAAAGCTCACCGCAGCATCAGCCACGCCCTCTACCTTTCGGGCTGCCTCCTCCATCTTCAGCGCACAGCTTGCACAGTCCACCTCAATCTTGTATGTCTTCTTCATACCCATCCCTCCCGCCTGGGGCCTTCCTGTGCGAAACGGGATCTGCGCCCCATGAAAGTTTGATTTGTTCATGTGAACCATTGTTCATATGAATATCATACCATGCTTCCCGGATTTGTCAACTGTTTTTTTACTGCTGTTCGGGAATTTCTTTCAGATCCTCTATATGGCCCGTCAGCTGATTGCTCCGGATATCGATGATGGGCCCGCCGGTTCCCCTGATATAGCTGCCTGTAATGGTGACCTTGCCGATGTTGTCATCCTTTGGAATCTCATACATGATGTCCAGCATAAATTCCTCGATGATGGAGCGCAGGGCCCTGGCGCCTGTATCCCGCTCCATGGCTTTCTCCGCGATGGCCTCCAGAGCGTCGTCGGTAAACTCCAGCTTCACCTCGTCTAACTCCAGCAGCTTCTGGTACTGCTTTAAGATGGCGTTCTTGGGCTCCTTTAAGATCTTCACCATCATCTCCCGGCTTAAGCCCTCCAGGGCAAAGATCACTGGAAGACGGCCGATAAATTCCGGGATCATGCCGAATTTCCGGATGTCCTCTACCGTCACCTTGGAGAGGATATTTTTGTCCTTGTCATATTTGTCCTTTAACTCCGAGTTAAAACCGATCGACGCCGTTTTGGTCAGGCGCTCCTTGATGATATCCTCCAGGTCGGGGAATGCGCCGCCGCAGATAAAAAGGATGTTGCGCGTGTTCACCGTGGCAAGGGGCACCATGGCGTTTTTGCTGTTTGCGCCTACCGGCACCTCCACCTCCGCGCCCTCCAGAAGCTTCAACATCCCCTGCTGCACGCTTTCCCCGCTCACATCCCGGGTGTTGGTGTTTTTCTTTTTGGCGATCTTGTCGATCTCGTCGATAAAGATGATGCCCCGCTCCGCCTTTTCCACATCGTTGTCCGCCGCCGCCAGCAGCTTAGACACCACGGACTCGATGTCGTCGCCGATGTAGCCCGCTTCCGTCAGGGACGTGGCGTCCGCAATGGCCAACGGCACGTCTAAAAGCCTGGCCAGGGTCTTCACCAGATAGGTCTTGCCGCAGCCGGTAGGGCCGATCATGAGCATATTGGACTTTTCAATTTCAATGTCGTCCATGGTGCCAGTGGCCACCCGCTTGTAGTGGTTGTACACAGCCACAGAGATCACCTTCTTGGCGTGTTCCTGCCCCACCACATACTCGTCCAGGCTGGCCTTGATCTTATGGGGCGCAGGGATGTCCTTGATCTGAAGCGCCAGTTCGCCCTCCTCCTTTTTCGCTTTCCGTTTCAGCTTCTGCTTGTTGGGGATTCCTCCGTCCCCCCGCAGATCTGCCAGATTGACAAAGCTGATATTGGGAAAGCCGCCCTGCCTTGTGAGCTGGTCGATCTCACTCTGCAGATTGGGATTGTTCAGCATCCCCTGGTAGTCGAACTGGCTCACCGTCTCCATGGTCTTGTGCATACAGTCGTTGCAGACACAGATGTTATTGGGCAGCTTAAACATCTTTCCCGCCTTGCTCTCCGGCCTGCGGCAGATAAAGCATACATCTTCGTAGTCTGCGTTGTCGCCCTTTCCCGCTTTCTGCGTATTGGACGCGTCGGAATGGCCCTTGGTCAGGTCTGTCTCCCTTTCCTCCTGCTCTTTCCCCTTGTTGTCGTCGTCATATAAATCTGCCATATCTCCTCATTTCTGCGCCCCTTGCGCTGCATTGCCGTCAATACACACTCCAAAGCATCAAAATACAGTACACTGCCCTCACCCAGAGACCTCCGAACAGGATTCCGCCCAACAGCCCTGTTTTCCGGCCCGGTTTCAACAGCCTCTCCCACAGGTCAGCCCCCACCAGAAGAAACAGATACACCAGAAGGAAACCAAAGACCTGGGATTCCCAGTACATAAGCACCCCAGACAACAGGGCCAGGATTCCCGCCGCCCCGTACCAGCCCCGGAAGGCGCGTTCAAAGCATTCCACCCCCAAAAACAAAAATGCCACCAGGGGAAGCACCGTGCCCAGCGCAAACAAAAGCAGTTCCGGGTCAAACCCGTCCGTCCCCTCGTCAAACAAGTGGAGAAGGTGGGACATACTTAAAGATGGCATCAAGGCGAGAAACCCTGTCAAAAACCGGGAAACCGCTCCCCAGGACGAGTGCTTGAAAAGCCTTGCGGGCAGAAAAGCCAGCAGGAACAGGGCCCCTGCCGCCGCACAGTCCACAAGGGCGTTCATCTGCCACAGCGTCCCCCCTGTTTTTTCCATCCAGTAAAGCCCAATGCCTTCCGCCGCCTGCATCTGATGGATGCCGCACACTGCTCCCACAAAAAGAAGGGCGCTCAAACATATCTCCATCCCATCGATGCCGATCCCAATCTTTTTTCCCCAGGCCATCTTTGTTATCCTTCCTCAAACTGGTTTCACATAGGATATCTCCAACAGAAGCCTCCCCACAGCGCTCAGCCAGAGGGAAACCGCCGCAAGGCGCAGCCACCTTTCCCCTTTCGGGTTCTGTTCCGTCAGCCGGAATATCGCGTGCGCCGCCAGGGCAATACACAGGATCATCGTCCCAAAAGCCGCCCTGTCCGGGTAATGGGGCGACAGGACCATGGCGCCGTAGGATAACACCGCTGCGGCGAGCAGCACCGTCTGCTTTTTCTCCCATGGAAGCCCCATAGACACGCCCAGCGCCAAAAGCACTGCCGCCGCCAGGGCAGAGGGCAGCAGAAAATCCGCTGCTGCCGTCAACATGGAAAACATACGGCCAAACAGCCCCTGTCTGGCGACGTATTCACTCCTGACAAAGTTCCCCGGCGCCAGGATCACAAAAAGGCTGCCGATCAGGGCGCCTCCTGCGCCTATGCCCATCCAGGGCAGGTGCTTCTTCTCTTTCTGCCAGATCTGATACGCCATAACGCCCACAGCCGCCAGAAAACAGGTGGGCCCCATATTCTCATTGCTGCAGCCCGCAAAGAGCCCTGCCGGCAGGATCCAGAAACACACTCCCCGCATCGCCTTTTTCTCCGGATCTTCCAACGCTTTCAGGTAGGGCAGCAAAAAGAGCAGGATCCAAACCGAGGAATATACATAGTTTGCCGCTCCCGCCTGCCACAGCATACTCATTTTCACATTGGGGTTCCACGCAAAGATCATGGTATGGATCAGTAAAAAGGCAGACAGACTCCTTTTCCCGATGACCG
Organism: uncultured Acetatifactor sp.; assembly: GCA_947594835.1. Classification (GTDB taxonomy): domain Bacteria; phylum Bacillota; class Clostridia; order Lachnospirales; family Lachnospiraceae; genus Acetatifactor. Next base: position 307,814 of record CANQEH010000001.1, on the reverse strand, counting down.
CACAGACCAGCGCGGTCAGAAGCAGGGTAGCCGCCAGATTGATCACATCCGCCCACCACTCCCCGCTCATCAGGGTCAGCTGCAGCATACCGTGGGTAATCACCCGTCCTCCCCAGTTGTCAAAATGCCAGGCCATGCTTTCCACAATATCGCCGAAATCCCGCAGCGGCTGGCCGGAGACCAGATTCGTCCCGTACCACAGATCATCCATCATAAAGGGAATACTGCGATGGGCCGCAAACTCTATGAACACAAGCGCCAATAGGGCCGCAATGGCAACGCACCGTCCCAGGTTTTTCGTCCTGTCCATCTTTCCTCTCATTCTGCCGCAAACGACGGCTTTCCCGCCTTCGGCATACCACTTCACTATGAGTATATCGGAAATGTGCCTTCTGCGCAAGCCCGGCTTTGCCTCCCTGCAGAGATTTCACACAAAGAGCGGGAAGCCCGCCCTTTTCAGCGTTCAGCTTCCCGCTTCTTCTCTCATCTCATGCTGCAGATGCCCTTTCTCAAGGTCTCTCCCCCAGTGTGATCTCCAGATCGTAGGACTCATATTCGCCGTGCACCACCCGCTTTACGGAGACTGTCACGGTATCTCCCGCTTTGTAGTACTCCATGATGTCAAGCAGCGAATCGGAGGAGCTCACCCTTCTTCCGTCAAAGCCTACGATGATGTCGCCTTTCATAAGCCCGGCCTTGTCGGCGGCCAGATCCGGCTCTACGGAGTACACAAACGCACCCCTGGGCATCCCGTACATCTCAGAAATCTGTTCCGTGATGTTCTGCAGGGTAATGCCCATATAGCCCTGCTCCTCTTTGTCCACCTTGCCGTTTCGCATCTGGTGGGTCATCAGTTCCTCCAGAATCGGGTTTGCCGCGTTGATGGGGATGGCATATCCCATGCCTTCCACCTTGTAGTCGGCAATCTTATTGGAATTGATCCCGATGACTTCCCCGTTTAGGTTGAGCAGTGCGCCGCCAGAGTTGCCGGGGTTGATATCCGCATTGGTCTGCAGGAACATCCCCGTGGAACCGTCGGAAAGAGTCATCTCCCTGTCCACAGCGCTGATGATGCCGTCCGTTACGGACTGGCCGTAGCCCATGGCATTGCCGATGGCGATGACGGGCTCGCCCAGCCGCAGGCTGTCGCTGTCCCCCAGCGTCGCCACGGCGATGGCATTCTTCGTCTCCTCCGTCAGTTCGGAGAAGGGCACGGAGATAACCGCAAGATCCATCCCTGCGTCCAGCCCCTTGATGCTGGCTTCCGCCTCCGTGCCGTCCACAAAGGTGACCGTCAGCGTCTGGGAGTCTTCCACCACATGGTTGTTGGTGGCGATCAGCAGTTCTTCCTCATTTTCCGAGACAATGATGCCGGAACCTCCGGCGGGTTCTGTGGTAGTCATGCCCCAGTAATTGGTGGTCTCCATATAATTGACGATGGACACCATGGCGGGCATCACCTTGTCCACCACATCCGGGATATCCCCCTGGACATAGGTCACATGGCTGATGTTGGTCAGGCCCTTCTGCTGCCCGTCCTCCAACTCAGCGGAGAGCGTCTCGTCCTCGTCCACTTCCTCTTCGTCTTCCCTGCCGCGTTCCTCCTGGCCGGTCAGCCGCCCGGTGCCAAACTGCACTGCATAGAACCCAAAGCCTGCAAATACGCCGAAGCACAGCCCCATGCACACGCTGAGCAGAACCTTGCGCCAGGCACGTCCCTTCTGCCTTGGCTCTTTTTGTTTTTTCCCTTTGCCCCCGTTTTCCGATGCTCCCGTGTAGACAGGCGCCTCCTGATAAGCAGTATAGGTTTCGTTTCCATTCTCGTACATAGCCATCCCTCTTTTCCGTCAAAATGAAAAACTGTTTTCCCTTTGCTATGTACTTGAGTATACTAATCAATTGTGTCAGAATTGTGTTTTGTTTATGAAGTGATTGTGAAATCCAAAAATCACTCCACGGTCACCGACTTCGCCAGATTTCTGGGCTTATCCACATCGCAGCCCCTGCCCACCGCCACATAGTAGGCAAACAGCTGCAGCGGGATAATCGCCAGGGAATTGGCAAAACAAGGGTTGGTCTGGGGAATGTAAACCGTATAGTCGCAGGCCTTCTCCACCGCCTTATTTTCCTCGTTGGCCACCGCCATGACAAAAGCCCCCCGGGCTTTTACCTCCACGATATTGCTGATGGTTTTCTGGTACAGCTCAGGCTGGGTGGACAGAGCCACCACCAGCGTGCCCTCCTCGATCAGGGAGATGGTGCCGTGCTTTAACTCCCCGGCGGCATAAGCCTCGGAGTGGATGTAGGAGACTTCCTTTAATTTTAAGGAGCCCTCCAGGGAGATGGCGTAATCGATCCCTCTCCCGATAAAGAATATGTCCCTGGCCCCCAGATAACGGTTTGCAAAGTGCTGTATCTTCTGCTTCTGCCCCAGCAGCAGTTCAATCTGGTCGGGCAGACAGCGCAGATCCCCCAAAAGCTCCTGGAACGCTTCCGCCGAAAGGACGCCCCGCACCCTGGCCAGCTTCATGGCCAGAAGGTAAAGCGCTGCAAGCTGGGCGCTGTAAGCTTTTGTGGTGGCCACTGCGATCTCCGGGCCCGCCCAGGTATACAGGCAGGCGTCTGCCTCCCGGGCGATGGAGCTTCCCACTACGTTCACAATGCCCAGCACCTGGAACCCTCTCGCCTTGGATTCCCGCAGCGCTGCCAGGGTGTCCGCCGTCTCGCCGGACTGGCTGATGACAATGACCATGCTCCCCTCCTCCAGGATGGGATCCCGGTAGCGGAACTCGCTGGCCACATCCACCTCCACCGGGATCCGGGCCAGGCGCTCCAGCACATATTTCCCGGTGACTCCGGCGTGATAGGCAGAGCCGCAGGCAACGATATGTATCTTGCGGATGGCCTTCATCTGTTCCTCGCTCATCTTCAGCTCATCGATGACGATGTCGTTGTTCCGGATTCTGGGCGAGATGGTATCGGCAACGGTCTTGGGCTGTTCGTACATCTCTTTCAGCATAAAATGCTCGTAACCCGCCTTTTCCGCCGCATTGGCGTCCCAGTCGATGGTGACGGGCGTCTTTTCCAGTTTCTCCTCGTCCACCGAAAAAAACTGCAGGCCGTCCTGCCGCAGGGCCGCGATCTCCTGGTTGTCCATGTAGTATACGGTGCGGGTGTACTTTAAAATCGCCGGGACGTCCGAGGCGATAAAGCAGCCGGACTCGTTCTGGCCCACGATCAGCGGGCTGTCCTTCCTGGCCGCATAAATTTCATCCGGGTGATCCGAAAACAGGATCCCCAGGGCGTAGGAACCCTCCACCCGGTGCAGCACCTTGGCAATGGCCTCCACAGGGTTCCCCTTGTAGTAATAGTCCAGCAGATGCGCCAGCACTTCCGTATCCGTCTCCGATTGGAAGGTATACCCTTTGTCCGTCATTTTCTTCTTTAAGGGGATGTAATTTTCGATGATGCCGTTGTGCACCACCGCGATGGTTCCCGCGTTGTTGCTGTGGGGATGGGCGTTTTTGTCGCTGGGGGCGCCATGGGTCGCCCAGCGGGTGTGCCCGATCCCCGCCGTCCCGGGCATGGTCTCCCCGCCCCTGGTCAGATTTTCCAGCACCTTCAGCCGCCCGATGGCCTTCTGGGTGTGGATGGCCTTCCCGTCATAGACGGCCATTCCCGCCGAGTCATAGCCTCTGTATTCCAGCTTTGCCAGGCCGTCCAGGATGATCGGCGCCGCCTGTTCCTTTCCGATATATCCTACAATACCGCACATACGCTTTTTGTCCTCCTGCCCTAATTCCAGTATTCCCGGTTTGTGGTTAACGCCAGGATCCATTTTCTCGGGAGCAGCCGGTACCGCTTCCCCAACAGATAGCCCGCATATTTAAAGCATCCCTGGAGAAAAAATCCCGGGAAGCAGTAAAGCTTCTTTCTTTTCCTCAGATACTTCCATGCCTGGCGCATCAGCTGAAGGCCCTCCGACTCGGACACGATCCCGGCAAACACCTCGGGATGATCCGCCTGGGAGACGCCCAGGTCAAAATTCCGCTTAAGCTGCTGCCAGTTGGAATACCGATGGGCGTGTATCACCCGGGCCCTGGCCTGGTAAGCGATACCGTATCCCGCCTTCACCGCCGCCGCCGCATAAATCATATCTTCGTTAAATATAGTATGCCGGCAGAAACCGCCCAATGCGTCGTAGACGTCCCGTCTGTAGGCAGCGCACACGTTGGAGCAGAAAAAAGTCTTGATGCCCAGCCGCCCCAGGTCCTCCTTTGTCTTGACACAGGAGACGGCGGGATAATTGAACTCCCTGGAGATCCGCTCCGCCACGTCGCTGTCCTTTCCCGGAAGCTGCCTGGCGTAGGACACGGCCACCTTATCCGTCAAAGCCTGGGTGAGACGCTCCAGCAGATAGGGATCCGCCGGCATAGCGTCCTGGGTCATGGTCACAAACACCGGCGCGTCGGAACAGAGCACCCCCCTGTGCCGGGTGCCGCCGTGGTCAAACGCTTCCTTGGGAAGGCGCTCCACAATTACATTGGGATATTTTTCCCGCCATTTTTCCCCTGTCCAGAACCCTTCCGCCCCAGTCTCCCCCGCGTTGTCCTCCGTCTTCATCAGGATGATCTTCCGCGGCGGCAGGGTCTGCCGCATCAGCCTGTCCAGCAGGGTCAAAAAGGCTTCCCCCGGCCGGTACACCGGGATGATCACATCTACCGTCATCTTTTTCTCCGTTTCCGCGCCCTCCCTGTGCACGACGCGCCTCTGCCAGGCAGCGTCCAGACACAGATCCCGCGATTGAAAGGGAGAGCCAAAAGAGCTCTCCCTCTTTTCCGGTTGGTATGGAATTTATGCTTCGGCTATTTTAAATACTTGGACACATTGGTGCGGACCTGGGCATTGATCTCGCTGACGGTATCGCTGACCTGATAGCCTTCGTCCTCAAACAGGTACTCGTGCAGCCACACCACATTGGACTCCAGATCCAGAGGCGCTACCACGCTTCCAACGGCGCCCATGGTGGGCGTCGCCCGCATATCCTCCTGGGGGAAGCCGTTTTCATCCGAAATCCGGTAGTTGGCGATGTCTCCCAGAAGCGCCAGCACATCCTTGGAATCCAGGCTGGTGTAAATATCGTCGATTGCTGCCTCATACACCTTGGTCAGGGTTGCGAGATCCGCTTTCTTTGCCTGTTCCTCAATGGCCTTGATGACCTCCCGCTGTCTGGAGGCACGCATAAAGTCGTCGCCCCTGGTGTAGCGGATCCGGCAGTACGCGGTGGCCTGTATGCCGTTTAACAGCTGATACCCGGTCTGGGTCACCGGCTTGTAATCGGTCTTTAACACATCTGCAATGCCGCTCTGGTAATTGTTGATATGCTTGATCTCCTCGCTGTCCACATCGATATAGACGCCGCCCAGGCCGTCAATGACCTCGCTTAAGCCGCCGTAACCCACCGTCACGAAGTCCGTGATGTCCATGTCCAGATTCATGTTCAGCATCTTGATGGCCTGCTCTGCGCCGCCGTAAGAGTACGCCGCATTGGCCTTGGAGTATTCGTCGGTGCCGATATTCAGGTAGGTGTCGCGGTATACGCTCACCAGCTTAATGTCGCCGGTCTCCAGATTGATGCTGGCGATCATGATACTGTCGCTTCTGCTGCCCTTAAACAGCTGGTTTTCCGTGGTGGCGTCCACGCCAAACAGGGCGATGTTGCGATAGCCGTGCATGGCGCCGCCTTCCTCCGTCGCCTCCTGCACCTGCTGGGTGATGGACAGTTTATCCTCGTCCAGAATCGTGATTTTAGGCTCCGCCCTCACGGGTGCGCCGATGTTCTGGAACCAGCCGCCGACCTTGGCAAAAAGCGATTGTCCTTCCCCATCCACGTCGCCGCTGTCGGAACCGCCGGAACCCAGCAGGGCCCACAGCCCCACCACCATGACCAGAATGAGCGCAATTTCCACGCCGAAGATCACCATCTTTGTCCGCGCCCTGGATTTGCGCCTTTTTGCCTCCGCTGCATTTCTAGGTCTCTGTTTTGTCGCCATTGTACTTTCTCCTTTTTAGTAAGCGTTTTTATTGACAAACCCTGTGAAAAATGTCATAAAAATGATCTTGATATCAAAAAACAGGGTCCAGTTCTCAATATAGTAGATATCATATTCAATGCGTTTGCGGATGGAAGTGTTCCCCCGCAGGCCGTTCACCTGGGCCCAGCCGGTAAGCCCCGGACGAACCTGGTGCTTTACCATATACCGCGGGATCTCCTCCTTGAACTTCTCCACAAACAAAGGCCGCTCCGGTCTGGGGCCCACCAGGCTCATGTTCCCCTTCAGGATGTTGAACAGCTGGGGCAGTTCGTCTAAGCTTGTCCTCCGGAGCACGCGCCCCACCTTTGTGATCCTGGGATCGTTGCGCACGGTCCAGGCTTTCTTCTCCTCCCTGGGAGACTGCATGGCCATGCTGCGGAACTTATACATATAAAAGGGCTTGTTGTGCAGCCCCACCCGCTCCTGTTTGAAGATCACAGGGCCGGGGCTGGTGGTCTTTACCAGAATTGCCACAACTGCCATAATGGGCAGTGTGATCACAATGCCTGCCAGGGAACCCACAATGTCCATCAGCCGCTTGATCAGCTTGTTTCCCGTGTTGGTCAGGGGCACATAGCGGATGTTGACCACCGGCAGGCCCTGCAGATCCTCTGTATAGGGCTTGCTGGGGATCAGCCCGTTGTAATCGGGAATAAACTTTGTGTGCACGCCGGATTTCTCACAGAAACCCACGATGCGCTCCAGATACTCATAATCTTTTAACGGCAGCGTGATGGCCACCTCGTCCAGCTTGTTCTCGGGCAGGATGATCTCCAGATTGCCCAGGCGGCCCAGCACCTTCACGCCCTTATAGAGGGTACCCGCCGGAATGTGGTCGTCCAAAATGCCGCAGGCCACATAGCCCCACTGGGGATTGTCCTGAAGCCTGTCGATATACTCCTCCGCCGCCCGGGAATACCCCACCAGCAGAATGTGCTTCAGGTTGTATCCCTGTCTGCGGATCGTCCGCAGAAGCCGCCGCAGCAGGATGCGGAAACCCGAGGTAAGGCATACGTTAAACAGGTAAAAAAAGGCGATCACGGAGCGGGAATAGTTGATCTCCCGGATCAGGAGGTACAGCACGATGATCAGGACCATGATGCCGATGGTGTTGGCTTTGACAATCCCGTAAACCTCAAACCGCAGCCGCACCGTGCGCTTTGGCGCGTATATGCTGCAAAAATAGTAGAGCAGCATATAGAGGGGCACAATGACAAACAGCAGCCGGTAATAGTCCTCCACCGGCAGCACGCCTATGCCGGGGCCGTCGTTTAAGACATAAAATTTGAAATAATAGGCCGCAATAAAAGACGCCGCCGTGATGGCAACATCGATTACTACCATTAACCGGTTAAAAACTTTCTGATTATCCTTAATCATATGCGCCACCCAACCAAATACCCAAGTTTTATTATAGGCAGAAGAACTTATGAAATTATGAAGCTGATTCTTAATTTTTCTTAAGAATCCGTATCAGGTTGACATAAAGTTCCAGCTGGATGGCAAAGTAATTTTTCAGGTGCCTCCACCGAAAAGGGACGCGGCTTGCCCGCCCCCCTGGCGAACACAGCTTTTTTACGCCCTGCCAAAGCCCTCTTAAGTAGATCCCGCCCATCCCTTTCCCGGAGAAAAACAGGAATTTGATCAGATATCCGGCCAAAAGGAGGGGAAAATTCCAGAGAAGCTGGACAAACGGCATATTTTTCCCCGCCACATAGACATTGTTGGACGCTGCCAGCAGCGTTTTTTTCTCGTTGTACCTGGAGCCCGTGGAAGCGCTCCCGTAATGCACCACCTCCGCAGAGGGCTCATAAGCGTTCCGATAACCATAGATCCGCGCCCGCCATCCAATGTCCAGATCCTCCAGATAGGCAAAATGCTGCTCGTCAAAGAGCCCGATCCGGTCAAACACGCTTTTCCGGTAAATGGCGGCGCCCCCGCAGGCGGAAAAGACTTCCGCCGGGCTTGCGTATCTTCCGGCGGGTTTCCCCTTACCCCTGCCGTAAGCCCATCCCAGGGCACAGTACTGATCCCCCGCATCGTCCAGAAGGTCTTCCCTGTCCCACATAAGCATCTTAGCGCTGACGGAAAAGAGATTCTCCCTCCCCGTGATGGCCCCATAGAGCCCCGCCACAAACCCGGGCTTTACCTTGGTGTCATTGTTCAGCAGGATCACATAAGGCGTCTCCGCCATCTGGATTCCCAGGTTGACCGCATGGCAGAAGCCTGTGTTTTCCGGCAGGGCCTTTACCTGCACATTGGGAAAAGTATCCCGCAAAAAATCCAGGCTGCCGTCTTCAGAACCATTGTCAACCACCAGCACCCCGAATTTTGGCGTCCCAGGCCCCTGGGAAAAGAGCGACTGCAGGCAGTCCTGCAAAAACGATATGCCGTTATAGTTTGGAATAACAACTGTTATTTCTTCTTTTCCCACCATTCGGCGCTTTTTCCCCTGCCTGTGATTTTACTTCAGATCCCTTAGATTCATACTTTGCCCCGGCAGATACAAAATGCGGTACCCCGCCTCCTTAAGCGCCCTGCCCAGAGCCAGGCTGAGAGCGGTTAAGTCCGTCTCTGAGGGCAATACGGAAACGTCAAAGACATCGCTGCCGGGCCTTGCCGTCCAGGGCACGCCCACCGCCTTTTCAAACAGTCCCCTGGCTTCCTTCCGCAGTCTGAGATTCCGGATATCCACCGCCTCCCCGTCCTGGGAGAGCAACGCCCGGTGCAGATAGCCGCTGTAGTGACGGCGCAGTCCCTGATAGAAGACGGAGCCGTCCTCTCCCAGCCTGCCGCCCACCAACCTGCCCTTCTCAAAGAGCGGCCCGCCCACGGCCCCCACGTCTTTTCTGACCGCAAACAGGTCAGATCCATAGTCCAGCCGGTAAAATCCCAGATGGGCGGTATCCTTTGCGAGCGCCCTCCAGCCCTGGCTGTCAGCGAAATCCTGCAGAGCACGCCTGCCCGCCTCGTAAGCATACCGCTTGCTCTGGGGGTTTTCGGCGGTGGAAGAAGCGTGGCATCTCCAGTGATACAGAATCCTGGGCACATGGACGATGCGCTCCTCCTGTCCCATCAGCCTGCCCGCCGCCCGCAGAAGCAGGTCGTAATCCTGGGCGCCGTCGTATTCCTGCCGCAGCAAAAGTTCCTGCATCAGCTGCCGCTCCATCAGCATAAAATGACAGATGTAATTATTGCTCAGCAAAAGATCCAGATTGAACTTCTCTTTTCGGTTGGGTTCAAAAAAAGCCGTCCCGTCGCCGCTGCACTTGTCTTCGTCGGAATAAAGGAGCACAGGGCCTGCCCCGGCCCGCTTGCCCTCCTCTATGGCCATGGCCATCCAGAACAGGGCCTCCGGCGACAGCAGGTCGTCATGATCCAGAAGCCCGATATAGTCCCCGGCAGCGGCCTTGACGCCCCAGTTGGTGTTCTCAGCGATCCCCCGGTTGTGGGGCAGGTGCAGGTAGCGGATGCGGCTGTCTGTGAAAAAACGCACAGCCTGTCCTACGCTGTCGTCCTCTGTGGCATCCGCCAGAATCAGTTCCCACAGAGGGTAGGTCTGCGCCCGGACGGACTCTATCATCTCAAGCAGATGCTGTTTCTGGGTGCGGTAGCAGGGAACCACGATGCTGATCAGGGCGGCGGACTGCAGACCGCTGCAGAGCTGGCGCTGACGCTCCAGCTCCCCCTGGGCGGGCCACTCCCACCGATAGGCGTCCTGCCTCTTTTGCATCAGCCGTTCCCCAATTGCATAACAAGTGTTTTTAAATCCATTCCTGTGCAGATAATCTACGGTTTTCTGCACATTGGCAACGCTGAACCTGCTCAAACGCCCTGTCTCCTTTTACAAAGAAGACAGCGCTTACAGCGCTGCCTTCACATCCTCGGTCAGTTGTTCCAGTTTTGCCTGGGCGTCCTGGATGCCGGAGCCCTTTACTCCCATGTAAAATTTAATCTTCGGTTCCGTCCCGGAAGGCCGGGCGCAGCACCATGCGTCGTCCGGCAGTTCAAAATAGAGCACGTTGGACTTGGGAAGTCCCGTGGAACCCGTTTCCCCAGTGGCCATATCTACTTCCTGATCCTTTTGATAGTCCCGGAATTTCAGCACCTGATAGCTGCCGAAGGCCTTCGGCGGATTGTTTCTTAGTTTCTCCATCATCTCTTCGATCTGGCGGGAGCCGTCGATCCCCTTTAGCGTGATGGTGTACTGCCCTTCCTTATAATACCCGTATTTTTCATAGATATCCAGCATCATATCCCAGAGGGTCTTGCCCTGGTTTTTACAGAAGGCCGCCACCTCGCACAGGCACATCACCGCAACGATGGCGTCCTTGTCCCGGGCATGGGTTCCGGCCAGACAGCCGTAGCTCTCCTCCAGGCCGAACACATAGTGGTTGCTTCCCGTCTGCTCGAACAGCTTGATCTGCTCGCCGATGAATTTAAAGCCGGTGAGCACCTCGATCAGTTTTACGCCGTAAGCGGCAGTAATCGCCTTGGTCATATTGGTGGTGACGATGGTGGTCACCAGTGCGGGATTTTCCGGCATGGTGCCTGTGGCCGTCCTCTCCCGCAGGATATATTCCGCGATCAGCATACCGGACATATTCCCGGTAAACGGCACATATTCCCCAGTATTCTGATCCTTCGCGTAAACGCCCAGACGGTCTGCGTCGGGATCCGTGGCCAGCACGATGTCCGCATCCTTCTCTTTCGCCAGGCGCAGCGCATAGGTAAACGCCTTGGGATCCTCCGGGTTCGGATAGTCCAGGGTAGTAAAGTCGGGATCCGGGTTTTCCTGCTCCGGCACCACATAGACATTCCGAAATCCCAGCTCTGAAAGGATCCGCCTCACCGGCCGGTTGCCCGTGCCGCAGAGGGGCGTGTAAACAATCTTGATCTCATCCGCCATCCTGGCGATCACTTCCGGGTGGATGATCTGCTTTTTCAGCTCCGCCATATACGCGTCGTCTATCTCGCTGCCGATCACCTGATAAAGCCCCTGGGCCTGGGCGTCTGCCTTTGCCATGGTCTTTACGGTGTGATAGTCCTTGATGCTCTTGACTTCCTCGATGATCTCCCGGTCCTTGGGCGCCGTCACCTGGGCGCCGTCCTCCCAGTACACCTTATAGCCGTTGTACTCCGGCGGGTTGTGGCTTGCCGTCACCACGATGCCAGCGGTACAGCCCAGGGTGCGCAGGGCAAAGGAAAGCTCCGGCGTGGGCCGCAGGGCGTCGAATACATAGGCCTTGATCTTGTTTGCCGCAAGGCACAGCGCCGCCTCGTCCGCAAACTCCGGGGACATCCGCCTGGAGTCATAGGCGATGGCAACGCCCTTGTCCTGGGCCCCCTGTTTCAAAATGAAATTTGCCAGCCCCTGGGTGGCCTTGCGGACCGTGTAGATATTCATGCGGTTTGTTCCGGCGCCGATGATTCCTCTGAGGCCGCCGGTGCCAAATTCCAGTTCTTTATAGAAACGCTCCTCGATCTCCTTCTGGTCTCCCTCTATCGCCCTCAGCTGCTCTTTGGTGTCCTCGTCAAAATAATCGTCGTCCAGCCAAAAGCGGTATTCTTCCATATAGCCCATATCGATCACCATGCCTTTCTGTAAACTTTTAGGTTATTTTACCATAGATATCCAAGTCTTTTCAACCATTTTCCACCCGCAGGGAAAAATCGCTTTTGTCCAGGGAAAAATTCGGATTATAGTAAGGATCTCCGGCCGCCAGCGCGTCTTTCCACTTCTCCCGGAAGCGCTCTGACTCCCGATTATAACGCTCCGCCTTCTCCCCTGCGTCGTCAAGCCCCCTGGACACCGACTCGTAGTGGAACAGCTCCGCAAAGGGCGTCCACACGTTGAGAAGCCCCATCTGCCGCAGTTTCAGGCAGAAATCCACATCGTTCAAAGAGACTGCAAATTCCTCGTCCAGGCCGCCCGCCTCCTCATAGAGCCGCTTTTTCACCATCAGGCAGGCCCCTGTCACGGCGGATACGTTCTGGGCGTAACAGAGCCTTCCCATATAGCCTAAGTTCTGCTTGGGCGCTTTGTAGTGGGTGTGCCCAGCCGTCCTGTGTGCCCCCAGCCCGATCACCACCCCGGCGTGCTGGATCGTCCTGTCCCCGTAATAGAGCTTGGCGCCCGCCGCTCCCACATCCTCCCGCTGGGCGTACATCAAAAGCTCCTCCATCCAGTTTACGGTGATGACCTCCGTGTCATTGTTCAAAAGCAGCACATAGTCCCCTGACGCATACTGGACGCCCAGATTGTTGACAGCCGCGTAATTGAAGGCGCCGTAGTAGGTGACGATGGCCAGTTTCCCGTTTTGCCCGTACAAAACGCCCCCGTCCGCCCCGGACCTCCGGCCTCGGGCCTGCCCGTAGTCAAACCCCAGAAGCTCGCTGTAATAGGCTTTGATCTTTGCCGTCCCGCTGTTGTTCTCCACCACGATGATCTCATAATTGTCGTAAGTGGATTTCTGTAAAATGGAAGAAATACAGCGGCGCAGATCCTCCACGTGATCCTTGTTCGGGATCACAATGGATATCTTCGGATTCCCAAGCACCTGATACCGGATCCGGAAGATCGTCTCGAAGGCCCTGGTGCTCTCGATTCGGAAATTCTGGAAGCCGTGCTTGCGCAAATGCTCCGCCACGGCACCCCTTGCGGCCTCAATGGCGTAAGGCTTTGCCTCGATCCCCGCCGCTACGCTGCCTGAATGGCTGCGCCAATAGTACATCAGCCGGGGAATATGCACAATCTTCTTTGCGTTGTCCGTCAGCCGCAGGATCATATCGTGATCCTGGCTTCCGTCATATTTGGGCCGGAAAAGCTCATCGCCGTCCAGCAGTTTCCTGGCAAACACGCTGAAATGACAGATGTAATTGTTTGCCCGCAGAGTGTCCGGCGCATAATCCGGCTTGAAGTGCAGTGTGAGCATATGATTGATGTCGCTGCCCCGGAAGGTGGTCTCGTCGCAGTACAGGTAGTCCGCCCCCTGCTCGTTGATCGCCTTCACATACTCATAGAGCACGCTGGGGTGCAGGATATCGTCCTGATCCAGAAGGCCGATGTATTCCCCGGTGGCCATCTTGAGGCAGGCGTTGGTGTTGGCCGATATGCCGCCGTTTTTTTCCAGCTTCTGATACCGGATCCGTCCCCCTGAGCGCCCGGCATATTCCCGGCACAGCGCTCCGATCTCAGCGTGTTCTTCGTCGGAGCCGTCCGCCAGACACAACTCCCAGTTGGAATAGGTCTGGGCCAGGCAGGACTCCATCATGGCTATCTGAAAATCACGCCTGTTATTCCATACCGGCACCAGAATGCTGATCTTCACCATCCGCGGGAACACCGTTTCCCGCTCCCTGGCCGCCTGTTCGGGGCTTGGAAAGCTCTTCGTCCCAAACTGGCGCCGGGCTTCTCTCTCTCTCCTTTTATATCCGATCTTCTGCACCACGCCTCTGAAACCGCCGCAGTTTCTCAGCCTGTCCCTCTGGCGCAGTGCCCAGTGAACCGCGCTCCGAAGGGGCTTGCTGCACTTCCAGAAGACGCTTCCCTTGATCCGGTTTAACTTCCACTCCAGTTCTTCCTTCGCTTCCTCCAGCTCCGCCACCCTCTCCGCCAGGGCTTCGTTTTTTAAACGTTCCTTTTCATAGGCCTGTCTGTAAAGCATTTTATCTGTCTCTTGCATTTTGCGCTGTCTCCTCCATCTGGGCCCCGCCGTCTTCCCCGGAATACAAATCCCTGCCGGACCATCCGACCAGCTTGATCCTGCGGAATCTGTGTACGGCCAGAACCCCTACCCGGTAGGTTCCCGGCGGGATCTTGTCCTCCAGGCGGCTGACCCAGAAGCCGCAGAGGGCCACGTTCTTCTGATCCGGGATGGTGTGCTCCAGCTCATACCTGTACTGGCCGTCTATCTTCATGTACAGCCGTCTGGAGGGATCCTCCCGGGATTCCAGAATCAGGTATTTTTTATAACAGGCGTTATCATCCCACAGCACCACCGCATACCCGCGCAGCCACGCAGGGCCCTGGACGTCTACGCGCACCATCATGCAGGGATCCTCCCGGTACTCGGAAAGTTTTCCCCGGAAAATCCGCCAGTGGGGGAGCTGCCGGGTGTTGACCGATTTCATCTCATAGGCCGGGTGGATGTCGCTGTCAATGATATCCAGCTCCGAATGCTTCGGATCCAAAAGGTCGGGGAAATAGGGATCCCGCCCCTGAAACGCCGGATGCCTCTGATAGAGCAGTTCCCACTCCCGCCTGAGCCGTTTTTTCTTTTCCGCGTCCTCATCGTCGTTGCCGCGGCTTAAGGACTCGTGGTGCAGCGCATAGGAGTGGTTCACCACCACATTCTGATAGCCAGCCTCGCAGAGGGAAAAACCCAGATCCACATCGTTGTAGGCCACCTTGAGCTCCAGGGGGAAACCGCCCACCTCCAGATACTTTTTCTTTTCGATCATCAGGCAGGCCCCCGTCACCGCCACACAGTCATGGTTGAAGCGGTTGCGGCCAAAGTAATATGTCTTTTCGTCCTCCAGATAGTGCAGCATATGGGCAGGGCCCACAAAAAGGTTGAAAACGCCTGTGTGCTGGATGCGCCGCCCGTCCGGGTATCTCAGCTTCAGCCCCACGGCGCCCACATAGGGAAGCAGCGCCTTTTGCCGCATCTGCCCCATCCACTCAGTGCCGCAGGCCTGAATGTCATCGTTTAAAAACAAAAGCAGATCCCCTTTTGCCTGCTCCACCCCCAGATTGCACATGGCGGAAAAATTAAATTCCATGGGCCGGTAGAGATACGTCATCCCCTGGGTCAGCTTCTCCACCGCCTCCCGGTTTTGAGGGCTGCTGCCGTTGTCCACCACAACGACCTCCACGTCCCCTCCTGCCAGGCACCCCTTTAAGGATTCCAGACACATTCCCAGCACCTGCGGGTTATCCTTGGAGGGGATGATCACGGACACAAGGCTTCCCTTGTCCTGTTCCGCGAAAGACAATTCAGAGGGCGAGGCGAGATACTCCTCAAAGCAGGCCTCCTCCTGCGCCTGGAACAGCATCCGCGGCAGCCTGCGGATGGAGCGGCAGCCTTTTTCAAAGCCGCCCGCGGCGGAAAAAATCTGATCCAGCCGCTCCCCCACCTCCTTGGGATGGGAAAACAGAACCTTCCCCCGCTCCAGCTCCTTCCCGGACAGGAAACGCGCCGCAAACTCCTTTCGCAGCGCGATCACGCTTCCAGTATAAAAACAGTCCAGATACAGATCCGGGGACCAGCAGGGCTTATACCAGGGGCTGCGGCGGACGCCGTCCCGTCCCATCACATCCTCGTCACCGTACAGGATCAGGCAGTCCCGCTCGTCTGCGAAATATTCCCCGATCCATTCCAGGGCCCTGGGATGCAGCCTGCCCCGGCGCTGCAAAAACAGCACAAATTCCCGTCCGGAAGCCTTGTTCCTCTTTGGCCTTCCCGCCGTCTCCCCCTCATATCCCTGTTCCTCTTTTTTGACCCAGTCGTGGTAAGTGACTTTCTTCCCTGCCAGCATTTTTTCATAGGCCGCATCCAGCCGTCTGGCCATCCACTCCCTTGCCGCGTTTGTTATCTCCATCCTGCATCCTCCCCAAAGCCTCTTGCGGGCTTTCTCAGCGCGCCGGACAGCTCCTCCGCCGCATCTAAAGGCAGCTGCGCGATCTTGAGCCTTACCGTCAGCGTCCTCTCCCCCTTCGGCTCCAGCGCAGACAGATCGATGTCAAACCAGGGATCCTGCGTGGAAAACAGGAAACTCAGATGCCCATCCCTTGCCCTCAGCCTCCGGCCGTTTATCGCCGCGCACTTCTTCTGCAAAAGCGGCACAGGCGCGCCGTTTAAGGAAAATTCCAGAACCTGGCAGAGGCAGGGCTCCATGGCCGGATCGACGCGCACTCTGTTTACCTCCCCGTCCAGGGATATCTCAAATTCCACATCTTCCCTGCTCCGATAGGAATCCTCCAAAAACCGGGAGGCTTCCTCCGTGTACCCCTTTCCCGTGTCCTCGTAGATCTGTACCCGGCGCATCCAGCGCTTGCGCAGATACCCGGGGATCCACTCCAGGGGATGCAGCACTTCCCCCCGCACCGCTTTGACCCAGATCTCTCCCATGGAAAGCCGCCGCCCCGTCACAGACTGTTGAAACTCCCGCTCCTTAAGCCGATAGTCTTCCGCCTCCTGTTCGGTGATCCCCAGCCGGTCTAAGACCCAGGAAAGCTCCATCCGGCCCCTGTGTCCATCCTCCAGCAGATAGCAGTGAAATGCCCGGAAAGCCAGCTCTTTGGTGGCGATGGAGCGCGGAAACGTCCACTCGTAATCAATTAACGTCCACACATCCCCGTCCACCAGAATGTTTGAGAACACCGAGTCAAAATCGGCCACGTCCGCCTCCTCATGGTATCCGATCTTCTCCACATACTGGTTAAACAGATATTTTGCCCCCTCCATGTCCTGCCTGTCCAGACACTCGTCCATCCGTTCCGACAGCGGAATCCCTCTTTCAAACGGGAACCGGGCATACACATCCTCCCCGTCTTCCACCAGCTCACAGGGACTGATGAGGAGCCCGCCGCCCCGGTAGCGCTCCTTTAACCGCCCGCAGGATGAGGCCATCCCCCGGATATGCGCTTTCGCCTGAAACGCCATGGGATATTTGCAGACAAATACCTCCCCCGCCTGATCCCGGGAGATCACTGTCTTAATCTGATACTGCGGCGCCCGGTCATTGGAATATTTGACAAACTCCTGGGGAAAGCCGGGCCCCAGCACCGCCAGATAGGAATTGGAAAACACGGGGAACAGTCCGTCCTGCACGATGCCGTCAAAGGCACGCTTTTCATCAAACAAAAGCATCCTGTCCCGGTCAAAATTCCGCAGATTGTTGGAAAGCTCCCCTTTTCCGGGCAGATACCCATCGGAGTACAGCGTCGTCATAAACTTGTAATCCGGGTACGGATAATAGAAGCTGTACTCCTGAACGCCGCACTCCTGAAAGATCCTCTCCAGGCCCTGGCGGGAAAAAGTCCTTGCCACCCCGCCCTCCGGGTAACCCTCGATACCGGTAAAATACTGGCCCAGATGGTCTTCCATACAGCCTGCAAAATATTTGAGCCCATATTGGTTCTCAATGGCGATGAGTATCCTTCCCCCCGGGGCCAGATGGCGCTTCAGCCGCTCCAGAAAATCCGCATAGGGCCGCTCCCCGCCCATATACCCCTGTCCGTACTCGAAGACCCCGATCAGACAGATATAGTCAAAATCCACAGGCAGATCCGGCTCCACGTCCTTGAAATTCCCCACATGGATGGTCACATTGGAGCATTCTTTGTGCCGATGGGCGTTGATCAGACTCCTCTTCCTGGACAGATCCACGCAGGTGACGCTGCCGGCCTTGCGGGCCAGGACGCCTGTGATGGCGCCGCAGCCGCTTCCCACCTCCAGCACCTTATCCTTTTTGGTCATCGGGATCCACTCCACGATGTTTTCCCGCAGGGGAGAGAGGTGATAGAGGACGGGCCAGCTTTTCTTTTCCTCGATGACCGCCCCATATTCCCCGGCCGTCTTTTCCTGTACGATCCGAAGCAGTTCATCCTCCACGGAACCGTCGCAGTATAAGTCTTCCCCCGGGTACTTTCCATAATCCAGTTTTACGTTTCCGATCTGCTCTGTCATTCTCCTCTTTCCTCTGCATCCGACACTTCCACTTTGGAATCCATATCGTAGTAGCCCACCGTATTCTTGTCAGAGATCACCGTCACGTTTAAGGCGTCGTAGAGCCGATGGTACACCTGAAAGGTGTCTTTCTCGTATCCGGTGACCCCCATGGAGAGCAGATACTCTCCTCCCTGCAGGCTCATCTTCTGCGTAAACGTCACGTCCTTTACCTGTCCGGCCTCCACGCGCTCCAAAAATGCCTTCTCGATCATGGAGTTGGTTCCCGTGATCTCCGTCCCGTGTACATTTTTAAACGAAAATGCGAAAATAGGCGCGGCGATGGGCTGGGCAAACTTCACACGCATATGCAGGGTAAACTCCGTACCTTTCAGCACGGCACTCGTCCGCACACCCTGGGCGTCCGTCAGGTAATAGGAGACGATTTCGGCCTGCTTCGTGCCGTACTCCAAAAGATGGGGGTTGACTGCCCCGTCCAGCCCCGCTTTTCCGCCTGCGGCGGCCCGGTCTGCCGCCTGCCGGATCTCCCTGTCGTCCAGCAGTCTCTCCTCCCCGTTTTCCTCCGGCAGATCGTACTGTCCCACCAGAACCCGCTTGTAGGCGTCTATCATGGCCTTCGGCGTGCCCTCGCCCAAAATCTTTCCCTGGTTGAGCAAAAAGACGCGGTCGCAGTATTTGCTGATGCTGCTCAGGTCATGGCTGACAAAGACGATCGTCTTTCCCAGGCTCTTAAACTCCTCAAACTTGTGATAGCACTTTGCCTGAAAGAACACATCCCCTACGGACAGTGCCTCGTCCACGATCAGGATCTCCGGCTCGATGTTGATGGCCACCGCAAAGGCGAGCCGCACAAACATACCGCTGGAATACGTCTTCACAGGCTGGTACACATAGTCCCCGATATCTGCAAACTCCAGGATCTCCGGCAGCTTCCCGTCGATCTCCTTCTCGGAAAACCCCAGCATGGTGCCGTTTAAGTATACGTTTTCGATGCCGTTGTACTCCTGGTTGAAGCCGGCCCCCAGCTCCAAAAGTGCGGAAATCCGCCCGTCTACCCGCACTTCCCCGGAAGTAGGGTGCAGCACGCCTGTGATAATCTTTAAGATGGTGGACTTGCCGGAACCGTTGGTGCCGATGATGCCCACCGTCTCCCCCCGGTTGATCGTCAGGTTCACGCCGTTTAGCGCATAGTGGAGCTTGTGGATCTGCTTGCGCCCCAGCCCCAGCGCCTCTTTCACCCGGTCCTTCGGCCTGTCATACAGCTTATAGATCTTTACCACATCTTTGACCTCTATGACAGGTCGTTCTATCTCCTGCACTTTTATCTGCTTTTCTTCCATCGTCTGCTCCACTCTTACGCTGCCCTCTTTCCCCTCTGGCGCACCCAGGCGGCCTTGCCGCCTACTCCTCTCCCACGCAGATCACTGCCTCCCTGCCGTACCACTCTGCAATCGCACGGTTTGCCTCATTGCCCGGGTCGTCCGTCAGCTCTCCCAGGGACAGAAACCAGGGCCGGAAGTGATAGGGCTCCACCGTCACCGTGCCGCTGCCGTTTCGGATCGTCTCCACCCGGGCCAGGTATTCTTTGTGAAACTCATTGGCTTCCCCCGTGTGTATCCAGTAGTATGCGCCAACGGAGGAGTAAGTACCCAGCGGATTGGACTCCCTGGAAAAAATAAAGAGCATCACCAGGCCCATGGCCGCATAAAAGACAAAGGGCGCTCCCTTTTCAGCCAGCCGCAGGGGACTTTTTTGCTTCTCCCTGCGTTTCTGCAGAAGCCATCCCATCCAATAGGCCAGATTGAGAAACAACAAGATCTGCCAGGTGATCTTCACCACGTTCAAAGAACGCCCCAGCCCTGCGTGTCCCTGGGCGAACAGGTTCGGCGTAAAGCCCGTGGCGTAAAAGCAAAAGGAGGCCAGCAGAATCAGACCGGGGAATCGGAAGGAAAAGGACGCCCGCTCCAGCATCCTGCAAAAGGCAGGGATCAAAAGGATCAGGATGGCCGCCGTGATCCAACCCGTAAACTCTCCCATATACCGGAATCCTTCCACAAAGGAGTTGCCGATGGCCTCCAGCGCCCCCATCTTCATGTTGACAAAGGATTCGGCCCGCTTGTCGTTTCCGGGGGCTGTCACCGACAGGTAAAAGCAGACCAGATCCACCGCCACGGAAGGCACCAGATACCAGACCCGTTTGTTCCTCCGCCATACGCCAAGGGCGAGCAGCCCTGCCGCCAGGACGGCGCCCTGCAAACCGGTGATGTAATTGGCTCCCCCAATCACCACGGAAGCCGCCAGCGTCCAGAGCACCAAAAGGGCCGTTGTAATTTTCCCTGCGCCTGTCAAAAGCTTGATCCAGCCTGCCGCCAGCAGAAGAAAGCAGGCGTGCATCCCCACATAAGACATCCCGCCCACATACCAGTAAAAGCCCTGCTGGGCAGTATGCAGCAGCATGACCACAGTGAGGGAAACGACCGCCGAGACCGTCAGCGCCGACAGCCTGTCCGCTTTCAGCACATCCCGTACCAGCACCCAGGCCAGCCAAAAGACTGCCAGGGTCAGAAAGAGGATCAGAAACAGCGGCCCGATAAAATACAAGTCTTCCCTCCATACCATAGGCACCAGGGAGTTAAAAAAGGAACAGGAGTAACAGCCCTGCCATGCGTACCACTCCGTTCTGGCACAGTAAAAAGCCCCCTGCAGGGCGCTTTTCAAGCTATATTCCTGCGCCAGGAAACTCTTGACAAATTTGCCGAACATATAATCGTCGTACCAGGGAGCCGTATACAGCGTCATGCGCAAAAGCGGAACCAGCGCCAGGGCTAAAAGTCCCAGCATCCCCAGCGCCACCAGCCATGCCGCCGGCTTCCACAAAACAATCTTTTTGATCTTTTCACCCATATCAAGCTTTCCTCTTTCTCACAGCACATCTGCAAAGTGTACCTTCAAGCGCTTGAACACGGCGGCTCCCAGGCCAAACAGCACCACCGTCACGATCCAGAAATACATGGTGGAGAAAAAGTCCTGGAAAAACCATTCCTGTTCATACACTGCGCTGCGGTAACCGTTCACGATATACACCAAGGGATTCAGTTTCAATACGATCATCCACTTTTCATCCAGGGTATTGATATCCCAGAGGATCGGCGTAGCCCACATCCCAATCTGCAGCGCGATGTTGATGATCTGGGACAGATCCCGGAAAAACACCACAATGGCGCAGGCGCTGTAACACAGGGCAAGCACAAAAATGAACAGGCAGGCGCTGTAATAAAAAATCTGCAGGGTGTACACCGTGGGATAGTAGCCGTAAATGGCTGCAATCACCAGAAGCACGCACACAAAAAAAGCATGGATGAACGTTGCCGCTATGATCTTGATGATGGGGAGCACACTGATCTTAAAGACCACTTTCTTGACCAGATAATTGTATTCCAACAGGGCGTTTGTGCCGCTGTTTAACGCCTCCGTAAAGAAAAACCAGGGCACCAGCCCGGCTGTGAGAAAGAGCACATACGGCACATCGCCGCTGCTCCTTCCCCCCGCATCCATGATCAGGTCAAAGACCACATAATACATGGCCACAGTCACCACTGGCTGGGCCAGGGCCCAGAACGCTCCCATGTAAGAGCCTGCATACCGCTTTTTAAAATCGTTTTTTGCCAGCTTCCAGATCAGATGCCTGCTCTGATACAGCTCCACCGGCAGGGTGGTAAACTTGTCGTACCATTTTGCAAACACGATGCAGGATGCGAAGATGGTAACACAGGAGAGTATCTTTTTTAAGAGTTCCTCCCGGGGATCCGCTGTGGGGCCGTGCTGATGCAGGATAATCGCCGCCGCCATACAGAACCCCACCGCGCAGAACAGGGCGATGGCGGCTTTTTTCCTCTTCTTCATTCCTTCCGTTACCTTTCCAGACTATCTATGCCGCCCCATCGGGTATCCTTCTCAGACAGGATCAGTTCCATACCCTTCCGGACAGGCCACTCCACACCGATCTTGGGGTCGCTGTAAAGGATGCCGCCCTCGTCGTCGGGGTGATAAAAATCCGTACATTTATAGCAGAATTCCGCATAGTCAGAGAGCACCAGAAACCCATGGGCAAAGTGCTGCGGCACATAGAACTGTTTCTTGTTTTCCTCGGACAGGATGACGCCGTGCCATTTCCCATAGGTGGCGGAACCGGGCCTTAGATCCACCGCCACGTCAAAGACTTCGCCGCGGATCACCCGCACCAGCTTGGCCTGGGGATGCTTGATCTGAAAGTGCAGTCCCCGCAGCACGCCCTGCCTGGAAGCGGATTGATTGTCCTGCACGAACACGTCGGGGATACCCGCCTCCCGGTACGCCTCATAGTGATAGGTCTCGTAGAAATACCCTCTCGCATCGCCGAACACAGTGGGGACGATGACTTTCAGCCCTTCTATCCCACATTCCTCTACTGTAATTTTCCCCATCTTCCAGTCCTCTCTTTCCTCATCCTTCCAAATGCCAGGCAGCAGAACTGCCGCCCTGCCTGCATGGCCGTCACATATCCTGTCTGCCATAGGCGATATTCATATCCACGTTTCCGGCAATCCCGTCCACACTGCCCTTGGAGGTATACTGCCACATCTCGTAATAACCCTGATAGAGCGGCGTACTGCGGTACTCCGCCAGCCAGATTGCATACTGCTCCAGCCGGTTGGCATAGAGATTGTTGTTGTACCAGTTGCGGCTGGCATAAACCCCTGCCCGGTAACCGGCATTTTCCACCGTGCGGCAGAAGGCTTCGCAGACCAGCGTCCTGGTCTCGGGATCCAGGCCGTCGGCCCGCCCGTTTCCGCCCGCCCCTTCCGTATCAATATAGACGGGATACGCAAGGTCATATTCCTGGATCAGCCGGAGGACGGCGGAGGCCTCCTCCACCGCTTCCACTTCGTTCACCGCCTGGGTGAAAAAGTACACGCCCACCGGAATGCCGCTGGCTGCGGCTCCTTTCATGTTGGCGGCAAAACAGGGATCCTCCACCAGGCTGCCCGTGACGGAACCACGATACCCTGCCCGGATGATGGCAAACCCCACGCCGGCCTGCTGTACTTTATCCCAGTCGATGCTTCCATTCCACTTGGACACATCGATCCCGATCCGGGCGCCCCCTGTGGGCGTCTGGAACCCTTTGACCTCCGTGCCGTCCGCATCGGACTGCGCCTCCGCTACGGCGGTGTCCTCCGCCGCCGCGTCGATATCCGCCTCCGTCTTCAAAAGCAGGGAAATGTCCTCGATGGCCACATATTCCACCTTGTCTTTGACCTGCACGCGCAAGGGGCTCGCAGGCACCTGATACCCCTCCACCGGCAAAAGCTGTACAGAGTACTCCCCCGCCGCCAGATCGCCGATGTAGATCACGCCGTCCTGGTCTAAATCCTTATATTTTTCCGACTGATCCAGTTCCACCAGAAAACTGTGTCCGGCCACCGGGTCGCCGTCGATGTCCACCACCTGGATGCGCAGGTCTTTTTCCACGGAGGTCACCAGAAGCGACAGATGGTTAGCGGCGTCCCGGGCCGCATCCAGCACCGGGTTTTCCTCCGGGTCGAAAAAGGTCTGATCCCGCAAAAAAGCCGACAGGTCGTCCCCCACCTGTCCGTCCGCCCCAGGCGTTTCCCTCTCCGCCTCTTTCTCCTGTGTACCCTGCGTCCCTTCCGTGCCCGGCTGCCCTCCGCCGCCTTGGGGGCTGCGGTTGGCGTACACCACCAGAAGCGAAATCAGAAGAATCGCCCCAAGAGACGCCAGGATCGCCATTTTGCGCAGTTTAGAGTCCATTTGCTACCTCAACCAGGTATCTGCCGTAATTGGTTTTCATCAGAGGATCCGCCAGCTTTAACAGCTGTTCCCTGTCAATAAAGCCCTGCTTATACGCGATCTCCTCAATGCAGGAGATGTAAAGCCCCTGCCGCTTCTGGAAGGCCGCCACGAAATCGGAAGCGTCTAAAAGGGCGTCGTGATTGCCCGTGTCCAGCCAGGCAAACCCTCTGCCCAGGGTCTCCACATAGAGGCTTCCCCGCCGGAGGTACTCATTGTTTACGGAAGTAATTTCGATCTCTCCCCTGGCGGAAGGTTTTACGTTTTTAGCGATTTCCACCACATCGTTGTCATAGAAATACAGGCCAGGCACCGCATAGTTGCTCTTTGGCTGCGCAGGCTTTTCCTCGATGGAGAGAGCCCTGCCGTCTGCGTCAAACTCCACCACGCCGTACTCCCTGGGATCGCGCACATAATAGCCGAAAATGGTAGCGCCCTTCTCCCGGGCCGCCGCCTCCTTCAACACCTTGGAGAAACTCTGGCCGTAAAAGATATTGTCCCCCAGTACCAGCGCCACCCGGTCTTTCCCGATGAAAGATTCCCCGATGAGGAAGGCGTCCGCCAGCCCCCTGGGATATTCCTGCACCGCATAGGAAAATTCCATCCCCAGCTGCCGGCCGTCCCCCAGAAGTTCTTCAAATACAGGAAGATCCCTGGGCGTGGAGATAATCAGGATCTCCCGGATGCCTGCCAGCATCAATGTGGACAGAGGATAATAGATCATGGGCTTGTCGTACACAGGCATGATCTGTTTGGAGATAGCTTTGGTCAGCGGATACAGCCTTGTGCCGGATCCCCCTGCCAGTATGATCCCTTTCATGCGTTTCCCTCCCGCGCTCTGCAAGCGCACATCAAAACACGCCGAATGGGAACGACATCCATCGTCCCCATTTATCCCGGCTGTGTTCATTTTTCATACATTTCAGAATAATACTTCTGATATTCGCCGCTGGCAGCATTTTTCAGCCACTCCTCGTTGTCGAAGAACCATCGGATGGTCTTTCGGATCCCCTCCTGGAACATGGTCTCCGGCTCCCAGCCGATCTCCTTCCGGATCTTGTCCGGGGCGATCGCATATCTGCGGTCGTGTCCCTTCCGGTCTTCCACATAGGTGATCAGATCCTCATTGATATGCGCCCTTCTGGGATCCGTCTCCGGCAGCATTTCCCGCAGGGTCTCCAGGATGATGTGGAGAATTTCGATATTCTGTTTCTCGTTATGGCCTCCGATGTTGTAGGTCTCAAAGAGCCTGCCCTGCTCCTGCACCATGTCGATGGCCTTTGCGTGGTCTTCCACATACAGCCAGTCCCGCACGTTTTTGCCGTCCCCGTACACTGGAAGTTTCCTGCCCTGGAGAGCGTTGTTGATCACCAGGGGGATCAGCTTCTCCGGGAACTGATAAGGGCCGTAATTGTTGGAACAGTTTGTGATATTGGCCGGGAAGCGATAGGTGTCCATATAGGCCTTCACCAGCAGATCCGACGCAGCCTTGCTGGCCGAGTAGGGGCTGTGCGGGTCGTAGGGCGTCGTCTCATAAAAGAAGGCATTCTCGTCTTCCGGCAGGGAACCGTACACTTCGTCAGTGGACACATGGAGGAATTTCTTTCCCTCCTTGAAACCGCCTCCCGGAAGCTCCCAGGCCGCTTTCGCACAGTTTAACATGACCGCCGTCCCTAAGACATTGGTCTGCACAAAGACCTCCGGCGTGCGGATGCTCCTGTCCACATGGCTCTCCGCCGCAAAATGCACCACCCTGTCAATGTCGTTCTCCGCAAAAATCTTTGCGATGGCGTCCCGGTCGCAGATATCTGCTTTCACAAACTGATAGTTGTCCCGGTTTTCCACGTCCTTTAAATTTTCCAGATTCCCTGCGTACGTCAGCGCGTCCACGTTGATGATGCGGATCGCATTGTCATACTTGCGGAACATATAGTGAATGTAATTGGAGCCGATAAAACCGGCGCCTCCCGTCACCAGGTAAGTTCTCATACACATTTCCTCTCAACTTTCTCTCTGGCCGCACGCCGCGGCCGCCGAATCAATAGCCCAGATAGCTCAGGTTCATGTCCACGTCGCCGCTGATGCCGCTGACCCTGCCTGTGGAGCGGTACTGCCACATATCATATCTGCCGGTGTAGGTAGGCGTAGAAGCATACTGTGCCAGCCAGATCTTATAGGCGCCCAAGGCCCCGGCGTCTATCTTGCTGTTGAGCCAGGTCTTGTTGGCATAGATGCCCGCGGTGTAACCGCCGTTTTGGATGGTCTGGCAGAACGCCTTGCACACTGCGGTGCGGGTGGCCTTGTCAATGGCATCCGCCCTGCCGCCGCTGGCCTCCACATCCAAAAAGATGGGGTAAGAAATGGTGTAATTCCTCACCTGATTGAGCACCATGGAGGCTTCCTCCACCGCTTCCACTTCATTCACCGCCTGGGTGAAGAAATAAATGCCCACTTTTAAGCCCGCCGCCGTGGCTCCCTTGATGTTCGTCACAAACTTGGGGTCTTCGATCAGGCTGCCCGCCGAAGAGCCTCTGTAACCGCTGCGGATGATGACATAGTTTACACCGGAATTTTTCACCGCATTCCAGTCGATGGAGCCGTTCCACTTGGACACGTCGATTCCCATCCTGCCGTCTCCTACCACCAGGGAACCGTCGCTTGCAAAGTTATACTTTGCGCCCTGGATGACCTGCTCTCCGGTGACCTTTGAGCCGTCCGCCCGGAAGTAATACACTTTCCCATCCAGGGTCTGCCACCCGGTGTATTTCGCCTCGCCCATCAGGTAGAATTTCGCGGCGGTGTAGTAGTCCGCGTAAACAGCTTCCCGGTAAGCGCCGTTCTCATTCACATAAACCTGATGACCGGAAGCATCCTTCAGCTTCGCCGTCTTGTTGTTCTTCGGATTGTCTTTTACGGTGACTGCGCAGGTCACATTGGGAGAGGCCACGTTGTTCTCTGAATAGCCTACCGTGATGGTGGCGGTACCCGCCTTAACGCCGGTGATGGTGATCACGCCCTTGTCCGCCTTGACGGTGGCCACATTGGCATCCGAGGATACCACCGTTACGGCAGGATCCGCGACACCGCTCACGGTGGCTTTTATGGTCACCGGCTCGCCCAAATATACGGTGGCTGCGGTCTTGTCAAGGGTAATGGTGCGGGCAGCCGCTACGGTGATCTTGAGCGTGGCTTCCGTAGAGGTGACCTGGGTTGTGTTCTCCGCAGTGTAAGTGACCTTGATCCCCACCGACGTCTCTCCAGCCCCCACACCTTTTACAGTGATGACGCCAGAGGAAGATTCCACAGACGCCGTCGCGATCTCGCTTTTCGGCGCGGTGCTGATCTCATACTTGACAGAGGACTTCACCGCTTCCGGCACCCCCGGTGCAGTTGCTGTTGCCGTCGCAGTTCCGTTTACCGTCAGGCTGAGCGCCCCCGGCGTCACCGTCAGCTTGGCGTCCGGATATACCGGGGTTTGTGTAGGAGTGGGCGTATCCGTGGGCGCAGGGGACTCTGTGGCCTCCGGGGAGGCGGTGGGCGACGCGCTGGGAGCCTCGGTTGGCTCTGAGGAGGGGTCGGTGGAAGGTTCCGTAGAGGCATCTCCAGGCGACACCTCCGACGCCCGCTCAAATGTCTTGCTCAGCGCCAGCGTCATGGGATCAGGGATGGAAGACTTTGGCACCTCGTTATAAGCGGAAGCGACCACCCTGCTCTCCACCCATTCCACGGTATCCTGCAGCACGGACTCCACCTGGGTCTCGTTGACCTTGGTATCCTCTGCCTTGGCGTTTACCTCTTTCTCGCTCTTTACCTCATTTGACACATTCACCGCCTGGTAAGCGATGTTCTTGCGCACCTCCACCTTTTCCGCCGAGGTGGTGTTCAGCACATATCCGGCATACCGCTCATCTGCGAGGGGTTCCATCACTACCTTATAATTTCCGGGCTTGATCTCGGTTTTATAGATGATGCCGTCCATATCGTCGTCCGACCATACCGCCGACCCGCCGTCCGGGTCTGTGACATTCACGGCAAAGGGCACGTTGGAGATCAGCCTGTCCGTCTTCTGGTTGATGAATTTGATCTTTAAGTCGCGCTGGACAGAGACCATCTCCATCGCCACAGTGACCTCTTTCTGGTACGCTTCCTCGTCGTAGGCCGCCTGTTCTTCTTCGTTGACGGCATTCGCCGCCGCCAGCTTTGCAAGCTGCGCATCCGCCACTGCCAAAAGCCCCGTTTCCCCGATGGTCTCAATCCCATCCAGCTGTGCTCCCACCGCAGCAAGGCTCACGCTCTTTTCTTCGGACGCCCGGGTTCCGGCAAAGACAGAACCTACCACCAGGGCCAGAATCAACACGCCCACGCCGGTTCCCAGAATCACCCTGTCCATGGCCGTCATCCCGGCCAGACCTTTTTGCAGCTTCACCCAAAGGCTGGGCTTTTTCCCCCGGCCTTGGGATCTTCTCTCCGATCTCCCGCCGTCCTCATCGACGTCGCTGTTTCCCTCAAAAGTGTAATACTCGTAGCCGTCTTCTTCCGCCATCTGCTCCAAACCAGCGGTATCTTCCAGCTCCTCCGCGTAAAGTTCCTCTCCCGGATCCGCTCCGTCCTCCTCATCGGCATAGAAGGCTCCGTCCTCCCCGTCGTATGCCTCATCCTCGCTGTAATCAGTTCCGTCTTCTCTGTAATACGCCCCGTCCCCATCAAAATCGGTTCCGTCTTCTCTATCATACGCCATGTCTTCGCCATAGCCGGTTCCGTCTTCCTCGTCCTCACTGTAATACAGCTCGTCCTGCGGATCATAACCTGTCTCCTCCAGAGACTCCGCATCAAAGACGTCCTCCTCTTCCGGATCGTATCCGTCATCCGCCTGAAACAACTCTGCACCGCCGTCTTCTTCCTCTGGATCCCCATACCCTTCCTCCTGGGCGTCCAGATCCCAGTCATACTCCTCCTCACAGCCGTCCCATTCCTGTGCCGGTTTCTTCGTCCAACCAAACATCCTTTTCATCACAAGTCCCCTTTTATGCCGCTTCCGTATGCAGCCGGCCTGTCTCCGACGATGCACATACTCTTCCAAGTTAATAATTCTGTAACATTATAGCACCAGAAGGACTACACTTCAAGTACCAACAGCTTTCTTCATAATTTCTTAAATCTTTTGAATTCTGCTTCATAATATGGACTTTCGGGGAAGATAATAGTAAAATGGACGTAAATGACTCAACCGTAAAAGTAGAAAGGTATTGTAATTTTAAGATGAAAGAACACCCTATACCAGATCTGGAGATTATCGATTTAGACCAGACGGAAGCGACAGAAGAAAGAACTGACGCGGCAGACAGCGCGGATTTTGAGGCGTCCGAACCCACAGAAACGAAAGAAGCGCCTGCAAGGAAAAAATTTCGTTTCAATATCCACATCGTGCTCCTGGGCGCCGCTTTGCTCTTCGTCGCCGCCGTGGTGTACCGCTTTTTTACCTGGGGAGAATATGTGGATCAGGAAGAAATTTTTAAAGACGGCCCCGGAGAGTACAGCGATACCTTTGACCAGTTCCTGCCGCTGACCGACGAAGACGGGAAAACCATCCACATAGACTACAGCGACGGGCTCTCCATTCTGGTCTTTGGCAATTCCCCTTTCTCCGACGACAAGGATTCCCCCGACAGCCTTGCCCATCTCATCAGCGATATGACAGACGCCGTCATCTATGACTGCTCCGTGAGCAACAGTTATATGGCCGCCTCTGGGCAACCTATGGATGCCTACACGCCGTATCAGCTTGTGCATCTTGCCACCACCAGGTTAAACGCCAGCGCCTACGCAGGCTGGGAGGAGGCCCTGGGAGAAGACCTGCCGCCCGAGGCAAAGGACGTCTACAAGACCCTGAGCACCATTGATTTAACAGACATAGACGTGGCCGTATTTATGTACGACGCCACCGATTACCTGTTGGGACATTTTATGTACAGCGACGAAAATCCCACGGACGTTTCTTACTTCACCGGGAATCTGGAGGCCAGCATCGAATTGCTGCAATCCTGTGCCCCCAACGTCCGCATCATCGTCATGTCTCCCACTTATGCCTTCGGCGTGGACGAAAACGGGGAATATGAGAGCAGCGATATCATCACATACGGCCAGGCATTCCTTTCCACCTATGTGAACAAGGAATGTTATTCCTGCATCCTCAGAAGCGTTACCTTCGTGGACAACCTCTACGGCACCATTACGGAGGACAACGCCCGGGAATATCTGACCGACAACGTGCATTTAAACCAGAAAGGCCGCCAGCTTGTGGCAGAACGGTTTGTAGAGGCGCTGACCCGCTTCGACCCGCTGCCTCAATAGCCCTCCGGGATGACCAGGGGCACTTCCAGATTCCGATATACCGCATAAGGACCGGTTTCCAAAAACAGCTCCCATTGATACGCTTCCGGCTGGCCCACCAGCGGTTTGTCCCGTCTGATGATCACATAGTGGCAGCTATATTCGGTAGCCAGTGGGGCAAGCACTTCCAGGTCGGCCTGGGGCATCTCCATGGCGTCAAACAGGTCGTTGCTCTGCTGCCAGCGCTCTACCAGCATCTCCCTCCCGTAAGGCATACACACCACCGGGGAGTACTGGCGCACAAACTGCAGCAGTTCTGCCGGGAAGGCCGCCTGCACCTCCCGCCCCGGAACCCGGATGGCGTCGCAGATTACCACCACGCTGTCCGGCATATGATATCGGTTTTCCGCCTTGTGAAAAAAAGGGTTTGCGTAGATAAAGCTCCCTGACAGCGCCAACAGGGCGGCCATGCCGACTGCAAACGCCCCTTTCTTTTTCCCCTGTAAGGATCCGTAAATGCTGCAGCAGGTATATGCGATGACTGCGGTCATGGGCAGCAGCCAGAGAAGCCGATAGTAGATTTCATAGCCTGCCACATAGTACACCACCCACGCAAACAGCGGGTTAAAATACACAAGCAGGAGAATGATGGGCGCGTAGACAAAGACGATCCTGACCTCCCGGCGCTTCTCCCGCACATACAGGTACAGCACCGACGCCAAATACCACACCGAGATCAGGCCCTCCCCAAAATAATTCCGAAACAGACTTATCACATCTATCCATATACTTTTCATAGTCTCACCATTTCCGCGTTTTTCCTGCACACATTATCCCGCGCCGCTTTTATTGCTGTACCAGATAGAGCAGGGCATAACAGACACAGGGCAGACAGCAGGCGGCCAGAGGCGGCAGAATCTGCCATCTTTTATAAACAACCGCCGCCGTCAGCCCCACAGCCGCGCACAACACTCCAATCAGCAGCGCCGCCAGGGTACTGCAGAGACATCCCGTCAGGGCCGCCGCGACAAACAGCAGATACAGTCTCCCTGGCACCCGCTGCTTTTCACTCAGCTTTTTACACAAAAGCAGCAGCAAAAACAGAAAAAAGGGAATCACAATACTGCCCAGCGCCGCTTTTCCCTGACGGCTCCTGGCGATCATGAAATTTTCCGCCGACTGGAAGGAGTAATCGCCAAACAAGGTCAAAATTTCCGTAAACACCAAAAACAGGGGGAGCCTTGCGTCCCCGCGGGGCAGCAGACTGCTGCCCAGGAGATAATAAATGGCATACGTCATGGAGATCAGCGCCACCGGCAGCACCGTGTGGGCCACGCTCACCGGTTCCATCCCGGAAATCCGGGCCAGATAAGCAATCCAGATTGGAAACGGCTCCATCCCGTAGCGGGCGGCCAGCCCGATGGCCCCGCCTGTGTAAGGGGCTTTCTGGTACATGGTGTCCGCCTCGTTGGTAATGGTGGAGATGGCCACATAAAAGGCGTCGTCCCCGTCCCCATACGTCATGCGGACTGCCTGCACCAGCTGAAACGCCAGAAGCATCCAGAAGATGGCCCAAAACAGCAGGCCCTCCCGGCCCTTTTCCCCCTCTTCCTTTTCCTCCGTCCGAAGGGGTATCCTGACCCTTCTTTTGAGCCCCGCCGCCAATGCCAGGATCAAAAGCGCCGCCACATAGCCGGAAAACAGGATCACCACATCCTGAAAGTTCCGGCCAGCCAAAATGAAAGGCACACAGATCAGCTGAAATCCGCCCCACAGCAGAAACTGCCCGCTGACCCAGCGAAAGGGCAGCGTCCATCTTCCCGTCTTATCCTCCGCCCCCGCTGCCAGACCACCCGCCCAAAGGGGCGCCGCCAACAGAAAAAACGCCAGAATCAACAATTGTAGTATCACTTTTTATTCTCCCTTTCCCATCCTCACCAGCCGGTCCCCGTGCGCTCCCGCGGCCTGCCAGGAGGCCTCCTGCGAAAACCCGTACTGTTTCTGCAGGATTTCCAGCACATCTTCCCAGGCATAAGCCTGGCTTGGCTTCATTAACACCATCACCTCGTCCAAAGCCGCAATGCTCTCTTTGTCCTCTCTGTCCCTGAGCTGCTCTAAGGTCAAAAGAAGCGACTTTTCATACCGGGTAAACTCCGGCAGATTTTCGTAATACCCCACGCCGTCATAGACACAGATGCAGGGGAGCGCGGCATATTCCTCCGCCAGGCGTTCCTGCCCGGCATAGCCCCGGTAGAGATAGCTGCCGTCGTAGCGCAGCACCGCAGCCATCTGAAGCAGCAGCGCCATCCCCCAGCACAACTGCAAAAAAGGCTTTTGGGCAAGAAACCCATGCCGCTCTGCCAGGATTTTCCAGACCGCCGCAAACCCAAGCGTCACCGCCAGAATCACAAAGGGAAACAGTGGCATCACATAGCGATCCACCAGATAAGGCGCCATACGGGCAGTCAAAAGAAAGTCGCCTGCAGGCGGCGCAAGAAGCATCCAGAGATAAGGCGTCTTCCCGCCGTCCCTCTGCCCTTTTCCCCGCCCCCTTGCGCACCAAAGTCCCCAGAGCGCCAAGCCCGCAAACAACACCCAGAAAACCAGGGGGAACGTCCTGTCTGCCAGAATCTTCCCAAAGGCCCACAGCCTGACGCCATACCCCGAAAGCCCCGCCGCCAGATTGCCCAGAGCCTCCACGCCCCTGCCGCTGGAAAAGACGTCCGATATGGCAAAGGGAAAGGCCGCCACTCCCACTACAGCCGCAGCCGCCATCGAGCGCCCGAAGCAGAACAGCTCCCGCAGGCGTTTGCGCCGATACAGCAGGACGCCTGCTGCCAATGCCAGACAGATACAATAAAACAGGAAAAAATACTGGGTCAAAAACCCGCACAGGGTCACAAGGATCAGCAGAACATTCTGCCGGTCAAACGTCCCGTCCCGCC
The DNA here is from genome assembly GCA_947594835.1 of uncultured Acetatifactor sp. GTDB lineage: Bacteria > Bacillota > Clostridia > Lachnospirales > Lachnospiraceae > Acetatifactor. The sequence continues at coordinate 274,901 of CANQEH010000001.1, read as the reverse complement.
ATTTTTTCAGTACCAGGGAAAAATAAGCCATGCACCAGAAAGAGAGAAGGCCATACATCCGAATCAAGAGGACTGTGGCAATGGCTCCCGCGGAGACGCCGTAAAGGGCCGCGCACAAAATCCCTGCCTGCCCTGCATACGCTCCCAGGCCCAGTTCCTGTGCAAGCAGCCTGCCGCTCCAGATCAGAAGCGCCATCACCCCCGCCGCCGCCATCAGGTTCACCAGGCATCCCATCCAGGCCTCCGCCCGTCCCTGGAACAGCGAGCATACCGTGTGCAGAAGCATAAAGTAAAGGGGCGGATGATTGTCGTCCTTTACATTAAAATAGACGGATAAGTACGAAAAGGCATCCCCCTTGTCCACCTGGACATAGTCCGCAAACTGCTGTGCCGTAATCCACACAGGCTCCTCGTACACATCCGCCCGATAGGTAAGCAGCTTGCTCTCCCGGCCGTTTTCCAGTACATCCCGCGCCGTGTCCATAAGGTTTCCCAATGTCTCCCCAAAAGAAGCGCCCTCTATCTCGTTGTGGACAAACTTCGCCAGGCGCCCCTCCGGCTGGGTTGTGACGATCCAGGGGTTAAACTCTGCATTGGCCAGTTCAAAGCTGAGTGCCTCATCCTGGTGAAATCCCTCCTTCCGGGACACAAAGATGCAGAGCACCGCCAGGCAGAGGAGAACTGCCAAGATCTCATATCGATTCCGTTTCAGCCGTTCCTTCATAAAGCGGTTCACTCCTCATCCCGTACAATGCCAGGATCACCCATATTTCTGCGAAGACAATTGTTTGCTTATAATCCGCGATTCCGGCTCCCCGCAGGGTGTAAAAGACCATAAGGCCGCCCAGGGAAAGGAAGGGGGCCAGACAAAGTCTTAGTACTTTTTTCCTATTTTTGCCTTCTCCCTGTACCAGGCGGCAGACAAACATCAGGACAGAAACCGCCAGAGAAACAAAAAACCACCAGCAGCTGTAAGAGACATACTGCTTGGCAAGCAGGGGATGGCGGATCAGCATCTGCTCATAATTTGCGCCGGAATCAGCGTCGTAACCGCGGCCTGACAGCTGCAGCTGCAGCACCGACAGCGGTGCCGCATAGGTGGCCGCATCTCAGGCCGTCTGCTTTGCGATCTGCGGCAGGTGCCGCCTGCTGGCCACTTGCACCATCTCCCGGTAAAGAGCCCGCACCGCCTCCCCGTCCCTGCCGTTCTCCACCGCAGGGCGGAGCAGATTCTCCATGTTGTACGGACTGCCTGCCGCTTCCCAGAGCACGTCCGCCGTGGTCGCGCGGAGACCGTCAGACCAGTAAGAAGCGTCGTCCCAGAGGGTGGGCCAGGCAAAGCGGCTGGCCATGGAAAACCAAAAAGGCCTGGGATCCTCCTGACGACCTGCCAGACTGCTGCTCCCGGCAATCAGACCGCCGAAGGCAGCCGTCAGGATCACGCCGTAGACAAACCGGCGGAACTGCCCGCGCACATCGGGCAGCCGAAACAGCAGGGAAAGCACAGGTGGAAGCGCTCCCAGCCAGACGTACTCCCCCATAAGCCCCGCCAGCAGAACCCAGCAGACGCCGGCCTTTGCTAGACTTAAAAGCTCCAGGGCACGCCCGTTGTCCGATTTTTGTTGACAAAAATACAATTCCAGAAGAAACAGGGAACCGGCAAAGGAATCCGGCAACAGCGCCAGGTGGCACTGCATGGCCACGGGCACGGTCAAAACTGCCAGCACACACCAGATCTTCTGCAGTTTTCCCAAAGAGGCAAGAGGCCGCCTTAGAGACAGATACACCGCCGCGCAGGCAAGCGCCAGCTGCATCAGATACAGCGCCTGAGGCGCCCTGCCAAACAGCCTTACAAGCAGCGGATAGAAGCCGGTCTCCACCGGGGCAAACACCTGCCTTTGCGCCAAGTGGAGACACATCCAGATCAGCCCACAGGCAATCTGGACGCTGAATCCTATCCAAAGTATTCCTTTCCCCACAAGGCAAAACCGCCTGGCCGTCTTTTTCATCTCATCTTCCCTGCCCCGCTAGCTTTGATAAAAGGCTGTCACCTTGTCGCAGATGTAGTCCACCTGGGACAGGGTAAGGCCATAGTACATCGGCAGCCTGGCCAGACGCTCGCTCTCCTTGGTAGTGTATCTGTCTTCCCCGTGGAACCTGCCGAATTTTAAGCCCGCGGGGGCAGTGTGGAGCGGAATGTAATGGAACACAGAATGAACGCCATTCTCCTTCAGATAGTCGATCAGCCTGGTTCTCTCCTCCAGATCCTTTGCTTTCACATAGAACATATGGCCGTTGTGGACACATCCCTCCGGCACGGTGGGCAGCACAAGCCTCCCCGCCTGGGCAAGGGGTTTCAGCCTCTCGTAGTACCGGTTCCACAAAGCCAGCCTGGCCTGGTTGATCTCATCGGCAATCTCCAGCTGGGCGTAAAGATACGCGGCGTTCATATCGCTGGGCAGATAGGAAGACCCGAAATTCATCCAGGTATATTTGTCGATCTGGCCTCTGTAAAATTTGCTGCGGTTAGTCCCCTTTTCCCGGATGATCTCCGCATCTTCCACATTTTCCGCATCCCGGATCAGCAGGGCGCCCCCTTCTCCCATGCTGTAATTTTTCGTCTCATGGAAGCTGAAGCACCCGTAATCCCCGATGGTTCCCAGAGCCTTGCCCTTGTAGGAGGACAGCACGCCCTGGGCCGCGTCCTCAATGACCTTTAAGCCATGTCTGTCCGCAATCTCCATGATGGTGTCCATCTCGCAGGAAACCCCCGCATAGTGCATCGGCGCGATGGCTTTGGTCTTTTCGGTGACCGCTTCCTCGATCAGCTTCTCGTCGATGTTCATGGTGTCCGGCCGGATATCCACAAACACCGGCGTGGCCCCACGCAGCACAAAGGCATCTGCCGTGGACACAAAGGTATAGGAAGGCATGATGACCTCGTCCCCGGGCTTTATCTGTGCCAACAGCGCCGCCAGTTCCAGGGCATGGGTACAGGAGGTGGTGAGCAGACATTTGACAGTGCCCGTGCGCTCTTCAAACCACTGGGAACACTTTCTGGTAAAAGGGCCGTCGCCGCAGATTTTTTGATTCCGCACGCAATCCCTCATATAGTCCGCCGCTTTGTCCACGTAAGGCGGTACGTTAAAGTTGATCATCTCACTCATGGTTTATACCTCATTTCCGCGCTGCTCTTTGCGCATAACGAGTTTGTGTCAAGCAGCGCGCGGACACAAATCTCGCGATTGAAAATTTTAATTTTCAATCTTTTTCTCCTTCTGCTGCGTTATTTTCTTTTCTGCCAGGCGCCGATCACCTGGCCCTGCACGTTTTCCGTGACCCTGCTGATGATGTATTTGGGCCGCCCCTTCACTTCCTCGTATATTCTGGCGATGTAATGCCCGATCACCCCCAGGCTCAGCATCAGAAGCCCCCCGATGATGAGAAGAAGCAGGATGACCGTGGTAAACCCTTCCACTGCCGTGCCCATCAGAAACCTCACCAATGTCTGCACAGCTAACACCAGGCTGAACAAAAGAAAGATCAGTCCCGCCACCGTCACCATCTGCAAGGGCAGCGTGCTGAAGGAAGTGGCGTTGGTGATGGCATAGCGCATCAGACCCCGCAGGGACCATTTGCTCTCGCCGAACTGCCGCTCCTGCACCTCGTAAGAAACGCTTTCGGTCCGAAAGCCCGCCCAGAAGCTGAGGGCCCGGAAAAAAGTATTCCGCTCCGGCAGGCACAGCAGCACGTCCACCACCTTCCGGTCCAGCAGCTTAAAGTCGGAGGAGGCGTTCATGTCCATCTTGATCAGCTTGCTCATCACCCGGTAGAACAGGCCTGCGGACAGCTTATAGCCCAGGCTCTCCCTGCCGCGGCTGCTCTTGATGCCCTCCACCACCTCGGCGCCGTCCTTCCACTTTTCCCACATCTTCAGAATGACCTCCGGCGGATGCTGCAGGTCGCAGTCCATGACCACCACCGCGTCCCCTGTGGCCAGTTCCAGCCCCGCAAAGATCCCTGCTTCCTTCCCGAAATTCCGGCTGAATTCTGCCCCCCGTATCCTGGGATCTGCCGCCGATGCCTTTAAGATCTCCGAAAAGGTGGCGTCCCTGGAACCGTCGCTGATAAACACCAGCTCATAGTCGATCCCGTTTTCCCCCAGAAGATGGGACAGCACCGACGCCGTGTTGGCAATGTTGAGTTCCTCGTTGTAAGCAGGCAGTACCACCGATAACTTCGCCATACTTCCTCTCATTCTGCCGCCTTAGGCGGCCCATATCCTCTCACACTACCTGCGCACTGCGTCTTCCGTCTTAATGTACAGGATGCCGTCGATCACCCGCATGGAATCGGGGCCGGGGAAGCTGTCCATGGCTATATATTCTTCCGAGTAATACATATCCGCCATAGCCTCCGCCGGCAAAATATTCAACGTTGCGCCCAGATAGTGCCTGATAAATTCCCTGTAATTTTCTCCTGTGTAGAGCAGGCTGTCGCTGCTGCTCTCACTGCTTAATCCGATCATCCCGCCGGTGACAGGCAGGGTGATATCCGTGACGGGATATTCGTCGTCGCTGACCACCCCCACCATAGCGATGGGGATCCCCTGGTAATACCCCTGCGTCTGCTCGATCCGGTCCAAAAGGCGCACGCAGTAGGCATAGGTCTTTTCATACCGCTTGTGCAGATTGGAATAGCCGATGTTGTCCACCACTCCGTAGAAAAACACCAGCACAAAGGCCGCTCCCAGCGTAAGCCACTCCCACAGTGCCCCCCATCTTGCCTGTCCGCTGTTTTTGCTCACAAAGGCAGTCAGCCCGATCAAAAACAGCACCCACTGATACCGCATCAGCAGGTGGTATGTCACGCCGGGGGAGATCAAAAGGATCACATTGGCGGTCAGCGGCAGCAAAAGTGCCATTCCTATCATTATAGCGAAAAACCAGGGATTCTTCCACCCTTTTCTTTGCCGGGCCACCGAGACTGCCAGAACCGACGCGCTAAATACCAGCAGAAGAACCGCCGCCAGGGAGATCCAGTTTTGGAACAATACCCTTCCGTGAAAAGTAAAAGTGAAAAAGTCCCGGTACATCTCTTTTAAGAGTCCCAACGCCCCTGCAAGGCGGCCGCCTTCCCCAGCAGCTGCCCCCGACGCCATCCCGCTTATGCCCTGATAGGAGTCCAGCTCTTTCCCCTGGACGCGCAGCAAAATCTGCAGGATCCCATAATAGAGCGTCACGCCGAGCGCTCCCATTCCCAGATAAGACAGCGTCCCCTTTACCTTGTCCGCCGCTTTTGCCCCTCCGGCCCAAAGCATCCACACGGCAAACAAAGAGAGGATCATGGCAAAGGAGAGATACGCCTGATACGTCCCCAGGCTGAAAGCCAGGCAGACCGCGCCCCCCAGAAACCCGAACCGATATTTTTTTGTGAGAAGAACCGCCAGCACCGCCAGAAACAGCGCAAACATATAGCCGTCCAGCGTAAAGACATAGGCAAAGGTAGAGGCCATCGCCGGAAAGGCCGCCAAAAGCCCGCTGCACAGCACAATAGCCCAGCTGCGCTCCATCTCCAGAAGCTCTGTCAGAGCGGCAGCGGCAAGTCCCAGGAAGAAAAGACCCAGCAGGCCGATCAGCCACGGGATCGTATAATAGGAAGAAAAGCCACAGGCTACCGTCAGAAACCACCTTCCGGAGGTGATCATATTCTGGTCAAAGTAGATGCTGGATAACCCGTCGTGATTGGGGATATCCGACAGCATCACGGGCAGATGCACCAGAAGACCGGTGCACACTGCGGCGCAAAATGCCGTCCGCCATCCCGGCTTTATCCACTGATTCAGCTTTTCAAACGCTTGCGAAGGTGTCCGCATTTTTCCTCTCATTCCGCCGTCTGAAACGGCATCCCCATCTATCTCCCGCCGCGCAGCCCTTCCGCGATCAAACCGGCGATCAGAGCGCGGCCCGCTTCGTTGGGATGGAGCCCGTCAAAGGTGTATTGCTCCCAATCCTCCCATTTCTCATGGGGATAAACGTCGTGGTACAGATCCAGCACCTCTATTCCCAGCTCCTGCGCCAGCGCAACCTCCGCCTGCACATAATCTTCCTCCACACCATATCCTGCGTTGTACTCTTCACAGGTCTGGCCGCTCTGAAGATGCCAGGTGTAAGTGGGGGACACAAGCACAATGCGCAGGCCGGGATTGGCCCGCCGCAGAGCCGCCACAGAACTGCGCAGGGCCCCCGTAAAGGTATACTCGTCATAAGGGTCTTTGGGATTTTCAATGGGTATCCCGCTGTAGTAATCGTTTATTCCGTGCAGGATCACCACCGTCTCCGCCGCGGAGAAATCCGTCACCTCCAGCCCGTCTATCACATCAGGAAAATATTCCGTATTGCTCTCGTGCACCCGCAGGGCCTGCTGCACGCCAAAGTCGTCCACAGACACCGCTTTGGTCAAAGCCGCCAGGGAAAGCCCGTCCTTTGGGTTTCCCATTTTCCCGTCCCGGTTCAGCCTGCCGACGCAGGTGCCGCCCATCGCTGCGCTGTAGATGGGCTCTCCCAGCAGCTGTTCCAGCTGTGCCGGGACAGAGGTTTCATCCCGGCTCAGGGCCAGCAGGCTGTCGCCGAACATAACCACCGGCACCTGCTGGCACCCCAGCCTGGCGGGTCTAAGGTGCATGGTAAAGGCGGCCAGAACTCCAAACGCCAGCACCGACACTGCGCCGCATATGCTCTTTTCCCGATCCCACTTCCGTCTCACGCTGCCCTCCCTGACTCCGCCCCGCAGAACACAGTGCTTCTGGACGCACCTCTCATGCCGTCCCGTGAAGCAGCGCCTGCAGCTGCCGGGCGATGCGCATGGCCCCGCCCCCGTCCACCAGGCTGTGCCCTCTTTCACTGAGGCTGCGGCGCAGGACAACGTCCGATGCCAGCCGCGCGACCTGTCCCGCCACTTCGCTGGCCAGCTGATCGCCCAGCTGCCCGTAGTCCCCCCCACAGCACACAATGCCCTGTCTTTGGAATTCCTCCACGATCTTTTTCTGGTTGTCCACGAAGGAAAAACAGACTGCCGGAAGCCCTACGGCGCACAGCTCATACAGGGTAGTGCCCCCGGCTGTGACTGCGATGTCGCACTGCTGCATCAATTCTATCATATTTTCCACATTGCTGTAAACCCGCACTCCGGGATGGCCTTTTTCCAGCTCCCGGAGGTGGGGCAGATATCGGTTGAAAGCGCCGCTGACCACACAGTACTCCATGTCCCGGATCCCGGGATGCCGCAGGATACTTTCCAGAATCTTCCCCGCAAGGTCATACCGATCGCTTCCGCCTGTGGTGATCAACACCCTGCGGGCACGCTGACGGGGCGGGCAAAACGCCTCCCCAAATTCCTTTCGCAGGGGAGCAAAACGAGGGCCCAAAAGATACGCTGTCCCCTGCCCCTTATTGCCGTAAAGGGTTCTTTGTGCAAAAATATGGTAATTGATCAGCAGGTCTACCGGCATCCCGTCCGTCCCCAGATCGTCCAGCAGGCAGACCGGCATCCGTTCCCTGGCCTTCTGCAGATACTGCGGGGAGAAAAAATAGCCGTCCGCAAAAAACAGGCTGTCCTCCCCTCTCTCCAGCACTGAATCCAGACGCTCCCAGTCCTCCATTGGGTTTTGATAGGAAGTGCCCAGAACCAGATATTCCTGCTCCTGCGCTTCCAGAAGGGGGACAGGCTCCCGGTCTGCCGACAGAAAGCAGACCGGTTCACCCAGCTCCTTGAGGGCTCTGGCGATAGACAGGCAGCGCATGATGTGCCCTGTGCCGATCCTTTCCCCACCGTCAGCCCTCATCCAGATCATGGTCTTTTTCCCCTGTCTCCCCTTGCAAGTCTTCCCAGGCAAGGGGCGTCCCGCGCTTTAAGCCCCTTGCTGCCTTTTTCCCTAACACTTCTCCGTAATACTTGGGCTTTAAGCCATACCCGGGCCGGATCACCCGGATGTTTTCTTCCGTCAGCGGTTCTCCTGCCGGGATGTCCTTCACACAGAAGATGGAACGGCGGAAGACCACGCTGTCCTCCTCCCCTTCAGCAATCCCGTAAAAGGGCTGATCAATGGCCTTCTGGGCGGCCCGCACCTCCCGGGCCATAGCCCGGTACTCCTCCGGCGTCATAGAAAAAGAAGCGTCCGGGTTTTCGATCTCCCGGCTGATACAGAAATGCTTTTCGATCACGGAAGCCCCCAGGGCAACGGCGGCCACCGCGCTCAGGCTGCCCAGGGAATGATCCGACAGCCCCACGGGGATCCCAAAACGCTGCCGCATATCCCGGATGGTGCTTAAATGCATTTTCTCCGGCAGCGCCGGATACACGCTGGAACACTTTAACAGCACCAGCTGCCTGTTCCCCGCTGCATATACTGTCTCCACCGCCTCCCGGATCTCCTCCAGAGATCCCATTCCGGTAGAAAGGATGATTGGCTTTCCCTTGGAAGCAACATACCCGATCAAGGGAAGATCCACCATCTCAAAAGAAGCAATCTTATAAAAAGCCAGTCCCAATTCTTCCAAAAAGTCTACGGACGTCCTGTCAAAGGGGGTGGACAGAAAATCAATGCCCACCTTGTCCGCCTCCTCTTTCAGCTCCCCCTGCCACTCCCAGGGCGTATAAGCTTTCCCGTAGAGGCCGTAGAGGTTTTCGCCCCTCCAGGTGCCGTTTTTCACCTGAAAATAAGGATTATCGCAGTCAATGGTCAGCGTATCTGGCGTGTACGTCTGTATCTTGATGCAGTCTGCCCCGCTCTCTTTTGCCGCATGGATGATCTCCTTGGCCCTGGCCAGGCTGCCCGCATGATTGGCCGACATCTCCGCAATCAGATAGACAGGGCAGCCCTCGCCGATCCGGCGGCTCCCGATCTGGATCTGCACTCCGCTCTTTCTCTCTTCTTCCATCTCCCGATTCCTCGCTTTCCGATCAAACCGACTTCTTCTGCTGCCTCACTGCCCTGCCCGCCCGGTGCGCTCCTGCAGGAGACGGTATTTCATCTCCGCGATCATCCAGTCCTCCTCCGTGTCAATGTCCTGAATCTCCATCTCGGACAGCACAAGCGGTACCGTCTTCTCCATGACAAGGACTTTCTGCTCTGCAAAACGCAAAGTATTGACACAGTAAAACTGCCCTACATCGTGATAAAACGGCTCTAAATCCTGGGAGCGGGTATTGCGGTGCTGCGGCCATTTAAACTGCAGATAGCCATCGTTCAGCACCACACTGCGCTGGGGAGGAAATCCGAACCGCACCACGGGCAGCACGCAGTCCGCCCCTGTCCGCTCCAAAAGTTCCATAGCCTCCCTGAGCCGTCCGGCAGTGAGAAAAGGCGCCGTAGGATAGATACAGCACGCATTGTCAAACTGTTCCCCCCGCCTGGCATACCCCTCAAGCACCTCCGCCAGGACTTGTGAGGTGACCGCATGGTCGCCGGAAGTTTCCGCACTGCGCAGGAAGGGCACTTCCGCCCCATATTCCCGGGCAATTTCCGCGATCTCCCCATCGTCGGTGGACACCATCACCGTGTCAAATACCTTCGCCTCCAGCGCCGCCTGGATGGAATAGGCCAATATGGGCTTTCCGCAAAATTCTCTGATATTCTTCCGGGGAATGCGCTTGCTGCCGCCCCGGGCGGTAATGACTGCGATCTGTCTCATTTTCCTTCATCCTTTCCGCCGGCCCGCGGCCCGAAGACGCCGCAGGACGAGTTTTGCGCGGTAATACCAGTAAAACCCTGCATCAGACCGCCCCTGCATCGCCGCCAGCTTCTGTTCCTCCTGCCCGGTCAGCTCCCTGTAATATCCGTTTTCTGCAAAGTCCGGGAACCGTCTCTCAAGCTTTTCCCGCAGTGCACGGACAAAGGAAAGCTTCGGATGAGGCGCCCCCTGCAGATACGAAAACAGCGTGTTGACATAAAACAATTCGGTAAAACGGTACTCGATCTCTTTGCGGTACTGTTCTAAAAATCCCCGCCGCTCACATTCCTCACAAAAGAGCTCCATAGCCTTCATACGATCTCTGCATTTTTGCTCCGAAATATAGTGAACCGTAGACGCCTCATGCTGATAATAATAATAAAGAGGCTCTTCCACCCGCTCAAACCGGGTAAAGTAAAACCACCACAGGGCGGCGGCGCAGTTGTCCTCATAGAAAATCCCCTCGGGAAAACAAAGCCCGTTTCCCCGGATCACACTGCCCTTGTATATTTTGACTACCATGCTGCCCGGATGGAGGAGCAGCTTTTTGCGCCTTTCTACATCCAGTTCCCCCGTCTGATCGGCGGTGTTGTTCTGCACCACCCTTCCCGTCCGCATGGTATGCTCCGAGACCAGACTGTAATCGCAGCCCACTACATCGGCGCCTGTCTCCTGTGCTTTGGCCAGCAGCTTTTCATAGTAATCCGGCGTCACCCAGTCGTCGCTGTCGATAAACCCGATCCACTCTCCGGCGGCGGCTTTCAGCCCTTCGTTCTTGGCGCCGCCCTGCCTTCTGTTCACCGAATAGGTGATGACGCGCACTTTCTCCGGATACTTCTTTTCATATTCCCGCAGGATCTCCAGGGAATTGTCCGTGGAAGCATCGTCCACCGCGATGATCTCATACTCTTTGATCGTCTGGCCTACCAGGGAGTCCATACAGTAATTCAGTTTTCCCTCTGCGGCCATATTATAGACCGGGACGATCACGCTTAACAACATATGCTCATCTCCTCGGCAGCTCTCCGCGCTCCAGTGTGGCTTTCCCACCTTCCACCCGATACACCAGGTCGCACTTTTCAATGGTCTGGAGCCTGTGGGCGATGATGATCAGCGTCTTCCTGCCATGGAGCCGGTTGATGGATTCCATCACCGCCGCCTCCGTATCGTTGTCCAGGGCCGACGTGGCCTCATCCATCACCAGCACCTCCGGATCGTGGTAAAGCGCCCTGGCAATGCCGATCCGCTGCCGCTGCCCTCCGGAAAGGCGGATGCCTCTCTCGCCGATGCCGGTCTCAAGTCCCTCCGGCAGGCTCTTTACAAATTCATCCAGCTGGGCCTCCCTAAGCACCTCCCAGAGACGCTTTTCATCCACTTCCTCCCGTGGCACACCGAAAGCCACATTGTTGCGGATCGTATCGTCCAGCATAAAGATCATCTGAGGGATATAGCCGATGTTTCTCAGCCATCCCCGGTAGTTTTCCTGCACGTTCACGCCATCCGCCAAAACCTCTCCCGTCCTGACTTTCAAAAGCCCCAACAGGATATCTACCACCGTGCTCTTTCCCGCACCGGTCGTCCCCACGATCCCGACGGCCTTTCCGACGGGGATCGTCAGTTCCGCGTGGTCGAAGATCAGCTTGTCCGTATTGGGATAGGCGTATGTGATATCCCGCAGCGTGATCTGTTCTTTCACGGGCAGTTTGGATGCCTCCGCAGAGAAAATGGACAAATCCACCTTCTCCCCCCGGATCTCATCCTGCAGATTGTCGCTGACCCCCATGAAGAAAGGCTCAAAATAGGCAATGGAATTGATCTGATTGTTGATCCGGTTGACGCACGGCAGAAGAACAAATGCCGCGGCGGCAAGCGTGGAGAGCACGCTCAGCATATTTTCCGTGGAAACCCCCGTGGCTACCTGAAAAATCATATAGCCCACCATAGCGGCTACACAGGCCGTCTCCATCAGCAGTTTGGGGATATTGTTGTACAGGCTGTACCGCTGCACCGCATCTACATACCCGCGGCCGCACTTGATATATTCCCCCACAAAATACTGCTCCTTGCCGTTTACCTTCACCTCTTTGATGCCCTGCACTGTCTGGGAAATCCACTTAAACAGGCTGCTGTAATAATCCTGGTTGTCCTTTCCCGCCTTGTACATAATAGGCTTTAACACCTTTTTGACCACCAGCATCAGCGCTACCAGCACCACCGCCAGAACCATGGTCATGGTGCCGTTTGTGAGAAAACAATACCCCACGATGAACAGGGAGACCGCCCCATCCGACAAAAACTGCAGGAGACAGAGAATCAGGGCGTACATATTGTTCACGTCCGAGGTGATACTGCGCTGTACCACCGCCGTATCCGCGTTTAAGTAAAATTCATATCCCCTGCGCAGGTAATTGCGCATCATCCGCTCTGAAGTGCGGAACTGATTGGTGTACACAAAGGAAAAGGTGAGCTTCTGCTGGACGTACAAAAACAGGTTTTTCACCACAAAGATCAAGACCAGAAGAACCATCACCGTAATGGAAAAACTCTTATGATCCCTGCTGCCAAGCAGCTCATACAGCCTTGCCACCGCCCGGCTGTTCTCAATGGCGTCCGGGTCAATGACCACATTCACTACCTGCACCAGCAGTCCCACGCCAGCGGTCTGCAAAAGGGCGCCAATCGCCATCAGCACCATCAGCCCTGCCATGATCCGCTTCTGTCTCCCGTCCAGGAGCACGTTCAGCTTTTTTATCATCCCGATCACGGAGTCCCTCCTATCGGCGTTTTGCGCCTGCCGTTTCTATCTGTTCGTTCTGTCTGTGGATGCGGGGATCTTCATACTGATCCATAAAGTCGGGGCCAAGGCTGACCTTCTCCTCCGCAAAAGAGATCCCGCACAGTTCCGTAAACACCCCTACCACCTTTCGGAAGCGAAGCCCCGGGAAAAAATTCAGCATTTCCATGGGAATGGACGGGTCAAACTGCGGATACTCCGCAAACAGCGTGCGGTAATCCAACAGATCCCTGGGATGGGGCTTGAAAAAGACCGTCCCTTCCTTTTGGTAGCGCTCCGCGATATCCCGGAAGATTCGTTCCCGTACATCCAGGGAGCACAACGGCTCCGTCAGAACCAATATCTTATCCCCCATCCGGCTGCTCTCCGCGATCTGGCGCTCCAGTGTCTCCTTATCCCGGATAAAGGCTTTCAGGATCAGATCCTTCTTCTCCTGATCCAGCGCATCCACCAGGGCCTGCCTGGACTGCTCCACATATCTCGGAAACGGGTAGGGGATCAGGGAGATATCGTTTACCTCCATGTCGATACAGTACTTCCCGTATCCGTTCTGGATAAAAATCAGGTTCAGATATCTGGAAAAAAAGACTTTCAAGCCAAAATGCCCCCGGTTGTCATACCGTGCTTCATCCACCTGGGCCTGAAAATTTAATCCCCCCTCCATGGCATGGTAGGGAATGTGCTTCCAGTTCAGATAATATCCGATGGGGTCGCTGTCGTAAAATACATAGATGGCCCCATACTCCTTAAAATCCACCGGCACATAGGGCGCATTCAGCTTCGCCAGCTTCTTGGTAAAGCGGATTCTGGAAAACATATTGAAGACAATGTTCCCTTTGTCCTCCCGGTACTTTGCCAGTTCCGGGAAAAAAGTTTCCCGCTTTTCGTCATACTCCAGCACCTGTTCAAACAGTCCTGTGCTCTCCACCCTGTCCTTTAGCTGTTCAAAATCTGTCGACATTTTGCTCAGGAGCAGGGTCGCCTGCCCCCACTTTTCCCTGGGCAGGTTTAATTCTTTTAAAAACGTCACATAGACGTGATAATAAGTATGGCAGACGTAAATCCGTTCCTTGCTCATCTTAACGCCGCTCCTTTGCGCTTTCCAAAAGCCCCGCCTGGCAGAGCTTGTCCACCAGCGGGATCAGTTCCTCCACCGGCACGCCGATCCGGCTGCTGATTGCCAGAAGATCCTCCGTGCCGTCTGCATAGGCGATCAGGTTGGTCATCTTCTTCACTTCGCGGTAAATGCCCTTCCGGCTTTCCGTGGGATACAGCCCCCGCTTGCCCAGCTGGGGCTCACAAAGGCAGGTCACCCGGTAGTAGTCGTTGTATTCCAGCGCCAGAATCACCTGACGCATCACATCCAGGGAACCGGCCAGCCCCTGGGGAGAAATAAACGACATATCGTCCGCAGAGGTGTGATACTCCGGGTACTCCCCGTATTTGGAACGGCAGAAATCGCACACCGGCAGATCCACCCCGGGCGCATTGTACTGCCGTTCGTCGGAGCCCCGCTCCAGATAACTGTAGCGCTGATACTCCGGGTGGGCAAATCCCAGAACATTCTGCATCACCCGGTCCGTCAGTGTATTCCCTTTTCTCGTCTCCAGATAGGAGTACGCCCGGTCATCCCCCACACAGGTCAGAACAAACCCGGCAATGGTGCGCTCCTTCATCGCCGCAAGGTTTTTGCTCAGATAGACGATGGAGCCTATGGTTTCCGGCACGAACACGATCCGATAGGACAATTTCCTGTCCAGGCTTTTCAGCCACTTTGCAAGCCAGGTGACCACCACCGGGCCGGAAACTTCATTGTTGGCCATAGAAGGGTGGCAGATATAGGTGGACAGAAGCACCTCCCGCTGGGATGCGCCGGGAAGCAGCAGCTCCCCATAGTTTAACTGCCCGTCAAAATGCCGGCTCTTGATGACCATGTGGTAAGTGCCGGGTTTTAGGGCATCCCGCTGTCTCTTTGACATACAGAACGCATACCTGGGCGCATAGTAAGAGGTCACATATGGAATCACATCCGGCTGCTCCTCCTCCACCTTGATGCAGGGGAGCAGTTCCTCCAGGGAGACATACCTGTCCACCGGCGTGGAATACCCCATCACGTGCAGATTGTTGACGGCGTAGTCCACGATCCGCTCTCCGTCTGCGTCTTCGATATACCCTTCCTGGATCTCCCATTCCTGGGGCACCGTCCAGTCAAACGCCTGGGTGCCGCTGGGCACCGACATGATCTTAAGCTCCGGGATCTGTTCCTGTATCAGCCGCAGGCTCTGACGAACCCCTTCCCCCGTCAGGCTCCTGCCGATGGGAAACAATTTCCCGGCAAACCCATACATTTCCTCTCCTGCGCCCATATGCCACCTCCACCATCTCTTCCGCTCAGGTATCGTTTTATTGTAACACAGCTCTCCCATTTCGTAAATCGCTAATAGTAAAGCCCGCCCCGCAGCAGGATGGCAAGATAATCCACCCCGCACACCAGATGGGCGCCAAACAAAAGCCACTGCACCAGAAGCTGCCAGAGCGGCTGGCCACGCCGCCTGGTCTCCCCCGCCAGCGTGACGGCGCTGGTAACAAACAGAAAGAACAGGCCGTACATATACCCCCAGGCAAAGTTCATGTGCTCCGCGCGGTAGCCTTTTTCACACAGAAACAACATGGTAAATAAGGCGACGCCAAAACACTGCCAGGCCAGCTTCAGCGCCCCGTTTTCCAGCGCCTTTTTGCGCTGAAACAAAAGTACGCCGAGCGGAAACGCTGTGCCCAGAAGGATGGACAGCGGCACATTGTCCGTCTTTTCCTTCCATGCCGTAAGAAAACTCCATACGATCCCGTTCTCCTCTCCTGCCACCTCCCCGGAAAACATCCCCCGGTACTGATACAAAAGCGCAAGGAAAGTCGGCAAAAAAGCAATCCCAAACTGTAAGGCTGCCTTCATCCCCTTTCCCCTGCTGCGGCACAGCCTCCACAGCATGACCAGCCCGCACACGCTTACCAAGACCAGGGTAAAGCTGGGTTTTGTCATCGTGGTCAATAGCAGCATCGCCGAAAAGGCAGCCGTCTCCTTCCGAAACCAGCCCTCCTTCCGCTCGTAGTCCCGCAGGATATCCACCGCCATGAAAAAAGTGACTGCGGCAAAAGGCCGGGCCGCCAGATAGGTCGCATTGTGGAAGGGGTTGGGCGAAAAAGTGCCCACATATCGGAACAGGAACCCATCATCCAGAGCGTCATGGTACTTCCCCAGATACCCAAACGGAAACAGCATGGACACGACGAGCAGGCAGAAGGTCAGGACAGAGGCGCCATAGCCAAACTTCTCCCGTCCCGCCGTCTGTAACGACCTGTCTACCCAACAGAAAAGAGTCAGAAACGTCAGCCCGTTTAAGCCGGTCAACGTCACCGCCAGGGCATGGTTCGGTGTCATAAAAAGACTCAAAAGTCTGGCAATCCAGAACATGACGGGGTAAGAGATCTCGCCATTTTTGTATACGCCCTGAATCTCATCGATATAAGCCTCACTGTCCGAAAAATACAATCCTCCATAGAGCATGGACTGCTTGTAAAATAAAAAGAATGTCATTCCAAGATACAGGACAAACACCAGCAGGAAAAAAAGCACTCCTTTGTATTTTTTGCTCCGTTTCATTTTGCCAGATCATTCCCTTTCCTGTCTCTCCAAAAGGGGCATCAGCGCCCCCGTTATGGCTGCCCTAAAGATGTACGATCAGATACTCTCCCCTGTCCACGATGGAACCCTCCGCCGGGAAATGGGGCAAAGCCACCGAGTATTCCTCCGCCTCCTCATACAGGGAAGCGTCCGTCAGAGGCTGCAGTTCATATCCGTGCATGGAAAAAAATCGGATCAGCTCCGAGTCGTCGCCAAAGGCGTAACGTCCCCAGTCGATAACGCTCAGGGCCGGGGTCTGCGCCACCCACACCCCGTATTCCCGATAGAATTTCTCCAACAGATGCTCATCCACCGCACAGGTAATGCGGTTCATCCGATAGAATGTCTCCGATCCATAGGGCACATAGGCGTCTTGGATGATTCCCTTTGGCACCTGGTAAGTGCCGGTAAACACCACCGGCTTTGCCGTGTCAAACTCTGTCTTCAGCCGCCCGGTGATCTCCCCCGCCAGAGACCGGGCAGACTCATATTTCATCCAGTCGACATAAAACCACCTGTTCATATCAAAGCACTGGTTCCAGAGGACGGCGCACAGGGAAAAGACGGCAAACAGGCTTACGACGCGCCCCGGCTTTCCCGGCAGGAGCTTGCCCTTGAGCCGCTCCAGGGCAAACGATGCCAGCAGCGCCCCGAACCCGCATATCACCGGCAGGAACTGGGCAGAGCGGTACAGGGTAGCGCTCCCCTCCACCAGCACCAGTAAAAATGCCGACGCAAAGCCGCCGAGCGTCAGAAGGATACACCACGCATCCCGCCTGTAAAACGTCCAGAAAATCCCCAATCCCCAGAGAAGGAAAGACGCCAGCAGGAAAACCCATATGGGATAGTAGGCATAGGCGAACACGCCGTACATCACAAAGATCCGCTTTAACACCATGGCAAATTCCGCAGCAGCGCCGGGCGCCGCCATCCAGGACGCCATTTCCGCCACAGAGCGCTGCGCCGCTTCCCCGCGCATTGCCCCAAGCCCAAAAATCGCAGTGACCGCTGCGATCGTCAGACTGCGCAATACCATTGCCGCCGCAGCGGCAGCGGCGCCGCCCAACAGGGCCGGAAGCACCCTTTGCCTGTTTCCGCCATAGCGCTGTGCAAGCAGCACCAGAAAAAGCCCCAGCAGCCACACCACCATAAAGGACTCATAACACCCCAGCGCCACACAGAGAAGCCCTGCGGATCCAAGTCCCAGGAGCAGGGAACGCTTTTTTTGCTCCGGCCGTTCCAGCATTTCCCGGTAAAAACAGAGGCTGATGCCGGTGCACAGATACCCCAGGGAGACGCCGTTGTGAAGATAGTAGGTATACACCTCGCTGATCAGCGGGCAGGAGAGAAAGATGCAGGAGAAAAATACATAGCCCCAGAAGGGCACTTTCTCCTTCAGGATGGAATAAAACAGCACGCACCACACCGTCACCGCCGCCATCAGCAGCAAAACACCTGCCAGATCCGTCACAAAGGGGCCAAACTCTGCCACCCGGAAGATCTTATTCAGCAAAAAAAATACCCAGCGCCCCACAATGGCCGCCAGGCCCTCCTCAAAATAATAGACGTCAGGGGTGTCATCAATCCCCACTGTCTGATGGGTCAACAAAAAACCGTAGGACAGCACTGCGGTCAGACTCAGCATCCCCATATACCCTTTGCTTTTCCAAAACACCTGCCATCGCTCTATCCAGGGCCGCATTGCAAACCTCCTTCATTTTCCTCTTAGTATACCCCAAACCCGGACGATTCGCAAGATTTTTAAAAAGGCAGCATTTCTAAGGGGTGGCATTTCCAGAAAAGGTATGATAAGATACTTCTATCTATACATCATGAAAATCATTTTCAATTCATCATTGGAAAGCGAGGTCTTCCATGGCAGGCACAAGAAAAATACGCTTTGTGAGTACGGCAGTCATCCTCTGTATCCTTTTGGGCATAGGCCTTTTTCTCTTTTGGAAACCAAAGGCACAGAGAGAAGACTACCGCGCCATCGCCTCTGAAGAATACAACACCGTTTTTCTCTCCATGTACCCTGTCGACACTTATCATACAGAGGACTTTGCTTACTATCGGGGGCTTAACGCCTGGAAAGCCTCCTACTGCATTCCTGACTTGTCCACGTTGCAGGAATACCTTCAGCGCATTGCCGCCTTCGGAAACACTGTCTATCTGGCTTACCTGGGCATCCGCCCGGACCAGATAGACCCCGTCGGCCTGCGGGATCTGATCAGCCTTTATCCCACCGTCAGTTTCGAGATTATCCTAAGCTATCCGTCCCTGCACTATTGGCAGAAGCTTTCCCCGCACGGCTATGAAAAGGCATTGGCTGCCTATCAGACGTTTCTGGCCGCTGTCCCCTCCTTTACAGGGGCTCATTTTTATTTCTATGCAAGCCAGGAGTGGCTGGTCGCAAATCCCGCCAACTATAAGGAGGAATGGCGGACCACCGAAGATATTTCCAGAACCATCATGCTGCACAGCGACCCCGACCACGGTTATCTTGTCACTGCAGAAAACGCCGCAGCTTTGTCCGCCAGTTTAGAGGCTCTGACGGCCTCCGCCAGGACTCAGCCGAAGTCTTATCCCGACTTATCCGACCACTGCATCGTTTTCTGGGGGGACAGCGTGATCGGCAATTATACCGACTCCACCTCCATCCCAGGGGTTGTCGCCGGGCTCACCGGGGCCCAGGTGTTCAACTGCGGTTATGGCGGAAGCCCTGCGGCTCCGCTGCCCGGCCAGGTCAAGGCCCTTTTTGACGGGGATCTCTCTGCACTGCCGGAAGACACCCAGGTCTATACCGGGACTGCCGCCTACCTTCAAGACCCTCCTGTGGGGAAAAAAATGTGCTATGTCGTCAACTACGGGCTGAACGACTATTTCATCGGATGCCCCATATCGTCCGCAGACCCGGACGATCCCTCCACCTTTACCGGTGCGCTTCGGACAGCAGTGGCCTCCATCCGCGCCCAAGACCCGCAGGCACAGATTGTCCTGTGCACACCCAATCGGATCGGTATGTTCGACCGCGGCACGGAACCCCACGGGGATGCGGGAAATGTCCTGGCCGATTATGCGCAGGCTGTGCTTGGTCTGGCGGAAGAACTGCAGGTAGATGTGCTGGACAATTACAACGGGCTGGACTTTGACCCGCAGCAGATTACCACCTACTTAAACACAGACTTAGTCCACCCCAACTTTGCCGGCCGCTTTGCCATTGCGGACAGCCTTACTGCGCTGCTCCGATAAGGTAAAGCGCCATATCCTGATCCCTGTGCAGCTCCTGGTACCCTGTCTGTGCGCAAAGCCTGTCCACCTGCCCGTCTGCAGGGGCGACCAGATACCGGCAATGCAATGTATCAAAATGCTCCCACACATAACCTATCGTGCAGCAGCTGATACCAAACCCTTCCGGCAGCCCGTACAAAAGCTGCCAGGCTGTATTTTCGCTTCCCTTGTCAGTCTCATCACTGAACACCCACAAGACCACATTCTCATAGCTTGGGGCTGGCGTTTCTGCCAGCCGGAGGTTCTCAGAAAACGCCGTCTGCCAGCCCTGTACCTGGCTTTCCCTCTCCTGTGTCACAAAGGGCACCTGATAATCATAGGGATCCACCGCCTTATAGGAATAAAAGTAGGCAAAGGCCACTCCCAAAAGCACCGCTTTTTTGTAAAACCTGGTCTCCATCAGCGCCACCAGGAAGATTCCCGCCGCCAGGAAGGTCAAAAAATGCTTGCTCCCCTCCGTCAGCTTATACATCAGCAGAAGGGCAAAAAGCATGGCAATCATGCAAAATGCCATATGGGCTTCCAGGATCAGACGCTTCTGCACATCTTTGCTGTGCGATTTTCGATAGGCCAGAAAATCCCGGATGCCCTGGAACACGAAAATTCCAGCCATCACCAGGTAGCCGCCAAAAAAAGCCCCCGCGGCAAGCCCTGTCCGTATTCCCTCCAGTGTGTAGCGGCAGAAGGAAATTCCCATATAATACAGCTTGCCCAAGGTGTCGTGAATACCGCCGAACAGCCCTTTTGTCAAAAAAGCTTCCGCCCAGTCCGTAAAAAACAGCGGATCAAAGTAAGGCGCTGACAAATAATGGTTGATACCGGCGTAGAGCGCCAGCACAAGGCAGACTACAAGCGCCGATCCAACCGCCCCATAGATCCGGCTTTTCCGAACCCAGAAGTACACGGGCAGCAGCAGAAACAAGAGCAGATACGGCCGCATCAGGGTCATAAACCCGGCCAGCACAAACAAAAGCGCCAATTTCCAGTTCTTTTCCCGATCCAGATAGTTCACCGCCAGGCTGTAGAAAAGAATCAGCGCAGAAAAACAGATGATCTCCGGCATCCCCGACAGCATATAGCGGACAAAGGGTGTAAACAGGAAAAACAAAAAAACCAAAACCCCTATCTGCTTCCAGGAAGGCCGCGCCAGCCATCCAAACAGAAAGCAGGCAAGCGTCAGCAGGACGATATTGCACAGGATAGGGGACATCAGATTCCAGCCAAACAAAAGCCCCCATACAATCCAGGGCGCCACCAGCACCGGGCTCCAGGCTGCAAAGGACAGTTTCAGCGCATGGCTCTCGTTAAACCCGAAATACCCCCTCGGGTACCCATAGCGCACTATGCTCTCCACCTGTTTAAAATAGAACAACTCGTCGTTCCACTCGGAGCTGGGCAGATATACCTGTCCCAAGGTCTTCCCCTGGATCCCGCAGTAAACCAGGCACCCCGCAATGGGCAACAACGCCAGAAGCAGCGATTTTATGAAAACCGCATATCTCTTTTCCCGTTTCCACCAATCCAGAAACTTTTCCATGCCATCAGGCCCTCTCCTCTTCCATGTTTATGGTCTCTCGGATGACATACTGAGGGGAATTGTTCAGACTGATGTAAATACGTCCGATGTACTCCCCGATCAGCCCCAAAAGCAGCATGATCATCCCGCCAAAGAACACCATCGCAGCCATCATGGAACTGAATCCCATGGGGACATCCGGCCGTACCAGGCGCTTGACAACCGTATAAATCCCATAAAGGAACCCGCACACGGCGCTGAACGCCCCCACAGCCGTGGCGATCCGCAGCGGCTTTACGGAAAAAGCGGTAAACCCGTTCAGCCAAAGTCCCAGCAGTTTTTTCAGGGTATAACCGGAAGCCCCGCTCTCCCGTTCCCTGTGGTTTACGTCCACATTGGCGATATGCTTTGTGGCCCGCAGCACCAGACCGATCACATAGGGATACGAGTTCTCATACCGGATCATATCCTCCACCACGAACCGCTTTACCGCAAAATAGCTGGAGACGTAAAGAGCTTTGGGTTTTCCCAGCATCACTTTCGCCATCCACTCGTTGACCCTGCTGCCAAAATTGCGGAACCAGGAGTGCCGCTTGTGATCGTATTTTGCATAGACGGCGTCATAGCCTTCCTCCAGCTTCTGCAGCAGCTTGTCTGCCTCATCTGCAGGCGTCTGCCCGTCGTCGTCCAGACAGACCACATAATCCCCGTCGGAATAGCGCAGCCCAGCCATCAATGCGGAATGCTGCCCAAAATTTTTTGCAAAGTCAATCCCCTTTATGTCGCCGCGTCCTTTGCACAGGCCGCGGATGACCTGCAGCGTCCCATCCGGCGAACAGTCGTTGACCAGAATGATGTCATAGGCATACTGCGTCATCTCCTCCATCTTTTTGTCGATCTCGGCCACCACATGGGAAAGGGTATGTTCCGAGCGGTAACAGGGAATCACAAAACTGACTTTTTTCATATATTCTCTCCATCCGCCGCTTCAGCAGCTTTCTCCTTGTCCTTGAGCGCCGCCATCCACACAATGTCGTGATACCGCCCGTCGATACAGACATCTTCCCGCAAGAGACCCTCCTGCACAAACCCGGCTTTTTCGTAGCTGCGTACCGCCTGCCGGTTCTCTGCCAGCGCCCGCAGGTAGACCCGGTTGAGGCCCTGTGTTTCAAAACAATACCGCAGCATCAGTTTTGCAGCGGCGGTTCCGATCCCCCTGCCGCGGGCAGAAGCTTCTCCGATGAAAATGCCGTATTCCGCCTTGTGATGCTGCCTGTCAATATTTTGGATGTTGACAGCTCCCACTGGACGACCTGTGTCCGCCTCGCAGATCATCATCTGTACCGCCTTGCCCGTGTCGATCATCCGCCTGACCCAGTCCCGATGTCCCTCCGGGGTAAACACATCCCGCTGGATAAAATTGCGCCGGATTTCCTCGCTGTTTCGCCAGTTTACTATCTGATCCGTGTCCCCGTCAGACATGGGCCGGAGGTAAATCCCAACTGCACTGTCCCGCAACCCGTTTTCTCTTTCCACCATTTTCCCTCGCATTCTGCCGTCAGAGACAGCTTTCACATCCGGCCCGGCTCTCCCTACCGCCCGCCGATTTTTGTGCGTTTTTCAGAGCTGATCCGATTGAGCCGGTATTCAAAGTCCCGCCTGTCCTTGGCTGCCAGCACTTCCAGAACCATCCCCGCAAAGAAAGACTGGATACCCGCCAGCACCATGAACCCGCAGACGATCAGCGTAGGGAACCTGGGAACCAGGCCGGTGTCCAGATACACCGCCACCACCGGCACCATAAGCGCTGCCGCCACCAGAACCAGCAGCAGGCATAAGACGGAAAAAAACTGCAGCGGCTTGTAATTTCTGTATAGCTGCAGCATTTTTCGGATGACCCGCATCCCATCGCTATATGTGTTCAGCTTGGACACGCTGCCCTCCGGACGATCCCGGTACGCTACCACCACGTTCTCCACCCTCATGTGGTAATTGACCGCATGGATAGTCATCTCCGTCTCTATCTCAAATCCTTTGGAAAACACGGGAAAGGTCTTCACAAACTCGTAGCTGAACGCCCGATACCCTGTCATAATGTCCTTGATATCGGAGTGAAACAGGCTGTTGATGCCGGAGCGCATCAGCGTATTGCCGAAGTTGTGGAAGGGCCTTTTGTTTTCCGTGAAATAAGTGGAAGAGAGCCGGTCGCCCACCACCATATCCGCCCCCCGCTCCAGAACCTTGTCCACCATTTCCCTTGCGCTGTCCAATGGATAGGTATCGTCCCCGTCCACCATCAGATAGCACTCCGCGTCAATCTCCCGAAACATCCGTCGGATCACATTTCCCTTCCCCTGCTCATACTCACACCGGACCTGTGCGCCGGCCGCCTGGGCCAACGCCGCCGACCGATCCGTTGAATTGTTGTCATAGACATACACCACCGCCTCCGGCAGCGCTCTTTTCGCATCCTGCACCACCTTGGCAATGGTCTTCTCCTCGTTATAGCAGGGGATCAACACTGCGATTCTGTCCACTTTCCCAGTCCTCCTCAATAGTACATCTTCCCACTCATGAAATCCGCAAAATAGAAAACGCCGCACACCACATGGGCCAGGTAGGCCAGCCATTGCGCCCCCAGAAACCATTTATTGCCCTTCCGGGCCGCAGCCTTTAACAGTACCAGAAGCGCTCCCATATGGCAGAAGAAGATCCCGTATTCATACCCCCAGGAAAAATTAAAGTCCGGCTTGCGGAACCCCTTTTCATATAAAAAGAACGCCATCAAAAAGCTCATCAGATAAATCTGCCAGGAAAACCGATACCCGGCGCTTTGCTTCCACTCCCGCCAGTTTAAGACCAGCACCAGAAGGGGAAACCCTACGGCAAGACACACCGCCAGGGGAATGTTGTCGCAGTAATAGCCCCACACCTCGCCTAGGCAGAACCCAACGCCGCCCTCTTGCCCTTCCTCTGCCACAAACACTCCTCTATACTGGTAGAGCAGGTCGATAAAGGTGGGCAGAAAGCACAGCCCAAGCTGCACAGTAGGCACAAGATTCCGAAACCGGCTCCGAATCAGACGATACAGCATGAGCAGTCCGGCTGTGCCGACCAGAACCAGGGTAAAGCTGGGCTTGGTCATGGTGGCAAGCAGGAGGGACGCCGCAAACCACACATAATCCGTGACAGGCGGCCTGTCCTCAGACACTCCCACCTTTTTCAGGCAGGCTCCCTTCTCATACACCGGCAGCAATTTTACAAACCACAAAAAGGCCAGGATGGCAAAAGGCCGTGCCGCCAGATAAGTGGCATTGTGAAACGGGTTTGCCGTAAATACGCCCAGGTATTTGAACTTGATCCCCGGCAGATAAATCCCGGGGGGCGGGTACAACATGGAAATAAAAAACAGAGATACGGCAAGAAAGCTGAGCAGGACACGGATCTGCCATTCCTTGTGCAGGAAGCCCAGGCCGTTTTCCCCACATTCCGGCAGGATCAGCCGGTTCATGGCCAGTTTGACCAGAAGGATTCCCAGACTGTTTAACAGCATGGTGGCAAGGGCCACCGCAAACTCCGGCGTGGTGAACAGATGAAGGAAGCCGGCGATCCAAAAAAACACAGGGTAGGGATAACTGTATTTGTGGTTTAAGCCCTGTATTTCCAAGATGTACGCCTTCATATCCGAATGGTAGCCTGTCTCGGGGCTGCCAAGCGTCTGCCGGTGGAACAGGACAAGCGTCACGGCGGACACGGCAGCCAGCAGCACTGCAAAAACCGCCGCGTCTATGATTTTTTTCCGGCTCCAGCTAAGGGCCCTCCCCTTGGGTTCCATCACCTTCCCACCTCCAGGCCGCCTTTTGCGGCGCAAATCCCACACCTTACTTCCGATAGTACGCTGCCACTTTCTTCACCGCGCGGATGGTATCGTCCACCTCTTCATCGCTTAAGCTGTAATACAGCGGAATGCTCATGGACCACTCATAATAGCTCTCCGCCTGGGGGCAGAGCCCCTTCCCATACCCTAGTTTTTCGTAGTAAGAATGCCAGTATACGGGAAGATAGTGAACCTGAGGGCACACGTTCTCCGCATAGAGCGCATCGAAGAACTGCCGCCTGTCGCAGGCCAGCTTGTCCGGGTTTAAGCGGATCACATAGAGATGCCTGGTGGTATCGGATTCCGGGATCTCCTTTTGCAGCACAAGTTCCGGCATTTCGGAAAAGGCTTTGTCATATTTTTCCGCAATCTCTTTTCTCCGCCTGGAAAATTGATCCAGCTTGTTCAACTGACTGATGAGAAGCGCCGCCTGAAAATCCGTCATGCGGTAGTTAAATCCAAGCTCCACCTGTTCGTTATACCACATGGCGTCTGTGGGATGTACCATTTCCTCCTGCCTGCGGGTGATCCCGTGGGTGCGCAGACGCAGTATCCTGTGATACAGCCCCTCATCATCCGTCGTCACCGCTCCGCCCTCTCCGGCAGTCACCGTCTTCACCGGATGAAAGCTGAAACAGGTCATATCCGCAAGACTGCCCACGGGCTGCCCCTTATAGCGCGTCCCGATAGAGTGGGCGGCGTCTGAGATCATCGTCAGACCATGCTCCTTACAGATTTCGCGCAGGGCATCATATTCCACCGCCTGCCCTGTAAAATCTACCGCCACAATGCCTTTTGTCCGGGGCGTGATCAGCCGCCGCACGGACTCCGGGTCAATGTTATAGGTAGAAGGATCAATGTCCGCAAAGACAGGCGTCGCGCCGCTGTATAAGATACAGTTGGCAGACGCGGCAAAAGTGATGGAGCTGACGATTACCTCATCCCCCTGCCCAAACCCTGCCGCCAGGGCGGCCAGATGGAGCGCCGCCGTCCCGTTTGCCACTACGACGGCGTATTTTGCCCCTGTGACCTGGCACAGTTTTCGCTCCAGTTCCTCCACTCTGGGACCGCAGGTAATCAGCGGGCTGCGCAAAGCGTCCGCCACAGCGTCAATGTCATCCTGCCCAATGCATTGCCTTCCGTAATAAATTGGCGTTTCCCGCACAGGTCTGCCGCCAAATATCGCCAATTGTTCCATTTTTATACCTCATTTCCGCGCTGCTCTTGGCGCATAACGAGTTTGTGTCAAGCAGCGCGCGGACACAAATCTCGCGATTGAAAATTTTAATTTTCAATCTTTTGCCTCCTGCCCTATTTCAGTAAAAAAGTGTTCCATAATAGTTTAACAGGAAATGTCAAATGTTACAATGTAAATTATCTTTAATTTTTGCAGGCTTATTTCAAGACAATTTGTGTTCATTTACCGCGATATTCTCTCGATTGCGTTATTTCTATTGACTTGTCAAACCGTTTGCAATATAATGACCGTAAGGTTTAGGAAATTACTATATGAAAATGAAAAGAGAGATGGAGATTACCTATGGCGCAGTTAAATCCCAGGGAACTTGACGTATTAAATATTCTGTGGAAAAACGAGGAGGCAATGACCTCTACCGACATTGTGAACGAGCAGAGAGGCCTGACGCAGAGCACTGTCATCGCCGTCCTTCGCAAGCTGTTAAAGGACAATCTGGTAGAGGTGGCAGGTGTAACCCACAGCGGAAAGGTATTGAGCCGGACCTACCGTCCTACAGAGGAATCCAAGGAAGTCATCATGCGCAATTTTGCCGGCGACTATGCCAACTTTAAAAATGTGATACCAAAGTCAGATCTCTGCGCCGCTATTTTGGGCATCGAGCAGAGTCCCGAACAGATGAAGGCAGAGGTTGCAAAGCTGAAGAAAATTCTGGCTGAATTTGAGAAAAAGTTCTAGCTTTCGGCGTTGGGATACGAGAGAAGACTCTATGTTGCATTATTCTTTTTCGACTGTATTGACGGCAGTTTTTACCTCTAATCTTGTGATTTTGCTGATTGCCTTCTGTTTTCGTCACAGAAGGCTTTTACTGGCAACGGGGTATCAACTGCCGATCGTATTTTTGACACTTACCCTTCTTAGGCTTTTGTTTCCCTTTGAACTGCCGTTTGCGAAACCCGTTGCCAGCCCGGCGTTTGTGGCCAGGTTCTTTTCTTCTATCCACCATCCGCTGACGAGTTATGCCGGTTTTCCCATATCGCTTTGCACCATACTGGAAGCGGTATGGGCATTGGGGATCCTGGGATTCGCCGTCAGATACGCCTATCGGAACCTTGTCTTTTCCAGATACGTCCGTATGTACGGCAGAGATGTGACCGCGCAGGAGCCTTATTGCGCCCATCTTGCCGGACTTTGCAAGCAGGCTGACAACCCTTTTCGCATCCTTCTGGTACCTCGTTTTACTTCCCCGGCCCTGTATGGGATCCGAAGCCCCCGCATCCTTCTCCCTGCGGAAGCAGAGCTGACCGATGATGATCTGCATTATATTTTGAAACATGAGATTGCCCATCACCGCCATAGAGATCTGTGGTTCAAGCAGGTGGTCAATCTGTTGTGCATTGTCTATTGGTGGAATCCCGCCTGCTTCTTTTTAAGAAGACAACTTGACTTACTTTTGGAGATGCGGGTTGACGACGAAATCATCCGGGAGAACCCGGCTGCCCGGAAGGTTTATTTGGAGGCTTTGATTCATATCATGGATCAGGCCATACAGATTGTCTCAGCCGAGGCAGAACTGACTGCGATGTTCCTTTCTGTGGGCAAGGAGGTACTTGTGCCCCGCTTTGAGATGATGTGCGGCGGCAAAGACAGGCACAGCCTCCCTTTTGCCACCGCACTGTGCGTTGTAGTCGCTTCCCTCTATCTGGGGTCTTACTGTTTTACTTTGGAAAACACTCCTCTGCCAGAGGACGCGTATTCTTTTTCTTGTCCTGCCAGGCAGAATGCCAGGTGAAAAAATGTCCAGGTAATCGTTCCCGAGATGTGAGCCAGTTCCGTCAGACTGTAAACAAATACCGGGAGAAACAGCGCCAGACAGATCCAGCAGCCGCCCAGCCCCTTCTTCCATGCCCCGGCGCCAAAGACCGCCAAACTATATAGGCTCAGACCCAGGAAGACAATTCCTGTTACCACACCGTGGTCGAAAGCGATCTGCAAAAAAATATCATGGGCGTGAACGATAAACATATCCTCCAGAAGATAAAATCCGTCGCCCGGATGCCCCCACAGGTTTAGGTTGGAAAGATAGTATTGATAAATTCCCAGCCGGATGCTGATGGAGTTCTTCCTGTCTATTCTGGTTTCATCCGAGAATGAATTTTCCGGGGAGCTCCCTGTCACAGGCATTTCCGCCGCCTGGGCAGTCAAAAGCAGCCGATTCCCCTGGGCGCTGCCCCCATCCTCCCAGATGTTGATTCCAAAGAGCATCAGCACCCTGCCCAGACTGCTGTCCAAAGCCTCTTCAAAGGTGATATACCTCTCGCTGTTCCAGGGGTCAAAGGATCGCACGCTGTATTCTTCCTGATATTCCCCCCCAAACCAGATGGGATGATGCAAGACAACAGGGAAATAACGGACGCCGCCGTATACCAGAGGAAATGTCAAAACGACGCATCCTCCCAAAAGCAGCATATGAAATATCCATCGGTAGAAACTTTTGTGATGTACTATCTCATACATGACGGAAAGCGCCAGCGTCGCCGCAGCAGCCCCCATCAGAGAGGATCTGCCCCCCGTAAGGAGCAGAAGGCTGATACATACGGCGGCCAAAAAGAAGTATAAGCCCCGCAGGATGCGATTTTTCCCCTTTTCCCTGGCATACAGCCACTTACAGAAAAACGCACTGTACGCCAACATATAGAAAACGCCGTTTTGAGTGGGCAACGTATACATCCCCCGGTAACGCAGATAGTCGTAAGGCCGGAAGGCAAACGCCAACGTCTGTACCACAAAAAACCACAGGATGATGCCATTGAGCAGCCCGGCAAAAAAGTCCTCCCGATGCCCCTTTTCGATGCCGATCAGATAAAATCCCCCAAAAACCAGCAGGAACCACAAGTGCTGCAGGCTGCCCTTTGCGGTAAAAAAGAGCAACAGGTAAAGGGCGCTGAGGCACCAGAAATATGGCTGCCGCAGCCGTTTTGCCGCAGGCAGGCGCCGACCTTCCCGCAGCAGATACAGCACAAGATAGCCCCACACCACGATATTCAAAACCCCTGCGGCCCATTGATTGGGATAGGGATAGTGACGGCCCCCCCACAAGAGCGCCGCCGCGCCTCCTGCCGCAGAAATTCCAGTCCACACCAAATAAATGTTATGCCGGAACCGCTCCCACCTCAGAGAAGGCACCGTCATAGCAGCCATCACAATGCCTACACAGTTTGCCGCTGTCATCTGGACGGATCCCTCTGCACTGCCGCGGATCTGGTCGATCATACCCAGGGCAAAAAAGCAAAGCGTATACCAGAGCATACATCTGTTTTTGCGCAGTTTCTCCCTCACGCCAACCTCCATGCCGCCTCCAACGGCACAAGTCTCTCCTCTATTTCCTCCAGACCATCTTATCTACGATCCCCGTGTAGCTCTGGATCAGCTTCACCACCTTGGTGCTCACGTTCTCATCCGCATAGTCTGGCACTTCCACGCCGAACTCCCCCGCCTCCTTCATCTGCACAGCCATGTCTACCGCCTGCAGAACCTGCTCGGAGGTGATGCCTCCTAAAAGGAAACAGCCCTTGTCCAGCGCTTCCGGTCGTTCCGTGGAAGTGCGGATGCACACCGCCGGAAAGGCCATTCCCTTTGCGTTAAAATAAGCCGCCTCTTCCGGCAGGGTACCGCTGTCCGACACCACGCAGAAGGCATTCCTCTGTAAGTGATTGTAATCAGAAAAGCCAAAGGGCTTTAAACTTTGCACCAGCGGATGGAAGCAAAATCCCCGCTGTTCGATAAACTTTCTGCTCCTGGGATGGGTGCTGTAGATGATCGGCATCTGATAGGTCTCCGCCATACGGTTTACCGCTTCCATCAGGGCGAAGAAGTTTTTCTCCTGGTCGATATTCTCCTCCCGGTGGGCAGACAGCAGGATATACCTTCCTTTTTCCAGCCCCAGAGTGTCCAGGATCCTGCTCTCTTTGATCTTCTCCAAGTTTGCGGACAACACCTCCGCCATGGGTGAGCCAGTGACAAACGTCCTCTCTTTCGCCGTTCCTTCTGCGTTCAGATATCTTCTGGCGTGTTCGCTGTAACAGAGATTTACGTCCGCGATGTGATCCACGATCCGGCGGTTGGTCTCCTCTGGAAGGTTTTCGTCAAAACAGCGGTTTCCCGCCTCCATGTGGAAAATGGGCACCTTCAACCGCTTTGCAGAGATGGCAGCCAGAGCGGAATTGGTGTCCCCCAATACCAGAAAAGCGTCCGGCTTGATCTGGGCCATCAGCTTATAGCTCTTTGCAATGATATTGCCGATGGTCTCCCCCAGGTCGTCCCCCACCGCATCCAGATAATAATCCGGCTGTCTGAGGCCGAGGTCTTCAAAAAAAATCTGATTCAGCGTGTAATCGTAATTCTGCCCTGTATGAACCAGAATGTGCTCAAAATACCGATCACATTTTTTAATCACTTCCGACAGCCGTATGATCTCCGGCCTGGTACCGATCACCGTCATCACTTTCAGTCTGCTCACGTTACACCTCTCACCCTTCTACCGATTCGTACACCGTATCCGGTTTTCCCGGCTGGAAACATTCGTTGCACCACATCAGCGTCACAAGATCCGTATCCCCTTCGTTGATGATAGCATGGGTATATCCCGTGGGGATATCCACTACCTCCAGCCTGTCGCCGCTCACATGATACTCAAAAACCTCCTGGCTGCCATGCCGCCTGAACTGTATCAGGGCTTTCCCGCTGACCACCACAAATTTTTCGTTTTTCGTGTGATGCCAATGGTTTCCCTTTGTGATACCGGGCTTGGAGATATTGATAGAAACCTGCCCCCGATCCGCGCTCTTTAAAATTTCCGTGAAACTGCCGCGGGCGTCTTCCTTCATCACCAGCGGATACGAAAATCCGTCCGAGGGGAGATAACTCAGATAAGTACTGTAAAGTTTCTTTTCCAACCCGCCATCCGTCATATCAGGCACCATCAGATTCTGCCTGCTCTCCCGGAAGCTGTACAGGAGATTGACAATCTCGCCCAGCGTCGCTTCGTGCTCCACCGGCACATAGCAGTAGCCGTCCGCATCTATATGGGGGTGCCCGTCAAGAGCCTGCAGCAGTTCCTCCACCACGTCGTCAATATATACCAGGCGCAGCCGCGTGTTTCTGTCGTTTACCTGTATGGGGAGGCCATGGGCAATGTTATGGCAGAATGTGGCCACCGCGCTGTTGTAGTTGGGACGGCACCACTTTCCAAACACATTGGGAAAGCGGTAGAGATATATCGGCGCCTTCGTCTCCTGGCCGTAAGAAAACAACATATCCTCCCCCGCCTTCTTGCTCTGGCCGTAAGGATTTTCCAAAGCCGCCTGGATGGAAGAGGAGACGGCCACAGGACATCTGTTTCCGCATTTTCTCAGCGTCTCTGCCAGACGGGAGGTAAACCCGAAATTTCCCTCCATATACTCCTCCACCCGCTCCGGCCGGTTGACGCCTGCCAGATGGTAGACAAATTCACAGTCCTGACAATACTCTTCCAGCCGCTCCGCGGGCGTATCCACGTCAAAGGGAAGGACTTCCACCCCTTCCCTTCTCGTTAAATGCGTCACAAGATTTTTCCCGATAAAGCCGTTGGCCCCGGTCACAAGTACCTTCATGTTCTCCTCCCCGCGTCTGCGGTATTCGGTCTGCCCATCTTCCGCTGTCTTAAGCCCGGCTGCGGCATCCTGTCAGACAGCGCTTCCTTTCTGTGCCGCAAGTTCCTCCCGGATATAAGACAGCGTCAAAAGCTTCGTCTTTACCTGCTCCACATCCATCAGGACGGTATTGTTGGAATTGAATTCCGACAATTTACTTCTCTCCAGATTCCCGTCTGTGAAATACTTGTCATAATTCAGGTCACGCTTGTCCGCCGGCACCCGGTAAAAGTTCCCCATGTCAATGGCGTGGGCACATTCCTCGTTGGTGAGAAGTGTCTCATACATCTTCTCGCCGTGGCGGATCCCGATCACCTTCACCTCCGCGTCAGAACAGAAAAGCTCTTTCACCGCCTGTACCAGCACGCCGACGGTGCAGGCCGGCGCCTTCTGCACCATGATGTCCCCGCTCTGGGCGTTCTGGAACGCATACACCACCAGCTCCACTGCCTCCTCCAGGCTCATCACAAACCGGGTCATGGCAGGCTCCGTGACAGTCAACGGCTTTCCTTCTTTGATCTGGCTGATGAACAGGGGTACAACGGATCCCCTGGAACAAAGCACATTTCCGTATCTCGTACAGCAGATGCTGGTCCGCTCCGGGGACACAGTCCTGGATTTTGCCACAATGACCTTTTCCATCATGGCTTTGGAAGTCCCCATGGCGTTGACCGGGTAGGCCGCCTTGTCGGTAGAGAGACAGATGACCTTCTTCACCCCTGCCTCCACCGCCGCCTGGAGCACATTCTCCGTGCCCAGCACATTGGTCTTTACCGCCTCGATGGGGAAAAATTCGCAGGAGGGAACCTGCTTTAAGGCCGCCGCGTGGAAAATATAATCCACCCCGTGCATCGCCTTTGCAATGCTCTGGGGGTCGCGCACATCGCCGATGTAGAATTTCAATTTATTGCTGTATTCCGGGAAATTGCGCTGATAGAGATGGCGCATATCGTCCTGCTTTAGCTCATCTCTGGAAAAGATGCGGATTTCCCCGATATCCGTTGTCAGAAACCGGTTCAGCACGGCGTTTCCAAAGGAGCCAGTGCCGCCCGTGATCAGTAATGTCTTTCCTGTAAACATAGTCACCTCGCTGGTTGTATTGATCTGGCAGATCGCCCGGACATCACACGTCCACATTTATCAATATAGCATATTTTGGAAGACTTGTATAGAGCCGGATCAATCGGATATGTTTTGACTCCCGCTTTTTGCCGGATTCCTGTACGGTTATTTTATCAAATGATAGGAGGGATAGGTATGACACTTTCAGAAAGCTTAAAGCAGCTGCGCCGGGAAAAGAATGTCCTTCAAAAGGAACTGGCCGTTTACCTGCGCTGCTCTCCGGGCACCGTCTCAAACTATGAAAACGGCGTTCATGAGCCAGACTTAGAGACATTGTGCAGGATGGCGGATTTCTTTGAGGTGACGGTGGATTTCCTGCTGGGACGACGCGAAGCGATGCACCCCAGGCTTCTGTTGGAACGTCCGATCAAGGGATCCTACACCGTAGGCGACTTCGTGCGGCTCACAGAAAAGCTGCCAGAACCTGCCAAGGCCCATCTGGTCTACGAACTGCGGCTGTATGGGAAAAGCTGCGGGCAGGATGATCCGTCCAAAAACCTGTGACAAGAAACAGCCATTTTAAGTAACAGCTGCATTGGATCAGGCCGCCTTACGGCGGCCTGGTCAGTGTGTTCTAATCCCACATATGATAATATTCTTCTTTCATCCGAAAGCCATCTTCTATCCCGTTGCCGCGGAGCTCTATCGCATTGATCCAGTCCGGGGACATGACCGTCCCTGGAAACGAGTGATAGCCCGTTCCCATCTCAAGCGTTGTATAGGCCGTTATCTTCCCATCCAATATCACTTCTTTATCTTTGGTATACAAATAGTCCATCGGCCGTTTCCAGGCCGCGGCCACATATTTGTGGTCAAAGGCCGCGGCACGGAATAGAACAATACAAAAAATTCCTGCAGCAAGCCCCCAGGATGTTGCCAGCAACACCTTTCGGCTTTTGACTGATGCAAACCACATCCCCAGCGCCAGTGAAGGCAAAAGGAGCAGATAGGCGCCGCCGTAACGCGTCAATGGCGCAGTCCAAAACCACATATTGAGCTGCACGGTACATACGACATAGAATATGGCCGTCGGAAAGGAACCCTTCCCCTTGATTCCTCTGCATAGGAGCACCACAGCAATTCCGACTATGCAGATCAAATTTGCCCAGAAAAGGAATTGTTCGCCTGCGTTCATCGCCCGATACCAGTTAGGAAACCACTGCAAAAACGGCGTATCATGGGTTGCGTATCCCAACTGCCGCCCCCAGGCCATAATCTCGATTCTATCATAATCTGCCAGAGCGGCCGGCATCTTCCAATCCACACGAAATAAGTCTATAGACGGGTAAGGATAAAGAAGGTAGCCTGAGATGATCACATTCCGTGTCAAAAAAGGGAGCACGATTCCTACGGCGCTTACACAAAATACTGCAAGGGTTTTCCATTTATGCTTTTGGATCAATTTGACTGCCGGGTACAACGCAAGTAAACTCATCATGGCAGCAGATAATTTCAACGTGGCGCACCAGACAGCCAATAAGCAGATCAAGCCATAATCCACCATATCCCCGCAGCCCTTTTCCACAAGTTCCATCCATTTTGCTGACAGATACAATACCATCAACATAGTCATATGGTCCGATCCGGGCGAGGATAAATATCCCAGGCTCTCAAATTTGGCACAGTACAGTAAGATCGACAGCTTTAGGCAATCCGATACCTTCAGTTTCTCCTTTTTCCATACAGAGAGTGTAAAGAAGCTATACAAGATAAAAACCACTGCCGCAAAACCATTCACGGAGTGAAGAGACTGGTTTGCAGCAAATTTCAGACTGTACAATGCCTGCAGGGGGAAAAATGAGCTGTTATAGGCCAAGCGGTTATGCAGATTTCCCAATCCCTTTACAATACCATACTCTTCCAGCCAGCGGATTGCCTGTGCATGATAAAGCACCGTGTCCGGATGCATCATATAGCCGGAACTGAGCCACAGGAAAATGCCTCCGGCTGCAATTCCGATTATACAGAAAAGCACGAGATGTTTCTTGTAAAAGCAATGCCGAAAATAAGAAAATACCTCCCTGTACCAGATCACAAGAACAAGCAGTGAGCTTACTCCTAAAACAATAGTTGCCGCCCCCCCAACCTTATGCACCAGACTGAACGCCTGGGCATAAACAGTGATAACACACAGTCCCCAGACGATCATATACTCCAAACTTATATTCACAACGCCTTGTTTACCTTTTACTAGCCGTAGAACGCCAAAACCTGTGCAAAATGACGTCAACAATATCCATAGCCAGCTGATGAAATGAAATAACATATTGCCTCTCCTCTATCAGACGATCTCTTATTATGGATCCTGCAATTATTTCAAAGAATATCTTCGTTTTAAAATTATAGCATACGCTTTCAGTGCCCGCAAGATACACGCGTCCTCCTTGCGCTTTCCCAAATCGCCAAGTGCAAGGTTTCAAAACACGCCAAGTGCAAGGTTTCAAAAGATTGGTATTGTAAATTATGCCAATCCACCATATAATGATTTACATGAGTTAATGGCGCTCTTATGATGAGGAAACAGGCAATGATCATCTATTATCTGGCGGCAATTTGTCCGCAAAAGTATCGGGATATTGCAGCTGGCGGAAATATGGTTACACCGGCATATAAGTTCAACAAGATGCTGGCAGAGGGTTTTTCCACCATTTCTGGTATAGAAGTAAGGTGTATTGTCCCTAAGGTGTATTTAGACGCTCTCTCCGGCGTGACTGAGGACAAGCTGCAATCTGAGAATGGGGTGGTTTACGTTTATGCAAACACCGGGCGCAAAACCACCTCCTATTTTTCGTTTTTAAGAGCTGTGGCGAGCGAAATCAAATCAGCCAAACAGACAGCTCGGGTTCTTTTGATCTGCGATGCATTGAGTTTGAATTCTTCCCTCCTCTGCCTATGGATGAAATGGTTTTATCGGATAACCAATGTGGCTATCTTAACAGATGTTCCCAGCTTCATAGGCGCCTCCAGCAAAAGCCTGAAAGGCAAACTTTGGGCCAGACTATGTATGTGGCCGATAAAACAGTTTGACCGCTATGTCGTATTGACGGAACAGCTGGGATCTTATATCAACAAAAGAAACAGGCCTCAGTGCCTCATGGAAGGGCTGTGTGACAGTAAAGGATACGACAGTGCTAGCTGCAGCCGACGTCCAACCGGGAAAAAAATCTGCCTGTATGCCGGGTCATTACATCAGGAATACGGAATCATTACGCTCGTCCATGCATTTATCCAGATGGATGCGCCGGACTGTGAACTGCATATATATGGCGACGGAAACTGCAGGCAACAGATTGAACAGCTGTGCAGCAAATACAGAAATGTACATTATTTTGGCATTCAGTCTAACGAATATATTTTGAAACAGGAACAGAAAGCCACACTTTTGATCAACCCAAGGCCTTCTTCCGGGGAGTATACAAAATATTCCTTCCCCTCCAAGACATTAGAATATATGGCCTCAGGAACGCCTGTACTGATGACAAAATTGCCAGGACTGCCTCAAAGCTATTATCCATATCTGTATTTATTTGAGGAAGAATCCGTGGAGGGTTTTCGAAAGGGATTAGAAAAAGTATTAGGCAAGACAGAAGAGGAACTTTTTCAGACGGGGAGCCGTGCACAACGCTTTGTTCTAGAAAACAAACGCGCCGATAGACAAGCCAAAAAAATTTTTGAGGAACTAAAATTAGGAGAATGTTAAACCTATGGGGATCAGCGTCATCATACCAACTTTAAACAGGCAGGTTTCGCTGCTGAGGACAATCCAATTTATGTTGGAAAGTCAGACGATGCCGGAGCAGGTGATCATTGTCGACCAAAGCCCATCCGAAGAAAAACGCCGCGAAAGCCAGCGCATCCTGACAAATCTTCTGTCAGGCAAAACCGCGCTGGAGTATGTATACTTAACGGAGCCTTCTTTGACCCATGCGAGAAATGTGGGATTGAGCAAGGCAGAACAAGACATCATTGTATTCATGGACGACGATGTGGATGTAAAAATTGATACCTTCCATAATATAAAGGCAATTATGAAAGATACCTCTCTCGCAATGATTGCCGGGATAGATGACAATACGCCCATTACGCATACGAAACTTGGTTATCTGATGGGCACAAAATCTATCAGAAACCATGGGATCGGCCATGTGACATATTCTGTCCTCGGGCGGTTTCCAGATCATGAAGTCTTAACGGAAACACCAACCCAATGGGCAATGGGCTTCTTTTTTGTTCTCCGAAAACAGTTTCTGGATGAATGGGACATCCGATTTGATGAAAAACTAGAAACTTATGCATATGCAGAGGATCTGGACTGCACATACAGATATTACCGGGAAGCACAGAAAAGCGGTTTGAAGTGCATTTTATCTCCCCTGGTCAGGGTAAGACATAACGCATCAAAAGAATATAGGATTCCCAGCCGGAAATCTACTTTCATGCAGGTAGCCCATCGCGTTTATCTGCAGCACAAATTTTGGCCCAGCCAACATGAACTGGCATTGAAATGGGCTTTCCTTTGGCTGTATGTCTATAAAATGATTCATCATGATAACCTGGCAGATTACCGGCAAGCTCTCTTGTTTTGTAAAAAATATAAAGCGGATATCCAGCAGGGGTGTTTCCATTATGAGGCATGGGATTCGCAGCACAAAGTAAGATAAAACACAGGAGGTACTGTATGCTGACGGCGCAAATAAAGAAATATCGATGGACAATTACAGGATGTCTGCTTTCCGGTGTAATAGCGCATGGCTTCACACTGGTCAATGTATTGCAGAATTACGACAATGTCTTTTCGGATCCCACAGGTTACGGTACAGGGATTCAAAGCGGAAGATGGCTGTTATCCGTATTAGGAAATATATTCGACTGGTTAGGATTGACCTATAATCTTCCCTTTTGGAACGGAGTCCTGTCGATCCTTCTGCTGACGGCGGCAGCTGTACTAATCACAGACCTATTTCACCTGCAGGATTGTTATGGCTTTTTCTTTGGAGCTATATTTCTCTCGTTTCCAACCGTTACAGGTATTTTATTTTTCAGATTCACTTCTGCATGGTACAACTGGGCCGTACTATGGGCAGTTATGGCTGTATGGTGTGCACAAAAAGGCTGGAAGGGAGCAATTCTTGCGATAGGGCTGGAAGCAGCTTCGATGGGCCTCTATCAGGCGTATATTCCAATGACGGCTGTACTCTTCGTACTGCTTCTTTTCCAGGAAGCGTATGAGGAACACAGTAGTTGGAAGACATTTATGAAAAAGGCAGTTTATTATTTGTCGGTGATCATCGGCGGATTTATTTTATATTTCTTCTGCCTGAAAACCTTATTGTTTCTGTCACACAGGGCACTTACCGCATATGTCAATATAGATAAGATGGGACAGATCAGACTAAGCGATATCCCAAATATTTTGCGGAAATGTTATACTATCTTCTACCTCCTTCCATTCCGGGATTACTATGGCGTAACGGCGACAGGCATCCTGAAAGTATGCGTTTTGTCGATAGGCTTAATCGTGCCAGGGCTCTTATGGTTTTCCTGGCGAAAAAAGTTTTTACATGGGGCAGGATTTGCCAAGGTCCTACTCCTATATTTCGTCGTTTATCCTGTGGCATTAAACGGTATAGAAGTGATCTGCTTTAATACGCGAATCTATGTGTTGATGATATACTCCGTCGTCTTTCTTTTTCTGCTGCCCTTTGTATTGCTTAACACCATACAGGGGTGCAGGGAACCAGGGGAAGCAATATCTGACAGAGTACAAAAGTCGTGTAAAGCCTTTCAATATCTGTGTGTGACCGCAGTCGCAATGGCCGCATTAGATTATGCATATGTGTCTAACGTGAATTATACGGCAGCTTATTGTGCCAATCAGGCAACTACCAGTTATTTAAACCGCTTTATCGTTAGAGTCCAGGAGACAGAAGGATATGATGTGTCCTACCGCTGGGCGCTCCTTGGAACCTTTGAGGATCCAAGTTTTATCAGCCTCTGGGACACAGCGGTAGAATACGGCGGCGCATGCAGCGGGAATTTAATCAATGCTTACTCCAGAGCTGATTATCTGCAGTACCTCGGCTTTACTTATGAGCCTGTGGAAGACAAAGAAATAGAAGAACTTCAGAAAAAGAAAGAAGTACAAAATATGCCATGTTATCCTAACGCAGGGTCGATCAAGATCATCGGGGATGTAATAGTAATCAAACTGTGCGAAGAATAAAAACAATTCTTTGTTAGGCAAAACAGACACATTTACTTTTTTCAGCATTTTTGTTATATTTGACCCATGGGAGGAAAATGAGATATATGAATCGATTAGTGAATGCCTTGAAAAAAAGACTGCCAAACGGTGAAGTTTATAAGTGCTTCTTAGCCATAATGAATGGCGAGAAAGGCAAAATGAGAAAAGTCGGGCTTAGGATTTGGGGATTAAATATGCTCAGTTTTGCTCTTGGTTCCCATGTAAACTGGAAAAAAGTATTTGATAAATATTTAAAAACCGATTATGGGTATGATCTAGGGTTGATTAAAATATCCCGATACTGCGGCCTTGAAACCATGTATCAGACAAGTGATCTGATCATCCCATACTTTTCCTCTGATATGGAAGCATTTGGCGCGTGCACGGAAGGGACTTATGAAAAAGGTGAGACAAAAATTCAACCAGGAGATATTGTCATCGATGCAGGAGCAAATTATGGTTTTTTCACTGCATTTGCGTGTAACCGCGGAGGCCTTGTCTATGCGTTTGAACCGATTGAATCAACAATTGACATATTAAAGGAGACTCTTGCAGTCAACAAAATAGAAGAGAAAGCTGTAATTGTCAAAAACGCCTTGGGAGAAAAGAGCCAACAGGCAGAAATGACTATTTGTAACGATAATTTGGCGGCAAGCACATATGTAAAAGATTTAAATGTCACAGGGACAAAGGCCATTGTGAACATCGTATCGCTTGACGAGTACGTTATTCAAAACGGCTTACCAAGAGTGGATTTCATTAAAGCGGATATAGAAGGCGCCGAACGAGACTTATTGCTAGGCGCTCAGATGGTACTGAAAAAGTATAAGCCCAAGCTGGCACTATGTACTTATCACCTTCCCGACGATAAAGAGGTGTTGACTAAACTCATTCTGGAAGCAAATCCGGAATATAAAATATGCTATTCCAGCATGAAATTATTTGCGTGGTAAATCTGGATCAAGGCCATTCTGATGCGCAGAACTTGGATGATTTGAAGCTGTGACAGTGCCCATCCCCGGACAGCTTTCTGGTCACGAAATCGCAGCGTTTATCTGCCGTACATCTACTAAAAGCCGTTTCAACCGATCGAAAGGACATCCTGATCCCACACTCGCGCAGATAATCCAGATAATCGTAAATTACCGTGTCATCATCTTTTCCTTCCATATGGCGTACCTTGCGCAGGGCGCAAAGCAACAGCGCATACTCATTACTTAAGGAAGTAGCAAATATCCCAAGATCATCTGTGTTTAGAGATGCTTGAATATTTGCTCCATGATAATCTGGATCCAGCTTATGACGGTTAAAGCGCAAAATGGGATGCGCCTCATATCTTCTGAACGTACCGATCAGATAGTTAGAAGTCAAATTGCATTCTACTGCAATCCCTGCATCCGCTATCTTTTTCTGAAGTCGCTTCTGAAAGTCTGCCACCAATGACGTGTATTCCCTCCAATCGTCAATTTCTAACCGTTCTGGTTCCAACCCTTTGCGCTTCACATCTTGGTCAAAATGATATCTGACCAGAAATTCCTTTACATCCGGGTGGCTGCGATACAGTTCAAGGCTACAGTCATCCGTCTTCTTCATATAATACTGATAAGAGCCCTTGACACAAGAAATCGTCGGCAACCATTCCCGCTTTCTTGAGTACAGATCCGGATGGTCACCACGTAATTTCCACGAAGCATAATAATGGTCAAGTTCCCCTTCCTGCCAGTTCCCCGTCAATCTATTATAAGAAAAAATAGAATGAAGCAATCTTCTGGCTTTCCCTTCAAATTTAACCCTTATGCCTGTGTCCAAGGGAATATTCCACTCCTGAGAACGATATAATATCCAGACTAGATTATCCAAATAACACTGTCTGGTTAAATAAACACTGTAACGTTTCAACTCATAAAAATCTGCCGCTTTAATTCCTAACGCGACAGCATGGCCAATCCGATCTCCCCGTTCCAATCCCAGATAGTCTACCGTCTCATCAATGTTCCTCAGCCCATCTACAATGTCGTAGAAGTCCTCTCCGGCATGGTAAGTCATACCCAATGCCTTATAATCCTGCCGCAAATTCTGCCACCACTGTAACGGCCCGGTATGCCTGCAACAATCGCGCAAATATCTGAATTCAGTAGCAAAAGTTTCCGGTCCACAACCGATCTCCTTGGAGCACGCATCTATGCCGAAAATCCTCTGCTGTCTCCCCCGTAAAGATACTGCCACTTCATTTTGTACAAGATAATTTCTGAGCCGGCAGGCTGCAATCCTCGCTTTTCTCCTTGTAGTCTGGTTCCTGGGAACCTGTACATACTGACTGCTTGGAATATCATCTACTGAAAATTTCTTTTTTGCAAAGTGTATCACATAAAAATGTTCCCAATCTTTTTTCTGGGGATCAGCTGCCTGCACCATATGATCCAACGCGGCAATTTCTCGCCTAAAATGCCTGCAAGGCATAATTCTGGCTTCTAGACTTACCAGAGAATTATCCTCCACCCCCGCCCGCACCGAAAGGCGCAACGCTTCCATTTCATATTCCCTAAGCTTCTGATAAGCAGTGCGCTTGCGCCCCTGATAATCCGCAAAGTTATGAAACCCATATAGCATATTATTCTGAATCAGTTCACTGGCAAAATTGTGCTTTAATAGCAGATAAAGATGCAGCAACATCGTATCAAAAGCCGAAAACCCGCCTTCAAACTGCATCCGAAAACAATGATACAAAAAACTCCTCTCGCCTGCCAACAGTCTGTTTGCACTATTTTCTTCTACTCGATAAAACTGATTATTGTTTGCATAGTCAACACATTTTCTTCTGCCACCGAAATAGACAAATTTCTCACCATAATTCGCCCGAAGCACTTCTATGCATCGAAGCATTTCTACGGGGTTTTGGGTGCGTTCGTAATCCAGAAAGGCCCTCCGAGCATCGTCACTCGTCAGTTTTCCCAAACAACGCCTGCACAATAGTTCTCGAATCAGCGCTGCATACCAGAGTCTCCTTTCCACAGGCATTACATTGTCTGTCGGCCCTCTTGAAATGCCGACACTTAGCCCCTCTTTAAACTCTTTAGCAATTCCTGCTATTCTTATCGGATGATTCATGAGACATACCCAGGATATGATAAAGGATTGAGTCGAGCCATAGAGATGAAAATGGTTCTCAGCAAGCCCCCGCTTTACCAGTTGGTTCAGTGTATTATCATCAGTACGAATCACAGCCGGCCATATAAAACTCCACCCGGCCGCTCCTTTTGTATGTCGATCCATCCATGCCAACCAGCAAGAAGTGAAAACATCCTGTCCCAGCCTTCTAGTAATAGAATTCCAGTTCAGAACTTCATCCAGTCTGCAGACCGGCTCCTTATCGACTACACGAAGAATTTTTTCCGCATAATGCAACAGAGGTGCAAACACCCCCAGCCGCCTGTCTGCCCAAATTACATCTATCATTTCTTCCGCACGCAAATCTAATTCATCGACAGAATATTCCCCCATATTAACAGGCGCATAATGCCGATAGAGTTGATAAAAAGACCGCTGGCTTTTTTTGTCTTTCGGCAGACATTCATAAATACCAAGAAACTGTCCGCAAGCACTTAAATCATTCAACACTCTTTCCGGAGCTATTCTGCGAAATAAAAAATCAAGATTTTCCCGTTCCTGATGCATCTAACCCGTTTTCCACCTCTTGTATTTTTTTCATGAATTGATCTATCAGTGTCTTTATCTTTTTTTGCTTTGTATCCACGGAATTGCGATTGCGCGACTGCTTTTTCTGACCTGTCTGCACCGATTTTTCGGTGTCAGCCTTTTCTTCCCCCACTCCAGCCGACACGGACATTTTTTTCTTATCATTTTGTTCCTTCCAAACAATGTATTTATCTACTTCAGAAATCAGCTGCCTGTACAATTCCCGCAGTTCTTCTACATCTCTATTATACCGCTGCGTTTCTTCATTATCCGGCTCTCCATTCCCGTTTGTCAGTCCAACATTCCCGTTTATCAGTGCAGGTTTCTGATCTTCCACTTGAGCCTGCACCAGAACCTGCGTCAAACTTAATATTTCGTATGCCATTTTTTCATCACTGATGTTCGTCTGAGCCAGTATGCGTTTAATATTTTCCGTGTTCCTCATGTATAAAGAGATTATATTTCTGATCTTTTCTGCATATTGTTCGTTATAAGCTTTGACATTTTCTTCTGTACTTAATAGAATATCGTTCAAGCAACCGCTCTCCTTTAAGTTTAACGCTAAACCTTTTTCCAAGGCAGCCGGTACGATACCTTCGTCGTATTCCGTTCCTTCCCGCCATTTATCCAACTCCTTATTCAATCTGTTATAATACTGCTCCAAACTGTCATTAGACTGCCTCTTTGTCTCCAATGCATCAATCATTTCTTCCACATCACTTTGGATCTTTTGCTGTACCGAATAATTGGTAACAGCATTTTTGATAGCCAGAATAATTTCTGCAATCTGCTGCCTACGAGATGGTTCTGTTTTCTCATCTCTGTGCTGTTCATCCACTGACTGTCGACGATCCATAACCCATGTCCGCCAGTCTGAATCAAACAACATATGTGTCAATGATCGAAAGTAGTCAAAATGCAGTTTCTCTGTTGCAATAGACGAAGGCCATATAGTAGTTATCCATTTTTCTAGCTCCTCATCAATCTGTTCCGATGGATCTTTCCCTTGTTTCATCTGGGGCACACACGTTGCCTGCAAATATAACTTATAACTATCCGGATTTTCTGCAAATATCTTATCCAACCTCTTTCTCAGTGTCCTCGCCGATATATCAAAAGAATTCACAGCGAAGCCATTCACCTTACAGTTTTCAACCTTCTTTGTTATATGTACTAAATTGCCTGTAAAATCTGTCAATCTCCGCATGGTCTCAACCTGTCCCATGCCCTTAATAAACCATTCATTCAGAAACAATGTATAATAAATCAAAAGTGCAGTTTGAAAATCAGTTCTATCCTGCAGTATTTTATTGTTTTCAATAAATTCCATCACTTTTCGATACGATATTTGTTCCGTCATGGTTTGCCCATCATCCACAGTTATGGGCTCCCTATCGATCCGGCTTATATAATCTCTCAGCAAACTTACTGTCAACTGCAGTTTTCTTTGAGGTTCGCAGGCTTCAACAGCCTGTATTAAATCCCATTGTGTTTCGTCCAGATAGTTTGTACACCAATCATAAAAATAATAACGTTTCAAGCGGAAAAGATTATTGACCAGATTTTCCCGATCCTCCATATGGGCATCTGATGCATTCCTTCCCATTCCATTTTGTTCTTCCCCCGGCAAGTCATCTTTCTCATTGCTGCAAATAAAATCGCTGCACACAGCAACCATATCTATATCCGGCATCTCATCCAGCAAATTTAAAAAATGAGCCAATTCCCTCATGGTTCGTGGCAGTAGTGGATGAACTCTGCCAGCAGCATTTAGCAGGATGATGCCAGTTTTTTGATACAGCAACCGCTTTAGATATTCACAGAGTCTCTCCGAGGCGGCTAATT
This sequence comes from uncultured Acetatifactor sp., assembly GCA_947594835.1. Lineage (GTDB taxonomy): Bacteria > Bacillota > Clostridia > Lachnospirales > Lachnospiraceae > Acetatifactor. The sequence goes on along the minus strand of CANQEH010000001.1, from coordinate 230,221 downwards.
CCGTCTTTCTGTCTGCCCCAAGATAGCTTTCCGCAATTGTCTTACTGCAGTAACATATCCTCAAATTATTGTAATCTTCCGCTCTTATATTTCGCAAAACAGGAAGCTCTATCCTGTGATTTTCAGGAAAAACCTTCTCCAAGTAGCGGGTTGCCATATCATGGCATTTATCATATATTTTTATCTTAGAGCGTTCATTCTGCAGTTCCTTATACTGCTTTAAATATTTTTCACAAAGTGCATAGCGCAGTTGGGAATAATCCGCCGCCATCAGCACAACAACGTTAGGCACCGAAAAGTAACGGTGAATATCTTCACAGATTTCATAAATATCTCCAGTAGATAAATCTACATCATCAATCTGAATGACCAGATAATGATATCTGTAGGCATTTTCTAACATAAGCTTCAAAAAAATTTCAATGAGATCATTTAAATTTTCTCTTAATTTTGCGCTATTGCCCAACTGGGCCAGATGCTCTAAGTCATCCTCTTCTTCATTTCTATTACCATTTCCCTTAAGAACCTCTATGTTATCATAGCATCCAGTTAACAGTGTCAGAAATCTTTCGCTGTCCCCAGCATTTTCCATATAGCTCTTGTTACGCGCCAGACAATCCCTGCTATATCTGTCAAATTCAAAATATAACTGCGACAGTAAAACCCTAATTATGTTTTCCTTTTTGTCAAAAACTGCAGGATCAATTACATCAAGAACACAAAAGCCAACAGAATCCATATTTTTCATTCGATCAGTATATCGTTGCGGCTGTTTTAAAGCTTCAGCAAAAGACCGCATGGCACTAGTCTTGCCCTGTCCGCGTTCCGCCGTAAAAATAATGGTATTGTTTCCCATACTGTTAAATCTACTTTTACAACCATTTTGTTCATTTTCTTTCCTATACTCTTGCGTCTCACAGACAATCTTTTCCAATGCCTGAAATGCCCGGTTATAAGCAGTATCTAGAAAAACTCCGGGTTGAAGTGCGGTATCAATTTTAGCTCTGTTTTCGTCACCTTTATAGATTGTGATCAGATTTCCCATCGTTTTTCCTCTCTTGTATTTTTATTTTTCAAATATCTGGTATACACGTCGACGTATCTTCCCTGCAATTCTCGAAAATCAATCAGCCATTTTACAGAAAAATAGGTTTCTCCCGATTCAGCAAAAGCCTTTCGGCGGTAAAAATTGCCACTCCAGTCTTCTACCCGATGTCCCATTTCCCTAAGGCAATCAAGATATCTCTTTATACTATCTAATTCAAATTTTAGTCCCTCCTGCTGTAACAGTCCACTCTCAGACAAATGTTCCAATTCCAGATTGATATCTCTGTCCATTTCGCTACATTTGCGCTGCATCAAAACAAGCATCGGAATATATTCATATAATTTAATCGTAAAACTAAGCAACGCTTGCTCACCATATTTAACATACTGAGCATACCCTGTGATCATTTTGTCGATCGGCCCATTTGCTACAATACCCACAATACCTGCGTCCATCAACTGCAAAAAATAGATAACACCACTCCAAAGATATTCCCGGGTGGTATATTCACCAAAAATCTCCTTAAATTCATTATTCACGGATATCATATACTGAAAACTCCGCATTTTCCCTGACAAATAAAGCTGTTTGGTATATTCATATGCTTGCTTTTCCGCTGTATAACCACGCTTCCAGAAATGCGCCTCTTCCCAATCTAGTAAATCCCGCTTTTGACTGTCTCCAAGTTTTTCACCAACGCATTCAATTTTTGCGAGAAAATGTTCCTCAGATATAGCCTCAAGGAGATATCCGTCCAGATCACCTATGTTGAACAGTCCTGATGAAACGATGCTTTTTAATTTTTCTTTCGTATCTGTCCAGTTTTCTCCCGCATAGTTACGGGTCAGTTTCTCCAATTCCTCTTGCCAATCTTTCGAGTCCACATTTCGCGAAATATTAAATCTATGATTAAAATCCAACAGAAGTATATGGCTTAAAATTAAGGTCAAAAGTTCCTGATAGCTTCTATGACCATTCTGTTCATATAAGATATCAAACCAATTTGAACAGGGAATAAACATTTGTATGCGTCCAATCAATTTTTGAAGCTCTTGCTCACCTATTTCAGGCAAAAATATAAACGGCAATACACGATATCCGCCCAGATAAGTAGTCTTAATAATACGCACCGTATAAACTGCCTTAACGGCACTTCCTTTCTGCAGAAAATCCACCTTGGTATACTGTCTGGTACCCTGGTATGTGGATTCTTCAAAAGCCTCGAATCCAGAATTATTCCGCAGCTTCTTAAATTCTTCTTCCGTTAAATGTTCTGAAAAGATATAGCTTGCATTAGAGATATCCGCATTCAATATTAAGAAGGATATGTTACTAGACAATTCCCTCCACTCTTTAGGGGACAGAAGGTTCTTATAACTGAGTTTTCGCTCATAAACCTCCCTCAACAATATATTACTTCTTTCCCTCGCAAAAACCTTAATCTCTATAGCCCGTACAAAAGCCGCATGAATCTCTTCACCATCGAATTCTTCTAGTTCCTGGTACAGTCTATGTTCCATGTCGAAGATCAAACGATTCAGATTACGGCCATGAACTAGTATATCATCCACAAAAAGAATCTTGGGGAAGGAAAGTTTCTCTCGATAATAAGCGGCCAGGTACCTGCACTGTAGACGGGAAGCCGCATCTGTAAGAAACTTAATTCCTGACATTTCCTCATCGCGACAGACATAGCCATCGGATATGCCCAAAATTTTAGCCAAAATCAGCATCAGAAGATAACAGCGCCGAACCACAAATACAACGAACTGATAATCGCCGCCCGTTATCTCTTTATACCAGGCCAGCAATTCAGTAACGCAGTCATGCCCCAGTATCCTTTCAGCCACAGCCCGCAGTTCCTCATCTGCGGAAAGGACGGTGCCCTCTTCAAAATCAGTCATATTAAATACCTAGCTTTCTAAAAGAATGGAAATCTTCGGAGGCTACAGTTTCTTTTGCCTACCACCGTCCAATGGTACCACCTTCCTTCATCTTTCGGCACTTTGGGCCCCAGCTTCCAATATTGAATAGTATTTTCATTGTAACACAACTCCTTTAAATTGGAAATACAAAAATTTAGAAATCGCGCAGAAAATCCGGCACTGAAGCACATCACTTGGCTCGGTTTTATGCTTTTGCAATATTTCTTATGTTTTTAATATCTGTCGTTGATATGCGACTTTCCTTCTTCGAAATAATGCAGGGATACTTGGCAGAGAATCGTCTTTCTGGCTTTCCTTTTTAGGGTGCCCAAAACTTACACTATTATACGGTTATCCTGTTTTATTGCTGCCTGTCCGTCTTTCATTTCAGTGCTTTCACAAGGCCCCTGATCTATAAATCTCCATCAATCTGTGATAATAAGCGTCCACATCCATAAAATGTATATGACTGCAGTTTACCGTATATCTCTCCAGCCTCTCCTGGTCGTTCCATAGCTCTGATATTTTGACCTTAAGGTCATCCGCGTTGCCGCTATCAAACAACTCTCCTGTCTCTCCCGGCCTGACCAGCTCGGGAATGCCGCCGATGTCAGCGGCAATGACCGGTGTGCCATACATCTGAGATTCCATAACAGCAAAGGGACAATTTTCGTACCACTCGGAGGGGTAGACAGAAAAACGAGCCTCTCGGATCAAGTACTCCAGTTCCTCCCCTCTCTTAAATCCCACATTCCTAATATTTGCAGCTTGGGACAATTCTCCTTCCAATGGTCCCGATCCTGCAAAAACAAACGGTATCTCCGGCAATTCCCTGCAAACCTGAACCAGAGTTCTGATCCCTTTCTCAACGCTGAACCGGCCAAAGTACAATACATAGTTTTTTTTGGACACATTTTGCCTTTGAGCCTCTTTTACAAAATTGTGCAATGTTATGGTTTTCCCTTGAAATATTGGCCTTTCATCGAACCTCCTCTTTAGAAATTCCGAGCAGCAGATAACAGCATCAATATAATGATATGTGCCTCTCGCATTCCAATATGCCGCCTCCAGCATACCTATGGCGGATTTCGCCATACTTCCATGAATACACTTTCCCCTCATACAATTTCGGAAATGGCCCCCAACACATTTTTCACAGTTCTCATGGGTAGTCGGATTATTCAGCATATGATTCGGACAGATCAGCTGGTAATCATGAGCAGTAAAGACAATTTTACAGGGACATCCCGTATCTTTCCTCCATTTTACAATCTCCAGGATCACGGATGGAGTCAGTTGATAATTAAAATTATTTAAATGACATACGTCCGGGCGAAAATCATCCAATACTTTCCGTATTTGAATGCGTGCCTCCCGGGAATAAATTGTCTTGATCGGATACGTCAGTTTTGAAATTTTATTTCCTCCGTGAAATTCCATATCCGAGGTATAACTCTCCACACGATTGCCCAAGCATCTACCCTCGTGCTCCATTCCAAAGTACTGTACCTCATGTCCCCGGCTCATAAGGTATTCACCCAGCTGCATGATATACGTCTCTGAACCACCGTTTGGATATAGGAATTTATTGATCATCAAAATTTTCATTTCAACCCCCTTCTCCTCATGGGGAAGCATATCCTATTATATGATTATTGTCGGGACGAGAAATCAATTTTGCAACTTTATATCGCGAACTGTATTTGTTCATCTTATAACTTTTTTAGCAGCAAAATAGGTGAGACATGTTTAAAACCGTTCTTATTTATTTCTCTTTTGGACATTAGCCCACTAGGGAGTAAATTCTTAACTTCAAACCCATACCGTTCAAAGCGTTCTACATAATCTATTCCATAAATGCGCACATGATCTTCCTGCCCAAAATTCTTGATTTTCTCCTCCTCTGACAAACTAGCATCCTCATATGTGTTCATATCAAATGCAACTGGAAAACTCAAAATAATAATTCCTCCAGATTTAATTACTCTTTTCAATTCTGCTATTGCCTTTTTTTCTTGAGGAATGTGTTCTAATACATTGCAAGCAATAATATAATCAAAAAAATTATTTTCAAAACATATTTCAGTCATATCAACCACATAATCTGCTCGTCCCGCCATAATGTCACCGCTAAAATATTCACCCTTAAAGCAGGCTTTTATTCTTTCCTTGATTGGCCCTTCGGGAGCAAAATGAAGAAGTTTTTGCCCCCCGTAACTCTTTAACAAATCTGTATGATTTTGCAATACAAACCATAGCCACCTATATTTATCCACACTGCCACAATAAGGACAGTCGCTAAACCTTGGCCCAAGTGATACCTTATGTTTTTCTGCCAATTCTGATATATAGCCATGCAAGCGATAATTATGAAATCTACTTCCACAGAACATACACTCACACGATCTTGGCCACATTTTCTTTTGAAGAAAAGAATTTAAAAATTTTGTATCATATAACGAACACAACATCATCGGATGCTTTAAATAAAATTTTTTTGATTGACTAAGTATTTTAAAATCTCCCTTGCTAAAATTCATTTCCTGCTCTCCATAACTTAGTAAAATACTGTTTACAGTTCTGCCTCAAAATCCCCTAAATCCAACTTGCTAATCTGATGGGTAATCCTCTGATCCTCCGGCGGAAGCTGCATATAATCGCCATAAGCTTTTTTCAAAAAGCAGTCATATTCTTTCGGTATTTTAAATTTTATGTTTTCAAACTCTATATCGATATATTCATCAAATATTTCTTTCGGAAAATACCAATAATCATACGCTGACCCACCCTGTGCACATATATATGCCGTTTGATCGTGTTTATGGTACAGCCTGTCGATCTGTTTTCGAACCACCCTTATCGGGAAAAATATGGCCGCGACATTCACAGGAACAAATTTCAGCCGTTTTGTCCACCTTTCCCCTCTCCACACCCGATACCCTGCTTTTGACAAAAGTATCTGAACCATAAAAGCCATAAAAAAAGCTTCTATCCTGCGTTCCATTATATTGTCTGAAATATAATAGTAAGGAAAGATATCCACAAAAATTTCATTGTGGGACAAATGAGGATTTCCTTTCTTCTCTAGATAAGTTGTCCCTTTCAGCCGAACCTTAGTAAACACCAATGGATTTTCCGGGTTCGTCATATAATTGTCCAGAAAAAATTCCTCTCCCAGTTCTTCTTGTGCCACGGCAAGGAATTTTACATAATCCTTGTCCAACATTCCGATGTCCATATCATCGTCCCAAGGTATGTACCCGCCGTGGCGCACCGCCCCCAGCATGGATCCGGCGTCAAGGAAATATGTTATGTCGTGCTTTTCACAGATCCGCTTGATTTCCAGGGCTATTTTTAACTGAGCCTTTCTCAATTTCAGAATTAAATCACTCACTTTTTTCTTTGACCGCCTTCTTTATTTCTGTTTCCATTCGCTCGCAGGTTTCCGTAATGCAAAACCTCTCTGCCGTCGCTTTTGCGTTTCCAGAAACTTTTTGGATCACGTCTTTCTTATAATTCTCTATGATATACCTTAACAGCCTCTCAATTTCTCCTGCGCTTGGTTCTCTTGTCAGATATCCATTTTTCTCATCCTGAATAATCTCAGGTATCCCCCCAACCTGATTGGCGATACACGGAATACCATAGGCCATTGCCTCTATGAGTGATATTCCAAATACTTCCTGGCATATCGAAGGATATACAAAAATATTGGACTCCTTTAAAAAAGGCCGGACGTCTGTCTTCTGCCCTGTAAAAACAACGTTCTCCTTTATTCCTAATATGTCTGCTTGATGTTCTAAATTTTCTTTTTCCGTGCCGGATCCAACAATGAATAATATCACGTCATAATCTGTACAGATCCGGGAAACGGCATCTATCAGCAAAGGCACCCCTTTGATTCCAGCCAGCCTCCCCACATAACAAATCCGGCAGGGAGATACTGGCGGCAAAGTATGTTCCCTTCCATCCTTAATAAACTCCGGGGCTATTCCATTGTATATCACACAACGTTTTTTCTCATCAATTTTATAACGCAGCAGAGCACTTTCCATTCCTGCTTCAGAGACAAACCACACCGCATCAGCCACATCAAAACACTTCTGAAAGATATAATTATATAGTACATTTTTGATTTTCTTATAAGGGAGCTGCGTGGGATCGCTGTAACAAGAATGGACCATTGTGACAGCATATTTTTTCGTAATCCACTTCAGCAGAATAAAATACAACTTTAGAAACGGATCTCCATGGTGTACAATCAGCGCATCACAATCCCGCATCATTTTTTTCAAGCACCATAATTTCTTGATACTGAACTTTCCGCCCAGGTTCTGGAGATTGTGTGCCTGACAGCCCGATGCCTTCATTTGTTCGTACACCGCGCCGCCTTCCGTCAGAAAGCAAAAAATATGCTCCAGTTTCCCATATTTTCCAATATCCCTACACAGGCTTTCAATGCCGCCAGGATTCCCCGCCGTCAGTAAATGTAATATTTTCATTGTTATATTCACCACTTATATTTTTGAGAAAACTTTCCGAAACGCACAAACAGCTGGCTCCGCCTTTCTGTAACACTCAAAACCATGCATATATACAAACCACTGAAGCCGATATAGCCAACTCAAATTATGTCTTAAATAGGAACTTGAGATTTTTTGCGCGTACTCTTTGAGGTAGGTATAATCTTCTCTAATGTCTACTCGCGGATTTGTTTTTCTCATCGCACGAAATAACTGTTGACACACTTCAAGACGATACCTGTTTAAGCAGTCAATCGCCTCCTGACAACGCCTGTTTCCTGATAAGGCCCCCTCAATGTGCATCTTCATTCTTTCAACCACTTTCACATTACATAGTTTAGCACTGCAATATTCGCCTCCTGTCATTTGGCTTTCCCGGTGATCATAAGTATACCCTACGTATGGAATTTTTCCATATTTACGACACCGCAGCATTGCCTGACAGTTATACAGCGTATCCTCTCCGTAAGGAATATCTTCGTCAAACTTTATTCCTGCTATAACTTCCCGGCGATATAGTTTGTCCCACACTACAGTCCGTATGCCGTCCACATAGGAATACATATCACAGAGTGCTTCTATACCCGAAATGATCGGATAATTTGAATCATTTACCTGTTCCTCGACAATATCTCCCGGATATATTTCCCGAAGAGACGCTGAAACAATATCCAGTTGTCTTTCTTTCGCAGCGCAGTACAACTGCTCATATAATTCCGATTCAATAAAATCATCCGCATCTAAAAAGGCAACATAGCTTCCCTTGATCTCTTCCAAGGCTCGATTTCTGGCCGAAGAAGCCCCTCCATTATCTTTATGAATCACCCGAATTCTTGAGTCGGCTCCTGCCATTTTATTTAAGAGCATCCAAGTATTGTCCGTTGATCCATCGTCTACAACTATAATTTCAAGATTTCTATATGTCTGCTCTGCCACAGATTTCAAGCAGCGCTCTATCGTTCGTTGGGCATCATGCGCCGGAATAATAATGGATATCTTATCATCTTGGACATCAAGCATATGTTTTCCTCCAACTTATTCCTCACGGAGAATATCATTCTACATATCTCCCAAGTCTTTCCCATTATTTAAATACAGCTCTAATTCTTGCTAATGTACCTTCTATCTTGAAGTAAATCCTTCCCAATCTCCCTGCCGTTTTTATCATCTCGCCCACATACATATCCGGATTTATTACATCAATCAGTTGGTTATATGATTTTTTGTCTATTCTTTGTGCGGCCGGACTATCTTTGCGCACAAACACAACCATATTTGACCTATACCACACAAGTACTTCTTTTCTATTCCAGATATCCGGGCGAATAATATCCCGTAGTTCATACCCTTGTTCTTCAAATAATGCTACCCAATAGGATAGCAGTTGTTCATTAAGATGTCCCACCCCCCCTTGATAAGGAAGCGCTGCGGAAAACAGTACCACATCTGCCAGACTGGTCAGATCCTCAACAAAAGATTTCGCTCTTTCGGGCGGTAAATGTTCTGCGACTTCCGTACTAATGGCCAAATCATATTTTGTTTGTTCATTAAGCGCATATGGTTTTTTTAGATCCCACGACTGAAATTCATCCGGCGCAATTACTAACATATCCTTCTGAATATATTCTCCATCCACGCCACGCACAGTTATATTTTTGTCCCTCTGCTTTAAAACCTTCAAAAACGTTCCTACACCGCAGCCCAAGTCGATTGCAGAATGTACTTCATAGCCTCCTAAATGTTCAAAAAAACATTCAGCAATTATCCAAGCAGAATCGGAAGTTCTCTTATCCCGATCTTCATGAAATTTTTTACCATATAATGTTTTTCCCATTATTTTATGACTCCTTTCATTTTTGCTAAACCAGCCTGTATTACAACTATGCAATATATGCGTCTTTTCCATCTTCTCTTTATTATTACATTACCCTCAATCTTTTCTCATATTCTTTCAATGACATCAAAGATTTATCTCGTTCTGACTGAATAACCTCTTTCTCTTTAACAGGCCACGTTATTCCTATTTCCGGCTCATTATAAAGTATTCCGGTATCAGAGCTTTTGTCATAAAGTCCATCACACTGATATAGCATAATGGTTTCATCTTCAAGCGCTGCAAAGCCATGTGCAAAACCACGCGGGACGTAAATTGCCTTATTATTCTTGTCGCTTAATTCCACTCCAATCCATTTCTTATATGTCATACTTTGCACCCTAAGATCAACAATTACATCCCATACTCGCCCTTTTATTACACATACAATCTTTGCTTGCGGATTTAGCAGTTGGAAATGCAATCCACGTATAACATTTTTTTCTGAAACAGAAATAAATGTTTCGCTCACATTGAATTCTATCCCTCCGTTTGAAAAAATATTTTTCTCAAAACATTTTTTAAAGTTGCCTCGGTTATCCCCTGTGGAGAAATAATTTATCAGATATGCCTCTTTTAAGGCTAACTTTTCCATGTCAAAATTAGTCATCCCCAGTCTCCTTTAACCACTCGATAGTATACCTGATTCCCACATTAAAATCCACTGATGGCATAAATCCTGTATCGCGCTTAATTGCATCAATGTCAAACTCTTGATATGTCAATGATACCCCACGAAAGGGCCTTTCCCCCAAACCAATTAAAATATTAGGGTCTACCTGATCCCGCATCTCATATAAAAATTCTTTCAAGGGTCTTGGCCTTTTACTACCAATATAGTAGGTCCTGTTCGGCCGTCCCTTTTCTCCTATCGCAGCAAATGCTTTGGCCGCATCCGTTATGTAAATAAAATCATAGAGCTGATCCCCAGCAGAAAACGAGCAGTGTTCACCTTTTAATAATCTACGCAGGCTTTGATTGATCAGCCTATCATTCCGTTCACCTGGTCCATAAATATTGGATATGACCGCTCTCACATAATCAATTCCTAATTCTCCCGCCATTGCTCTTGCCATATAGTCAGCAGCAAGCTTTGCACTGGAATACAAAGATGTTATTTCTGGCGTGAGATCTGTTGACATGAAAGCTCCTATTTCATACTCCATTATACTTGAGGCAAACACAAACCTTTTGCATTTTAAATCTACACATGCTTTTATAGTATCACAGGTGTATTGAATATTAGAAATTTGAGTGTTTTCACTTCCTCTTAAATGACCAGAACATCCTGTCCAGGCAAGATGATATAGCACATCGATATTCCGCTCCTTTACATAGGAACTCAAATTTTTAAAATCAGATAAGTCGCAATGAACAATGTGTAGTCCCGGAAGCCCGACAATATTTTTTATGTCATCAGTATCTGGCCGGACAATAGCTATAACCTCTATGCCTTGGTTTGATAACTCTTTACAAAGAGCAGCTCCAACAAAACCATTGGCTCCTGTCACAATAACTTTCTTCAAACCACTATTCCTCCTGCCTTACTGCTTCAATAATGATTTGAGCCATATAGTCAATCATCTGGTCCGTTATCCCCGGGCAAACTCCTACCCAAAACGTATTATTCATAATAAAATCTGTATTACACAGAGTATCCACTACACGGTATGCTTCCGTCCCTCGAATTTGATTAAAACAAGGCTGCTTAATCAAATTGCCACTAAAGAGCAGCCTGGTTTGAATATTATGGCTTTCAATATAATGGATCACCTTTTTTCTAGTAATTTTGGTTTCTGGTTTTAACGAAATCAAAAAACCAAACCAGGATGGATTACTATTTTTCGCCGGTTCTGGCAAAATAACCTTATCTTCAATCGTTTCAAGTGCTTTATGTAATCTATCCCAATTATGTCTTCTTCTTTCAATAAATGATGTAATCTTTTTCATTTGTTCAACGCCAATCGCTGCTTGAAGATCCGTAACCTTTAAATTATAGCCCAAATGGCTATAAACATACTTATGGTCATATCCTTCTGGCATTTCTCCGTACTTACCATCATAACGATGGCCGCAAAAATTATCATTTCCAGATGGGCAAATACAGTCGCGTCCCCAATCTCTATATGACAGAATGAGCCGATGAAGTTGTGTATTGCTTGTATATACACATCCTCCTTCTCCCATTGTCATGTGATGAGGAGGATAAAATGATGATGTGCCAATATCACCCCAGGTGCCTGTATACTGAGTTTTCCCTCTCATCGTATATTGAGCACCAAGAGCATCACAATTGTCTTCCACAAGCCATAGATTATGTTTATCACAAAAGGCTTTCACTTCGTTTAAGTCAAAAGGATTGCCCAATGTATGAGCAACTATCACAGCTTTTGTTTTTTCACTCAAAGCTGCTTCCAGCTTGGAAACATCAATATTATATTGCGGGATCGTAACATCCACAAAAACCGGAACAGCTCCATATTGTATAATCGGCGCTACTGTAGTCGGAAAAGCGCATGCGACTGTAATGATTTCATCTCCTCGCTTAATTTGCCGCTCTCCCAATTCTGGTGCCGTAAGGACAGAAAAGGCAATCAAATTGGCTGAAGATCCACTATTAACAAGATGTGCATACCTGACTCCGAGCCATTCAGCAAATTTTTCTTCGAATTCACACGCAAAACGCCCGGTTGTCAGCCAGAAATCCAACATTGCATCCGTAAGTTTCTGTAATTCTTTTTCATCAAACACACGAAATGCATAGGAAATTCTATCTCCTGGCTTGAAATTCTGCTTGTTTTCCCTAGGTTCTATAAATTCATAATAGTAATCAGTTACTAAATTTTTGATTTTTTTACGAGCTTCTTGTTCATTGTTCCATTCTGCCATTCCTTGCATCCTCCATTATTTCTATATATATACAAAATACTCCTCAATTTCTCTGTCCATTTCCTTGGGAATATCCTCTCCAGAAATCCATGCTTTACTAAATTGACAAACCATTTCTATACATTTCTCAATATGCCATTTAGGGCGCCAGCCAAATATCGTCTTGATTTTACTGCAATCCAGCTTTAGATATTGGGCTTCGTGAACTGCATCAAGCGCCTCTCTGCTCTCCCAAGAAGCATTTTCTCCCCAGTATTTACAAAATAAACTCACCAAGTCACCTGTTGCCACACAGTCACATTCATCTGGTCCAATATTATAACTTCCTTGATATTTTATATCAATGTATTGCTTCTCAGCGATTTCTAAGTATGCTGCCAATGCTTCAAAAACATGCTGATATGGTCTAATCGAATAGGGATTTCTAACCTCTATTTTATTTCCAGCAACTACGGCTCTTATACAGTCTGGCATAATACGGTCGGCGGAAAAATCTCCTCCTCCTATAACATTTCCTGCCCGTGCAGTCGAAACCGCAATATCTCTAGACTGGAAAAAACTCCTTACATAAGTATTTGTCACCAATTCAGAACAAGATTTCGAATTAGAATACGGGTCATACCCGTCTAAATGTTCATTCTCTCGATAACCCCAGTACCACTCATTATTGTAATATACTTTATCTGTCGTAACATTGATAACAGATCGAACACACGGAGAGAGCCGTACACATTCCATAATGTTAACAGTTCCTAATACATTTGTTTCGTAAGTATACACTGGGTCCATGTAACTATATCGTACAATAGGCTGCGCAGCCAGATGAAAAACTATCTCTGGATGGTATTCTTCAAATACCTTTTTCAGATGGTTTAAATCCCGCACGTCTCCCTGTATATGAACTATTCTGTTTTTAATAGTTGACGCCTCAAAAAAAGACACCTCTTTCGCAGAACACCTGGAATAACCAATTACATTGGCACCCGCATTAACCAATATTCTGGTAAGCCATGTCCCCTTAAAGCCGGTATGCCCTGTTATCAAAATAGATTTTCCTGCATAAAACGCTAAGTCTAGCATTTAATCCTCCCACACTTTCCATGGCGCATTGCCTGAACTCCAAAGCTTTTCAAGTTGCTTTTTTTCTCTCAAAGTATCCATACATTGCCAATACCCCCTATGAAGGTATCCATTCAGTTGTTGCTCCAAAACCAATCTACTTAGAGGTTCTTCTTCAAACAAAGTTCCGTCGTCTTCTATATAATCAAATATTTGCGGCTCCATTACCATAAATCCAGCATTAATCAAGTTTCCATCTGAATCTGCTTTTTCCCGAAAAGATTTAATTATTCCTTCGTTTCCAATTTCCACGATGCCTTTATTCTGCGCAAAATTGTATACAGACAATGTGCCAATCTTTTTAGACTTTTTATGAACATCCAGAACTTTTCTTATATTGATATCTCCTACCGCATCACCATATGTAAGCATAAATGCTTCATTTCCTATGTATTTTTTTATCCTTTTAATTCGTCCCCCCGTCTGTGTATTTATTCCAGTATCAACAATAGTCACTCTCCACGGCTCGATATGTTGATTATGTACAATCATTTCATTTTTGCCACTTGTGTAATCAAACGTAATATCAGACGTATGCAAAAAATAATCTGAAAACCATTCTTTGATCACATGTTGTTTATATCCGGCACAGATCACAAATTCACAAAAACCATAATAAGAATAAATCTTCATAATATGCCACAAAATCGGCATCTCACCAATTTCTATCATGGGTTTAGGAACACAAACTGATTCTTCAGATATTCTGGTTCCAAATCCTCCTGCCAAAATAACGACTTTCATTCACATACCCCCAGTGTGCTTCAGCGCGCATACCAATCGATTTATCCTCGTCCGAATCTTAAATATGGTCTGCAGTCTCCGTCGCCGAAATACAAGATATTCTTTTAAGTGATAGCACCAATCTTTAAGCTCTAGGCTAATGCTTAATTTATTATCTTCACAATAACCTTTCAATTCTCTAGTTATAGTGACAAAATAAAGATGCTTGCTTGACTTTTTATGATAGATTGGTATTTTTATTGTCTGATAACTATATCCAAGATCTATTGCATCTTGATGAGCATTTCCGCCTTGAAATTTTTCCAGTATCACCAGCCTTTTCAGACTATCATTACACCAAACCACATTATGTGCGCTAGTTCCGTTGCCTGAAACCAATACTTTACATTTGGAAAATGCCAAAATCTTTTGAGGCACAGACAGTTGATCCGGATAAAGTATGGCATATCCGTTCTGTTCAAATATTTTTTCAATAATCTTTTCTCCATAATTATCTAATCTGTTTTGCCGGGAAAAAGCCCCACGTGAAAGGTAAATCTTTTCCGGACTCTTTGCGGACACATCTTGATCCTGCTTTTGACAACCAGCGATTGCTTTTTTAAAAACAAGGGAAAAATACGGAGACACGTAATGATCAACATCATATGATAATTCAGGGAAATATACTTTCTGAAACCGTACAGGGCTACGTATTTCCAAAAATCTGTCCGTATTGATTCCCAACAGTTCAAATAATTCTATATAATGTTTAGGTAAGACAGAATTTTCTTGAATATATGCAATCGGCAAGTTTGAGGGAAGTTCAAATAATCCCCACAAACAGATTGAACCATCCGTAATCATATGTCCAAAATGACCCATTAAGAAACCGATATATATTACCGTTTCCTCAATATCTGTAACTTCTAAATCACTAGACTCCTCTAATGCTGGATAATATAAATGCGGCCCCCCCAGCTTGCGTTTCCCACTTCCAAACACATATCTTCCCTTACAATCATACATTCCCTCCTTGATTCCATCTTTATATGCAGTGGGAATAATGGTTGCATCTTCATATGTAAAAATGTTTAAATGTTCCCTATAGTCCATTATATTGCTCCGTTTCCTAGCCAATAGTTTTATGGGGCAGATATAAATACTATTCTACTTCCCAATCAGACAACTTTATTGGATGAATATAATCACACGATTTCGGCCAGTCCTGATACAATAATGCCAACTTAGAACCGTATTTTTCCTTATATGTATACTCTCTTCCATGTCGAACATTATTTTCCCCTTTCGTATATTTAATTTTTCCCGGCTTATTGACTAGCACCATTGCTGTATGAGTTGCAAGTTCAACTTGCAGGTTCATGCTAGCCAAAACACCACACATATGAGCAAAATCTTTAAAAACCGAGTTGCTCACGATATAAAAATCAGAAAATCCAGAAATAATTGGATATGGCAAATCAAACTTTCCTAGCAATATATTCAACCCTATTTTGGGTCTTCTGTAAAAAAAGAGCCTATTCTCTTTAGCGGCAAAAATCGTTTTTCGCTTTACTCGCGCTTTCCCATACCCATGTAATGCCGCCTTTTCAAAGGCTTCCTTAGCAGACGGTAACTCTCGCTCATGATGTACGCCTGTCCAAAAATAATTAAAAGAGTCATATACATTGATGTAACATCTAAGAGGCAAACTTTTAGAGTCCACAAGATCCATGGATACCGCATCTAACACTGATTCAGAATCATCTATATCAAAATAGGAATCATAATTGTTTTCATCAATTTCGGGATTGAGAATGGCATCATCTGCCAAAAAAATATAGTGTATATAGTCTTCACTGGCAATGCGATGATATGATTGCGCAACAAAATTATGAAAATTATATGACGAATCATAAACTGGTATAATATCTGAATCCCCTGATCCCTGATAAAAAGGGACCAAAAATTTAATTGTAGAGAATCTGTCTCCATAAATTTTTTTGATCTTTGGTATGTTTTGTTCGAAACGATGATTCATGATAATAACCAGACAACATTTATTTCCCATTTATACTCTCCTTTAGTCTTCTGTTTTCTTTCTGATTAGTAACAAAGAGCTTCCTCATGTAAAAGTTTTTTTACCATATCCATTGCCAATTCTACTGTCACATCAGAATTATAGTGCTGATGTTCTCCCCAGCGTCCCACTCCTATCACACCTTTGGTTTTTGCCCAATTTAATAATTGTTTCATGACAAACGGCTTCTCAATTGTATTAAGTGGGTATGCATATTTATTAGTGTACCGAAAACCCGTATCAGGATCACTATCGCATACTCTGTCAATATTAGTTTCCGTCCAGCCACCTTTGCTTCCCAAGCAAAAATTATGTCGTACAAGTATACGATGAAAATCAAGTTCTTTACTCGGGTAATATATCCAATGTGCTTTCGTATCTAAATTTTGGGAAAAATATTTTATTTCAATAGACGTATGCTTTAAACTCTTAATAGACTCTTCAATTTTTCTTGGCATACCCACAAAAGAGTCAAAACTCATCCATGGCACTGTCGTAATAATATATTTTCCCCAATACTCATTTCCTTCGCTCGTTGAAACTACCATACCATTAAAATCCAATGAACTTGCTTTTGTTGAATACTTAATATGTTCTCCTAAAGCCTTTCCCATCCTTTTCCACACTTCACCATATCCATATTGCTTAGGATAAAAAAACCGTTCATGCCCAGGTTGCTTTCCGTACGCTTTTTTTGAAAGGCAAGATAACAAAGTTTCTTCAAAACTAACATTGGGAAGTTTCTCTAGCCAATATGTTCCCAACTTGTCCAATTCATTTCCAAACATTTTTTGATTATAGGGGATCATATAGTCTTCAGCAATTGCGTCTCCCAGTTTCCAGTAAATCCATTTAATAAATTCTTTTGGTGGTTCTGTTCCTCGATTGCATCCTGCTTCAGATATTGATTTCAAATATCGGACTTGTTCTTCCAATGATAATTGCCAAATATTTGCCTCCATTGGATGGCCAATCTGATGATTTCCAATTTGGATTCTACTGTCTCTGTCAAATAGATTCCATTCATCCTCTGGCATAAAACCAAATAAAAATTTTGTCACCTTAGGCCGCTTTATATCAAGAAAGTGTCCTCCTCCGATATCAAGTGGGGCATTATCTACTTCTGTCGAACGGCACAACCCTCCCGGCTCATCCTCACACTCTAAAATCAAGAAATCATTTTCTCCTTCTTGCTTCAGACAATTTCCAATTGTTAAGCCAGCTGGCCCTGCTCCCAGAATGATATATTTATATTTGTGCAACTTTCTTTACTCCTTTTTCTTGTTAAAAAATTCAACAAAGTCGAATGCTTTCTCGACGTAGCGCACTCCCGTTTTTAAATCAATATCATTTACAAATTTTCCGACATCTGCTTGATTCTAATATTTTTTGGGAAAAAGCGGGTTCTATATCATCGTATTGTTTTGAAGTAAAGATAACAGTACCTTTTGTTGGGACTGCGTTTATCCTCGATATTTCATCCTTTTCAATCCAATGATCTGATCCAATAATATACAAATTATCATAATTTATTCTTTTACTGCATTCTATCCATTTTTCAGAAGCTTCTTTTTCTGATATAAAGCAATTTATCATCTGATAATTTCTTATGTCTCAACAGATCAACTGGATAGTTTTTCAGGATTAATAAAATTCTTCTAAATATTCTTTAATATGCTCGCAAAATCATGCAAAAGCCGCAAGTTCAAAAAATAAGTTAATTGTTAAAAGCAAAAATCTCATATAATAGCGATGGTATAAAAGCCCCTAACAATTATTGCAAATAATCGTAAATTCATTATTTGTTAATCGTTTTCTACATTTTTTATTATAAGAACTATCTCTTATCCCATTTTTTAAACAATAAACAATATTTTGCAAGCAATTAAAATAATGTATAATACTTCTCATTTAATCCTTTCTCCAAATTTTCTTTAACTTGGACAATGTTTTTCTAATTCTATAAATACTATATTTTAAATAGTTTATTTTTAAATCATCTTTCTCCCAGTGCCAATTATATTTTAAAAATATTTTCTGCAGTTCAGGGGTAAATTTGCAAAAACTCCTTCCATAATCAGAATACATATCATAAATCGGCACATAATCTACTTTTGCTTGCTTAATTAAATTGATATAATTTTGATGTTCATTGTTTCTCCCACCAGGAAAACGCTCTAATATCAAAAGTCCTGTTCCATCTTTCGCCCATATAATGTTATGAGCTAATGTACCATTAGTAGAGACCATAATATCACAATGATTATAATACCATATCTGCTCCTTGAAAGAAAGCTCTGCTGGATTCAAAATTGCAAAGCCGTTTCTTTCAAATGATGTTATAATTTTTTCTTCTCCCTTAATGCGCTTATCATGCGCCGTATACTTTTTTAAATATATCTTTTGATAAACTGGATATTTGTTATTTTGCTTGACAAATTCTATCACCGTCTCAAACGGTTGTTTAAACTCATTCGAAATATATTCCCCCATGATATAGGAAAGCTGTGGAATATAAATCTTCCTATAGCGTATCGTTTCATCATTTAATAGCATGACACGATTTCTCGGAATACCAGACATAGCAAAAAACTCCCAGAAAAACTCTGGTAACCAGCCCCCCGGCGCCGAAACAACAATTGGCATATTTTGAAATTCAGGACGCGTTAAAACCCAAAATCGTCCCACTGAGTCAACAATAAAATGACCATAGTGTTGTCTCAACCTACCAAGATATAGCACCTCATCATCAACATATTTCATGGGAGGGTACTCCATTTTGCTTGGCACTGTCCACTCTTTTTTCCCATATTTTCTCATTGACGTATAAGGGATAAAACAACCTGCTGCATCAAAAATTCCTGATATACCACAAACCGTTGCATTATCATAACTTCTTATTTCCAACTTTTCGTTAAGCGTTAACCCCATATCACAAAGCCTTCCTATTTCCCAAACAGTAAAGAATACACGAATGAATTACTCCTCTCAATGTAAACAAGCCCTCTATAAGCTATGTAGCAAAATACCCCCCCCTAAGATGGGTGCAATGCAAAATGAAAACAAATATTCATTGACGCATAGCAGATTTTTTCCCCCTGCAAGTACACACACTTTATGATACACTCTAAAAAATACTTTCTCCACCAAAATCATTTGAATAAGGTATAATTCCAAAGATTTTTTCCCAAGTTGAATAAATAGTTCTTTTGCCTTATTTGCTCTAGAATTCTTGAAAATCCATTTACAAACAACCAAGAATACAACTGCACCTGTTATTGCCACAATCCATCTTAAAACACCACTTTTGATCAACAATAATGTATCCGCGCTTCTTGAAATCAAATGCTCTATAGAAATATATTTTGCGTCTTTGCCGCCAAAGGAAAGTGAAGCCGCAAATAGTATGCCACATAGCAGGATAAGATATTTTTTATGTTTTATATAGAACGTTTTATTTTCTAAAAATTTAGTACCATATCCACACGCAAATGGAATTCCCATAGCTAGCACCGAACCAATGCCCAATTTACTATAAAATAAAACAATACAGGATAGCAGTAGTACTACCATTTTTGTAATAATATTTTGAGCCGCATACATAAAAGCAGAAATTATAAAAATAAAGAGCAAAGTTTTCAAGAACCAAATTGTTGTAATACAGTTATATACACTGTTTAAATTTATCTCCTTATAATTCAATTCTCCTAATGCCAGACATGTCATTGTTTTTATAATCCCCCATATTATTAGAGGATAACCAATTAATCTACATTTTCGTTTTATGACATCCTTGCAATTATACTTTCTGACACTTTCATAAAACAAATAACCAGAAATGAGGAAAAAACACGGCATATAGAAAACATTTAGGAACGAGAAAATAATATTGTTTGTATACTCAAACACCCCAAAAGAATAGTATTCAATTATGTGACATAAGACCACACAAAAAGCCAGTACCCCCTTGCAATAGTCTATGTATGCATTTCTCTTTCCCATAGCTTGCATTTCCTCTACCTCATGTTCGGGATAAGACCTCTTTCTTATCTCGCAGTACAATTTTTCCGTTACCCACTTCATATATTTTATGGCAATTTTTTATCGTACTCAATCTATGGGCAATGATAATGAGGGTAGTCTTTCCACGCAAATGCTCTATCGAGTCCATTACAGCGGCTTCCGTTTCATTGTCTAAGGCAGAAGTCGCCTCATCCAGAATCAAGACACTTGGCCTATTGTATAATGCTCTGGCAATACCAATCCTCTGTCTCTGTCCCCCTGACAATCTCACCCCTCGATCTCCAACATTAGTATCTAATCCCTTGGGCAAACTTTTAATAAACTCTGTCAGTTGAGCGTTCTCAATTGCCTCCCATAAATCGTTTTCATCCTTGCATTTTTGTCCAAACAGAACATTGGCTCGTATGGTGTCATCCATTAAATAAATTACCTGGGGAATATAGCCAATTGTATGATGCCAACTGTCCACATTTTTAAATATATCCACTCCGTCCACAAATATAGTTCCTTCTTCCGGCTCCAGAATCGCCATTAAAAGGTCTGCCAAAGTTGATTTCCCCGCTCCTGATTCCCCAATAATAGCCACCGCCTCATTCTTATGAATCGTCAACTCTGCTTGATCAAATATTTTGTCTTCTGTTTTGGGATAACAAAATGTCAAATTAGTAACTTCAAGCTTATTCTGGAAATTCATGCTCTGATTCTGTTCCGAACGAATCACTTGACTATTTCGTTCCATTTCCTCTATTGTCTTTAAGTCCTCATAAATATTATCCAAAGCAGACTTATTAAACATAATTGAACTAAAATAATTGGTTATGCGGTTAAACGCAGGCAATAGCCTTATTGCCGCCATTGCCAAAGCGCTGAGAGAGGTAATAAAACTACTGATTTCATCAGTCCCTATTGAAATACGAAATATGATAGCAAACAGTATTCCGCAGATACAAGCTGTCTCCATAAAGTATGCAGGTACAGCCGAAATAATATTATACCGAATATTTTGGTGGATGTGATTTGCATAAGCATTGTCATATGCATTTAAGAAAAATTCTTCTCTATTTAAAACTTTAATCTCCTTTACTCCCGAAAAAGACTGCAAAATCCACTTATTTACCTGTGCGGTAGCCTGTCTAGATCGTAACCCAAAACGAATCTGATACTTTTTAAAAACTGCAGCAAAAAATCCAAATGCCAAG
This sequence comes from uncultured Acetatifactor sp., assembly GCA_947594835.1. GTDB lineage: Bacteria > Bacillota > Clostridia > Lachnospirales > Lachnospiraceae > Acetatifactor. The sequence continues at coordinate 208,822 of CANQEH010000001.1, read as the reverse complement.
GCCAATATTCCTATGATAATACCCGTAACAATGGGATCAAGATACAGTAAATATGCAGTAATCAAGATTGTAGTAATACTCTCAACAAATAAATTCATAACGGCATTTAATGTATCAAAAAACAATCCCACGTCACCGGAAACATTTCGCTGCAATTCTGCGCAATTATGTTCTACATGAAACAAATATTTCTGTTTTAAATAACATTGCATCATTCTTCCTGACAGCAGTCTCTTACACTGATATGTGAATTTTGCTTTCACAGAAAAAAGTATTAATAAATAAACATTTTTGACTATATAAATACTCCCTAGAAACAAGGCTAAAAAAACAACAAACTGATTTACGGTATTTAAGCAAAAATATTCAGCCAACAAACAATACGTAGGATCCGTCTTGATTATTTCTGGATTTAATACTACATTACACAAAGGTAAAATAGCCGATACCCCTAATAATTCAAAGATAGAGCCTATCATAATCATAACCAGCAGGCCTACTAATTGTTTTTTTTGTCTTTGGGTAAGAACATAGTTTAATTTTTTTATCATTTTTTTGATGCCAACTTTCTCGCCACTCGATCTTGTATTTTTTTCCTTGCCTGGTGTAGTCGAAACCATGGCAAATTTTGTAACTCATTTATTAGTAAAGCAGACTGAATCCCCTTGTCATATCCCAGTGGATCTCTTTCAAGTTTTGTTCCCTTTTCAATAATATCATATATGAATTCGTCACGTGAAGACTCCCAATTCCAATCATAATCAGGCTGTATTGCATTTTCAGAAAGCATTTTTAGATACAATTCTTCATTTGTATCAATTTCAATCACTCGCTCCACCATTTCCTGAATCGTCTTCAATGAAGTGCAATCAATATATGCTTCAGGTCGATAGATTTTTTCTGCTTCTGGATCCCCCCAGTAAATCGGAATTGATTGAGCTAAAAAAGGATCGCTCAATTTTTCACTGGTCATACCAGTTTGTTTTACATTTTCAAAACTAATCGTAAATTTATAATCTCTCATAAATTCTATTTTTGCTTCTCTCCATCCACACGCACTCCTCTCTACAATTGCATTTTTCATATTGTTCAACACCCACCCCGGGCAATCCACATGTTTATATTTCATTAATTCCTGACAAAATTTCTTTCGAAGTATCGCTCCCTCACCCTGATTAGGATTGCTATAAATAAAATTGCAGAATTTCCTTTTTAAGAGGCTTCTGTCTGCTCCTTCTCTATAACGTAATTTATCACTAGGCGCAGTATAAGGCACCTGCATATATCGTCCTCCAGCTACCTCCAGCGGAAAACTACCAATTCCATAATCGCATTCGTTATAATCTGGTAAAATCCCCTCTGTACACAAACATATTTTTATAGCATCAGGATAGCCATAGTGTTCCCTCCCACTTCCATAAGGGCCATAAAATAAAAATTCCGGTGAATCTGAGATTTCTACCTCATATTTTTTTTTCAAGATTTGAATAATTTCCCACCGTTTTGATTGTAAGTGATCTACCACTTTAATCTTAATCTGTTTCATCTATGCCTCCATCTTAAAATTACATATTCTCATATGATAACATCGCTTATGTTCCAACCAACATACCGCAAAATATATTTACACCTACTCTTACTTTAGATTTTAATTTCACTTTTGGATGCTTACATAATATTTTATAGTAATTTAGCAAATCTTTTTGAATGTTCTTAATATAATATGTTTTATTTTGTATCTCAGATTTTTTCAGCGCCTTTATAGCACTATTTGCCATATCGCACCAGCTAAGCAGCGCAAGTGCATACAATTTTTCCTGTCCAAGATTTTTAAAAAATCGGAATCGCTCTTCTGCCGCAGTCAAGCCATCTAACCTTGCTATGGTATATGGGGAATGCATGATACTTCCCTGACGTGACGCTCTATAATAAAATAATTCCGCATCCAAAACGGCAATTTTTTCAGCTTTCCAAAACAATTTATAGGATAACGCTACATCCTCATGAATACGCCCCTCTGGAAATCTCATACTCTTATCAAACAATCTAGCACTGTAAAGTTTATTTTGAATTACAGTTGCCCCTGCAACAGTTCCCCGCAGCATATTTTCGCACATCACAATGTTTGAGTAAACATGATAAGTAGAATTGTTCAATCTTCTTGGCAAGATAGCATCATCTACAAATGCAAAAGTGCCCGCCTGCACAATATCGCAGTTCCACTTTTGAGCACTAAAATACAATCGCTCTATAATTTCGGGATGTACCCGATCGTCAGAATCTAAAAAATAAATATACTCTCCTCTTGATAAATCGACACCCAAATTTCGAGCCGCAGACAATCCTCTGTTATCCGTGTGTACTACTTCTATTCTGGGGTCTCTTCTCGCAAAAGAGTCACAGATTTCTCCCGCAGAATCCGGTGAACCATCATCAACTAAAATAATCTGTATATTCTTATATGTTTGTCTGCAAATATCCTTGATCGTAAATTCAACATATTTTTCAGTTTTATATACAGGGATCACAATAGATACTAATTCTTTCTCCATATGCTTTTCTATATCACCTTTTCCATCTTGATATTCCACTCAATGCGGTATACGTTTTATAATTCCGCTGGTCCCCCCTACTATCACCTAGTTTTCTGCAATATCATGTGCAACCACTGCTCCTACGACTATGTGCTGTCCAGTAATTTTCACTCCTGATAAAATAACCGCACTACTACATATCCAATCATGATCTCCTCTCGTTATCTTTCCTCTATCGGCATCAAGATAAACATAATTATTTATATAACATTTTTCCCAATAACTATTGGTTCTGGACTTATCTTGACAATTAGTCTATCAAAGAGTTGCATCTGTTCCTCTTGAAAATATAGTTTTCTCCGTTAATTATATATTCAAATCCAAAAGATCGTAACCTGTTGATAACTCTTTCTGATACTCCTTCTATTAAGTAATCATGCAGTTCAATTATAAAAACGCCTACCTTATCGATCCAATTTTCTGATGTTTCGTCAAAGACAAAATATTCAGAGCCTTCAATATCTATTTTTAGGACGTCTATAAATTCTATTTTATATTCTGATAAAATATCAGCAACAGAAATTGCCTCTACATCATAGTTCATTCCATTTTTAACTTCTTCACAAAAGAATCCCACATTTTCAGTAGGCCTGGGATGCACTTTTAGCCTGGCTTTCGAATTCCAAAGCCCATTTTTTAAACAAATAACATTTGCTTTTTTCGTATTCTTTTCTAACATGGCAAAGTTATCCTTTTCAGCTTCAATCGCATAAATCTTTGCCTCTTTATTCAACGTTCTGCATATTCTGGAAAATAATCCGATATTTGCCCCCCCGTCCACTATGACCTTCGCATTCAATATTTCTGGCATCTTTTTTAAAAAAGCGTATTCCGAATCCTTTCCCAGTAAACAATTGGCCAAACGAATGTCCGAACTGTGTGTCCTTAAATACAGCCACTGTGTTCCTATCATCTTGGATTTAACTCGTATGACTTTAGGATTATAATGTTTCTTTAGACATATTGCGGCAAAACTTTTAATACCATATATCCCAATACTTTGTAGCTGTTTTATCAATATTTCTTTTTTCCCTTTTTTCATTCCTGATTCCTCACTGATTATCTACATTTATAGCATATTACTAAATAATCCAATGGATACAATAGATTATTTTCATCGTAATCTTTTTGTTGTTTGCCCAAAATACGTCTAATAGAATTTAGCCAGTTTCTCCTCCGACTTAAAGCATTGCATTCTATAAGATATAACATATTAACTATAAAAGCATAAATTTTTTGGAACCGACACGGTACACAAAATAACCGTAACCTTCGAATTGTGTCTTTCGGACATGTTGAACCTGTAATTTTGATATCTGCAAACCCCAACTCTTCCAACATCTTTTGGATACCATAATAGGTAAATCTCCTAAAATCATACGGAACCATATGAAGAGGATATGCTGCCGGCAATGTCAAAAGCAATACCCCCCCTGGCCTCATTACTCTATATATTTCACTTAATGATAAATCCAGATCATCAACATGCTCTAACACTTGATTACACAATACGCTGTCTATAGTCTCATCGTTTAAAGGGATTATTTTCCCATCATAATAAAGAATATCTTCTTTATAATATCCCGCGCTTGACGCTGTAACAGCATAGTCCAGGCCAATATATTTATGAACGTTTGCAAAAAGATCCTTATATGGCATTGTTCCAGCGCCATAATCAAGAAGAACGCCTTTCATATGTTCTGCATTTTTCTTTAAAAATTCATAAATTGGTTTTCTTCCAATGTATCGATTATCGATCAAACTTTGTTTTACAGTTTTGTTCGGAAACATTCTCAAATCCATTATTCAAATTCCCTTCCTTAAGATTACCTATTACCATTTTAAACATTCTTCTTTTATTAAAGTACTATTCCCACGACTGTCCCTTTCCCCTTATTCCGAAGCTGCGTTTAACTTTATCGACAACACGGCCTGCAACACCTTTTACCCCGTTATTCCTCCATGCTTCATGCATTTTATCCAGTCTGTACTTCCAACGGCTTTTCCATTCCAACGGAATATTTTGAAAGGGAGATAACAGATAATAAGCATACCACTCTTTTGCTCCATGGTTAAAATTATACTCCCACGGTTTATTTTTTGAAGCAAAGTGAACAATGTATGCCGCTTTTTCTAGTTCTTTCATTGACCTATAATTTTCTTTGTAAAAATGATTAATTTTACTAATAGGATATTTTTGCCCACCTTCTCTCTTAATGAAATATCCTGGCATATAATTGTATTTAATAGACAGATACTTATAATCCTTTCCCGTTACAATATTAAACGTTTGCTGATCCATGGAAGGTCTGTCTCCAAGTTCTAACCTCGTTTGGTACAATTTCTCACTTAGCTGTTCCTCACGTATCCTCTTGGCATTAAAAAGCATAATCCCAGCATTAATGTTTCCAGTATTATTTTTAATACAACTTGGTTCCTGTACTGCCGCTGCGTATTTCCCTTCAATATCTGTGTTATATAACTCCCACAGATCTTTTTTTACTAAAATATCTCCATCTAAATACAAAATTTTATCATATTCAGGAATCAAATCACAAATGTCAAATTTCAGCAGACAGGCTATAGAAATATGAGCTAACTGCTTAAAATTCCTATATTTTTCTAATCCAACTTCTATTAACTTTATTTCACAATCATCAGACATGGTATCTAGTTCTATTAACTTCTTCTTTGATTCTTCAGAGCATTCAGCCATCAGAATATAAATTATATAGCTTGTTTCAGGACTCTTGTTACATATCATTGATGTTACAGCGACACAAGTAGGCATAATAAAATTGTCATCACTTATCATCCCTATGGGAATTATTCTTTTTAAGTCCATTTTTCGTCCTCTGTCATATGCTTAATATCACATTTCGATATTTGTTTTTTCTCCACATTATATCTTTTTACCAATCTCGCAGGAACACCCGCATACAGACAATAGCTTTCAGTAATATCCGTGGTTACTACTGCTCCTGCTGCAATAATTACATATTCCCCTGTAATTTTTACCCCCCCTAAAACAGTAGAATTAGCGCATAGCCAGACATGATTTCCTATAACTGTTTCTAAAGACAAATGCTCTTTTTTTCCGGTTGCTATCCAAGTTGGCACGTCATATCCCGATGCCAGCACAATTGCTCCAGGAGATAATGTCACATCATTTCCTATTGTTATTTTGCTGCCACAGCGTCCAAATAAACCGCATTGCTCATTAATTCTCAAATCATTTCCTACTGTTATATATTGAGGCCCAGTTATAGACACCTCACCAAAAACATTGAGCCTGCAACCACATACAGCAATTTGTTTCCTAAACTTTCGTTCACGTTTCCATTTTTTAATTCGATAGAAAATATCAGACATCTTAGTCACACTCTTTCCTTTCGAGGCTTTAGCCTAAATATTTTATGGAATGTTTCCCTTAGTACAGACCTAATTTGAATACATGTTAACGGTTCTCCAATCCACTGCCCCGCTATAATGTTATTATCCATTTGAATCTTGCTAAATTGAGGATATTTTGACAACTTTTCGTTTCGTATTCCAATACAAAACAAATAAACTGCTGTATTAAAGTCATTATTACAAGTACATACTACCATAGAAAACCCGTTCTCTTCATATAATTTTTCCATGGTATATGGGGAGTATCTCCAATAGTCATCAAAAGCGCCTTTTATTATATGCACTTCCTGTACCCAGGGAACTACTACAACTACTGCATCTTTTGCCATATCACATAGATTTTTAAATGCCGTTCTATTGTCATAAATGTGTTCCAAAGTTGTATGATTGAATACCGTATCAAATTTTCTATACAATTCTTGTGGTAAACTCTGAGTCAAATCAAGTGAATACTCCGGGATACTCAGTTCACCTTCTGAATCTCCCTCTTCACCTCCGTAATTTGTTATAGAATAACTTTCAGCATTTACAAAATAATTTTGATATGAATTGCCTTCCTTGTCCTTGTCTTTCCACGCTGATACATTGACCACAGCCCCCCCACCAAGACGCGTACTTTTTTAATTCTTGATTTGACCATATTCTTGCTGTTCTAAATTTCTTGTCCATATTTCATCCTCTCTGTTTATACCTATAGCAAAACATTTATAAAGTGCTGCACAAAACCCTTGTTAAAAAATCTCTGTTGGCCAAAAGACTACTCTATAAATATTATTTAAATATTTAGCAATTTCCTCTATAATTTACACTATAGTTTTTAACATCCCTTCCGCCCTTTTTCTCCAGGTATATTCCTGTACATCCATCATAGCAGCTTCCGCCTTTTGTGTTGCCTCAGTCTTATTTTCCAGAACATACTCTATTACCTTTTTCCAGTCTTGCACGTCATTAGGATTGTGAACTAAAAAGCAGTTCTTTTCATTTAGGATTTCTCTCAGTGCGCTGACATCCGATGCAATGATTGGTACACCACTTGCCATATATTCAAACATTTTCAGCGGCGATGTAAATTTCCCAATTTCCCATCCCCAACATATTTGCGATTCTCTATTAGGCAATAATACAGCATCCATGCCTTTTATATAAGATGGGACATCTTTGTTGCCCATATATTCATAAAATATGGCATTGTCTCCAAACTTAATCCCCGTTTCTGCCTCCGCCTTTTCTCTGCTCCCTCCTATCAAGTAAAATGTCAGCTGCGGCAAAATATTGGTCAATTGACCAATTGTATCAATTCCTTTATCTTTCTGAAATCCTCCTACATATCCCAATCGTAAAGTCTTGCCTTCCAGTTGCTTGGCATCAGCCCTTGCAAATGCTTCAAAATTCACACCGTCCGGAAGCACTCGGATTTTATTTGCATCAAATTTAAAGTGTTCTACATAATACATCTTTAATGCCTTAGTAATCACTGTGATATGAAACTTTTTGTTATAAATAAATCTTTTTAGATGAAAGAAATACTGAGATTTGCCGCACTGATATCGAAGATCTGCATGGAGGTCTAAAACAGTTTCCCTATGATACATCATGACCGAAAAAAAAGCAGTTAGCGGGTCTCTGGTTATAACAACATCTGGTTTTTCTCTTTTTATTATTCTTCCTGCATCCCATGCAAATTTTAAGTTCGAATTTACTATTTTAATTTTAGGCGGTTCAAGTCCAATAATGTTAAATGTCCCTTTCAGCCCATAAAAATCTGCAATTTCATGTGCTTTATTCTCAACATTTCGGCCACCTAGAATAACACACACAAATTCATCACATATTTGCCTGAATTCATCTGATATTTTTGCAACATGGACACTATTAGCATACATAGACGGCAATATACTTTTCGAAATATATATAACTTTCATAAAAATCTCCTTCCTTTATTGCACTGCTTTTTTGAAAATGCCATAACAAAATTGTACTCCGCTATCTTTCTATGCGCTTACAAGCACTCATCCTCTAATCTCTCAAAAACAAATCCCTAGTATACACCTTATCTTTTACGTCGTCCAGCTTAGAATCATATCTGTTGGCAATGATTACGCTGCTCTTTTCTTTAAAAGCCTTCAAGTCATTGACCACCAAGCTGCCAAAGAATGTTTCTCCGTCTTCAAGCGTTGGCTCATATATAATTACCTCGGCTCCTTTTGCTTTCACGCGTTTCATAATTCCCTGAATGGAACTCTGGCGGAAATTATCAGAATTGCTTTTCATTGTAAGTTTATATACGCCTATGATAACTTCCTTTTCCTTATCACGGCTCCAACGCTCGTTCGCCCCATAAGCCCCTGCAATTTCCAAAACGCGGTCAGCGATATAGTCTTTCCGCGTTCGATTGGATTCTACTATGGCGCCTATCATGGTTTGCGGAACATCCTCATAATTGGCCAAAAGCTGTTTTGTGTCTTTGGGCAGACAATACCCTCCATATCCAAAAGACGGATTATTGTACTGGTCTCCGATTCTGGGATCCAGACACACACCTTTGATAATATCCTGTGTATTCAGGCCTTTCACCTCAGCATAAGTATCCAGCTCGTTGAAGTAAGATACCCGCAGCGCCAAATAGGTATTGGCAAACAGTTTTACCGCTTCTGCCTCTGTAAAACCCATGATCAATGTCTCGATATTTTTCTTGAGCGCCGCCTCCTGCAACAGCTCAGAAAACAATTTCGCCTTTTCTGTAAGTACAGCATCATCTTTATCGGTTCCCACAATAATCCTGCTTGGGTAAAGATTGTCGTAAAGCGCTTTGGATTCCCTCAAAAATTCAGGACTAAAGATAATGTTTCGATTTCCAGTCCGTTTGCGTATATTTTCGGTATAGCCCACAGGTATAGTGGATTTGATCACCATGATCGCTTCTGGGTTAATCTGTGTGACCATATCAATAACGGATTCTACCGCAGAAGTATCAAAGAAATTCCTCTTACTGTCGTAATTTGTAGGAGTCGCGATTACAACAAAATCTGCGTCTTTATAGGCCTCTTTGGCCTCCAGGGTAGCTGTTAACTTCAAATCCTTCTCAGCAAGATATTTTTCGATGTATTCATCCCGCACAGGAGATTTCTTTTGATTGATCAGTTCTACTTTTTCCGAAAGGACATCGACCGCCGTGACTTCGTGATATTGCGAAAGCAAGGTAGCCATACTAAGCCCCACATATCCGGTTCCAGCTACTGCAATTTTTATCTGAGCAAATTCTCTCATGATTTTCGCCTGCCCTTTTATATTGATACATCAGCATTGTCCTGCGATACAGTCCTTTGCTGATAAAATTGTGCGTACCATTGCGCAAAGTTTCTAATGCCTTCCCTCAAAGAAGTATTCGGCCTGAAGCCAAAATCTTCTTCTAAGGCCGTGGTGTCAGCATATGTCACCGGCACATCTCCAGGCTGCATAGCGACAAGTTCCTTATAGTGATCAAAATCATAATCTTTAGGGAGCACCCCCGCACTTATCAATTCCTGTTGTAGGATATCGACGAATTCCAACAGCTGTTCCGGATGGCTATTTCCGATATTGTAAATCTTATACGGCGGCAGCGGCAGTCCGTCTGTCCCTACTGCTCTCTCCGGCGCATACTGCATAACTCGAAGCACTCCTTCAACAATATCATCTATGTAGGTAAAATCTCTTTTACAATTTCCATAATTAAATATCTGGATCTTTTCTCTGTTCTTTAATTTATCAGTAAATTTGAAATAAGCCATATCCGGTCTGCCTGCCGGACCGTATACAGTGAAGAATCGAAGTCCTGTGGAGGGAATATTATAGAGCTTTGCATAAGCATGGGCCATGAGTTCATTCGACTTCTTAGTGGCCGCATAAAGGCTGACCGGGTGATCCACCTTATCCTCTGTGCTGTATGGAACTTTTTCACTCTCACCATACACACTGGAAGAGCTGGCGTATACAAGATGCTCCACACCCTTTTCTCCATTGTCATAAGAGTGGCGGCAGGCCTCTAATACATTGTAGAATCCGATGATATTACTCTCTATATACACACTCGGATTCTGAATACTGTATCTGACACCAGCCTGTGCTGCCAGATTCACCACGATACCAGGCTTGTATTTTTCAAACAGCCTGCTGACAAACTCCTGATCCGAAATGTTGCCTTTGACAAATTCAAAATTAGGAAAGTTTCTCAGTTCTCTCAAGCGATATTCTTTTATGTTCACATCATAGTAATCATTTAAGTTATCAACTCCAATGACTTTTGTATCATGAAATTCAGCACAGATTCTTTTAGCCAAATTTGCCCCGATAAAACCAGCAGCTCCTGTCACTAAAATTTTTTGTTTTGCCAATTCAATATTGTATTTGACCATCCTCGCTCACAATCTCTTCCCCGTTCTTAGACGCAATCTATTCCACACCAGTTTCAGACAAACCATTATTCACCTCGGCATACATATCACAAGTACTGCACTGATCCAGTTCTTCTTTAGAGACTTTCCCATCTCTGTAATCTCTGACAATCTTGTTTTCAAACATACTATAAGGGTGCTTTGAAAACAGTGCCTTAACTTTATGGCATATCACCCATGCTGCCGGTTTCCATATATATTTGTGCATCGCAGGCGATACGGAGCCAATCATCCAGCAATTCCTATCGCAGCATCTCACCTTTTTTCTTATCTGCTCTGCTTCAGGGCTGTTCCAAAGTTCATCCCAGCTCTGCGTGTTAAGGTTTCCCATTACCTCTTTGTCTTTCGTCCCATTACACGGCATGACATCGCCATAGGGATCGATAAAGAAAGTGTCAAAACTCATATCACACGGCAACAGTCTTTTCTGTCCATAAATATAATTGATCAGACCATGGTTGAAATATGCTCTGAACCATTTTTTGGGGCTGTTGCTTCGCAATAGTTCATTGACGAGGTCTTCAAAGTTCTTCGCCACCATAGGACGATCCGTTATAATATTTTTCGTTTCAACAAAATAAAAGCTGTTATGCAGGCTGGCTGTTGCAAACTCCATTCCCATTTCGTCTGAAATCCTGTAAAGCGGCACAAGGTCGGGCGCATTCCTATCCTGCACGGTCATCCCAAATCCCACATCCCTCATACCCATTTCACGCAATGTTTTCAGTGTCTGATAACCACGCTGATATCCGTTGGGGAGACCTCTGATCTCGTTGTTGGTCTGTTCAAGCCCCTCAATGGAAATCCGTATGCCAATCTGTGGAAACTCTTTGCAAAGTTCCACAATACGGTCAGTGAAAAAACCATTTGTAGAAATTACAATACGGTCACTTTTTTTATAGAGCTCTCTCACGATCTCGTTCAGGTCGGTGCGGATAAATGGTTCCCCACCAGTGATGTTCGTAAAATACATCTGAGGGAGCTTTTGGATCGTCTCAACAGAGATTTCCTCTTCCGGCCTGGTGGGGGCCTTGTAACGATTACACATATTGCACCGCGCGTTGCAACGGTAGGTCACGATGACCGTGCCGTTTAATTTTTTCCCTTTAGAAGCCATACCTATTTTCTCCCAGTCATACTGTCACCGCAGGCTACGATTGTCCCATCCATACAAAGCCATGGTCCTATCGACCACGTCATCCCAATTATACTTTTTAAGTATAAAATCAGCCGCAGCCGCCTTATAGTCCTCGACAGTCTTACTGTTGTCTACCAGTTCCTGCAGCTTATTCCGAAGATCATCTACATTACCTGCCTGAAACGAGATTGCCTTATCTTCGACCACTTCCATACACTCGTTAATGTCGCTGACCAGACAGCAATTGCCATAACTCATAGCTTCTAACAAGCTTAACGGCATACCTTCCAAGTCACTGGGCAGGACGTACACATAGGCATTACTGTAGAGTTCTTCAAGCATCCTTCCCTGGACAAACCCTGTAAAGAGAACCCTTTCATCTCCGGCAGCCATTTTTTGTAATTTTTCTATATATCCCGTGTCATCAGACGATCCGCCGGCAATAACTAGTCTTTTATCGGTTCGCACGGTTTTAAATGCTTCAATCAGATAGTGTATGCCTTTTTCCGGGACCAGACGGCCTAGATAAAGAATATAGTTGGCTTTCCCCAAACCATAATCTTTCCCAATCAGCCTGGGGACAGCTTGGTTCGGAGTACTGACCCCGTTCGGGATAAATACCGTTTTCCGATCATACTTTTCTTGAAAATACTGCTGTACGCTCCTGCTGAGCACAATAATTTCGTCCGCGTATTTTACCGCTGTTTTTTCACCAAATTGAATGTATTTGGAACCGATGCTGTTTTTCCATTTTTCCCGTTTCCAGTCAATTCCATGTATCGTTGCCACACAGCGTTTCCCAAATAATTTTGGAAGCCAAAGCATCGCACAGGGCCCCTCTGCATGGAAATGAATAACATCATATTTCCCGCAGGCGGCATACAATGCGGCAAACACAGAGGAAGTCACGGCTGCAAGACCTTTCCAGTCTATGGTAAAAACTGTTTTAAGCCGTACGCCTTTATACTCTCTTAACCGCACTCCGTCAAACTCTTTTCCACTGACATGATGCCCACGGCGGTTATAGCAGGTTACTTTATGTCCCCGGTTCACCAGTCTGGTGCTGAGTTCTTCCACAACGATCTCAATCCCGCCCTCTCGGGACGGAATCCGCTTGTGGCCGAGCATAGCTATATTGAGACATTTTCCATCTATATCTCCCATTATCTGGAGCCCTTCCCCGTAACCACCGCTCCTATTGTCAGAAGCAGGATCTTAATGTCTTTCCAGATATTCCAGTTGTCAATGTATTCCATATCCAGTTCCACAACATCCTCAAAATTCCGAATGTCACTCCTGCCGCTGATCTGCCAGAGACCGGTCAAACCAGGTGTCATGCTCAGCCGGCACTTATGCTTTACCTCATAGTGTTCAAATTCATCCACAGTAGGCGGTCTGGTTCCCACCAGGCTCATATCTCCTTTTAAGATATTCCAGAACTGTGGGAGCTCGTCAATGCTTGTCCTGCGCAGAAATTTCCCCACCCGGGTGATCCGTGGATCCTCCCGCATTTTGAACATCGGCCCTTCCACCTCGTTCTGGGCCAACAGTTCCTGCTTCCTCTGCTCTGCATCTACATACATAGACCGAAATTTATAAAAGGTAAACCTTCTTCCGTTCTTACCGATACGGGTCTGTCCGAAAAAAACAGGCCCCGGCGAGTCCAGCTTGATAGCGGGGGCTACGAATACGGTTGCCACGGCCAGGATGACCATTCCAAACAAACTTCCCACAATATCCAGGGCTCTCTTTGCAAACAACTGTCTGTTGGAAAAAATGTTTCTTGCAAAAGTCACCACCGCGTATTTCCCAACTCGGTTTAAAGCTTTTTTCCCGGAATAATCGATGTTAAATTCGCTGATATTGACGTCAACGACAACACCCATTTGCCCGAATTCTGAGACCAGGCTGTTCAACTGACGGCTGCTCAGCAATGTCTCGTCCGCAAAAAACACTTCATCTACTTCATTCTGTTTTACATAGTCCAGCAGTCGGCCGGCATCGGTGACTACCGGTACACCGCCAAAGCTGATCTCGTCAGAAGGATCCGTCAGAGCGATCCCCACTACATTACGGTACCATTCATTGTACGCGGAGATGTCCCGGACAAAGCTTTCTGCCCTTTGAGCATCCGTAACAACAAGAAGGCGGCTGCTGTATCTGCTGGTCCGATATCCTTTTATCATGATCAGCTTAAACAGAAGCCGCATCACATACATCGTCGCCGTGTTGAGTACCAAAAAATAGCCAAAAACAAGCCGGGGCAGTTCCTCCGAACGGTGCATCAGATACAGGAGCGAGATGACAACCAGAAGCACCACCGCCTCTGCTTCCAAAACATTTTTCAGTTCTTCCAGATATCCCCGGCGAAAAAAATGGCGATAAAAATCCAACATGAGACCTATCGCCAAATATGCCAGAGGGACAATGATGAAAATCCACTGGCTCTCACCGTTTTGCCATGGCCATTCCCCAAATCGGAGCTTATAACTCAAAAAAAGGCTCACGGAAATACAGATCATATCTATGAGTAATATCAAGATATTCCCTATCTCCCGTTTCTTTTGATACATATCCTACCCCGACCGGCCAAAGCGTTCCGCCTTAAGTTGTCATATCTTTATAAATTATATACAATATGCGCTATGTTCGTCAAGCAACATCTTCCCGTAGCGATTACGACACCGCCCGGCTCTTTGTTCCAAACAGAATTGGCGCCAATAATAGTAGAGAGACATTCCAGCCCACGCTCAATGGCCAGAATTCCATAAAGCCATATATGCTCATCACACTCAGTGCAAGTGCCTCGTAATCGCGCTTTCCCTTTATGCACAGGCAGACAGCACGCAGATAAGCCACGAAACAAAAAGCAGAAATGATCCATCCATAATTAACCACCAGCTGGTAATAGCTGTTGTCAAAGGGCTCCCGAAGGCTCCTGCCTAAAAACAGGGAATCCAGATGGTTCCAGCCCTGTATCAGATGCCAGATCCTGCCGGTGAGGTAAAAATCAATTGTTTCTAAGAATGCAGCATTATACATTCCAATCAGCGGCAGCAGAAACGACAGAAACGCCACTATACTTGGAATCAAGAATACCAAAAACATATATATTTTGTTGAATTTCATTCGACAACTGAGCTTATAAGCCAGAATGATCAGCATAAAGACGAGCCACACCAGGAAACCTGTCCGGCACATAAGAACTTTATATGCAGCCCAAAGGATCAGTGTAAAGCCTATGTAAGCATACCATTTTAATTTGTCCTTCCAGACAAGCACCGCCGTGAAAAATAGGACAAAAAGATTGGCATAGGTAGCGTTAGGTTGGAGATATCCATAGCAATACAGCGTATAGTCAACGCCATTTTTAGGCAGGACTGTCATCTTATTCTCAATGATTCCCGCAGCGGCCAATGACAATGTCCCGGCAGTGAGAACCAGCTTCAGCCAGAAAGAAGATCGGAATACTTTTTCCAGAGATACGTTTTTTGCCCCAAAAAGCCCCATAGCCGTCATAATCAGGGTCTTTTCCCCATTTTTCAGAAAATTAAGACCCAGTAACAGGGTGATGACAGCAATCCAGAGGATCTCCCTCCGTGTAAAGTCAGTAACCGCCATTTTTATCAACAGGAAAAATGTAGCGACAAAAAAGACAATCCGATAAAAACGATCCTCCGAGTTAAAACCCGCTGAAATAAGACCGACCATCGGCAAGATATACAACAAATAAAATATTTCCTGATATTGCGCTATTTTTTTTCTGAGGACAAGCATTTTATCCCTCCGCTTTCTTCCAAAAATATAGTTCAACTGCCAGCTTCCCTGTAGATTTCAAGCATCTCTTTTAAAAAACGCTCGTTGGAAAAAATCTGTGCAGATTCTTGAATCGATTCTGCTGGCTCATTGCTCCTGCGACTTGAAACAGCCTCCACAAGCGCTGCTTTTTCGCGTGGAATCACCTTTCCAGCACTTTGCCGCACAACCTCTGCACAGGCGGTTCCTTCATATACAATGGGCAGCGTATTACAGGCGATAGCCTCCGCCACAGTGAGCCCAAAGGTTTCTTCCCTGCTCAGATTGAGATAATAATCTGCAGCAGAATATATCTGGGCCAGCTGTTTTACAGAATCCGTGTGGCCCAGTCCGATCATGCGATTCGGAAGCCCTCGGAGTTGGCGCTTATTCAGTCCGACCAAAACAATCTGATAACGTTCGTCCAATTCCTCCGACAATTCCATAAAGTCGTCCAGGCCCTTGCGCCGATCCCAGACACCGGAAACCCCCAGTAACAGCATTTTCCCCTCCGCACCGATCGTTTTGCGGAAATCACTTGGCGTGTACCGAAACTGCCCGGTATCGATCCCATTGTAGACGACCTTGATCGGATAGTCTGAAAGGAACGATTGTCTGACCAGATCCGCCAGCCACTGGGAAGGTGTTACAATCGTCAGCTTGGGCAGAGAGCAGAACGCATTCTTCTTCCGCTCAAAATTATCACGGCAGTTGTCTGCCATCCAGCTTGCAGGGTATCGGGATTTCAGCGGGCATTTTTGACAATGGGATCTCCACTGCTCGCAGTGCGCATCCGTAAAGTATGCGCAGTGACCTGTGAATGCCCAACAATCGTGGAGTGTCCAGATCACGGGTTTGCCGTAGCTTTTCAAAAATTCAAACAGGAGTTCAACATTAAGATAATATCCGTGTAGATTGTGCAGATGAATCACATCCGGCGCAAACTCTGTTATTTTTTTGCACAGCTTTTGGGTTGCAGCAGAGGAATAAAGACCAGCCCGATCCGTTATCCGGGTCATGGCCACATGATAATATACATCTGCTGTGGAGCCGATGTGATAAGTATTCTCTTCCTTAGACAGCCCCCTGCCATAAGCAGCGATACATTCTCCGCCGTCCGCCTCTACACCATGCTTTAACTGCGCTGCAATCCGTCCGGTACTGCCGACGTCATACACTACATTGATCTCAAATACTTTCAATGCCTGACCTGTACCTTTCCGTCTTCAATCTGGTAAACGATGTCACAATGTTCGATGGTAGATAGCCTGTGCGCTATGATCAAGAGTGTTTTTTCCCCTGCGAAATTGTTGATTACTTCCATAATTGCTTTTTCTGTATCATTGTCAAGGGCAGAGGTTGCCTCATCTAATACCAGAAATTTGGGATCCCCGTACAGTGCCCTCGCGATTCCGATCCTCTGTTTTTGTCCTCCGGATAGCTTCACTCCGTTTTCTCCGGTCACCGTCATGATTCCCTCCGGCAAAGATTTCACAAAAGAATCCATTTGTGCGTCCTTTAAGCATTCCCATGCCCTCGCCTCATCTATATCCTGTTTTTCCACTCCGAAGGCCACATTTGCCAAAATCGTATCTTCCAACAGGTATACTGACTGTGGGATATACCCAATCGTGTTTTCCCATTCTCTTTTATGAAGCCGGATATCGATGCCGTCAACCGTTATCTTCCCTGTTGTAGGCGCATATAATCCCAGAATCAGATCCGCCATTGTAGTTTTCCCGGAACCCGTTGTTCCCACAAATGCAACTGCCTTTTGCGCCGGTATCTGCAGGGATACGTTCTGAAATAAAGGGGTTTCTGAGTCGTCAAACGAGAAACTTAAATTTTCTACGCATATCTCCTGGGACAATTCCAGCTTTTCCATAGAAGTATTGTCCTTTTTTACGACATCATTTCCAGAAGTTCCCAATTCTTTCATTCTCTCATAGATATATTCCGCTCCCTCTTGATTGTATTTGGCAAAGTTGACATAACTCAGTATCGTGGAGACAGAGGGAAGCAGCCTGACAGCACTGAGAGCAAAAAGCGCCAATATAGGGAGTTTCTGCGCAATATCATTGCCTGTGAAAGCCAACACCGCCATGTACGCAAAGACTGCAGCCATGGTAATACCATTTGTAACATAACCGGAAACCAAGGAAAAAAAGTAATACTTCCTGTTATTATCCGCGTATTGCGCACTGTTTTCCGAAAATCTGTTCACAAAAAATTCTTGTTTCCCAGATGTCAAAATCGTCTTTAAACCTCCCATAAACTGCTGAACCCAGGAAAGCATATTGGTGCAATACTGCGTGTATATAGGGGCCAGCTTTGTCGTATACCGCGATATGGGAAGATTCACAAAAAAAGCCATTCCTCCCACAACAGCGCAGGAAAAAATAGTTAATATCGGATCTGATACAAACAATAATATGGCCGTGGCTAACACTGTCAGCCCATTGAGGACAATAATCATAATACTGTCAATCGTGTTCAGCGTCCGGTCAATATCATTGATACATAACCGCTGAATGGCTGCTGTGTTCGTATTCTTAAAGAAACTATACTTTTCATCCGATACACATTTAAATAGCTTTGTTGCCAGGTATGTGCGGCTGTCTGCAATAAATCCATATTTTAATTTATTTAAAATAATCATGTATACATTTCTTACAAGATATAAGCCGGCAATCGTCAGCGCGATTGCTCCTATCATATGATAGGATGATTTGATATTCAAAAAGCGAAGCACTTCCTGAACACTATCATTCGCTGCAAATTTTTCCGGCTCCATCAATGCATACACGAACGGAAGTACCAAATAGGTTGTGATCGAGTCTAACAGTGCGCCTACTATCATAAATAGGGCCAGTACCAAATATAAAATAAATCTTTTCTTGCCTAAAATGTAGATAAGTTTTTTTAGCATAAAATACTCTCCTGCCGTACTTCATTTCAAAATATCCTTATAGACTTGAATCATTGTCTCTGAGTTGACCGTTCTGTCATTGGTCAATGCTGCGGCCTTATGGGCATTTTCGCCCAATTCCACAGCTTTTTCAGGATTCTGGAACAGATACTGTATATAATATGCCAAAATTTTCACATCATCATACTGATATACCAATGCGTCGCATCCGTTGACCACACGATTAGCCACCCCCCCGACATAAGATGCTATAATCGGCATCCCCAGCATTTTCGCTTCACTCAGTGAGTTTGACTCATTTTCTGTGGCTGAGGCTGATACAAACAAATGGCTTTTTAAATACTGGCTGCGCATCTCCAGTTCGCCAAGTGTTCCCAATATTTCTATATGCTGCACCAAGTCATACTCCCTGATGAGTCTCTTGATATATCTGCTATAGGAAGAATCTTTGATTCTGGCTATAACGCCTTGATCCATTCTAAAGATATCCGACCCGGCAATTTTCAATTTCACGGCAGGATATTGTTCCTTTACAAGAGCAAGGGCCTTTAGTAAAAAGTGTAGGCCCTTTAACGGATAATAGGCCTGACTAAAAAAAATAGAGTATTTCTCACATTTATCAAATTCCCACCGCGCCGTATAAAAAGAATCCCTCAGGATTTCATTGCAATGAAAGTACGTTACATCCGGGTTACTCCAATAGGCATATGCATGGTCATAATCTGTCCTTCCGATGACATACCTGACTTTCTGAATGGCTTCTTTTTCATAAAGCGCCCTTCTCTCAAAAGAGTTTTTCCGCCTTTTGAGGGAATCAGCTTTGATAAAGTCCCGAAATGTCTGATGTCTGATCTGATGATCCGGTATTTGCGCATAATAATGGGAAGCAATCGCACTGCACATCCCCTGCAGTTGAATGACCGTTGTTTCAAGTAGCCCTGCCTGCTTCGCCGCGTCTACTCCATATAAAACATACGGGAATTCTGTTCCCCAGAGGTGCACGATATCCGGCTTTTCTGCTTTTATGATGTCATGGTACTTTTGAATAACAAGTTGTTTCGCATGATCCGAATAATAGTTTTTGACGTATCTATATGCATAAAAAGTAAAATTACCTTCTTTGACCGTCTCTTCTCCTGTCCACGTCGGAAAACAGACCACAACCTCGATATCTGAGCGCTGAGAAAACATCTGCGCCAAACCATCGATCCACGAAGCCCCGTTCCCAGCATTTCCTTTTATGGTATAGTATTTATGTATTGGCCCGTTGCATATCCATAATACTTTCATAGGCGATAGGATTCCTTCCTTGTATCATACCAAGCACACTGACTCTATTATGTATGGTACGTTCAAATCCCTGCTTTGTCAAGATTGTATCAATTCTCACCCTTCTCTTTCGCCCCCAGCATCTCCTTCATGTCCGTCGCCGCAAGTAATGACCCCGCCACAATGACCACACCGAACAAGATACTCTTTACGTCCGGCAATGTGTGAAGGAACAACAGCACAAACACGATCGACCATGCCGAATAGGTGATATTTAACGCCATTGCCTTGGAGGCGCCGATTTTAGAGATAGCGCGGTAATAGCACAGATAGGACGCCGTCCCAAAGAAAGCGGAAAGCAAAATGATCGCCATTGCCTTCGTCGGAACAATGGAGACAGTAAAGCTCCATCCGCGCAGTACGCTCAATATCACTATCCCGTAAAAGATTGCAGACGTCAGCTGTCTGATCTGCAGCGCCTGTTCATCGCTTACATCGGGATCTTTCATGCCGTATGCGCATATCACTGCCTCTGCGGCCCACCCAATACAGCAAAGGATCGCACAGCCAAAACCTACTGCCAGATTCTTTGTCTCGCTTCCTCCAGGCACATATCCGAGTCCAATGACGCCGCAAATGCTGGCCGCCAATCCCAATAATTGGTACCACTTCATTTTTTCTTTTAAAAACAGGTAAGACAGGAACGCTCCCAGCGCCGGAAACATAGACGATATGATAGCCGTATAGGCCGGCCCGATATAATGAATGGCGGCTACATACCCCGACATACCGATCGGCCCACCCAGCAAAGCTCCCAATATGATAAATTTCCCGCTTCTGGTTTTCAATGCCCGAAGCACTTTTCTGTACTGTTTTCTGATCCCCATGTAAATCAGCATCCACACAGAAGAACACGCATCGTGGAGAAATGTGCTGACAAAAGGCGCCAGAAAAATTGCCTGCTCTGTAGAGACAAACTGGGACATCGCAAGTGCCACTCCTAAGATCACAGTGTCAAGTCCCCATAAAATACCTGCAGCTAATCCAGTAAACATCTTATTCCCCCCACTGTTCCTTATACTTTTTTATATTTTCCTTTAAGCGAAGATATCGCCCGAGCGCATATTGTTCCATCGCCTCCCCGTCGAAGGGGACACGCGTCTTTCCCCACAGCGCCCATAAGTGATCCAAATATATTTTATTGGCCTCAAACCGTTTCCAATCCCTATCCGTAACCTCTCTCTGCAGATATTGGCGCAGCAAAAAAATTTCTTGCGGCCTGTCATACGCAGCTTCTATTGCCACGTCCGCCAGATCCCACATCCCGTCATTCATGCCGGCATATTCCCAGTCTACCAGATACATCCGGCCATTCCCTTCAATCCAGTTCTCACACAGGGGATCATTGTGGCATGGCACACGGATCGTGCCCTGTTCTTCATCCAAAGAGGATTTGATCCGCATGACATTCTCCCGTACCTGGCCATAGTCTTCATACAAGGTCACATGATTCTCACCAATCACTTTCTCATACAGTTCCGCCATTTCAAACACATCAAACGGAACCCCTGTATCGATCCCGCAGGTATGTAGCTTCCTGAACACTCCAGCCACTTGACTGATATGTATCTCCTCTCTCAGCTCCCCTGCTGTCATCGTGACGGCATCTGGTATATATTGACTGATCTTTACGCCGTCCTCGCCAAAAAAGAGTAAGTCCGCATCCAGCCCCAGGTCACAGGCCAGTTTCGTACTGACACACTCATCCTTCCGTGCGATCATTTCTTCCGTTCCCTCGCCAGGTATGCGAAAGACGTACTCCCTGTCTTCGGACAGCCGGATCCTGTAAGAACGGTTTGTCAGCCCCCCCAAACGACAGACAACCGTACATTCCGTTTCCCTCAAGTTTTCTTGTAAGTATCTGCAAATGACCTGTTCATCCTGCCCCGATATTATCCCTATACTCATCTTTCCCCTCCCTTTCCAGTGATTTTGTCTGATAATCATATACATAGCGCTTCCCGCGGAAGATAAAGGAAAAACCACTGACCGCTTTTTCAGAGTCCAGAACAGCACCCGCCTGAAGGATTTCTCCTTCCCGGCCATCCAATCGTTTTGCAATTTCCTTTAGGATCTGCGACCGCGTGTCATCTCTGTAAGATGGATCGAAACCTCTCAATTCATCCAGCGTATCAAATTCCCAGATATCCTCTGCCGGATACGTTCTCATACGCATTTTCAGAATGTCCAGATGTCTGCTGTAAATGCTCTCCCACAATAAGCCTGTTGTTTCCGGCAGTTCATACTCTTCTTCTAAGATTTTCAAAAAACTCGCAGAAAATTCCTGATTCCAAAAAGTATGCCCCAGCATATACCAGGCATCCTGGCCGCCGATCTGCACCCGGTTGATATATCCTGACGCATCGGTTTCCAGACACCATTCTTTCGTTGGGCCAGAGGCATATACGGCTGCATAATAGCTATCATCCACCTCATTTTCAAACGGGTTCTGCACAAAATAGTTATCTGCAGAGCAGACATAAGAATTGTGAAGATACTCCCGCACTGCGTAAATGCTGGCATGATTGTTCCGCTTCTGGTAATCCGGGTTTTCTGCCAGGATGACGCCGAACTTCCCCTTCAGATAAGCAAACTGTTCCTGTTTATATCCTGTTACCACGATCACTTTTGGAACTCCGGCCTCCAAAAGCTGTCTGATCTGCCGCTCGATGAGGATTTCCCCCCTTGCCTCGATCAGCGCTTTCGGCCTCTCGTAGGACAACGGCACAAACCTGCTTGATATCCCGGCGGCCATGATGATCCCATTATCTACAACGTATCCCATTATGTCAGTCTCCTATAAGCCCTTTGACAATTCGATAGTATTCTTTCGCATATCGATACTGCCATAGAGAATATTCCCCAAAATTTACCCCCAATCCCCTTTTATACTCGCACCAGTTACTCCAGAGCAACCCGCACACTGCAATGTAGCAATATATTTTCGTACGGGTTTCCCCCGCACATCCGTCGGGTTCAAAGTAAATGTCAATCAATCGGTCAATCTGGCACCTGTCATACATCGCATAAATGCAGAACATGGCAATGTCCACATGAGGATCCTGCATACCTGCATATTCCCAGTCAATCAGCTGGATTTCTTCTTCCCCGCTCCTCGCATCTTTTACAAAAAGAAAATTATCCGGCACGGCATCAATATGCGTCAGAACTTTTCCACCGGCATATTTTTGAATGTAGTCCTTCAAAGAAAAAACATTCTCTTTCGTCTCCTGATAGTCTCTGTAAATGGACTTCTTTTCTTTCCAGAGTGACTCATAGAATTCGATTTGCCCGAATAGATCGAAATCATGTCCTGCTGCCAGCTTCATGGAATGAAAATTTCGCAATTTCTGCATACATCGGCGCAGGTCATTTTCGTCCAAGGGATCACAAGCCCGATAATTTTCCAAAAATCGCGCAATCTTGTATCCGTTCTCTGGATTGATATATATAGGATCTTCACACAAACCCTTTCCCCGGATCACTTCATATACGGCGGCCTCCTGCAGGCGGTCGATCATCTGTCCCGTTCCTTCACCCGGCACGCGCATCACATATTTTTTATCACCGCAGACAAAAGAGAACGATCGGTTGGTCATCCCTTTTTTCAACACTTCTATACTGTGTATGTCTTCCGGCCTCACGCGGAGCACACTGGCTGCTTCTTTGACCGCGTTGGCTTCCAAGTGGCGTGAATGGCTGTCCAATTCCCGCAATTCCTCGTAAGTATTGATTTCCACTACTCCCGCGGCAGGGACCACCTTGGCGTACAACGGCATTTTGTCGTTCTCATATAACGCGTCTTCCCAAAACGCCTGGGCAAATCTTCCATTTCCATCCATCTGCTCCAATTTTTGTATCAGCCTCTGGGATTGTTCCTCCAACAGATAGGCGATCCCTATCATAGCGTTTCCATCGTCAGATGTTTTTTTCAGGCATACCAGTTCTTCTTTTCGATTTACCCGCACAGAGCTTTCATTTTTCAGCGCATCTGTCACCATGTACCAGGAGTATGCCTCCTGCTCGCAAAACGGATTTTCCTTACACCAGATATCGCAGGGTATCACATAAGTGTTGGACAGATATGGCGCTGCCAGAGCCAAAGAGTGTAAATTGTTTTTCACGGAGTATTCCGTATTGACAATAAATTTGACATGGTATTTGTCTATCAGATATTCGTAAGCTTCTTTCATAAATCCGGTCACAAGATAAATCTCCGATATTCCCACTTCCTGTAGCTGCCGGATCACCCGCTCTACCAGCGCTTCTCCCGAAACCTCCAGCAGGCCCTTAGGAGTCTCGCTGTTGACCGGCACCATTCTCATGCCATATCCAGCCGCCAGGATAACCGCATTGCGCGGCTTTCTTGCCTCTAACATCCTGTCGGCCGCCACTGTCGGTTCCATCTGCTCATTTAGATATCCCTGCGCCATCAGTGCATTCACAGAACGATTTACAATCCCCAGGGAACGGCCGCTGCTTTCCGCCAATAGTCTTTGATTCTCGTACCCGTTCTTTCGGATCTGAAGTAAAATATCCCATTCCTGCTTGTTCATGTTTTTAATATTTCCTTCTTTCGTGAACTTATAGTCATCATACACCTTCCATGCGCTCTTGTCCACTACTTTTACGGTCTCTGATAAGCAACATAAGCGTGATGCGTCACACGTTCTTCTTCCGGCGGCAGCTGCATATAGTCTCCATAAAGGGTTGTCAGCCAATTGTCCCATTGCATCGGAGCGTCAAATGTCCGGTTTTCAAACGTCACCTTCACAGATGACCGAACTGCCGCCTTGTCCCACAGCGCTCGGTCGCTCCACATGAACATCCCAACCCGCTCTGTCTCCGTATTTTCATAGCGTCTGGCATTTTGGGCTATCTTTTTCACGAAATAATTAGAAGGAAAGGGCTTTAGGAGTGTACTGCACACCTTTTTAGCCGCCTTCTTATACCATTTCCCCCGATCGGAGATCAGGTTGTGCTGCAGCATATTCAAAAGCAGCCATCTATGTACTTTCCGATACATCTCCCATGCGCTCTTTTCATCCGGCGCATTGTCATACACAAATACATCAATGTTTACCGCAAAGGCAGCGCCCTTTTCATCCGGTTCGTAAAGCAGCGTCTGCATATCTGCCACCTTCCCGAAGGGATAAAAAAAGTTGTCGTCTTTCTCCGGACACCAGAACTGATATCTGCCGCCCTCCTGGTTAAAGATACTCATAAATCGGTCATAGTCCGGCCTGAGCATTCCGATATCAATGTCATCGTCCCAGGGAATATATCCTTTATGGCGCACAGCGCCCAGCAGGGTGCCATAATCCAGCCAGTAGTGGATCCCGTTTTCCTCGCAGAATCGGGCGACATATTCCAAAATCTTAAGCTGTATCTCTCGTACTTCACAATCTTCCAGCTTTCTCATACACGCCTCCCCGTCTATGTCTCTTTCTCCACTGATATCGCTTTCAAGATATCCATGTGCCTTTCTGCCATTCTTTCCACAGTATAGCAACGACTCGTCTCCAAAGCGCCTTTGGCGCAATCCTCTGTCAGCTGCCCGGAATGGATGAATTCCGCCATACCATCCCTCAAAGCCTCTATGTTCTCCGATTCCACCAACAGACCATTGTAATGATCCCGGATCATTTCTTCCCCGGCAATGCACTGATGTGTTGTAATGACCGGCAGCGCATAGGATAAAGCTTCATTGATCACAAGCCCCCAGATGTCTTCTCTTGTAGCCAGGACAAAGAAATCTGCCGCTTGATAATACTCCGCCAGCTTTTCTTTCTCCATAAAGTCAACAAAATGAAGATGCGGCATATGATATTCTTCTTTTAAGCCCAAGTACTGCTCTGTGGGCACTCCCCCCACAAGATAAATTCCCAGGTCCCTGTCCAATTCAGCTGCTGCTTTTATCAAAATATCCATCCCTTTTCTGGGGATAAAGGACCCCACAGAGATCACTACGTGCGCCTCGGTAATGCCCAGCCTTTGCCGGATGATCCTTTTCTCCTCTTTGTCCAGAGGCCGCTCCAGAATGTCTTTTTCCCTGACCGATGTAAAAGGATATCGATATATATTCTCCTCTCGCGCGCCATATTTTAAATAGTATTTATCAAGCATGACAGAAGTGCTGAAATATAATTTTGCCTTCGAAATTGCCATTCGCTTTAAAACTTCTTTCAGCCCTTTCCCATGTCCGGCCAGGCCGCCATCCCCCTCGATACAATAAGGAATATGGAATAGCCTCATGCAAAATACCGCCAGCATTCCCGTCACAGACGCCACACTGCCAAAAATAATAAAGTCAAATTGTTTCCTGATCAGATAGGGAAGAAAGGCAAAGCTGATTTTTTCATATTTTCCTAAGGAAATTCCTTTTAGGATCACCCCGCGAAAGGTATCAAATTTGTAATTCATCCAGCTCTCATCGCGGGTTACATAGCCCTCTCTCTCAAAAAGCACTGTCAGCTCACAAAATTTTCCCAATTCATTAAAAAAGTCAACGCGATATGGCGAAGGAATATTTGTCAGAAAAAGTACTTTCATAATGACCTCATGGATCGCTCTTTGGTATCTTTTGTCTCAATCACTCTTGCCGGGTTGCCCGCTATTGTAACTCCTGGCGGGAATTTTCCACTCACAACACTTCCTGCTCCCACAGTACAGTCATCTCCCAGCTCTGTTCCCTTTAAAATGATAGCATTGGTACCGATAAAGACATTATTTCCGATCTTAACAGAGGCAGTCTTTACTGCGTCCCGATTCCCTTTTAGTCGCTGCGCGGCATCTACCGGATGAAAATCCGTATCAAATATTTTTACGTTTGCTCCCACAACACAGTCGTTTCCAATTTGAATGTCTTTCCAGGCATAGATTGTAGCACCCGAAATACCTACATGATCGCCGATCTGAATGCAGGCATTCCCTCTTGCAATAATGATAGTCCGCTGATACAGTCCGAGAAGATTTGAAAAAAAACCACTGTTGAGCACACAATTTTCTCCTATGGCAAGGTGAGCCTTCGGAAAGCGGAATATGAACGGCCAGCCATGCAGGACCAGCTTCCGTCCGTATTGAATGCGATTCAGTTTGTAAAAAACTCTTGGAAAATAACTGTTGAATTTGAACATAAAACCGCCCTTTATCCTATCACTGATTTGGCTGCCTCAATCAGGACACATTCCAACAAATACAATCTGCTGTATCCATTGTTCCGATATATGCTGTATCTCGTCCGTATGCGTTTCATTGTCTGAGCCAGGCCTTTCTCATAGCTCATGCCCTCCATGCGGAAATTTGCCGTCACGCAGTGCAGAATCGCAGTCTGATAATGTCTTTTCTTTATACGCAGCAGCAAGTCAAAGTCGTCATGCAGGCCTTCGCATTTATATGCTTCCCGAAGATAAAGTTCTCTTTTGGCAAATTGAGTAGGATGATTCCATCCTCTGGATGTGGCAAGTTTCGTCTCTTTTGCATACTTTATAAAGGTTGTCCCGTCTTTCCTATGCATTCGCAAATCCGCATAGAGAAGATCGCAGCCTGTATTTTCAAAGCATTGAACGGTCTTTTCCACCGCATCCGCTTCATACCAGTCATCGGAATTGATGTTGCCGACGATTTCGCCTTTACACATCTGAACACCTTTATTCAGCGCATCGTACATACCATTATCTTTCTCGGACACAATCCTGTAATCAAACCCTTTTCTGAGAAAGGCTTCTTCATAACTGTGCGCAATTTCCAGTGTTCTATCCTCAGACAATCCATCTATGATAAGGTACTCTATCTTTTCATATGTCTGCTCCAAAACAGATTCTATGGTCTGCGCCAATGTTTCCTCACTGTTTAATGTAACAGTCAAAATTGTAACCAAAGGTTTCATTTCTATACCCCTTGTGTGCTTTAGCACGCATACCAAGAGGGTGTTTACACACCCCTCTTTGTAGAATTTGAAAGTTTACTTTCAAACTTGCTCCGTAAGGCGTATAGACTCCGCCAATCCATAGATACAGTAATTTTCCTGATAAAAGCTCATCTGTGCATCATAGACAAAATTTCCAAAAGCCTTATTGATGAGCCGTCCCACCTTGCCGCATCCCACACCCCGTTTTGTGTATTTCCCGCCCAAAACACCCAAAATCAAATTTGCAGACCGTGTCAGTCTAATTCTTTTCTTATGGCTTTCAGCGATCAGCCTTACCATCTCACTGGTACACACATACTCTTTGTTTTGTGGGAAAAAGGTGCCCGACTCCTCATTTTCTATCATCAGAGCTACAAATCTGCACAGGTTTCCGATATAAAGCATACTGCGCTGATTTTCTACATCAGGGAAAAAAGGAAGCTTACGCGCCATCTTTGCCAGCAGGGGATAATTCCCCTTAGAACCCCTTCCGTAGATCATAGGCGGCCTCAATATCACTACTTTGAATTTTTCCGAAGCCAGTTCCTGCAGGCCCATCTCGGCCTTGAGTTTGCTGTCTCCATAAAAGTTTGCCGGGGCTGTTGGCGTATCCGCTGTAATCACACGGCTGTGCCCGATCCCAGCGCTCTCGCCGTACACAATGATACTGCTCATAAAAATAAATTGGCCTGCGCCATCCCGTTTTGCCTTGCGGGCACATTCCAGCGTCAGTTCTGTGTTTATCTGATAGTACAGGGCCTTCTGCGCCTCAGTCACCTTTCCCACATCCGCATGGGCAATCCCAGCCACATGGAAAATGGCGTCAAATCCACCAAAATCTTTCTCTCTCCAGCTGTCCTCACGCATATCCAGCGTTTCCACGGCGATGGAATCCATATACTGTTTTACCCAGTTTTCGAAGGAAGTCCCAATGTAACTTCCCGCCCCTGTAATCAAGACACGTTTCATCCTTGTCCCCCGCTCGTTTTAGCGGAAATCCTTTCCCTTCCCGGTATCGGACGGCTCACCGCCTTCCTTTTTCAGCGCTCCCGTACCGCCTTCGACTACGCCCTCCTGTCTGGCCACAGATAAGACTGTGCCCAAAATACAGCGCAGATCCATGAAAAACCCCATTCTGGACACATATTCCCCGTCAAGACGCGCCTTTACTTCGATCGGCAGCTCGTCCCTGCCGTTGATCTGGGCCCAGCCCGTGAGCCCGGGCAGTACGTCGTTTGCGCCGTACCTATCCCGCTCGGCGATCAGGTCATACTGATTCCAGAGGGCCGGCCTGGGCCCTACGATGGCCATATCGCCCTTTAAAATGTTGATGATCTGGGGCAACTCGTCCAGGCTTGTCCTGCGCAGAAATCCCCCAACCTTTGTGATATATTGCTGCGGGTTTTCCAAAAGATGGGTGGGCGTATCCTTCGGTGTGTCTATGCGCATGGTTCGGAATTTCAGGATATCAAAATGGGTCTTGTGGATCCCTACCCGCTTCTGGCGAAACAGCACCGGCCCTTTCGAGTCCAGCTTGATGGCCAAAATCAGCACTAAGAACACAGGAGACAGCAAAAGCAGCCCCAAAAACGCCAGCACCCTATCCAAAACCGATTTCAAGCTCCGATACATCCCCTGATCCACTCCATCTCAGATCCGCCGCACGGAATTTATATGAAGAAAATATAGCCGACAATGAAATTATTTTACCACGCAGCCCCTATAAATACAACCAAAATACAAAAAAGACCTCCCAAAAGAGGTCTTTTTTATCCGTTCAGACAGGCGCGCCGTCTCCTTCCACTTCCTGCAGATACTTCATGAATCTGTTGTACATCATCGTGCTCTGCCTCCTCACGAGATCAAGGCTGTGCACCGACTCCATAAAATCCAGAAAGGTACAGTCCTCCGTCATAGCCTCCTGCAAAAATTTCGGATTCAGGCGGCAGTCGGTGCGCCCCAACAGGTAATCCGTGGTCACACCGTAAAAATCTGCCAGCTTACACAAGGTATCCAGATCCGGGTCATGGACGCCCTTCTCATAATTGGATATGGTACTGACAGAAAGGTTCAGAAGCGCCGCCAGTTCCTTCTGGCCCAGTTTTCTTTCCTTTCTCAGTGCCGCCAGCATTTCTCCCAATCCCATCGCATCATCCCTTCTTTCGTTCACAAAGACTAAATTCATTTTAAACCATTTCAGTATTTGTGGAACACGATTTTAGAGATGCAATAAATTTTGTCTAATATTTCCCAAAAATTTATTCTTTATGGATTAATTGTAATGATAAGTACCCGTTATTTCACGGACGATCGGGCGGATGTCCTCCACCTCCTGTTTTACCGCCTTCTGCAGACGCTCCAGCTGTCCAAAAAACTTCTCCTCGTCAAACTCGATGGGTTTCCCGATAAAGATCATCTTGTTGGCCGTCTGCTTCAGGCCTTCCTCATCCATGAGCAGTTCCTCGTACATCTTTTCCCCGGGACGCAGGCCTGTAAACTTGATCTCAATGTCTTCCCCGGGCTTGTAGCCGGACAGCTTGATCAGATTGACCGCCAGATCCAGTATCTTCATCGGCTGTCCCATATCCAGCACAAAGATTTCGCCGCCTTTGGCGTAAGCGCCGGCCTGTAACACCAGGGACACCGCCTCCGGAATGGTCATAAAATAGCGGATAATCTCTGGGTCTGTCACCGTCACCGGCCCGCCTTCCGCAATCTGTTTTTTGAATAGGGGGATCACACTGCCGTTGCTGCCCAGCACATTTCCAAACCGGACCGCCACAAAATTTGTCCGGGAATGCTGGTTCATCGTCTGGATCACCATCTCGCAGATGCGCTTGGAGGCGCCCATTATATTGGTGGGATTGACCGCCTTGTCCGTAGAGATCAGCACAAATTTCTCCGCGCCGTATTTGTCTGCCGCCAGGGCTGTCTTATAGGTGCCGAATACATTGTTCTTGATGGCCTCATTGGGGCTTGTCTCCATCAGCGGCACGTGCTTGTGGGCAGCCGCGTGATAGACGATCTCGGGGCGGTAAGTCTCAAAAATCTTGTCCATGCGGTTTGTGTTGCGCACAGAGGCGATCAAAACTGCCAGATCCAGTTCCGGATACTTGCGGAGAAGCTCCTGCTGTATGTCGTAGGCGTTGTTTTCATAGATGTCCACCACCACCAGCCGCCTGGGATGATGGGCGGCAATCTGTCTGCAGAGTTCGCTGCCGATGGAGCCGCCGCCGCCTGTGATCATCACAGTCTTCCCGCTGACATACCGAAGAACTTCCTCCGTATTGATCTGAATGGGCTCCCGGCCCAGCAGATCTTCAATCTCCACTTCCTTCAGGGTGGCGACGGACACGTCTCCGTTGATCAGCTGGTACACGCCGGGCAGGGTGCGCAGCCTGCACCCGGACTCCTTGCAGATGTCCAGAATCTCTTTTCTGGCCTGCACGGTAGCGGAGGGAATGGCAAAAATGATCTCATCGATCCCATACTGCCTCACGGCGTCCAGAATGCTCTCCCTGCCCCCCACAATGGGGACGCCCCGCATCAGCTTCCCGTGACAGCCCGGCTGATCGTCGATGATGCACTTGATCTGGCAGTTTAAGTACTGGCTGCTCTCAATCTCTTTGAGGATCATATTCCCGGCTGCCCCTGCCCCGATGAGCATGGTGTTGACCCGTTTGGTTTTTCCCAGGATGGCAGCCCGCTTGTTATTGAGGATCCGCAGGAGCCGGTAGCCGAATCGGGTGCCGCAGACCAGTACGGTGAGCAGGAACCAATAGAGAATATAATAACTTCTGGGCATCTTCTGCCCTGTGCCGTAACAGAGGAAAACCTGTAAAACAGCGTTGCAGGCGGTAGCAAATACAATATTGATCAATTCGTTGGCGCTGGCATAACGCCAAACGCTCTTATACAGCTTCCAGAGGGCAAAGACGGCCAGTGCAATCAGGGTATCAGGCACAAGGATCCGCTCCAGACGCTCCAGATACACCGTTTCCGCCAGATTGCCAAACTGAAAATCAAATCGCACATACAATGCGCCGAAGGAGGCAATCAGCACGGACATCACATCCAGCAGCAGCAGTAAAATGATCCGATTGACAGGGATTTTCAGAAAATTATTCTTCTCCACTTACGACCGCCTTTCTCCACGCCGTAAACAGCATCGTGATACTTAAGCTCCCTACTCCCCAGGCATACTCGAATATCCCGAATACGGCGGGGATGAGCAGGAACATCCAGCAGGCTGCCGCCTCTACAGAGCCTGTCCGGGCAAACTGCCTGCCAAGGAGGAATGCCCCCACTGCGATCAGCCCGGTAAACAAAAGCATAAACGGGATCCCAAAGTCTGTCCCGTACTGCAGATAAATATTGTGGGCATGGCCGATCCAATAATTTTTCTGAAGCTGAAAGCCCTGCTCCTCATAGGGGTGTCCCCAGAGATTCAGACGGCGCAGGTAATAGCCATAGATGGTGCGCCGTATCAAAATGGTATCCCTCTGGCTTACATCATCTGAAAGCACAGGAATCCGATTCGGCGGCAGATTCCTCTGCTGCAGCCGCTCATGCTGAGAGTCTTCTTGCTTCCCAGCCGCTTCCGATGCCTGCGCTTTGGCCTGAAGCGGGGAATGCTCCAGAAGATTGGTAAAACTGTCAAAAATCCTGCCCAAAGCGGACTCCAGATATTCGTCCAGATCCACATATTTTTCGGAATCCCAGGGATCCCAGGAATGTACCCTCTGCTCGCTCCACTCTCCCCAAAACCACATCGGATGGTGAAACAGTGGCGGAAGATATCGAACCGCCCCAAAACACAGGGGGAAGGTGAAAAGCACACACGCAGCCGTCAGCGCCAGCTTTTTCCAAAAACGGACCCGCGGCTGAATTTTTTTCAAAAATCGGAAAAATGCAAACAGCAGCACGATTGCCGTCAGCCACCCGGAACGCCCGATGGTCATCAGTTCAAAGGACAGCACCACACCGGCGCCCAGCCAGTAGTACACCCTCGCCCACTTGGACGAACCGTTCTTTGTCACAGAAAGGATCTTGGCCAATACCGCCGCCAAAACCTCCACATAGAACAAGGCGTTCCAGTTGGGGTTTGCGAAATATCCGCAATACCGCACAATATCGTATGGCCGGAACACAAAGCAGAGGCCCTGCAGGACAAAAAAACCGAGGATGATCCCATCCAGCATCCCCTGGAAAAGATCTTCCCGCTCCTGTCCCGTGTAGTCTGTCAGATAAAAGCAGCCGAACATTACCAGATAGCAAAACGGCCAGATATAAGTGCTCCTGGACACAATGGCCAGCGCCATCAAAACCAGCCAGGCCGCAAAAAATTTTTTATTTAACCTGGGCCGTTTCTTTTCCAGAACCACCTGCAAAAACAGGTGCAGCAGAAGGTATCCATACAGAACCACGTCCAGCAGGACCACCGCCCAGTCGTTCAAAAAGGGCCTGTTCTCTTTCCCCCAGCGGAATGCAAACGGCATACACACCGCCCACAATACCGTCCATACCAGATAAGGCGCCTTCCGCCTCTTCACGTCCTCCCAGCGCCAATGGGAGAATAACAGCACTGCCATCACCACCCCGGTCAGATCGCGGAAGGTCTCCTGCCAGCCATCCAGCCCGGAACAGGTCTTCGTCCTCTGCTCAATGATACAAAAAAAGAAAAAGCACAGGGCGTATACCAGCCTTCTGGCTGAGTATGTATATACCTTTTCTCCTGTTTTCTCTCTCGGCATCTTTCCTCCCATCCCCTGCAGTACCGCCTCACCCGCGCATCCCGCGCACCATCCTGTGCAGCTTCCGGATCCCTGTGGGAGACAGGGCAAACAGCGTGTGATAGAGCTTATTTTTCTTCGTCAGATAAGGGTTTTTCATGGCCCTGCCCCAATTCCTGCGAAGGAATCGCACAATCTCCCGGTATTTCCTGTTTTCCCTTGTCATCTGGGAGATGGGAATGTGCAGCAGATATTCCAGCCGCTGGAACACCCCAAAGCGGAACGCTTCTTCTGAGAGCTCCGGGTATTGCCGTGCTGCCAGCTCTGCCGCCATATCTGCGTTGTCCACGCAGTCCGCAAACACAGGGGAAAAATTTTCCCGATCCGCTTTCCGGGAATTGCTGCCCATACGGTAAAAGACATGATACCCCTGTTCCGGCAAAGAAATCAGGCGTTTGATCCGGGGAAGCATTTGTACCAAAAGGTAAAAGTCTTCGTTCAGCTTGTTTTCCGGGAAACGGCTCTCCCCGAACAATTCCCGGGCAAGAAGCTTGGTGCAGAAAGAACAGTCCCCCCGATGCAGGATAAGCTCCCGCAGGAAATCCCGGCTCTCCCAGAGCACAGGCTCTTTGGGAGGCTCGCAGATATTGGGCAGCAGATTCCCCTGTTCATCGATCTCGTCCCGCCCGATCTGGCTCACCGTCACACCGTATTCCTTGATGGCCCGGTACAGCTTTTCGTAAAAATAGGGTTCGATATAGTCGTCGCTGTCCACAAACCCTATATATTCCCCGGCCGCCTGCCCAAGCGCAAGATTCCTGGCGGCAGAGGAACCGCCGTTTTCCTGATGGAAAACCTTAATCCTGTCGTCTTCCAGCGCCAGCTTTTCACAAAGCGCCCCGGAGTCGTCCGTAGAGCCGTCGTCCACCAAAAGGATCTCCAGATTTTGAAACGTCTGGGCCGTGATGGAGTGCACGCACCTGGCCAGATATTCCTGTGTATTATAAACCGGCACGATGACCGAAATCAAGGGGGTTTCACACATTTTTCCGCTCTTTCCTTCCTGCTTTGGCCCGCCTGATGCTGCGGCGTGCGCACTGCTGCGTGAGAATCGGCGCCGGATCACAAGGACGCAGCTTCCCCTCAAAGCAGCCGTTTTCATCCGCCTTGCCGGGAGCCGTTCCCTGCAGCAGTTTCCCGATCAGTGCCAATAGATTTTCCGCTGCCTTTTCCGCGTTCCAATCCTGTGTTATGGTGCGATAGGCATTCCGGCCAAGCTCTCTGCACAGCTCCCTGTCCTTTGCCAGCTTTCCCGCCATCGCAAACAATTCCTCCCTCCGGCCGTCCCGGTATACCATCCCGTTCTTCCCCTGGCAGACCAGATAGGGCACAGCGCCGATCATATGGTCGGCCACCAGGGCGCAGCCGCTGTTCATGGCCTCATTTGCCACTGCCCCCCAGCCCTCCTGGCAGTCGCTGGTAAAAAGGAAAATATCCGCCTTCTCCATGAAGGTCCGCACCTGCTCCGGGGGCTGGGCGCCCAGAAAATCCACCTGGCCCTCCAGACCATAGGAATGCCGCAGCGCTTCCATTTTTCTCCGCAGCGGGCCGTCCCCGATGATATCCATGTGAAAGGGAAGTCCCTGGGCCTTTAACGCTCTGGCCGTCTCCAGTGCCAGCTCCGGGTGCTTCCAGCCGATCATCCTTCCCGCCCACAGGAGATAGGGCAGCCGGCCCTCCCATCCCTTTTGCGCCAGGAGACGCTCCAAATCATAGTGCCTGGTCTCCGGGAAATATCCCCAGCAGTACATTTTGTCCGGATATGCCCGGACAATGCGGAAATCTGACGGCACATAGGCCCCTGCGCACAATAGCCATACCTGGCTGTGCCGGTAGCGGGTATGATCCAGATACTTTCTGCGAAGGCCTCTGGGATTCACTGCCTTCCACTGCCCGGTCTTATAAAGCCGCTCGCTTAACCGAATCACCGGCTTTTTGCTTTTCAGCCTTTCCTGGATAAAATGCTCGTCATCCGTCCCGCCAAAAAGCGCCACATCGCAGTCCAAAAGCAGCCGCCTGCACGCCTCCTGCTCCGCATCCCAGCACTTCACATAGACAGGGCGTTTCTTGTCATCCCAGCCCATCCGCACCCGTTCTGCCTCCATGGGCTGCGTCTGCACAAAGACAAACTCACCCTGCAAAAGCCGGTACATGGCATTGCAGAACGGAATCTGATGATGATTGATGTAGTTCGACACGAACACAATTTTCAAGCCGCTGCCTCCGTCTGTCTCACAATTCCTTTCCGTCTTCCTCCGATCCACCGGATCGGATTTTTGCATAGATCTCCATCAATTTCTGGTAATTTCTCTCCGGGTTATGGGTTTTTCTGGCATGATTTCTTGCATTTTTGCAATATTCCTTTTGTTTCTCCGGGTCTCTCCACATCTCGATGACAGCCCCCGCCAGACGCCTGCTCACAGCCTTTAACTGCTTTTCGTTCTCCTCCCGGCCGCCGCTTTTTGTCGGCTTTCCGGCCCGATAGCCCTCATAAAGGATCCCGTCTTCTCCGTCCGCAAACAGACTGGGGATCCCTCCCACGTCCGCACTGACACAGGGCACCCCCAGAAGCATGGCTTCCCCCAGGGAGTTTGGCGAATTTTCCAGGGAGGAACAGCACACAAACACGCTGCTGCTCAAATACCTGTCCCGCATCTGTGCCGCCGTCAGCTTTCCCAGAAATGTCACCTTGCCCTGCAGATGGTTCTCCTTGATCAGACGACGCAGATATTTCCCATACCCGGAAAGCTTGCATCTCTGCTTCAGCGTCTTATCCTTTACAATACTGTTTCCCGCCACATATAAAGCGGCATCCGGGTATTTTGCCAATATGGCGGGCATGGCCAACAGCATATAGTGAAGCCCTTTGAGCGGATAATCCCCCTGGCTTACAAAAATAGAGTGAGGGATGCATTGACCCTGCTCCCATCTTCCCCCCTGATAAAACTCCGGGCGCAATATCTCGTCCATGTTGAAATAGCGGGCAGCCTGGTTCCACTTTCTGGTACACAGACGATCCCACTCCGTCCGGCCGGTGATGTTTCCCGCCAAAGAAATGGCCTCCTTCTCCATCACCCCCCGCTTTACAAATTTCTGCTGCTGCTCCCGCAGGCTGTCCCTGCGCACGGAATCCCGGAGGGTGACTTTCCTGACCGCTTTCTCCGGCATATTGGCAAAATACGCCTCCGCACACAGCGCACAGATACCCTGCAGCCCGATGAGCAGCCGCTTTTTGTCCGGAAAGACCCTGGCCATGGCCAGCGTATGGGGATATTCCGTCCCAAAGCAATGCACGAGATCCGGCTCCACCGCGTCGATGATCTTGCGCATCGTCTCTTCCAGCCTCTGGTCGTAAATTTCCGCATGATCGGTCTGCTCATAAAACCCATAGCAGGTAAGCGTCCCCTGATCCAGCTGAAGCACTCTCCGACAGATATCGTGGTCTGCCGGAAACATGGCCTTGGGGGCGGGAAAAGCGATGGAAAGCTCCAGAGCGTTTTCCTGCTGCTTTCGCAGCACCGTGTCCATCATGCCGGTAATCCATCCCTCTTTGTTGGTTCCCTCCAGATTCAGTTCTTCCGCAATCCTTGGTATCATCACATTACACAGCCAAAGAACCTTCATATCCCTCTCCATTCCAAAACTTCGGTTTTCCGGACAATATCCGCATCCGGACAGCTCCCCGAAAAGCCAGGCATTCAATTAAAGATCCAGTTCAGATAAGGCAGAAGCCTGACGTCCACCGCATACATATCACGCAGCAACAATACAAAATATGCGCCGAAGGCGCATACCACGCCAAAAATACCAAGCTTCCGCAGCACAGCGTTTTCCATCCCGGACAGCAGCCTGGGCAGCAAAAACACCTGGGAGATAATCATATAATATCCCACCCGGGACACCTCCGGGATAAAGGAACCAAAACAGTATACCAGAAGTCCAAACAGGTTCAAAAAAAAGTAGAACCGGCTGACCTTATCTTCCCGCAGGCTCTTTCTGCAAAAGAGGATTCCCAGGAGCAGAACACACCCGCATTTCAACAGATTGGCATAGGAAATCTCCCCGTTGTCAAAGGCAGAATCCCGGTAATAGGGATAAAACCGAAAGATGATCTCCCTGTAAAAGTCCTGGCAGAACACCAGGCTTGCCGCCAGGACGCCCCCCAGAGCATAGTGCCAGCCCTTCAGCTTGGAAAAAGTAAGGAACCTGGCCGCCAGATACACCGGGATCACTAAAAGCACCGACTTGTGGAACATGGCCCCTGCCAGAATCCACAACACAAACTTGCCGTATTCCCCCCGCAGCACATATTTCATGGAAAACAGCGCCACAGCCAGGGCCAGATAATACCTGACGGAGTTTAAGCTGTTGAAGTAATACCCTCCCGTCAGGAGCAGATAGAGGGAAAACGCATACTCGCTTCCCTGGTCGTGCAGCGCCTTGACAAAAAAG
Organism: uncultured Acetatifactor sp.; assembly: GCA_947594835.1. Taxonomy (GTDB): domain Bacteria; phylum Bacillota; class Clostridia; order Lachnospirales; family Lachnospiraceae; genus Acetatifactor. The sequence continues at coordinate 171,037 of CANQEH010000001.1, read as the reverse complement.
AACACCGTCACAATGGAAAACAGCCCAAAAATGGGGAGATAATGGTCGTATCCAAACAGCAGCTGCATCCACCTGACAATCTGGTTGAAGCCAAACTCCGAGGCCACATGGCGGTTCTGGGCGATCAGCTTAAAATTGTCCCGATAGACCCAGTAGTCATTCCCCACCGCAATCCGGCAGGCGCTGACCCCTGCGAGCAAAAGATAGATGGCCGTCTCCGCCACACAGTTTCTGGCCTGCTCTCTTGTCTTCCCAGCAGGCTCACCGTGAGATCTTCCCCCCCGGAGCCGGAGAGGCACATAAGCCCGGTTGTCCACACAGAGGCCTAAGAGCACCGTCGCCAGGATCAGCAGGATATAGACTAACGCGCTTCTTTCCATACGGTTCCTTTCTGGCGCAGGCCCTTTCGCATGAGACGGTAACACTGCCGCCATCCCATTTCCGCGCACATCTTTTTTCGATGTGCCAGCAGAAAGCGCAGGGCCATGATTCCGGCCAGCCTGCCGTAAAGGGATCGGTACAGCACGCCCTTGTCAAAGAAAAACTTTTCGTCGTACCCGGCAAACCAGGTGGAATCCCCGGCCTCCTCCCGGCCAATGACAACCGGGGCCGTATACACCTTGCAGCCTTTTTTCATCAGATCAGCCAGAAACAGGCTGTCCTCGCCGCTTCCGTATCTGGCGCCGCCGCCAAACAACAGGGAAAAGGTCACGCCAAAGCGAAGCAGGCTTTCCCGCCTTATGGCAAAGCTCACCGCCCCGTACCGCCCGCAGTTATACCAGCGGACGCGCTTTCTTTTGGTGATATGGTAGGTTCTTCGGCTTTCCTCCACCGTGATGTTAAAAAGGATCATATCCGCCCTGGGGTTGTGTCTGAATTCCTCCGCCACAGCCTCCCCATAACCGGCTTCATACACGATATCCTGATCAGAAAAAAGGCAGATATCGCCATCTGCCCGCATAATAGCCTCGTTGCGGCTCCTGCCGACCCCTCTCTCGGGAAAGGAGTAGAATCGCAGCCGGTGGCCCCTGTATTCCATTTCCTCATAGCCAAGCCTGTCGCACTGGTTCACGATCACCGCGTCAGAGTCAAGCTGCATCCGGGAAGCGATCTCTTTTAAGTTTTGATCCATCACAGCTGCCAGTACCTGGACGTTCATCCGCTTCTCCTTTTCCCGGGAGCCTGCCCCCGGCGGAACCCATAATACGCTTTTAACAGCCGCTCATCCGCATCCCACAGGAGCACCGCTGTGATCCTGCATTCCTGCTGTTCCAGATATTCCATCACATACTCCAGCTGCTTTCCGGCATGGCTTCCCGCTGCCACCACTGCCAGAATCCCGTCCGCCTGCCGCAGGGCGCGGCACGACTCCGGGCACAGCACAGGGGCAGGGACAGCAACCCATTCCCCTTTCGCCGCCACCGGGACATCCCTGCAGAGTTCCCGCAGCCGTTCTGTCACCTGAACCGGATCCACCCGATCCTGCACAGGACAGACAGCCACCGTCCTGCAATCCCGGAAGGCAAAACTTAAGTTCTCCGAAAGCGCCGGGCTTCCCACAGTCCCCAGCACATTCAGCCCATACCGATGCCGGATGGTGGAGGGCAGCCATATTCCATCGTCCCCCAGTTCCTTTAAAAGCATCACGGTAAACGCCGCCAGAAAGGACAGCAGGGCGCTCAGCACAAAAGCCCGCAGGGGCCTGACGTCCGGGTAAACGGCCTCGGCCAAAAGCCCCGGGTCGATCACCGAGATGGAAACCACCTCGTTTACGCCCTGCGGAAAGTCCAGAACCAGCGCAGACTCCACTGCCTGGGCGATCTCCAGACTCTCCTCCTCGGAGGATGTGGTCACTTCCGTGGAGAGCACCTTGAGATTGGATGCCAAAACCGCCTTCAGCGCTTCCGCCAGCTGTTCGTCTGTCCCGCCGATCCCCTCCGGCAGATATTTGCGCACTGCATTCAAAAACATCTGGGTATCCAGATAAGTATTCCAGGTCATCTCATTGATGTGCACCGTACTCACATCCTTTTCCTCCGCCACCGCATACTCCACCCGGTAGACAGAGGTGACGCGATAAGCGGGTTCGGGCTGCAGCAGCACATTTTTGACATAGTAACCTCCGCCAAAAAGAAGGGTTCCCGCAAACGTCGCCGCCAGGATCCATCCCCCTCTGCCCAACAGCCGCAATGCCGTCAGGCGCAGGTCAAAGGGCTCTTTCCCGTAAAATCCTTTCCACATAGCCTTTTACACCTCTTTGCGCGCTTTGGCAGTTTCCCCTTCCCTGCACTTTTCTGCCTTCAGGGCAGTGATCTGCTCCGCCTCCACGCCCTCCGTGCTGTCCGGCCAGAACAACACCTTGATGGTCAGCATCATCAGCTTGATATCCAGCCAGACGGAATAATTTTCGATATAACTCAGATCCAGCTTGAGCTTATCGTAGGGGGAAGTATTGTACTTTCCGTATACCTGTGCAAAACCGGCCAGCCCCGCTCTCACCTTCATCCGAAAGACAAATTCCGGCATAACCTCCTCATACTGCGCAATGATTTCCGGGCGCTCCGGCCTGGGGCCCACAAAGGACATATCTCCCCGCAGGATATTGAACAGCTGCGGCAGTTCGTCGATCCGGCACTTTCGGATCAGCCGTCCCACAGGTGTGATGCGGTCGTCATTTTTCTGCGCCAGCCTGGCCACGCCGTCCTTCTCCGCATCAGTGCGCATACTGCGGAACTTCATGATAGAAAATTCCCGTCGGTCTTTTGTGCACCGCACCTGCTTGTACAATACGGGGCCGCCGTCATATAGCTTTACCGCCAGCGCCGTCACCAGCATCACAGGCGATGTGAGCAGAATCAAAAGCACTGCGCAGACAATATCGATGGTGCGCTTCAGAAAACGCTCCTCCACACGCAGGCTGTACTCCCGGGTTAAGAGCATGGGGGTGTCAAACACATGGAGTTCCTCCGCCCCAGTCAGGATGACGTCCGTGATCTTTGGAAGCAGGTATACCCGGATAGAGCGGCCATAACAGAACTTTAACAGCGGCCCTCTCTGTTCCAGAGGAATATCCCCCAGCACCACTGCGTTGCATTCGCCGCTCTCATAAGAATCCAGCACGTCCCGGCACAAAGCGTCAAACCCTTCCTGAATATGGAGAGTTTTGACGATCACATATTTGTCCTTCCTGCTCTCAAACTTGGCGCAGATCCCCTCTATGGGCCTGTCCCCGTGGATCAAAACCAGCTTCCGCGGCGGGAAGATGGAGCGATACACCCGGTTGGCCACATTCATGTATACGATGACGATCAGCGCCTGCTCCGCCATCATGAGAAGGATCATGTCAAACGCCAGCGCATGGCGCGCCATGATGGACAATTCGCAGTAGATGATGACGTTGGCCAGCAGGGTAGAAAGAACCTGGGAAAAGATGATCTCCGCATTTTTCTGATAGCCTAACCGGATTCCCCCGTAAGTGACAGACAGAAACAGAAGCACCAGCGCGTAAAATGCCACCTCCGCCCTGTGCCCCCAGTACCAGAAATCCTGCAGGTCGGGCACCACGCTGTACTGGAAATGGTTCATCCAGTGATAGGCAAAAACCATGATCTCCAGGATCAGGCACACTGCGATCAAACCCAGGTTGATCAGCCGTTTAAAGGTCTCCAGCTTTCTTATCTTTTTTTCATTGGTATCGCCGTTCAAACCACTTTCCTCCGGGTTACAGACTTCTGAACATACCGCCTCCCGCGGCATAGGCCGTTCAGAGAAAACCGCCGTCTCCGCAATCAAAACAGCCCGCCGCTTTGATCGGGGCGGTCCAAAGCATATTTGTGTTTAGTATACCACTTTTTTCCGCTTTCGTACAGCAGGGCAGGAAAATTTCTATTTTGCAAGCAGCAAAATAAACTTCCTTCACGCTGTCATCATGCAGCACTTCCAGCCGCTCCTCCTGGGCCTGCAGTGACTCCATCAAATCCTTCGGTCAGGCGCGTCTGATTTCCGGGAGCCGCCAGGTGCAAACCGTATGCGCCGCAGCACAAACAGCTGTTATGATCTGCTCTTTCCTCCTAGTCATCCCGCCTTCTCCCTATTCTGTGATTAAAACTTTACAATGATAAAATCCTCAAATTCCCGTATATATCCCTCTTTCGGGAAGGAAGGCATATCAGCCTGAAGATCGTTTGCCTGCTTAATTTTTTGCAAATCTGTTTCTATCAAAAAGTCAAAGCCATGCATTGCCGCAAAATTTTTGATTTCCCTGGGCGTTCCGTCAAAAGCAGTGATTCCCCATTGAATCGTGGAAGCAATCGGCGTTTCCACAAAAACATAACCGATTCCGTCAGACATATTGTATTTTTCAATCAGATGCTTGTCAATCAAATCCCCGATGCTTTTCAAAATTTTATATTTGGAGGAATCAAAGCGGATTCTGGAATTTTCTACAACAACGCGGGGCACAGGACATTCCCCGCAAAAGACGATCGGTTTCGACATATCAAAAGTTTGGCCCAAATCATATGACACATCCATCATAATTGTCTTGAAGTATTCATACTTCACGTAATCCATATAAAACCAACGGTTCATATCAGCACATTGATTCCAGATGAAAGCCGATATTGCAAGGATTCCCAGATGTTTTATCCAACCGGGCCGGATCCGCTGCCCGTTTTTAACCAGTAACAGCACGGCAAAGGCGCCTATCAAAGGAACATATTGACTGGCCCGATAATAGGACTCCTTTCCGTCGATCAGAATCATCATTGCAGGCAGAACAGGGATCAAAAATGAAACAAGCAGAGGCCGGAAATTCTTCCTCCTGATTCCCCATGCCATGCAGAGCAGAAACAAAATCACAGTCCCCGCCACCAAAACGGTGATCGGCAGATAAACGAAAAAGTTCAAACCATACTTTACAAAGTAACGCTTCAAAAACATAAAAAAATCACCCGCATTTAAGCCGGCAGAAAAAATTCCCGTGCGGGATTTTACCGTAAAATTTTGCGGGATAAAAATTCCATACGCAGCACAGATACCTTTTATCAAGACACTGCGAAGCAGCATGGCAGGCAGCACGGGAGCCGCCCCCAAAATCCCCCATCTCCAGACTTGTGTGCAATATCCGTCGTTCTGTGCCATGCAGGCCGCAATAAAAAGCAATACCCCTCCTATCAGATAAACCATCATGAAGGACTCGTAAAAGCCTATGGCAATCGTCAAGAAGACAGCAGCCAACAGGGTTCTTCCCCAAGCCGCCTTTCTCCCCGTCCCCTTTTTCAAAGCCTCCAGCACAGACAAAAGCGACATTGCTGTCAGTCCATAGCCAATCCCAATCCCGTTGTGCAGATAATATACAAACACTTCACTGATGAGAGGGCAGGAAAGAAAGATTGCCGCAAACACCGCATAACCAAATTTCGGGACTTCCTTTCCAAAAATGCGCCACAATATTACACTCCAAAGCGTCGCGGAAAATACAAGAAAGATCACTCCTGCCAAATCTGTCAGCCACGGAGTAAATTGAGATAAATGGAATATTTTATTGATCAAAAAAAGCGCCCATCTGCCCACTGCAGGAGCCAGTCCGTCCTCAAAGTACAGCGCAGTGCAGGTGTCGTCTATCCCGATCGTCACATGGGATATCTTAAACCCGTAACTGCCTGCAGCCGCCAGACAGACAATCAGGCAATATACCCTGTCGCTCCAAAAACGTTTCACGTCTTGTATCAACGTTCTCATAAATCCCTTCCTCTCACACTCTCCGCCGCACCGCCCGGACGGCCCAGAAGCAGAAATGCCAGGCGCTGCTTGCCACGCTCATTTTCTCCGCCTTCCGGTACAGGTTCCATATCCGCCGCAGGGCCTCCAGCTTGTTGGAGGAAAGAGATCGTCCTGCCCGTCGATACAGGGCCAGGTTCTCATCCAGCCCGTAGGCCACATAGCCGTTTCTGAGCACCTTCCACCAGAGCGCCGTGTCCTCGCTTTTGATGGTCGGCATTTCCAGCAATTCCTTTGGGATCCGCTCCGTGTCGAACATGACCGTGGTGGTAAAAATCGTCGTATTGCTCAGGGCCTGGCGGTAAGTAAGCGTCCCGGGCACCCGCACCACCTTCCCGGTGCCTGTGCCGCCCTCGTCTGCAAACTCATAGCCGGTAAAGGCAAAGGCGGCTTCCTTCTCCTGCAAAAACCGAAGCTCCCGCTCCAGCTTTTCCGGGGGCCACAGGTCATCCGCGTCCAGATAGGCAATATAGCGCCCTTTTGCCTCTTTGAGGCCTCTGTTGCGCGCTTTTGCCGCCCCCTGGTTGGCGCTCTGGCAGATCAGCCGGATCCTTTCATCCCCTTTTTCCGCCAGATAAGCCTCTATCACTGCCCGCGTCTGATCGCCGCTGCAGTCCTCCACCAGAAGCAGTTCCCAGCAGGGATATGTCTGGGCCAGCACACAGTCCAAGGTCTCCCGGATAAATTTTTCCGCATTGTACACCGGCACAATGATACTGATCTGTTCCCTCACTGTCTCACCCTCATAATGTCAGAAGATAATAGTCCCCGACTGTCTGCAGCTGTCCGCCAAAGGGTTCTGCCAGAGACTCTGCCGCCGTCTGTGTGATCCGCCCGGGAAGCAGGATACAGTTTGCCCCCTCTTCCACTGCAATGCGGAGACATTCCTCCCCCGAAAGCTTCACCTGGTCCTGCCCCTTATCCCACAGAGCTTCCCCGGACTCATCCGTATGTTCCATCCACTGATACAGCGATTCCAGCGCCGGGTCATAGACGTCGTAGGAATACGCCCCCAGAGATGTCTCCCACATATCCCGTCCGTACAGCAGACGGATGGAGCCGTCCCAGCCTCTGGCGCAGGCCAGGATCTGGCGGGGCGCCCAAAGGCACCGTTCCCCCTGCACATCCTGCATCGCCAGGGCCAGCACCTCTTCGGCCTTTTGTCTTTCCTGTCCCTCGAAGCTTAAGTCAAACTCCTGATACCCCAGCCCGCCGCACAATAACAGCGCCCCTGTCAAAAGCGCCGCCGCTGACAGGCCGCTGCGCCCAGGCCGCTCCTCCACAAAACGGGCGCAGGCCCAGGCCGCCACCGCAGTGGACGGCACCAGACTCCACACCCATTCATAGTCATAAAACCGGGTCTGATACAGCATCAGCGCTGCCGCCGTCACCGGGAAAATACAGCACACCGCCATGACCGCCGTGTAAAGAAAAAGGGCTTTCTGTTCCTTCCACTTCCCGGTCAGCCACAAAAACAACAGCGCCGCCAAAAGCACTGCCCCCAGTTTCCCGCCGCTGTTTAACTGCCGCCAGCCCTCCCAGGCATTTTTTAAAAGTTCCGTCATTCCGCAGCCTCCTCTCCCTGGGAGCCTTTCAATCTGCCCATCGCCAATTGACAGACAAAAAGACCCGCAGCCGCCAGCAGACAGACCCCGGCGCCGTAAAACGTCCAGACGATGCAGGCTTCCGCCATCACGCACAGCACCGCCAGCTTCCATTTTCTTCGCAGGCACGCCGAAATCAGGTAGGGAACCAGAACCAGGCTGCGGATGGACACGCCCCGCCAGCCGCAGTACCAAAGCCCAAACCCTTCCAGCCCGCAGCGATAGTTCCCGGCCCACAAAAGGACTGCCGTAAACAGCAAAAAGAAAAACTGCCTGGCCTTATTTTGCCCGGACAGGCACCTCCCCACGCAGGAGAACGCGCAGTAGCAGCAGGGCAGCACCACCAGCGGGACGACTCCCCAGACCACCGCCTGCGGCGTCAATTGGAAGATTCTGCAGAGCACGCTGTACAGGGTGGGCAGACACAGCAGCTCCAGCCGGAGCGGGATCCCGCCCGTGTAAGGCGCCCCCGTCATGGGATTGACCAGATAGGCGCCGTTCTCCTCCAGAAAACTGCCCACCGTCTCCACCGTCATGTCGCCGTTTAGATAAACATTCCCCGACACCTGCATCAACACTGCCTGCGCCAGCACCAGAGCGCCAAAGCAAAGCGCCTGCAGCCGCCATGTGACTGCCAAAGACGCCTGGGACTGCGCCGCTGCCCCGCCTCCCCTTCTTTTCTTTCCCAAAACCGACGCCAGGGACACGGCCAGAAGCACTGCGCTCAACCCGCCAAACAGCGCTGTGCTGACCTCCAGGGACACTCCCGCAAATATCATGCACAGATGCGCCGCCTCTGCCGTCCCAATCATGGCAGTCACTCCCAGCGCCAGCGCATCCGCCGCCGTAAATTCCCCCTCCTTCCATTCTCTCCGATACAAGATGCTCAAGATGCCGTTTCCCACAAGAAACAGAAACGCCATCACGCATACCCACAACAAAACCGCCATTTCCCTCTTCCCCTGTCTCCGCCCGTCTGCGTCCAGATAGCCCGGCCCATTTTTGTCCCAATCATCATATCACACTTATCCCCGCCGCACAAGCAAAAGCAGCCTGTGCGTCTCCTGCACAGACTGCCGCCTGGTTTTACAACAAAAGGACTCTCATGATTATTGCGCTGTCGTTACACTACATAGCTTTTATGTCAAGCCGCACTTTATCTGCAATCCTTGCAATATACTCGCTGTTGGTAGGCCTTGTTCTCCCGGACAGCGCAGAATAGCCAAATACATTTTCAAAGGTTTCCACATTTCCCCGCGCCCAGGAAACCTCTATCGCATTCCGTATCGCCCTTTCCACCTTTTGATTTGTCGTCCGGAAACGTCTGGCAATCGTGGGATACAGCAGTTTTGTCACACTGCTGACCACTTCCAGATCCCGTCCTGACAGCAGGATGGCATCCCGCAGATAATGATATCCTTTCAGATGTGCTGGCACCCCGATGTCCAGCATGATACCTGTGATATACCTCTCCAGTTCGCAATCCGTCACAGCATTCAGTTCCACTAACATTCTCCTCTCTTCCGTTGGATGAGTGCCTTTTGTTCCAAATAACGATCATATTTTATCATATTTTCGGAATGATGAGAAGTAGGTTGGCTGTTAAGATTCTGTTAAGATTACAGTTCCTCCTTGATCAGGTAAATGGGCCGGCGCTTTACCTCCATATAGGCTTTTGCCAGATATTGCCCCAAAATCCCCGTACAAAAAAACTGCACGCCGCTGGTCATCAAAATAATGCAGACTAAGGACGGCCACCCGGATACAGGATCCCCAAAAATCAGTTTCCGCACAATGATAAAAATAATCATTGCAAATGCGATCACGCAGAAGAACACGCCCACAAAAGACGCCAGCATCAGCGGTACTGTAGAAAATGCAGTGATCCCGTCCAGGGAATACAAAAGCAGCCTCCAGAAATTCCACTTTGTCTCTCCCCTGGCCCGCTCCACATTCTCGTACTCCAGCCATTTTGTCTCAAACCCGACCCAGCCGAAAATCCCTTTGGTAAATCGGTTGTACTCCTGCATGGAGAGAATGGCGTCCACCATCTGCCGGGTCATCATTCGATAGTCCCGGGCGCCGTCCATGATCTCCGTCCTGGATATCTTTTTCATCAGCCGGTAAAACATCCTTGCAAAAAAGCTTCGGATCGGCGGTTCGCCCTTCCGGCTCACCCGCCGGGTGGCCACGGAGGTATAGCCCTCTTCAATATACGCAAACATCTGGGGCAGAAGGGACGGCGGATCCTGCAGATCCACGTCCATCAGCACCACGTAATCCCCCTTGGCGTGCTCCAGCCCGGCATACATGGCAGCTTCCTTGCCGAAATTCCGGGAGAAGGAAATCAGATGCACCCGCTTATCTTTTCCGCACAGCTTTTTCACTTCTTCCGCCGTCCTGTCTTTGGATCCGTCGTCAATATAGAGAAGTTCCAGTTCCAGATTTTTTTCGGCCAGAAAGGAACAGTTTTTCAACAGCTCCTGATAGAAAAGGGACACGCTCTCCTCCTCGTTATAGCAGGGAACCACTACGCTCAACAGCCCCATCCTTCCGATCTCCTTCCGCAGCTTTTGTATCCAGTATACTATCCGTTCCTTCAATCCGCAAGATGCAACCTGCCCGGCGGGAAAAAATGATCCCGGATGAGATAACCGTAGACTTTCCGGGCAAATGACGGTATACTGTAAAAAGATGCAAAGGAGAAAACGCTTTATGGATTTTTTGATAGAATTATCACAGAACAGGATCTTTTGGACGGCTGCTGCCGGCTGGTTCACCGCCCAGGTGCTAAAGACAATCATTCATTTCATCTTATCCAGGGAATTTTCTGCAGAACGCCTGACGGGCAGCGGCGGGATGCCCAGCTCCCACTCTGCCACCGTCTGCGCCCTGGCCACCGCTGCCTGTTACGAATACGGCGGGGCCAGCTTCCAGTTTGCCATCTCCCTGCTCTTTGCCATCGTAGTCATGTATGACGCCATGGGTGTCCGCCGGGAAACGGGGATCCAGGCAAAACTCTTAAACGAGATGCTCCGCACCTTTGAAGATATGGGCAGAAGCGAGATCTCCGCCCATGACAAATTAAAGGAATTTGTGGGTCATACGCCCCTTCAGGTGCTGATAGGCTGCCTCCTGGGCATTCTGATCGGTGTGTTATCTTACACGTTTTCTTAAAAAATCTTAATTTTCCCGTGTCAGGGTGACGAGCCGGTGGAAATATGCTAGAATGGCTTTGACAGGAGAATTTGACATGAAAATACGTAAAATATGGCTTGTTCTGGCAGCCATACTCTTGATTTTGTGCGCCTGCGGCCCAAACGATGCGCCGCAGGAACCCCAGGCCTCAGGCACGCATACAGAGGATCTGCCTGCGGACAGACAGCCCTCGTCCAACGCGCCGGATTCCCCGGACAGCGTTTCGGATCCCTCCCTGCCGCCGCGGGAAGGGATGGTGCGCAGTCCCCTGACCAACGAATGGGTAGATCCGGAAACAGCCCAGACCCGTCCCCTGGCCGTCTTAATCCCCAATGAGGAGGGTGCCATCCCCCAGTACAATCTGTCAGAGGCCTCGGTGCTCTATGAGACCAATGTGGAAAACCGGGTGAGCCGTCTGATGGCGATCTTTGAAGACTGGCAAAATTTGCCCGTCATCGGCAATATCCGAAGCCTCCGCACTTATTTTGCCTACTGGGCCTTCGAGTGGGATGCGTTCATCGTCCACAGCGGCGGCCCCTACTTTGTGGACGATCTGCTGGCAGAACCCACCACAGAGAATATCAACGACCACAACGGCGCCGATTCCTCTGCTTTTTACAGGGATTCCCGCAAGCCTCAGCCCCACAATCTCTATGTGAACGGGCAGGATGTGCTGGAGGTGGTGAAAAAGAAGGGATATTCCTTAACCTACCGGGGCCTTACGGACGGCGCCCACTTTTGTTTTGCGGACGCAGGAGAGCCAAATGACCTGACCCAGTACGGCAGCGACGCAAAGAGCGCTGTCTACATCGATATGTCCGGCTGCTACCCGCTAACCAGGTGCTACTTTGAATACAACGACGAGGACGGGCTTTACTACCGTTCCCAGCATCTTTCCGGCGGAACCGACGGCCCTCACATCGACGGCGCTACCGGCAGGCAGCTCTCCTTTAAAAATATCCTGGTGCAGTATGTGACTTATGAAGAACTGGCCAACGGCTATCTGGTATTCCAATGCCACGACAATGCCCAGGACGGCTGGTTTTTCACCAATGGCCGCGGTATCCATGTGACCTGGGAAAAGGGAAAAGATTATGACGCCACCAGATACTACGACGATTCTGGAAAAGAAGTGGTTTTCAACACTGGAAAAACCATGATCTGCGTTGTTTTGGACGGCGACAGTTTCACGTTCCGTTAGTCTGTATACAAAAAAGCAGCTGCCGCCCCTCTGGCGCAACTGCTTTCTTTTTTCGTCAATATCAGGGAGTTACTCTCCCAGACCGTTTTCCACCGCCCGGATCAGAGTCGTGAGCGCTTCCTCCTCGTCCTCCCCCTCGCACACAAGTTCAATTTCATCTCCACATTTTACACAGGCGCCCAGCACGCTCAACACGCTTTTTGCGTTCGCCGTGTTGTCCCGGGAAGTAAAAGTGATCAGCGACTTGAACTGCATTGCCTCCTTGCACAGGATTCCCGCAGGCCTTAAGTGCAGCCCCGTAGGGTTTTTGATGGTTATTTTCTGACTTACCATAGCGTAATCCCTCTCTTATCTTTTATGTCTTTGCCACACCTCTCGCGACATACGTCCCGTCTGAAAAGCTCCCCATAAGTCTCATATACTTCCCCTCTTCAGTGTAGCATGATTGGCCTGCAATTACAAGAAATTTCTCAAAGCCGTCATTGGATCGTCATCGGATAAATGTGATTCCGCACAGTTAAAACATCACATCCTGTATCAGGTTGGCCAGCTTCTGCGCTTCCTGCTGGATCACCTGCTGATCCTTGCCTTCGATCATGACGCGCACCAGAGGCTCTGTCCCGGAGGGACGGATCAGAACGCGCCCTTCCCCGGCAAATTTTTCCTCCAGCTCCCGGATGGCGTCCACGATCACGGGATATTCCATGTATTTGTCCTTCTTATAGTCCGCCACTCTCGCATTGACCAGGGCCTGCGGCAGAATCTCCATAATACCGGCCAGCTCAGACAGCGGCTTCCCGGTCTCCACCATCACTTCCAGCAGATGCAGTGCGCTGAGCAGGCCGTCTCCGGTGGTATTTTCATCCAGGAAAATGATGTGTCCCGACTGCTCCCCGCCCAGGCTCGCACCGATCTCCTTCATGCGCTCCAGCACATACCGGTCTCCTACCTTGGTCTGCTCTATGGTGATTCCATTCTTTTCCCCCATCAGGAAAAATCCCAGGTTGCTCATCACGGTAGCCACAATGGTGTCTTTCTTGAGACGCCCCTGGGCTTTCATATGGTTTCCGATAATGGCCATGATCTGGTCTCCGTCCACCACCCTGCCGTTTTCGTCTACCGCCAGCAGTCTGTCCGCATCCCCGTCAAAGGCAAGCCCGATATCGGCCTTTTCATATACCACGCGGGCCTTTAACTCCTCCATATGGGTAGAGCCGCAGCTGGCGTTGATATTGGTGCCGTCCGGATTGTTGTGGATGGCGACTACCGTGCCGCCCAGCTCCTTCAGCGCCTCCACAGAGGTGTAATAGGAAGCGCCCTCTGCACAGTCCACTACGATTTTCAGATCCGATAGATCCACAGGAACCGCTCTCACCGAGTGATTGATGTACTCCTCACGGGCGTCCGTGCGGTACTTGATCTTTCCAACCCCGGGGCCGATTGGGAACTTGATGCCCGGCATATTTTCCCGGATCAGCCGCTCTATCTCGTCTTCCAGCTGGTCGGGAAGCTTATAGCCATTGCCGTCAAAAAATTTAATGCCGTTAAATTCTACCGGGTTATGGGAGGCGGAGATGACTACGCCTGCGTCCACCCGGTAGCGCTGCGTCAGATAAGCCACTGCAGGCGTGGGGATCACGCCCACGTAGACGCAGTTTGCCCCCACCGAACAGGCTCCGGCCATGAGCGCGTTTGCCAGCATATCGCCGGAGATACGGGTGTCACAGCCCACCATGATAGTCGGTTTGTGCTTCCTTTCCCTGGTGAGTACATAGGCCCCCACCTGTCCCAGCTGCATCGCCAGGTTCGGCGTCAGTTCCTCGTTGGCAATCCCCCGGATGCCGTCTGTTCCAAATAATCTAGCCATGCCCTGTTATTCCTCCACTTCCGCCACAGTTATTTCAATCAATACCGGCTCTTTCACCGTCACATTCTTCGGCAGGGTAAACGTGGCAGGGATGCGGTACAGACCGGAAGGCAGACTGTCCATCTCCTCCTGCTCCATCCATGCGGCTACGTCGACCACGGCTTCCAGGCTTCCCTGCTGGAGAGGCGCAACTGCTTCCTCCAGGCCGGAAACCGTCAGCCGGTAAGCGCTGTCCTGCTCTGTGGCCTGTGCCTCCATTCCCTCCGGCACGCCCCGCACGGTGATCTCTTCCCAATCCACGTCAAAATTCCGCTCCACCCTTGGCGCAATGCGGACGACGGCGGTAATGCGCCCGTCAAAGCCCAGGTCTCCCAGACGGATATTGGGTTCCAGATACTCCTTGAGATCAATGACCGCTTCCACGTCGCCTGTGGCGTCAGTAATATCCAGCACCTCTGCGGGAATCTTGACGGAGTGCACATTTTCCAGGGCAGTGCGGGTTCCCGCCAGCAGCACGGAGGCAGGCTCACAGTCGATGACTCCCGTTGCCAGATACCCTTCCGCAGGGGTACCCATGCTCTCCAGGGAGATGGGCACTTCCTTTGTCGCCAGCACTTCCACTGCCGTTCTCATATAGTTGACATTTTTTGTGACGCCGGGCAGCTCCAGCAGATTGTCGTCCTTGTCGTAAAGCTGTATATCCACGTTGGCAGCTACATCCGTCACCGCGCCCGTCACATCGATCTGGACACTGGCATAGCTGATCTGCGCCACCGCAGACTCCGGCCCCGATACCTCAATTCTGGTCTGATCGGGCTCCACGCTGTAAACCATGTATCCTTCCGCCACTTCTCCCACAGTGCCGTATCTCACCCCAACCCACTTGCTGCTCCTGTCTTCCACATTCAGCTTGAGCACCTCGGGATTTCCGGTGACGCTGTACACCTCATGGTTCAACACATAGTAAGAGATCGCGATGGTATTGATCTCCGTCAGCTTACTCATATCCGCCTCAGCCACGATATCGGCGGTGCGTAGCTCAGAGATAACGCTCTTTGGCGCCCGGACGGTGACGCGCACCGTGTCTATGCCGTCGATCACCTCGTACACTTTATCCTGCTGATCCAGCAGTTCCGTATTGGTCAGCGTCACAGGGATCCCGTAAAAGACCGTGGTATCCTGCGGATCATAAATCTGTACCACCAACAGCCACAGCCCGAAAGCAATCACCACAGAACCCAGTTTCAGCCCCCAGTTATGAAATATCTTTTTTCTCATTCCGGCGTCTTCCTCTCAGTTTATGCTTCCCCGAGTTCTTTTCTTCCAGATTTTTGCTGTTTAAAATAGCCTGGAGCCGATTTTTGAGCTGTTCCTCATTGGACAGCCTCTCCAGCTCCCCGCAGTAGGCGACGCTGATCCTGCCCGTCTCCTCCGACACAATAATCGTCAAAGAGTCGGTGCACTCGGAAATCCCCACCCCGGCCCTGTGCCTTGTGCCCAGTTCCTTGCTCAAGCCGAGATTATCTGACAGGGGCAGATAGCAGGTCGCGGAAGTGACCCTGTTTTCACGGATGATCACGGCGCCGTCGTGCAGGGGGGTATTGTGTTCAAAAATATTGATGAGAAGCTGGCTGGTGACGATCCCATCCACTTCAATCCCCGTGCGCTCATACTCCTTTAAGGACTCCTTCTGCTCGATGACGATCAGCGCCCCGGTCTTCACCTTGCCCATCTCCACGCAGGCCTTTGTGATCTCATTGATGGTTTTCTCGGAAAACAGCTCCTGCTCCCTGCGGGCCACATCGGCAAAAAATACGCCGGACAGGAAATTCCGCCTGCCCAGGTTCTCCAGGGCGTGCCTTAACTCCGGCTGCATCACGACGATCAGGGCAGTCACCGCAAAGCCCAGCACATTCTGGGCCAGCCAGACGATGGTCGTCATACCTGTCATAAAGGCCAGCAGCAGGAAAACGCCGATCACGATCATCCCCTTGAGCAGCAGCCATGCCCTGGTGGCTTTCATCCAGGCCAAAATATAGTACACCAAAAACGCGATAATGATGATCTCGACAACATCCTTCAAGTCCATCCTCATCCCGTACATTTTTGTGTTATTCAGATAATTCAGCGCCTCGTTCAGCCAATGCATTTTGCTTTTTCTCTGTTTCCTTTATCGTTTTCCAGCCTCAATAATTGTCGTCAAAATCATCCTCTGACAGATCTTCAAACGGATCCTCCTGGGACACGCTTCCGATGGTCACGCTTCTTCCTCCCCTGTACGGAGATCTTCCCGCGGTTTTGGAAGCCCCGTACCGGCCGGAAGTCCCCCCGGTGCGTTCCGTTGTGACCCTGTTCCCCCCGTCGCCTCTGCTGCGCTGGGGATTGATACGCTTGACGGTCTTGGTCGACATGGCCACCGCCATCTTGGGCACCGCTTTCACATAATAATAATATTCGTCGTCTTCAAACTGTACCCGTTCTGTCCTGCTGTAATCCACACAGAAGCGGAAAAATTCAATGACCTTCGCCACGGCCAGGGCCAGCAGGGAGCCCAAAAGCACACCGCCCAGCGAAATGTTGATATCGTAGAGGAGATCCCCTATCAGCAGAATGACCACATCTAACAGGGCTCCCGCCGCCATCGCGATGGTCCAGGCGTGATCCACCGCCAGCCTGCGGATCAGGTACACCGTCAGCACCGTGACGGCAAACGCTGCGATCATCACCACCATCTCCCGGTTTTTCACAAGGCCGTCGATGATCATCCGCAGTTTTGCGGATATATCCTCCTCACCCAGCGTGTTGATGGCGGAGGCGCTGTCCGCCACCGTCTTCAGCAGATAATGGGTTATAACCCCGCAGCCCACGGGCACCACGGAAACGGGCCCGCACACAAGCCCTACCGCAATGGGGATCACATAGGGAATCTTCCAGGCAAAGAGCAGGGGCGTCAGCACGACCACCAAAGAATCCTTGGAGCCGAAACGGAAAAACAAGAGAAACATCACCAGATATACCCCAAAGCCCACCAGCGCCGCTTCCACAGACAGCGCATACATATGCAGAAGGCTGAAAACCGCCGCGAACAGGACAATGAAGCCAGAGGGCAGAAAGGAGCACATCAGGCCTGTGATCAGCACCACCGCGATATTGTCCAGCTGCCCCATATACCCCAGTCTGTTGTTTAAGGAAAGAAGCACCACAAACGCCAGCACAAATTTCACCACAGGCAGTATCAAAAACTCATACTTGCTGTACAATATCTTTATTTTTTCCCTTATTTCCAGTAAATCTGTCATTCCATCCTCCAGCTGTACGCCTTACCCCTGCTGTTCATACATGGCGTTCAGCTTTTTTAAGTTGTGATAATACTGCTTTAGGCTCTTCTTGGCCTTCGCATAACGATAGGTGCTGACCACGTACGTCAGCAGGCCGTAGGACACCGCAGAAGCCACATAATAAGTCAGCACCTTCCTGGCAAACGCAGGCAGATCCATCTGGTAAATCTCCTGCAGAAGCGTATCGAAATGGTAGAACACATACAGGGCAGCCACCAATGCAAAAGCCACTGTCACGCTGAACAAAGACTTTAACACCTGCACCGCGATATAATCGCTGCGGAAATAATTGCCGATTTTGATATTCTGCCTGCCCTCTTTCCGCTCATAGGCGGCCATCCGGGTCATCAGAATCACTCTCTCTTCATCCAGCATCTTCAGACGCCCACCTTTCTTCCGCGCCGGAACTCACTTTAAAAACCTCATCCTGGCGCTGTCGTCGCTGTGCTTCTGGGGCGGTTCCGGCTCCTGGTGGCTGGTGCGCAGCACCTGGCCGAACCCCCTTGACATATTCATCTTGCATTTGTCACAATATTTTCCGCTCCGGATGGGTGCGCCGCAGCCCTCGCAATTCAAAAAAAGAGCGGAGTCCTCCGTCACCTCCAGCCGCTCGTCCCTCAGCCACTGGCGCAGCTGCGCGGAGTCTACGTCGCAGGCTTCCGCCACCTCGTTGACGCTCACTCCTTTGTGGGCGCGGATATACTCTTTGACTTCCTGGAATTTTTCCTCCGTCTTCTCACGGCAGGCAGGGCATATGAGAGGCCCTGCGACATAGTTGAATATGCGGCCACACGTTCTGCAGTTTCTGACGTTCATAGCTACCTCCATTTTTTGCGGCTGACGTATGATCTTCCAGTTACATACCCGTAGGACAGGCGAGTGCTACGAAGTAGACGTTCTCCACCCCGGCCTCTCTCAAAGTCCTCGCCGCTTCGTCCATGGTGCTGCCGGTGGTATAGATATCATCTACCAGTAGAATCGTCTTTAATTTTACATCATTTCCCGATAGTTGGAAAGCCTTTTTCAAATTATTTTGCCGCTGCGCGGGATTTAATTGTTTGAGCGGCACGGTATTTTTCACCCGCCGCAGCATTTTGGGGTAAACGGGCAGCCCCATCCGCTTCCCGATCTCCCTGGCCAGGAGTTGTGCCTGATTATAGCCTCTTTTGGCTTTCCGCCTGGGATGCAGCGGGATGGGGACGATGCCGTCGGGCTCCACGGCCCGGATAAATTCCCCCAGATATTCCGTCATCTGTTCCCCGTAAAATCCTGCGTACTCCCGCCGGCCCCCGTACTTGAAGCGATAGATGGACTCCGCCGCGCTCTGGTACTCATACAGGCTGCGCCCTCTTTGGTAGGAATGCTTTCCCGTCCGGCAGCCGGCGCAGTATTCTCCGTCCTCCGCCAGTTTTTTCCCGCACTGCATACACCAGGGCGGCGTCAGCAGTTTCAGCTTCGGCAGGCATTTCAGACAGACCTTCTCTCCCCAGGGGCGGACAATGCCGTCGCAGACCGGGCAGCGCAAAGGGAATAAGAGCTGCACGGCCCAGGGCAAAAACAGATTCATATCGGTTCTCCTTTCAGGAACCTTCTCCGACAAGACAGATTTCCCTGATTCTCTGCGCAAGCGCCGTATAGCGCCTGTTTTCGCTCACATTGCCGATCATGCTGCGGACCGTGTCACTGCTGCCCAGTATCGTGACACAGTTTTTCGCCCGGGTGACGGCGGTATAAAGCAGGTTGCGGTGGAAAAGCATCCTGGGGCCGGACAGCAGCGGGAGGATCACCGCCGGGTACTCGCTGCCCTGCGCTTTATGGATCGTGACTGCGTAGGACAGTTCCAGCTCCTCCAGCAGGCTGAAGGGGTAGGTCACCCTGCGCCGGTCGTCGTACTCCACCACCAGTTCGGAGAGGTTCTCCCGGATTTCCAGGATCCTCCCCATATCCCCGTTGAATACCCCCATGCCCTTGTCCACAGCGATCCCGTAGCGGCTGACCACCTCCCATTCCAGCTGGTAATTATTTTTGATCTGCATGACCTTGTCTCCCTCACGGTAGACAGTATCTCCACTGATGTGTTCTTTTTTCGTCTCATCCGGCGGGTTTAAGTAACGCTGTAAGATCCCGTTTAACGTCTCACAGCCAAGAGGCCCTTTCCGCATGGGCACCAGCACCTGGATGTCGAAGGGCGTGACCTTCACATAGTTTGGCAGTTTTTCCCGGATCAGCTGAATCATGTGTTTGTAAATGACATTTATGTCGTTTCTTTCCAGCATGAAAAAATCGCGGGATTTGTTGTCTAAGGCAATCTGTTCCCCCCGGTTGATCCGATGGGCATTGACAACAATGTCACTTTCTTCCGACTGCCTGAAAATCTTCTGAAGCTTCACCATGGGAAAGACGCCGCTGTCTATCAGATCCCGGAGCACCTGTCCGGGCCCCACGCTGGGAAGCTGGTTCACATCCCCCACCAGAATCAGCCTGGTGCCGGGCGCTATGGCCTTTAATAGCGCCTGGAACAGCTGGATATCCACCATGGACATCTCGTCAATGATGACCACGTCCGCCTCCAGGGGATTTTCTTCATTGCGTTCAAAGCGGACCTTACGGGAAGCTTCATCCGAGAGGGCGCTGTTTAGCTCTAACAGCCGGTGGATGGTTCTCGCTTCATATCCTGTGGCCTCCGTCATCCGCTTGGCCGCCCGCCCCGTGGGAGCCGCCAGAAAAATGTCAAGGCCCTCCGCCTCAAAATAGCGGATGATCAGGTTGATGGTAGAGGTCTTCCCCGTTCCCGGCCCGCCCGTGAGAAGGAAAAGACCGTTGCACACACATTGGGCCGCCGCATCAAGCTGCAGCCTGTCCACTTCCATCCCCAGACTCCCCGCCAGCTGTTCCAGCCGCTTTTTCGTCGCATCCTCCTGTGCGGGCAGGCTTTGATCCCCTGCCATGGGCAGATTCCGCTCGTAAAGCATCCTGGCGCAGTTTAACTCCGCGTAATAATAGGCGGCGGAAAACACGGCTCCCCCCTTGATGACAAGCTTTTTCTCCATCATCAGGTTCTCCAGCTGGGGATGGATGCTTTCTGCGGGAACCCCCAGAAGGCTTTCAGCCCGCTGCAGCAGGATCTCCATGGGGAGATAGCAATGCCCCTCCCCCACTGCCCGCATCAGGGTATATAAGACGCCGCTTTGGATCCGATAGCCGGAATCCGCGTGGAGTCCGATGCGGGACGCCAGTTCATCTGCCAGTTTAAAGCCAACGCCGCTTATATCCTCCGCCAGCCGGTAGGGGTTCTCCCGCAGGATCCTGTACAGATCCATGCCGTAGGCGTCGTAGATCTTTACGGCAAGGGCGTTTGAGACGCCATACTGCTGCAGATATACCATAGCGTCCCGCAGCACTTTCTTTTCCTCGATCTGGACTGCGATTTCCTGGGCTTTCTTTAAGCTGATCCCCTTGATCTCCGCCAGCCGTTCCGGCTCTTCCTCCAGGATCCGGAACGTATCGTCGCCGAAGGCTTTCACGATGCGGGCTGCCAGCGCCGCGCCAACGCCCTTTACCGCCCCGGAGCCGAGATAGCGCTCCATGCTCACGCTGTCCTTCGGAGCGGTGATCTGGAAACTGTTAATCTTAAACTGCCTGCCGTATACGGGGTGTTCTGTATACTCCCCCTGCGCCGTGATGTTCTCGCCCTGCTCCAGGCCCCGGCAGACGCCCACGCAGACAATTTCTTCTCCCTCTGCCGCCAGCTCCATGACCGTATATCCGTTTTCACCGTTTTGAAAAATGATATGATCCACATATCCGCTGATCGTCTCCATACGGTCTTCCTCGCTTTCCCCTGGCTCTGCGGCATCTGCGGCCGCCGGGCTTGCTACAAAAAAACAAGGCTGCCGGTGCGGCAGTCTTGTCTGTCCTGATCTTCCTATGCGGAAACGGCGTCCGTTTTTTTCGGATCGTCTGCGGCGTCTTCCGTGACAGCTTCGGCTTCCTTTCCGGGCACAATATCCTCGATACCATAGTTCCTTTTCATCTGTTCATAGAGCATCTGCGCCAGCCCCAGACTGTTCTGCTCCGTGGTCGTTTCCGCAACGCTCTGGATCATCTGATCCTTATAGAAGTCCATCATGGTCGATGTGTAATTGGACATCTCCTCGCTCTGGGGTATGGTCTTCATCATCCCCTTGTACATCTGCTCCACAAAATATGCCTCAAACTGCTTGCAGGCGTCCATCAGCTCATCGTCTGTTGCCTTGGAAAGATCCGCTCCCTCCAACTGGCTTTTTAACCTGTTGGCGGTCTGGTTGGCCGCAGATGCGTAAGTGTCGGTGTACAGGGAAGTGATATCGCTCATGTCTACCATAGGTGGATCCTCCTCTCATCGGCTGGGGGCGTCAGCCCGCTCCCCCTGCAAGATCACGTTTAACGGCGCAGGTTGTTCGCCTGCTGGAGCATCTCGTCGGATGCCTGGATGGCCTTGGAGTTAAATTCGTAGGCCCGCTGCGCCACAATCATATTCACCATCTCGTCGGCCACCTGCACGTTGGAGCTTTCCAGATAGCCTTGGATGACGCTGCTTTTCTCCACGTTCGGGTTCTGGGCCTCATTGATGGGCTGGCCGCTGGCTGCGCTCTGGGCGTAAAGGCTGTCCGCCAGCCTTTCCAGGCCATTGGGGTTGTTGAACTGGAAAAGGGCGATGGTAATGCCCAGGGGCTGTGGATTATTGCGCTCGTCCGGATAGCAGACCTCACCGTCCGCCGACACCGTAACCCGGCTCAAAATATACTCGTCCCCAAGAATAATAGGGTTTCCGGTAGTGTCCAGCACGGGCAGGCCCTCTGTGGTGGCCAGCATATTCCCATTGGACGCAAGCGCCCACAGCAGATTGCCGTTTCTGGTGTAGTATGTATTTCCGTCTTCCCCGCGGACTGCGAAGAAGCCTTTGCCGTCGATGGCAAACGCGGTGTCGCTGTCCGAAGGCTTTAAGTTGCCCGTGGTGAAGATGGACGTGATGGCAGCGTTTCTGGTACCCAGGCCCACTTGGGCGCTGGTTGGTTTCTGAGCGCCGTTTGCAGTAGTCGTCTTCGTCTGCAGAGTCTGGTACAGCAGCGTCTTAAACTCATTTACCTGGGTTTTATAGCCCTGCGTGTTTACGTTTGACAGGTTGTTGGCAATGGTGTCCAGATTCACCTGCTGTGCGATCATCCCCGTAGCCGCCGTCCACAAACTTCTTACCATGCTTCTCTCCCTTTCCCGTCTGGCCGTCCCCGGCCCGTGACCGATACCGTCAGCCCCAAAACCGCCTTATGGCTTTGCCTACTGCACCCTGCCCAGCTGATTCACCGCAATTTCCAGAGAACCGTCATAGGTCTGGATAATCTTCTGATTGCTCTCATATGCCCTTGTAATGGCGATCAGGTTTACCATCTCGGAAACCGGCTGCACATTGGCCATCTCCAGATATCCGGAGTTCACCACGGCATCCGACTGCGTAAATTCCGCTCCCTCTACCGGGCGGTAATACGTTTCCGCGTACTTTTCCAGATAATTGTAATCTACAAAATCAGCCACCTGGATGGTCGCAACTTCCTCGCCATTCTGATAAATGACGCCGTTTTCGTCGATTCTGGAGTCCAACAGCGTATCCACCTGGATCCGGCGGTTGTTCACATCCAGCACATAATCCCCGTCCCCTGTCACAAGGAAACCCTCCCTGGTCAGGGTAAACTGGCCTGCCCGGGTATACATGGTGGAAGTCTCTCCCGCCTTGTTGGTAAATTCGATGGCAAAAAACCCGTCGCCGGACAGTGCCAGATCATAGGTGTTGTCCGTCACCCGGTAAGATCCCTGGGTGAAGTCCGTATAATTCTCGCCTATCTTGACACCCGGGTTATTGTATCCCAGAGGCTGTACATTGTTGATTCCCACGGAGGCGTCCTTGATCTTTAACGCCAGCAGATCTCCGAACGACTGGCTGGTGGCCCCTTCCTTCTTATACCCAACTGTGGAAACATTGGCCAGATTGTTCGTCAGTGTATCCATCCTGTGCTGTTCGTTGAGCATACCCGTATGGGCGGTGTATAAACCTTTTAACATACGCTACTCCTTCCTACCCGTCGAAAGAGACAGACGGGGATGACGCGCCCTGCCTACTGATTGTCCCGGTAACCGGAGAGGAATTCCACATACTTGCCGGTTCCGATGGCCACTGCCGTCATGGGGTCTTCCGCCGTCATGGTATTGATGCCGGTCTTGGCGGAAATCAGATCTTCCAGCCCTCTCAGCAGGCTTCCGCCGCCGGTGAGCACGATCCCTCTGTCCGCAATGTCTGCCGCCAGCTCCGGGGGCGTCTTCTCCAGTACGCTGTGGATGGTCTCCACGATCTGGGCGGTTGTCTCCTTCAGAGCCTCCTCCGTTTCCTCAGAGGACACCTTTACCGTCTTGGGCAGACCCGTTACCAGATTGCGCCCTCTGACGTCCATATAGTCCACTTCGGGCCGCTTGTAGGCGGACCCGATCTTAATCTTCAAATCTTCCGCCGTCCGCTCACCGATCAGCAGATTGTGCTTTTTCCTCATATAGCGGACAATCGCGTCGTCGAAATCGTCCCCGGCAATCTTGATGGACGCGCTGACAACCGTGCCGCCCAGGGAAATCACTGCAATGTCGGAAGTGCCGCCGCCGATATCCACGATCATGTTGCCGCAGGGCTTGGAGATGTCAATGCCTGCGCCAATCGCAGCTGCGATGGGCTCCTCGATGATGGAAACCTCTCTCGCCCCCGCCTGGTAGGTGGCGTCCTCAACGGCTTTCTTCTCTACCTCTGTCACGCCGCTGGGCACACAGACCGCAATGCGGGGTTTTCGGAAGCTCCTCCTGCCCAACGCCTTCTGAATGAAATATTTCATCATCTTCTCCGTCACCTGATAGTCGGAGATCACGCCCTGGCGCAGAGGCCTCACCGCCACGATGTTGCCGGGAGTCCTGCCCAGCATCAGGCGGGCGTCCTCCCCAATGGCTTTGATCTTATTGGTGTCTCTATCGAAAGCTACAACAGAGGGCTCTTTTAACACGACGCCCTTTCCTCTGATGTAAACCAAAATACTGGCTGTGCCCAAATCGATTCCAATGTCTGTACACTGCATCTCGCTATTCCCCTTTCTGATGGATCACATTGGCGTACACATAAAAATGGTCATACATGATTCATTATAACCGATACGCAGTCATTTTCAAAGAGGGGATTTTATTATTTTTTCGTAAAATGAACGCGCGGAGAAAAGAACGGTTCCATCCGCTCATTTCTCCGCATCCATGCCCTTGTAAGTATATCATCGGCTGATCGCACCAAAATCTTTAGGGGTCACCTGATTTTTTCCAACATCTTCTTGATATACACCCCCGTATAGGAGTTCCTGTTTTCGGCCACCTGCTCCGGCGTGCCCTGGGCGATCACAGTGCCGCCGCCGTCTCCGCCTTCCGGGCCGATGTCGATGATATAGTCCGCAGATTTGATTACATCCAGATTGTGCTCGATCACCACCAGCGTGTTGCCTCCGTCCGCCAGCCTGTGCAGGATGTCCACCAGCTTGTGGACGTCTGCAAAGTGCAGTCCCGTGGTGGGCTCGTCCAGAATATAGATGGTCTTGCCGGTACTGCGCCTGGAGAGCTCAGTGGCCAGCTTGATTCTCTGGGCCTCGCCTCCGGACAGCGTGGTGGAGGGCTGTCCCAGCTTGACATAGGACAGGCCGACGTCGTAGAGCGTTTCGATCTTGCGGCGGATGGAAGGCAGATTTTCAAAGAACCCGTAGGCCTCCTCCACCGTCATATCCAGCACGTCAAAGATGCTCTTGCCCTTGTACTTTACGTCCAGCGTCTCCCGGTTATACCGCTTGCCGCCGCAGACTTCGCAGGGCACATACACATCCGGCAGAAAGTGCATCTCGATCTTGATGATGCCGTCGCCGCCGCAGGCCTCGCAGCGCCCGCCTTTCACGTTAAAGCTGAACCGCCCCTTCCCGTATCCTTTCGCCTTGGCGTCCGGGGTGGAGGCGAACAGATCCCGGATCTGGTCGAAGACGCCCGTGTAGGTGGCTGGGTTGGAGCGGGGCGTGCGCCCGATGGGGGACTGGTCGATGGCAATCACCTTATCCAGCTGCTCTATCCCCTTGATCCCCTTGTGTTTCCCCGGAATACACCTTGCACGGTTTAAGTCCCTGGCCAGGTGTTTGTAAAGAATCTCGTTTACCAGGGAACTCTTCCCCGATCCGGAAACGCCCGTGACGCAGGTCATCACGCCCAGCGGGAACGCCACGTCGATGTCTTTTAGATTGTTCTCCCGGGCCCCCAGCACTTTCAGCCAGCCCGTGGGCTTCCTGCGCGACTGGGGCACAGGAATCTTAAGTCTGCCGCTCAAATACTGCCCCGTGACGGACTCCGGCACCTGCATGATCTCCTCCGCCGTCCCGCAGGCAATCACTTCTCCGCCATGGGATCCTGCGCCGGGGCCGATGTCCACCACATAGTCCGCCGCCAGCATGGTATCCTCGTCGTGCTCCACCACAATCAACGTATTGCCCAGATCCCGCAGGTTTTTCAGGGTGTTCAAAAGCTTGTCATTGTCCCGCTGATGCAGGCCGATGCTGGGCTCATCCAGGATGTAGCAGACCCCCACCAGGCCGGAGCCGATCTGGGTGGCCAGCCGGATGCGCTGGGCCTCGCCCCCCGACAGCGTGCCCGTCGCCCTGGACAGGGACAGATAGTCCAGCCCAACGTCCACCAGAAAGCCCACCCTGGCGCCGATCTCTTTGAGGATCTGCCCACCGATCAGCTGCTGCTGGGCCGTCAGCTCCAGGGTCTGCAGGAACCGTTTCAGGTCGGCGATGGACAGGGACGTGATCTCATAGATGTTTTTGCCGCACACCGTCACCGCAAGGGATTCTTTTTTCAGGCGCATCCCATTGCACTCTTTACAGGGCGTGATGCGCATGAAACTTTCATACTCCTGCTTCATGGTCTCGGAAAAGGTCTCCCGGTATTTGCGCTCCACATTGCGGATCAGGCCCTCAAAGGCCACGGGGTACACGCCTCTCCCCCTCTGCCCCTGATAATGAACCTCCACCTCCCTGCCCCCGGTGCCATGGATCAGGATCTTTTTGATCTTCTCCGGGTACTTCTCAAAGGGCGTGTCCAGGTCAAAGCCGTACTCCTTGCAGAGCGCCTGCAAAACCGCATTGGTAAAGCTGGACTTATCCATGCAGGACTGCCATCCCGTCACAGCGATGGCCCCCTGGTTGATGCTAAGTGTCCGATCCGGGATCATCAGGTCTTCGTCAAATTCCATCTTGTAGCCCAGGCCGAAGCACACCGGGCAGGCGCCGAAGGGGTTGTTGAAGGAGAAGCTGCGGGGCTCGATCTCACTGATGCCGATGCCGCAGTCCGGGCAGGAAAAGCTCTGGCTGAAGGTCAGCGGCTCCCCGTCGATCACATCCACCACCAAAAGCCCCTCTGCCAGCTCCAGCACGTTCTCGATGGAATCTGCCAGCCGCCTTTCGATACCGGCTTTCACCACAAGCCTGTCCACCACGATGTCGATGTTGTGCTTGATGTTTTTGTCTAAAAAAATCTCCTCCGTCAGGTCATAGAGACTGCCGTCCACCCTCACGCGCACATAGCCGCTGCGCTTGGCCCGCTCCAGCACCTTGGCGTGTTCCCCTTTTCGCCCCCGGACTACCGGCGCCAGGAGCTGGATCTTTGTCCCTTCCCGCAGCGCCATGAGCTGGTCTACCATCTGATCCACCGTCTGGCGGGCGATCTCCCTGCCGCAGTTTGGGCAGTGGGGAATCCCGATCCTGGCATAGAGCAGACGGAAGTAATCATAAATTTCTGTGACGGTGCCCACGGTGGAACGGGGATTTCTGTTGGTCGATTTCTGGTCGATGGAAATAGCGGGGGACAGCCCCTCGATCTTTTCCACGTTGGGTTTTTCCATCTGCCCCAGAAACATCCTTGCGTAGGAGGAGAGGGACTCCATATACCGCCTCTGGCCCTCCGCGTAGATGGTGTCAAAAGCCAGGGAGGACTTGCCGGAACCTGACATACCTGTCAGTACAACCAGTTCATTCCTGGGGATATCCACGTCAATATTTTTCAGATTGTGTTCCTGAGCCCCCCGGATCCTGATGTATTCCCTGGGGCGCATCTTCTTTGCTTCTTCCATGATGCTTTCTCTCCTTGTGCTGCTATCTGGATTCCTTCTCCATCTCCCTGAGTTTTCCCTTTAACTCTATCATCTTATCCCGCAATTCGGCGGCGGCCTCGAAGTTTAAGTCCGCGGCGGCCCGCTGCATCTTTTTCTGCACCTCGGCGATGAGTTTTTCCAGCTCTTTGCGGCTCATGGATTCCGGGTCTTTCTCAAACTGAAGTTCTTCCCTGGCAATGACCTTTGAAATACTGATCAGATCCCGCACCGCTTTCTGGATGGTCTTTGGCGTGATGCCGTGCTCCTCGTTGTATTTCATCTGGATCGCCCGGCGGCGCTCCGTCTCGTCCAAGGCAATCCGCATGGATTCGGTCACCGTGTCCGCATACATGATCACATGGCCGTCCGCGTTCCTGGCCGCCCGGCCAATGGTCTGGATCAGGGAAGTGCTGCTGCGCAGAAACCCCTCCTTGTCCGCGTCCAGTATGGCCACCAGGGAGATTTCCGGGATATCCAGCCCCTCCCGCAGCAGGTTGATCCCCACCAGCACGTCAAATACATCCAGACGCATATCCCGGATGATCTCCGCCCGCTCTAAGGTGTCGATGTCGGAGTGGAGATATTTCACCCGGATTCCCACCTCGTTCATATAATCGGTCAGATCCTCCGCCATGCGCTTGGTGAGCGTGGTGACCAGCACCTTGTTGTGTTTCTCCGTCTCCCGGTGCACTTCTGCCACGAGGTCGTCGATCTGGCCTTCCACCGGCCGCACGTCCACCTTCGGGTCTAAAAGCCCCGTAGGCCGGATGATCTGCTCGGCCCGCAAAAGTTCATGCTCCGCCTCATAGTCCGCAGGCGTGGCGGACACAAACAGCATCTGGTCGATGTGCGCCTCAAACTCCTCAAAATTCAAAGGCCGGTTGTCCAGCGCCGAAGGCAGCCGGAACCCATAGTCCACCAGCGTAGTCTTGCGGGAGCGGTCTCCTGCAAACATTCCCCGGATCTGGGGGATGGTCATATGGGACTCGTCTATGATGATGAGATAGTCTTCCGGGAAAAAGTCCATCAGCGTCATGGGCGGCGCTCCCGGCGGCATCCCGTTCAAATGTCTGGAATAGTTCTCAATGCCGGAGCAGAAGCCGGTCTCCCGCAGCATCTCCACGTCAAAGTTCGTCCTCTCCGCAATGCGCTGGGCCTCGATGAGCTTGTCCTCCCCCTTGAAATACCGCACCCGCTCCTCCATCTCCTCCTCGATGTGGTCGCAGGCAGCCTTGATCTTGTCCTGAGAGACCACATAGTGGGAGGCGGGGAAAATGGCAATGTGGGTCAAGGTGGCGTGCACCTTGCCCGACAGAGGCTCCACCTCCGAGATCCGGTCGATCTCGTCTCCAAAAAATTCAATGCGGATGAAATAATCGCCCCCCTGGGCAGGGTAGACCTCCACCACATCCCCGTGCACCCGGAAACATCCTCTCTGCATATCCATCTCGTTGCGGGTGTACTGGATGTCCACCAGCTCCCGCAGCACCTGATCCCTGTCCTTTACCATACCGGGCCGCAGGGACACCACCATGTCCTGATACTCGTCGGGACTTCCCAGGCCATAGATGCAGGAGACGCTGGCCACCACGATCACATCCCGCCGCTCTGTCAGCGAGGCGGTGGCGGACAGCCGCAGCTTGTCGATCTCGTCATTGATAGCAGAATCCTTTGCAATATAAGTATCCGAGGAGGGCACATAAGCCTCCGGCTGATAATAGTCGTAGTAGGAGACAAAGTACTCCACCGCGTTGTCCGGGAAAAACTCCTTAAACTCCCCGTAGAGCTGCCCCGCCAGCGTCTTGTTGTGGGCGATGATCAGGGTCGGCTTATTTAACGCGGCAATGACGTTTGCCATGGTAAAGGTCTTGCCGGAACCGGTCACGCCCAAAAGCGTCTGGAACTGGTTTCCCTCCCGGAAGCCCTCCACCAGCTCTGCAATCGCCTGGGGCTGGTCGCCGGTGGGCTGATACTGTGAAACTAAATGAAAGTGATCCATGGATCCATCCTCATAAAACAAAGCGCCCAAAGGTATCTTCCACCATCATAGCACACCTTCACGCGCTTTGCAAACATTTGTTCTGTTTTAGAAAAACCTCATCCCCCGATCAGATCCGCCAGCACCTCTTTGGCCTTTTCCAGCTGGTTGTCCGGGTGATCCTCGCTTCCATAGTACGCTTCGCCGTCAAAAGGACATTCCACGTCCGGCGAGATCCCCGTGCCGTGGATGTTGTTGCCCTTTGGCGTATAGTACGCGCTGGTGGTGATCTTGATGGCGGAGCCGTCCCGGAAAGGAACGATCTGCTGGACAATGCCCTTGCCAAATGTGGTGGTGCCCACCAGAGTGCCGATCCCATAGTCCTTTATGGCTCCAGCCATGATCTCCGACGCGCTGGCAGAGTTGCCGTCCACCAGCACCACTAACGGCACCTCCAGCCGGTGTGCGCCATCGCAGGTATACTCGTCGCGCTTGCCGTTTTTATCCTCCGTATACACGATCATGCCCTTGGGAAGCAGCATCCTGCACATCTCCACCACCGCGTCCAGGCTGCCGCCGGGGTTGCCCCGAAGATCCAGAATCAGCCCTTTCATGTGCTTTCCCCTGGCCGTGGCCAGCGCGTCCGCAAACTGATCCACCGTCACGGTATCAAACTCCGAGACCTCAATGTAGGCCATGCCGTCCTCCAGCATCTCCACCGTCACGGTAGGAGCTTCCACCTGGGCCCGGGTCACGGTCACTTCCAGATAGTCCGACTCGCTCTCCCGCACAACGGTGAGCACCACATCCGTTGCCTCCGGCCCTTTGATCAGCGAGATCGCCTCGTCCAGAGACATCCCATAGACAGATACCCCGTCCACCTCGTAGATGATGTCGTTGGAGCGCAGCCCTGCCGCCTCCGCCGGCGCCCCCGGCATGACGTCCGTTATCATGGGAAGCCCGGTCTGCGTGTCCAGCATCATATAGGCTCCAATGCCGTAGTACAGCCCTTCTGTGTCCTGTAAAAAGGTGTCCAGTTCCTCCGCAGAGTAGTACTCCGAATAAGGGTCGCCCAGCGCTTCCATCATCCCCTTGTAAAGCCCCGTCCGAAGCTCCTCGTCGGATACCTCCTCCAGATAATAGTACCGGTCGATGGCTTTTTCCAGAGCCTTCACCTTGGACACCATGTCCTCGCTGGCCACGGAATCCGTCTCCGTGCTGAGCGCCTCCCGGCTGCCTCCCTGAAGCTTCTCCGTGAAGTTCTGCAGCCCAAATCCCAGATAAACAATGGCCACGATCAGGAGAGCTCCCCCAATCCCGGTGATCAGCCCCGCCAGAAACAGGCCGTGGCCGCTGCCGCGCTCCGCCCTGGAAGCCCGCTTTCCCGATGTCTCCTGCCCGAAAGCGCCGTTGTCCTCTGCCGCATCCTTGTATGTCTGGTTCCGCTCCATCTCATTCTCCATTCCGAAGCGTTTACGGGACGGGCCAACAGAAAATCCGTGGATACGGTTTCCCGTCTGCCGCCAGGGCTATTTGAGACGCTCCCACACAAATAGCCGTTTACATCATAACCCCCGCGCCTTTTTACTGGCTCAGATAATTCCAGGGAGAGACATAGGAACCGTTCAGGCGCACGCTGAAATGCAGATGGTTGCCTGTGGACCGTCCTGTGCTCCCCACCGCCGCGATGGTCTCTCCCTTTACCACCACGTCGCCCTCCTTCACATACAGCTCCGAGGCGTGCATATAGATGGTATACAATGAGTCCCCGTGGTCGATCATCACATAGTTCCCCATGCTGGCGCTGTAAGTAGCCGCTACCACTTTTCCGTCGTAAGCCGCATAGATGGCAGTCCCTTTCGGGGCTGCAAAATCTACTCCGTTGTGGAATTGCTCCACGCCCAGGGTGGGGTGAATCCTCGGACCGTATTCATCGGAAATTCTGGTATAGCTGGCAAGAGGGAATTTAAACATCCCGCCGTCATAGGTCAGGACGGTTCCATTGTTTGCCAGAAGCCGCTTTTTCTCCGCCGCAATGGCCGCCTCCAGGGCAGAAATCTCTTCCTCCTGGGCGGCGATATCCTGTTCCAGTTCCCTGATCGCCTGCTCTTTGTTGCTGATATCCGACTCGTAGCTGACAATATCCCGGTTTTTCTGGTCGATCAGTTCTTCCAGGTTCTGCTGCTCCGTCTGGGCATTGGCCTTTGTCTGATCCAGAATCTGCCTTTCTAACTCCGTCTGCTGCTTGCACAGTTCCACATACTCCCTGGTGGCACGGTAGCTTTCCAGCATCATCCGCTCATAGGACATGACCTTTTCCACATAATCAGCCTTGTTCAGAAAATCGCTGAAGCTCCCGGCTGCCAGCAGGATATCCATGGCCTGGGGCGCCCCCTCCTCGTACACATAACGGATGTGGCCGATCAGGGAGTCCTCCTGCTGCGTCTCCTGGGCCATAGCCGCTTCCAGCTCCGCCTGGGTCTGTATCAGTTCGTTCTCTTTGTCCGCAATCTGCCGGTTCAGCTCTGCAATGTTCGCCTCAATGGCCGCCAGGTTCCCGTCCAGCTCCGCCACATAGTTGGAGAGGCTGGTGCGCTTGGACTCCAGCTCCTGTTTCAGGTTCTGCAGGTCGGTCAGACCGCTCTTTAAGTTCTCCTGCTCCCGCCTGGCCTGGGCGATCTGGTCTTCCTTTTCCCGGATGCTTTCCGAGGTAATGGACGACAGGGAAGTCGCCGACACCTCCGGCGTCTCCGCCTTTATCAAAAGCGTAACACAGAAAAGCGCTGTCAGGGCGATACAAATTTTGGCATTTTTCTTCATGGCAACACCTCGGGCCTGCCGCAGAGGCGGCTCGTCGTTTTCAAAAAGTACCGGAAACACCGTTCTCACATTTCCCTGCAGGACCCGCCATCAGACGTGCAAGTGCTTTCTGACTGTGGTAATACTTCCCAGAAAGCCGATGCCTACGCCCATCAGGATAGACGCCGGCGCAAGGACGTGGAAGACCTCTTCCACAGACAAAAAGGCCAGGAAGCTGCTCAGAATTTCAAACCTACCAGTAATATATGTGAGCGCGTAGTTGTATATACTGTATATCATCCACAGCGGGATCAGCGCGCCCAAAAGCCCGATCAGCATCCCCTCCAGCACAAAGGGCGCCCTGACAAAGAAGTCTGTGGCCCCGATGTATTTCATGATGTTGATCTCCTCAGAGCGCACAGAGATCCCGATGGCCACCGTATTGCTGATCAAAAAGATGCTGACTGCCAGCAGGATGACGATGATCCCAAGGGACACATAGGCGATGAGCAGATTGGCGCCGCTCAATGTGTCCGCCGTGACTTCGGAGTACCGCACCAGGCGCACTTCCGGTTTGGATTCCAGCCAGGTCACCAGGGAACTCTGCATGGAGACGTCGCTTAAGTATATCTCGTAATTGTCTTCCCCGGCAAGGGGATTTTCGGGAAACCCTTCCGCGTACTGCTCCCCGTAGTATTCCGTGGCATACTCCTGCCAGACCTGATCGTCGGAGGTAAATTCTACCCGGGACACCTCCGGGCGGCGGGCGATCTCCTGCCCGATCTCCTCCAGCCGTTCATCCGAGGCGAGCTGCTCCGGCGTATGGCTGACGCAGCCGTCCGCAAAACATCCTTTCTGCTCGTTGTAGGGCCCCTCCTCGCTGTGAAAGAACACCGTGATCGACACGCCCTCCTCCAGCCGCATCACAATGCTCCGGAAATTGGTCACAATGGCATAAAACGTCCCAAACAGAAACAGGCAGGCGGATATCGTCGCCACAGAGGCCAGGGAATACCATTTGTTTCGGAAGATATTGGCAAAGCCCTGCTTGATGGTATAGAGCAATGTGCTAATCTTCATCGATGTATTCTCCTCCCTCCTCGTCGCTGACAATCACGCCCTTTTTCATGGTCACCACGCGCTTGTGCATGGCGTTGACGATCTCCCTGCTGTGGGTCACCACCACCACCGTGGTCCCGTTTGCGTTGATCTCGTCCAAAAGCCGCATGATCTCCCAGGAATTTTTGGGGTCCAGGTTGCCGGTAGGCTCGTCCGCCAGCAGGATGGACGGGTTATTGATCAGCGCCCTGGCCAGTGCCACGCGCTGCTGCTCTCCGCCGGAGAGCTGTCTGGTCTTCGCCTTGTATTTCCCGGCCAGTCCCACTGTGGCCAGGATCGCCGGTACGTTCCTGCGGATCTCCGACGCCGGCGTCTCCACAATCCGCTGGGCGAACGCCACATTTTCGTATACATTGCGGTCGTTCAGCAGGCGGAAATCCTGAAACACCACGCCGATATTGCGCCGGAATTTCGGCACCTGCCGGTGCTTTAACGCCGCCAGATCCTGTCCCATAACATAAACACTGCCGCTGGAAGCCGTCAGCTCCCGCAGCAGAAGTTTGATCAGCGTAGATTTTCCGGATCCGCTGTCCCCCACGATAAAGACGAACTCGCCGCTTCCTATGCTCAGCGTAACGCCGTTCAAAGCGGGGGATCCGGTAGAATAGACCTTGCTCACATTGTCCAGGTAGATGACGCCGTTTTCTTCAATCATCTTCTCCCGTTTTCTTCGCCTCAGTTCCTTATTTGCCATTCATCTTCCTCCAAATGTATCGTCAGATCAGTAGTCCACGCTCTCCATATATTTCATGTATTTTACCACCATCAACGCGATCTTAAAGGTGATGGCATCTTCAAAGACCCGCAGATCCAGCCCCGTGCTCTTCTGCAGCTTATCCAGACGGTATACCAGCGTATTCCGATGGATGAACAGCTGCCTGGAAGTCTCGGACACATTCAGGCTGTTCTCAAAAAACTTATAGATGGTCGTCAAAGATTCCTCGTCAAAATCGTCGGGGCTTTTGCCCCCAAAGATTTCCTTGATAAACATTTTACAGAGGGGGATGGGAAGCTGGTAGATCAGGCGCCCGATGCCCAGTTCACTGTAAGCCACGATCTGCCTTTCATCAAAGAAGATCTTCCCCACGTCCAGCGCCATCTTGGCCTCTTTATAGGAGCGGCTCACCTCCTTGATCTCGTTGACCACCGTCCCGTAGGCGATGCGGATGCTGCGGATCCCCTCTTTTTCCAGATATTGCTTCAGACTCTTGACCCAGCGCTCCATCTCCTTTGCAGCGTCCGGCTCCGTCAGTTCCTTTACCACCACCACATTGTTTTCATCTACCGCGGTGGCGAAATCCCTTCCCCCGCTTCCACAGTAGGTTTTGGTCAGTTCCAGCGCATTGCTGTCGCGCCCGCTGCCCGGCTCCACAAGGATCACGACCCGGGGGACGTCCGTCTGGATGTGCAGCTTTTTGGAACGGCTGTAAATATCTACCAGCAGCAGATTGTCCAGCAGAAGGTTTTTGATGAAGTTGTCCTTATCAAAACGCTCCTTATACGCTACCAGCATATTCTGGATCTGGAAGGCCGCCAGCTTGCCTACCATATACACGCCGTCGCCGGTGCCGCTGACCACAAGCACATACTCCAGCTGCTGTTCGTCAAAAATCTTAAAATACTGATACCCCTGTATTTCCTGTGAATCTGCAGGGGACGCTGCAAAATCCGCAGCTGCGCCCGAAACACCCGCCATGTCCGTAGTAGACGCCACTTCTTTTCCATCCACATCCATGACACAGAGTTCCACTCTCGCAATACTTTTCAGCCCTTCTATCGTGTTCTGCAAAATCTGGTTGGAAATCATAACCCCTTGCTCCTTTGCCCCTGTGAATGCTCCTTTTCCATCATGCCAGTTGCGCTTTTCCATTATATAATACAAATGTACAAAAAATACAAGGAAAAAGCAATAGGATTTTATATATTTTCACAAAAAAACTGCCTGATGTACCATGTCAGGCAGTCTGAGACAAAAATTTTGCAGCAATCAAACCCGCGTATCAAAGTTAGCGCCTACGGCAGGATTCACACTGCGCTCCATGGCTGCGGAGTCAATCATATCTACAAGCCTGGCTCCCATGTCCTTATTGGTATCTAAGGCTTTGCCGAGCACAGCGGTTCCCACCTTTGTCTGCAAGTTGACATTTGCCAATGCTGTGGACACGCCTGCAATATCCATGTGAAATCCCCCTTTCCCACAAATCCGATTGACTTTATTTTATCATATGCCGCCGCTTTTTTCCATAGTTTCTTGCATTTTTCTGCTTTTTTCACGATTGCTTGTTTTATCGAATATATATTATCGTTTTATCATATTCTCCGTATGGTCTTTTCCTCGATCCGGATCTTTCCCTGCTTTAACAGCCTGCCTGCCGCCCTCTTAAACTCGTTTTTGCTCATGCCGGTCTCGTATCGGATCACCTCCGGCGACACCTTGTCGTTAAAGGGCAGCGCCCCCTCATAGCTCTCCAGTAATTCCAGTATCTTTTCCGCGTCCCTGTCCATCTGCAGATAGGCTTTCTCCCGGACGCTGAGGTTGAGCCTGCCGTCCTCCAGCACCCGGGTCACCCGGGCGGACACGTCCTGCCCCAGAGGAATTTCCCCGTACATCTCCCTGGCCGGAATCAGGCCGGAATACAAATTGTCCACTGCCACAAAGGCGCCGAAATGAGGGCTTACCTCATACACCCGCCCAGTGACCTGGTCTCCTGCTTTGTAAGGGCTGCCGCTCTTTAGGTTCTGGTAGACATTCATGGTGGCGCAAAGACGGCTGCTCTTGTCTATATAGAGGGAAACCAGTACCTTCTGCCCCTGGCCCACAGACCCGCGCTGCTGCCGGAAGGGCAAAAACAGGTCTTTCTCCAGCCCCCAGTCTAAAAAAGCGCCGATGCGGCTGACCTGCACTACCTCCAGCTCCGCCACCTGGCCCATCTTCAGTTTCGGCTCCCGGACCGTCGCGATCAGCCTGTCCTCGGAATCCCTGTAGACAAACACCGTCAGCCTGCTGCCGACGCCGCTGTCCGGGGGAACCTGCTTTGCAGGCAAAAGCACCCTGTCCGACGCCTGCTGGGCGGAAGATGCCAGATACACGCCAAACTCCACTTTTTTCACAATCTCCAGTTCCTGAAATTCACCCAAACGTATCATGCCCGTCTCCCGTCACAAAGCCTCTTTCCCAGTAAATTCCACCACGGCATACGGCGCTCCCGCCTGGTCTGCCAGCGATATCACCACCCTGTTTTGCTCCTCTGCCACATAGGGGTATAAAATCTCATCCAGAAAGGCCTGTCTCTTGTATTCCGCCCGAAGCTGCCCCACGGCATAGCCTTCCGGCAGAAAATCCATGGCCATTCCCACAAACTGCTGGTTGTTTACATGGCGGTTGGTGTCCAGATGATGCTTTTTCACCGTCAGAGGCGGCCTGCTCACGCCTCCCTGGGGAATGGCGATCTTCCGGGGCGCATATTCCATGGGCAGCTTCTCACCGATCTGATATCCCCGCGCCAGTTCCTCCGTCACATTCACGGGCCGGCCAGTCTCCGTGTTCAAAAGCATCCACAGGGAATTGCCTTTCGCGGTATAGCTGCCCTGTCCATCCTCCATCCAGAAATTGCGGTACCCGAACGGCCCCTTGAGGTCATAGGGCTGGGTGCCCACTGTCACGCGCTCCCCCAAAGCGGGATAGCGCTCCACTGCGATCTGCCAGAAGGCCAGCACCCACACCAGTTTCTTCTCCCGCAGATAGTTCAGACCGAGCCCCACGTCCTCCGACTGGAATGTGGAGCAGTCCTGGAAATAATTGATCAGGGCAGCCAGAGTCAGATTTCCCTCGCTGTCCGTCTCACTGTAGCGAATCCTGCTGTCAAACGTATACATAGATGTCCCTCACATCAAAAGCTGTACAATCATTACACCGATCCAAAACAATACAAAAAGGCCCATTCCCACATTCCAACAGATCGTGGAGAACCGCTTCCCCCTGGGGATCGTGATCTCGCCGGGCGTCAGGGTGAATCGTCTTTTTGCCAGCGCCACGATCCACAATACCGTCCCCGCGATCAGCACCGCCAGAAGCCAGAGCCCATATGCCCCATAGAGAAGCCATCCGGTAAGATGTTCCAGAAAATAATTCACCAGCTGCGCGTCTCCCACCCCGGACTCCACCAGTTCCAGATAAGCGTCCAGATCCAGAAATTCCGTCAGCAGCATAAGGGCCACGGTGCCTATGAAGTTCACCAGCATATGCAGCGCAATGGTGATCTTCAGCTTCCCTGTCTTCACATAGAGAAAGGCCAAAAACATTCCCAGGGTGAAGGCGTAGGCGAACTGGTTCAGGTTGCCGTGAAACAGCCCGAACATCAGTCCCGACAAAAGCACTGCCACGCCCTGTCCGTAGCGGACTGTCCTGTCTATCAGAAGCTTGCGGAAAATATATTCCTCTATAAGCGGCGCGCAGAGCACGGTAAAGACAAATACGACCCCGAGATTGGCAGAGGCAGTCATATCCACAAGCACATTGTTCACCGCACCGCCTTTCAGAAGGCCGATGAGCGCGGTCAGCGCATTGCCCAGCAGATTCGACAGATAGACTACGCCGAAACACATGACGACCGCCGCCAGAAAATCCCTCCCCTTCATCGGGTGCTTTTCTATCTTGGCCTCTGGGATCCGTCTGATCAGCGCGATCATCACCGGCATCCCTACCAGATAGGTGGGCAGCATGGAAAGCAGCATCAGCGCTGTGGGATCGTCAAGCCACCCGGGATGAATCAGCCCCGCCAAAAAGCTTGCGAGAAACTGCGCTGCATTGATCGCCATTGCGCCCAGAAAGTACATCAGGCCCAGCCGGGAAAAATATTTCCGGTCCGGCCGTAAATCCGTTTCCTGTCCCTGCGTCTCCTCCGGCCGCTCTGTCCGCAGGATTTCGTCCCCTTTTGTTTCCTCCATTCTCTTTCTCCCCCTTTTGAACATTTTCTGATAGCACAAAACCGCCAGGAAAATTCCCCGGCGGTCTCAAGCAGGGCTACAAGGATTCGAACCTTGAAATGACGGAGTCAGAGTCCGTTGCCTTACCGTTTGGCGATAGCCCTAATTTGTGTTACTGCTGTATTATACACGAAGTGTTCCCACTTTGCAATACCCTAATTCAAAATAAATGTATTTTATTTTGCGCGGATCATTTCCGATAAAAACGAACATACCTGCCTTCCGTCATTTCCGTGTAGCCAAAATCATTTTCAATATACTGCATGATCCAACTGCCGGGGTCTTCGATCAGCTGGCCGTACCAACAGTCCACCACGATCACATCCGGCTGTTTTTCCGGATAACACGCCCAGTAGGTCAAAAGCCGTTCATCGTAACTGGTGGGATCCACAATGGAAAAATGGCTTACGGAGAGATTGTGAAAAAGGTAAGGAGAGGTGCCTGCCGTTGCGGGCATATTCGTGACGATCAGGCAGTTTTCCCCCTCTTTCACTACATTCCCAAAATCCTCATAAGTACAGTTTGTGATGTAAGCCTGGATATAACTGGTAAAAATACCGGCTGCAGGCCCCTCCTTGATCAGACCGCTCACCTCCGGTACAGTTCTGATCCTTCCGGCGCGCAGCGTATATCCTTTGCCGAAAACGGCAAAAAAAGCCATGCCAAAAAGCAATAGATAGACCACGATCCTGCTCTTTTCACGCAGGGTCTGCTCCAAGGCGCAGACCAAGAGCGCCAGCGCAAAGACAGCGCCCAGTACGCCGTGAGCCACGGAATAGTAAAGCCCCAGATCGCTCATATATATGGCGGCTAAGATCATCAGCACGCCGCCTCCCAGAATCCCAACCCACAGCAGATGTCTGCGGCTGCCCGCCTGCCGCCATACCAGCCCGGCTGCCAAAAACAGCATCAGCAAGTGAACCTGCGGAGCCTCATACCCCGAGCGCACGATCACCCAGTAATACAGCTCTACCGCTGCCCCGCTCAATACCAGAAACGCCGCCCAGAGGGGAAGAGAAAAGCCGGGCGCCTCTTTTGTCCTGCTGCGCCGCAGCACAAAATTTGTCAGCCATAAGAACACGCTGCCCATCCCTGCACAAATTGCAGCATGGATCAGCATGATCTTCCCGCCCCGGAACACTTCCGTTATTCTGGCTTCAGTGCCCAGAGACAAATTGTGCGTCAGGTCAAAATCCACTATATATCCGATATTCCGCAGAAATTCTTCCAATCCGACATGAGACAGGATCACAAGCACCCATACCGCTGCGCACAGCACACAGGTTCCGGTAAAAACTGCCCCGTCAGTCAGCGCAGGCCGGGCCATCCATCCGTTTCCCTGTTCTCCCCGTTTCCCGGATCCGTAAACAATGACGGCAAGAAAAAACGGAAAAGACAGAATACTTGCGGGATAAGCCAAAACTGCCAGCGACATCCCCAGGCCTGCGGATACCAGCCAGATTTTTAAAAACGGTCCCTTTCCCTTTTGCACTTCCTTCGCCAGGCTGTAATACTGAAGCAGCGAAAGCACGGTCACCGTCAGACCCCAGAGCTGCAGATTGGAAAAATCCGGTATCTGTATCAGCTTTGGCACTATATTGAAATAACAGCACCCCAGCAGGAATGCCTGATCCCGTTCCAAAAATTTACGAAAAACTTTTGTCAGCCAGACCGTCAGAAGCAGCTGGATGCCCAGAGTGACAACCCGCAGAAAGAGAACTACGCCGGTCATCCCCCCCGTGACAAGCCGAAACAGCCACATCAGCCAAACACACAAAAAAGCAGAGGTCTGATGGGGCTCCCACATGGTTCCAAACAGCGTGTCTCCAGACAGGTTCCGATAGGCCATCACAATCTGATATTCCTCATCCATCGAATAGTCTACGAAGATGATCTTGACAGCGGCCAGGACACTGACCAGAAGCAGCAACGTCTTCAGCTTTTGCACTACCTTTTCTGACACTGTTCTCCTCCTTCTGGTCTTTTCTCCTTGCCCCTGTGCTCTTCTTCCATCATAAACGGCAGTTTGGACTTTCATATCCCGATAGCGATCCATCAGGGTATCTTCATTATCCTCTATCGACATGACCATAGTGCTTTTGCTCATCGTTTAGGTCCTGCCCTGGATCTCCCGGAGATACTCCTCATAATTCCGTATATATTCTGCTCCGTCGTAGTGACGGCTGCAGATCACCAAAAGGACAGAATCCGGGGAAAAATCGTACATATCTTTCCAGACCATGGGAGACAGATACAGTCCCATGCCCGGCCGATCCAGTTCCACCACCGTCGTCTCCACACCGTTGTCTATCCGCACCTTACTGCTTCCGCTCACATTCACCAGCAGAAATTCCGTCTCCCGATTTGCGTGCTGGCCCCGGATCACCTTGTCGTCCGAACCGTAGATATAAAACACCCTCTTGATGTCAAAGGGAATATCTATTCCCTCACCTTCGATCACCACAAGATTTCCTCTCTCGTCACCCAGGTCCTTAAAATAGAGCAGTTTGTATTGTTCCTCTAATTTCATGCCGTTATCCTAAACTTTCTTTCAAGCCAAATCTGTTGACCGCTTCTATAATTATACAAAAAATCTTCCATCGGTCAAGCTTTTTGCGCCGCGGCGCAGCCCCGTTTTGTTAGAATACCCTCGCACAGAAAACGGCGGAAGATTTTCGTCTTCCGCCGCATTCGGACACGCCGCTTCTTATACTTCAAAAATCAGATCGCCGTAAGTGGGGATCGGCCATACTTTCTTATCTACCATCATCTCCAGCGCGTCTACAGGCGCCCTCAGCGCATCCATGGCGCTGCGTACCTGATCCTTGTAGAAGAACGCTTTGTCCTTCTGGCTTTCGATCGCACCGGCCTGTTCCGTCACCTTTTCCAGCTCTGACAGCGCTTTTTTCGCCTCTGCCAGTTTAGCGGAAACTTCGTTGAGCAGATCCGCCTGGACGCTTGCGTCGGCGCCAGCCTCCTTGACGGAGAGCACGGTGTCCGCCAGGCTCTTGGTATAGCTGATCACCGCGGGAAGGATCTGTTTCTTTGCCATATCCAGCATGGTCAGCGCTTCGATGTTGAGCGTCTTGGCATAGATCTCGTAGAGGATCTCCTCCCGGGATTCCAATTCCACCTTGGTGAAAATGCCAAACTTCTCAAAGAGCCGGATCGCCTTATCGGTGGTCAAGGTAGCGGAAGCCTCCACCATGGATTTGATGTTGGGAAGCCCCCGTCTTTCGGCTTCTGCCACCCACTCGTCGGAGTAACCGTCTCCGTTGAACACGATCCTCTGGTGTTTGGTCATGTACTCCTTGATCAGGTCATGTAC
Source organism: uncultured Acetatifactor sp. (assembly GCA_947594835.1). Lineage (GTDB taxonomy): Bacteria > Bacillota > Clostridia > Lachnospirales > Lachnospiraceae > Acetatifactor. The sequence goes on along the minus strand of CANQEH010000001.1, from coordinate 129,598 downwards.
GGCAATTTCAAAATTGTCCGCTTTTTCCAGAATGTCTGCCGCTTCGCAGAACGCCTCTGCCACGATTGCGTTCAAAATGGTGTTGGGGCTTGCGATGGAATCGGAGCTGCCCACCATACGGAACTCGAACTTGTTGCCGGTAAAGGCGAAAGGCGACGTCCTGTTCCGATCGGTGGCATCCTTATCCAGATCCGGCAGCGTGGAAACGCCTGTGAGCAGCTTTCCGCCCTGGATGGAACGGGCTGCCTGGCCGGTTTCCACCAGCTGGTTCACCACATCCTGCAGCTGTTCTCCCAGGAACATGGAAATGATAGCGGGAGGCGCTTCGTTTGCCCCCAGCCTGTGGTCATTGCCCACGTCGGATGCGCTCTGGCGCAGCAGGTCGGCATGGGTGTCCACCGCCTTCATGATGCAGGCCAGAACCAGCAGAAACTGGATGTTCTCATTGGGGGTATCGCCGGGATCCAGCAGGTTGACGCCGTTGTCCGTCCCCAGGGACCAGTTATTGTGTTTTCCGGAACCGTTTACGCCTGCAAAAGGCTTCTCATGCAAAAGGCAGGTCAGGCCGTGGCGTCCGGCCACCTTCTTCATGGTTTCCATCACCAGCTGATTGTGATCCACCGCAATATTTGCAGTCTCGTAGATGGGCGCCAGCTCATGCTGTGCGGGAGCCACCTCGTTGTGCTGGGTCTTGGCGGTCACGCCCAGCTTCCACAATTCGATATTTAAGTCCTTCATGTACGCGCCCACCCGCTCCCGGATGGTGCCGAAGTAGTGATCCTCCAATTCCTGTCCCTTGGGAGCCGGTGCGCCAAACAGGGTGCGGCCTGCAAAGATCAGATCCGGCCTCTTCAGATATTTCTCCCGATCCACCAGGAAGTACTCCTGCTCCGGGCCTACGCTGGCAACTACCTTGGTCGCCTCCGTATTGCCGAACAGGCGGACGATCCGCAGCGCCTGCTCGCTGACTGCCTCCATGGAGCGCAGAAGCGGCGTCTTCTTGTCAAGGGCCTCACCCGTGTAGGAACAGAACGCGGTGGGGATGCAGAGGATCACGCCGGTGGCGTCTTCTTTCAGAAAAGCCGGAGAGGTGATGTCCCATGCGGTATACCCCCTGGCCTCGAACGTAGCCCGCAGGCCGCCGGAGGGGAAAGAGGAAGCGTCGGGTTCCCCTTTGATCAGCTCCTTGCCGGAAAACTCCATGAGCATCCTGCCCTCTTCGTCGGGATGGGTCACAAATGCGTCGTGCTTTTCCGCCGTGATGCCGGTCAGAGGCTGGAACCAGTGCGTATAGTGGGTGGCGCCGTGTTCTACCGCCCAGTCCTTCATGGCTTTTGCCACGACGTCTGCCGCTGCTAAAGACAGCTCGCCGCCCTGATCCATGACCTTCTTTACCTCTTTGTACACATTCTTGGGAAGCCGTTCTTTCATTTTTCCAAGGGTGAACAGGTTGCTGGCAAAGATTTCTTCCACGTTTAACACTTCACTCATTTTTCATCGTCCTTTCTTTTTTGTACCGCGGCGTCTCCGCCGAAGCCTTTTTGTCCGCATCTGCAAAAAAAGAGTCCCAAAGTAAACCTGTTACTGTGGAACCTCCTCGTTCTTTGATGCCGATATGAAAGATTGCCATTCTTTCTGAACAATGCTTTGTTTTTTATAACATACCCCACTTTATCCGAAAATGCAATACCCAAAATCATTTTTCTCTCATTCGGCAAATTTTTATGATTTTTTCGTTTTCCCTATGGGCAGAATGACGGAAAGCCGCAGGGGCAGCCCTTTCCGGCCGCCCCTGCGTGTTCGTTCTATCCTCTTTGATCCGCCGCCCGCAGCAGATCATACTGCCCGGCTTTGGCGGAAAGCTCCAGCCAGACGGCCTGCTTGGGATGGGGACAGCTGTCCATGGGATTTCCCGCCTCATCGTACATAGCCTTCACCACGGCCTGCTCATCCCGGCCGTCCGGCCGCATGACCTCAATGACGTCGCCCACGGAGAATTTGTTGCGCTGCTCGATGCGCACTAACGACACATCCTGCTCCCCCGAAAGGCCCTCCTGGGCCTCCTGTCCCCCGGACAGCCCTGGGCAGTCCCGCCCGAAGATGCCGGAGTAAGTGCCCTCGCCATCCACGATCCCCAGGTACACATACTCGTTCACATAGGTGCTGCTGTCATAGATCTGGCTGTCTGCATCCGGCCTGCCAAAGTAGAATCCCGTGGTATAGCGGCGGTTGGTACACTTCGACACCTCCGCCCGATACCATTCCAGATTTTCCCGATAAACCTCCTCAGAGGCCAGGCAGTGGTCGATGGCCATCCGATACGCCCTGGCAATGGACGCCACATAGAGGGCCGTCTTCATGCGTCCCTCCACCTTGAAGCTGTCAATGCCGGCTTTCAAAAGCTCCGGGATGTGCTCGACCATGCACAGATCCTTGGAATTGAACAGGAAAGTTCCCCTTTCATTTTCATACACCGGCAGATATTCCCCGGGCCTTGTCTCCTCCACCACCGCGTACTTCCAGCGGCAGGGATGGGTACAGGCGCCCCGGTTGGCATCCCGCCCCGTCATATAATTGCTCAGAAGACACCGCCCGGAATAGGAAATGCACATGGCCCCGTGGACGAAGCTTTCGATCTCCATCTCCTGTGGGATCTTCTCCCGGATGGCGCATAGCTCCCTCAAAGAAAGCTCCCTTGCAGAAACCACCCGCTTTGCGCCCAGCTCCCACCAGAAACGGTACGTCTCATAATTGGTATTGTTGGCCTGGGTCGAGATATGGATCTCCACCCCGGGCCACACCTGCCGGGCAATGCGGAACATCCCGGGATCCGAGATGATGAGGGCGTCGCAGCGCTCCGGCCCCATATCCCGCAGCTGGGCGAAATACTCCGCAGCGCCCTCCAGATCCCCGTTGTGGGCCAGGATGTTGGCCGTGACGTATACCCTCGCCCCGTGGGCATGGGCAAAAGCAATGCCCTCCGCCATCTCCTCTAGTGTAAAATTCTTTGCTTTCGCCCGGAGACCAAAGGCTTCTCCCCCGATGTAGACGGCGTCCGCGCCAAATATCACGGCGGTTTTTAAGACTTCCAGGCTGCTGGCCGGCATCAGGAGTTCCGGCTTCTTTGCATATCTCTTTTCCATATCTCCTCTTACCTATACCGCCGGGATCCCTCTTTCACTCTCTCCGCACGGTCAGCGTCACGCCGTCGCCCACCGGCAGGATCACCGTCTCCAGCCCCGGCATATGTTTCAGCTCATAGAGGTAATCCCGCATCCGGGCATGGATGGTGCGGTTCCTTCTGGTCACCGCGTAACGGGATTCTATGATCTCGCCGTCCTGCAGCACATTGTCGGAGACCAGTATGCCCCCCGGCGCCAAAAGCCGTAAGACGTCCGGCAGGAAATGGATATACTGCCCTTTTGCCGCATCCATAAAAATCAAGTCGTACCGTCCCGACAGCTCCCGCAGGATCTCGGAGGCATCCCCTTCCAACAGTGTGATCTGCCCTTCCCGGCCCCCTCTTTGGAAATTTTCTTTGGCGATGGGGATCCGCTTTTCGTACTTCTCAATCGTGGTAACGCGGCAGTCCTCCGGCCCATATTCACACATCAGTAACGCAGAAAAGCCGATGGCCGTCCCGACTTCCAGGATGTTCTTCGGCTTTGCAAACGCTAACAGGAATTTTAACAGGCTCTGCGTGGATCTCCGAATGATGGGCACCCCGGTTTCCACGGCATATTTTTCTACTTCGTCCAGAAAGGCGGTGTTCCCCCTGTCCAGAGAGTCGATAAAAGCGCACATTCTCTCATCGACGATCATTGCGCTTCCTCCGCCGGCTCCTCCGGGAGCACCATGGCGGACATCATCTCTTCCGCCGTCATGGCGGTGCTCAGTTCAAACACACCGGGCCCCACATCTTCCCGATACTCCGACAGATAGTATTGCAGGGTAAAAAGCCTGGCGTCCCGCACCAGACCCTTGCTCTCAAACAGCCGCCCCACATCCGCAGGCGACATATCCTCCGTGACGGCCACGGTAACCGTCCTGCCCTCCCCTGCGGAGACGGCCGGCTCCGTAAAAATGCGGTAGCCGTAATCATAGCAGAGCCGGGCGCCCCGGTAGATCACATACACCGCCAATATGGCGACGACCACCTTAAAGATCGCGCCAAACACCGCAAACACGATATTTCCCGATTTCACCTTCCTACCCCCTGGCCGCTTCCCGCAAGCCTTCCGCAAAATGCTTTATTCAAACTCCAGCCCGGCCACAATACGGGTATTGATCCTCTGCATCATCCTGCACAGATCCAGCTCCGCCGCCAGAAAATCCGACACAAGCTGGTCGGCCCGGAAATTCTCATACTCCTTCTCAAACTGATCCAGCTTTCCAAAATCGTTGTCCACGCTGTTCTGAAACTCGTAATTGCGCTTGCGGAAATCGTCGATCTGTTCCTTTAAGCCAGGCTGCCGCTTGACCTTTTCCAGCATTGCCCGGTAAGCCGTATATACATCCGAGTCCAAAATAGCCGAAAGGAACTCGTCCGTGGCATCGTCGATGTTCTTCTTCATCCCTGCTGTTCCTCCGAAGGCAGAATACCCTTACGCCGGGCATCCTCCAGACGCGCTCCCCGCGCTATCGCTATACTTCCATGATAATGGGAAGGATCATCGGACGGCGTTTTGTCTTTTTCCAGACATAGTCGCTGAGCGTGTCCTTGGTGGTATTCTTTAACTTGCCCCAGTCGGTGATCCCCCGGTCGAGACAGTGCTGCAGGGCCTCATCCACGGTGTGGCGGGCCTCCTCGATCAGCTCATCCGACTCTTTCACATACACAAAGCCCCGGGAAACGATATCCGGCCCGGCCACCAGCTGGCCGCTGGCCCTGTCCAGACTCATCACCACGATCATGATGCCGTCTTCCGCCAGATGCTGCCTGTCCCGCAGCACCACGTTGCCCACGTCGCCTACGCCAAGGCCGTCCACCAGAATCGCGCCCACCGGGATCTTCTTTATGACCTTTGCGCTTTCCTGGCTGACCTCCAGCACCTCGCCGGAGGAGAGGATAAAGATATTCTCTTTGGCCATGCCCAGGCTCTGCGCGATCTTGGCCTGCGCTTTCAGATGCTTGTACTCCCCGTGGACGGGAATCGCGTACTTGGGCCGGATCAGGGTATAGAGCAGTTTGATTTCCTCCTGGCAGGCGTGCCCGGATACGTGGGCGTCCTGAAACACCACATCCGCGCCTTTGATCAAAAGGTCGTTGATCACCTTCGTCACCGATTTTTCATTCCCGGGGATGGGGTTGGAGGAAAAGATGACCGTATCCCCCGCGCCGATGGTGATCTTCCGATGCATCCCGCTGGCCATACGGCTTAAGGCTGCCATACTCTCCCCCTGGCTGCCGGTGGTGATGATCACCTGCTGCTGGTTGGGATAATTCTTCATCTGGTCTATCTCGATCAGCGTATTGTCCGGAATCTGGATGCATCCTAAGTTTCTGGCAGTCTCGATGATGCTCACCATGCTGCGCCCTTCCACGCAGACTTTGCGGCCAAATTTATAAGCCGTGTTGATGATCTGCTGTACCCGGTCCACGTTGGAAGCAAAGGTGGCCACAAAGATTCTGGTATTTTTATGTTCCTCAAACAGGGTGTCAAACGTCCGGCCCACGGTTTTCTCCGAAGGGGTAAAGCCGGGCCTCTCCGCATTGGTGGAATCACACATCAGCGCCAGAACGCCCTTTTTCCCGATCTCGGCAAACCGCTGTAAGTCGATGGCGTCGCCAAAGACCGGAGTATAGTCCACCTTGAAGTCCCCGGTGTGCACCACGACTCCCGCAGGGGAATAGATGGCCAAAGCCGCCGCATCCACGATGCTGTGGTTGGTCTTGATGAACTCAACCCGGAATTGTCCCAGGTTGATGGACTGCCCGAACTTCACCTGCTTGCGCTTGGTGTTCTTCATCAGGTTGTGTTCCCGCAGCTTATTTTCTATGATGCCCATGGTCAGCCTGGTGGCATAGATGGGCACATTGATATCCCGCAGTACATAGGGCAGCGCGCCGATGTGATCCTCGTGCCCATGGGTGATCACAAATCCCTTCACCCGGTCGATATTGTCCTTCAGGTACGTCACATCCGGGATCACCAGGTCTATGCCCAGCATATCGTCCGCCGGAAAGGACAGGCCGCAGTCCACCACAATAATACTGTCCTCGTACTCAAAGGCAGTGATGTTCATCCCAATCTGTTCCAGGCCGCCCAAAGGGATAATCTTCAGCCCGGCAACATTTTTATTCTCTTTTTTCTTCAAGCAAATCTCCTCCACATTCTACACAGCAGCCGTAGAACTTAACCTCGTGATCCACGATCCGAAAGCCTGTGGTCTCCGCAATCTTCGCCTCCAATTCCTCCAATAAATCGTCCTGGAAGGAGATTACCCTGCCGCATTTCAGACAGATCAGATGGTGATGATGGTGTTGCTGCCTGCCGCCATGATCATACCCCATTTCATAGCGCACAAATCCATCGTCAAAATTGATCCGGTCGATCAGATGCAGTTCATTCAGCAGCTGTATGGTTCTATAAACAGTAGCCAGCCCGATCTCGGGGTAGCTAAGCTTTACCAGTTCATAAATTTCTTCCGCAGTCAGATGTTCTTCCGGGCGCGACGCGATCGCCTCCAGCACCAGAAGCCGCTGGCGGGTGACCTTTAAGCCTTTTTCTTTTAATAATTTCCGGAACTGTTCTCTGTCAACTGCCATGTCATTCTCATTTGGGCCGCCCCGGCGGGACGGTCTCTCAGACGAGTTTCACGTCTTCCAGCATATTTTCAAACACGCCGGCCACGGCGGCCAGCTCCTGATCGTCGGAGACAATGGTATAGACGCTTTCCTCGTCCCCGTCCTGGGAGGTATCTTTTAAAATCAGGGCCTCCCCGTCGCCCTCCTCGCAGTCGGTCACCAGAATGTAAGCGCATCCTCCGATCCTGGTCTGCTCCAGCACATAAAATTCTACCGGGTCCTCTCCCTGGGGATGGAAGGTAATTTTTTCCAGCTTTTGCATACTTCCTCGCAATCTGCCGCAGGCGGCGTCTCAGTCCTCCACGTCCCGTGCCTGGGGTTCCCCCGAGGAACGCCTGTCCAGATACCCCTGTAAGATCAAAACAGCGGCGATCTTGTCAACATATTCCCTGCGGTTTTCCCTTCGCACACCGGCGTCCATCATGACCCGGTTTGCCTCCACCGTAGTCAGGCGCTCGTCCCACAAGACCACAGGGAGCCCTGTCCTGCGCTCCAGTTTTTCTTTAAACTCCTCTGTCAGCTCCACACGCACCCCCTGGGAGCCATTCATATGTTTCGGGCAGCCGAGCACAATCTCCTGCACCTCGTACTGAAGGATCAGTTCTTCAATGCGGGCATACGTCTGCCTCAGCTTGTTTTCCTCCTTGCGGCGGATGATCTCCAGGCCCTGCGCCGTCAGAAGAAGGCTGTCGCTGACAGCTACCCCCACTGTCTTGGAACCAAAGTCCAAACCCATGATCCGCATAGACTCCTCCTGCCAGCGCTCACTTCCAGTTCTTCGCGTTGATGTATTCCGTCAAAAGCTCCTCTACCAGCTCGTCCCGCTCTACCTTCATGATCAGGCTCCTGGCGTTTTTATGGCTGGTGATATATGTGGGATCCCCGCTCATAATGTACCCGACAATCTGGTTCACCGGATTGTATCCCTTTTCCGTCAGCGCTTCGTAGACCGCCTCCAGCACCAGTTTCGCGCCGGTTTCCTGCTCCGTCTCCACCTTAAAATATTGCGTATTTCCAAAATCCTGCATACTGTTCCCCATCCTATACCCCGCGGCCCGAAAGAAAAGACAGCAGCTGAAACCTCTTACACCCTGCTTTTATCTATCATAACTCATTTATTTTCAAAATTCAAGCCAACAGGATTTCTTCTGTGAGAAAATCTTTTACCGGCACCGTAAAAATGCGTCCGATCCCTTGCTCTGCCGCTCCGTCTTTGCAAGGAGCCGCCACTTTCACATAATCCCTGGTATGCCCTGACAGATAGGCCCTGCCCTGGATTATTTTTTTCTCTTCCCACAGGATCTCTGCCTCCCTGCCTATGTAATAGCTGCGAAACTCCCTGGACTGGCGCCTTTCCAGTTCAAACAGCACATCGCTGCGCCCCGCCTTCACCGGGGCCGGTATCTGATCCGGCATCCGGGCCGCTGCGGTTCCCTTCCGGGGAGAATACTTGAAGATGTGCATCTCATAAAAACCGACTTTTTCCAGAAAAGCCTTTGACTGCTCAAATTCTTCTTCCGTCTCCCCCGGGAATCCTACGATCACATCCGTCGTAATGGCCGGATGGGCAAAGGCCCCGCGCAAAAGTTCCACCCGCTCATAGTATTCCCCGGCAGTGTAACGCCTATTCATCCTTTTTAAGGTATCGTCGCAGCCGCTCTGGAGGGACAGGTGAAAATGGGGGCATAGCTTTGGCAGCGCCGCCAGACGCCTGACCGCGTCTTCTGTGACAATCCGGGGCTCCAGGGAGCCAAGCCGCAGCCTCTTTAGGCCCTCTATCTCCTGGATCTGCTCCGTCAGCCCAATGAGGGCGTCCTCTCCTTTTCCGGTGTCAAAGTCCATACCGTAGGAGCTGATGTGGATTCCTGTCAGCACCACTTCCTGATACCCCTTTGCCACGAGCTCCCTGATCTCCGTCAGGATCTCCTCCGGCCTGCGGCTGCGCACCCGGCCTCTGGCCAGCGGGATGGCACAGTAAGAACAGAACTGGTTGCAACCGTCCTGGATCTTGATATACGCCCTGGTGTGCTCCGCCGTCTGTTTTAACTGCATCGTTTCGTACTGTCCCGCATGGGCAATATCCACCACAGTGGTTCCCCCCAGCGTTTTGTCCGGCCCCTTGGGCCGTTCTGCCAGATACTGCTCCAGGATTTCGGCAATGGCGCCTTTTTTGTTGTTCCCAATGGCCAGATCCACACAGTCATCCCTCTGGATCCCGTCCGGGTCCGCCTGCACATAACAGCCCACCGCCACCACCACGGCCTCCGGGTTTCTCTGTTTTGCCCGGTGCAACATCTGGCGGCTTTTCCGATCCGCAATATTGGTCACGGTACAGGTATTTATGACGTAGACGTCTGCCGCTTCCTCAAACGGCACGATTTCATATCCCTTTTCCTGAAGCTTCTGCTGCATGACTTCCAGCTCGTAAGCATTGACCTTACAGCCCAGGTTGTGGAATGCCGCTTTTTTCATTTCCTTCCTCATTTCTATCCTGCAATGGCCGCGAAACTGCCTGCCGGGAGGGCATTGGCGGCAAACGCTGCCTTCAGAAAACTGGACTGTCACTTTTTGTACGGTTTTTACCTTGACTTTTCCGCTTTGTGCCATTAAGATGTATTCAGAAAGCACGACTATGCCATTTAGGAGGTAACCCATATGAAAACAGTACAGATTTCTTTAAATTCTATTGATAAGGTAAAATCCTTTGTAAACGACGTCACCAAATTTGACATTGATTTTGATCTGGTGTCCGGCAGATATGTGATCGATGCAAAGTCCATCATGGGGATTTTCAGCCTGGATCTCTCCAAGCCCATCGACTTAAACATCCATGCGGAAGATGGCGCGGAGGAAGTGCTGGAAGTGTTAAAGCCTTATCTGGTGTAATGTTCCGTCTTGCAGATTGTTTTTCCAGAAGGACTTCAAGGGCCGGTCTCTTGAAGTCCTTTTTATTGGAATCCCTTTTGGATTCCTTTCCACAGTTCACTTCCCATAGCCGTCCGCTTCCACTATAATCAGCTCATCCGTCTCCAGCGCCGTCCTGACCAATTCCTCAATCTTTTCATCCAGATTGTGCTCATGCCTGCGGATCACGTTCAGGTTTGGCTTTGTCACAGGGTGTTTCGCCACAAAAATGGTACAGCAGTCCTCGTAAGGAAGAATGGACGTCTCGAAAGTGCCGATCTTCTGGGACAGTTCCACGATCTCCTGCTTGTCGAAGCCGATCAGGGGCCGATACACCGGCAGATTGCACACTTCATTGGTGGCCACAAGGGAGCTCATGGTCTGGGACGCCACCTGCCCGATGCTCTCCCCCGTGATCAGCCCCAGACAGCCGGTCTGCACCGCGATCTGTTCCGCGATCCGCATCATGTAGCGGCGCATCAGGATCGTCAGCTCCTCATGGGGACATTTCTCATAGATATAGAGCTGGATGTCGGTAAAGTTGATCACATGGAGATAGACAGGGCCCGTATAGCGGGCCACCTTCCTGGCCAGATCCACCACCTTCTGCTTGGCCCATTCGCTGGTATAGGGCGGCGCGTGAAAATACACTGCGTCGATCTTTACGCCGCGCTTTGCGATCATATATCCCGCCACGGGGGAGTCGATGCCGCCGGACAAAAGAAGCATCGCTTTCCCGCCGGTTCCCACCGGCATTCCGCCGGGGCCGGGAATCTCCAGGGAATAGATATAGATTTTCTCCCGGATCTCCACGTTCACCACGATCTTTGGCTCCCGCACGTCCACCCGCATCTTCGGATAAGCGTTTAAGATCGCCTCCCCCAGGCCCGCGTTGATTTCCATGGACTCCTTGGGATAGTCCTTTCTGGCCCGCCTTGCGTTGACTTTGAAGGTCTCCGCACAATCCGGGTGCACCTGTCCAAAATAGCTGACGACTGTGCTGCAGAGCTTTTCAAAGCCCTCGTCCTCCACATAGACTACGGGACAGATGCTGGAAATGCCAAACACCCTTTTTAATCGCTCCACCGTCTCCTCGTAATCAAACTCCCCCTGGGCCTCCACATAAATGCGGCCCTGGGTCTTGTGGATCAAAAAAGCCCCCTCGCAGTTTTTCAGGGCCATCTTCATCTGATGGATCAGCGCATCTTCAAAGAGATAGCGGTTCTTCCCCTTCACTCCGATCTCTGCATATTTGATCAAAAACGCTTTAAACATAAATACCTCTTTCAACCGAAACTTTGCGGTCACCGCCTGGTGTATCTGCGCAGCATAGGAATTTTATCATATAATGCCTGTAATGTATAGTCTATTTCTTCCATCGTGGTGTACACGGAAAAGCTGAAGCGGATGGCAGACTCAAGCAGGGCGTTTTCCACCCCCATGGCGCGCAGGGTGGCGGAGGGCTGCGGCTTTCTTGCGGAGCAGGCGCTTCCTGCCGACACATAAATCCCCTGCTCCTCCAGGGCGTGGAGCAGTACCTCGCTGCGGACTCCCGCCACGGAAACGCTGACAATGTGGGGAGCGGTTTCTGCCCCCGTCCAGTCCCCCGCAGGCAGCCCGTTCACGGTAACCCCGTCCAGCTGTTCCAGACCTTTGATAAAATGTTCCTTGCAGTTTCGCAGCTGCTCCAGATCTTCGTCGTAATGGGCATACAAAAGTTCCGCCGCCTTTGCCATCCCGGCGGCCCCGGGCACATTGTCGGTGCCGGAGCGCAGGTTCATCTGCTGCCCGCCCCCGTGCAGGAGGGGCTGAAGCTTTACCCCTTCCCTCACATATAAAACACCCACGCCCTTGGGTCCGTGGATCTTATGGCCGCTGATGGACAGCAGGTCGATTCCCATCTTCTGCGGATAGATTTTTGCCTTTCCAAACCCCTGCACCCCGTCCACATGAAACAAAATACCGGGGTTCATCCGCTTAATCAGCGCCCCCGCCTCCTGAACCGGCTGCAGAGATCCGATCTCGTTGTTCGCATACATCACAGATACCAAGATGGTTTCCTGGCTGACTGCCCTCTGCAGGTCATCCAGGGAGATCCTTCCCAGGCGGTCTACCGGCAGATAGGTAACCCGGAACCCCTGGGTTTCCAGATAGCGCATCGTCTGCATCACCGCCGGGTGCTCAATCTGCGTGGTGATCAGGTGGTTCCCCTGTCTCCTGTTGGCAAAAGCGCCTCCGATCAGCGCCATATTGTCGGACTCTGTCCCGCCCGACGTGAAAATGATTTCTTTTTCCTTTCCCTTTAATATCCTTGCAAAAGTTTCTCTGGCATAGCGCAGATATTGCTCAGCCTGCACGCCCTTGATATGCAGGCTGGAGGGATTGCCGTAATCTTCGCACATGATTTTTGTCATGAACTCCGCCACCTGGGGCAGTACCCGGGTGGTGGCGGAATTGTCCAAATATACTTCCATGATCGCCTCCATACTGCGGCTCTTTCCTCTGACTTACTGATAGCATATGCAGGAACCGATGTCCTTGTCAATGTTTGTCGTCTTGTGAAAGCCCTTTATGTCTCCAGCTGGTACATGATCCAGGAGAGCACGGTCATTCCCGCCGTCTCCGTGCGCAGAATGCGCCGCCCCAGCGTAACCGGCGTAATCCCTGCTCCCACAGCTTCCTCTATCTCCTCCTGCGCAAATCCCCCTTCGGGGCCGATCAGGACAGCGATGCGCTGCCCCGGCTTCATGGCCTCAAACAGCGCTTTGGTCTTTGCCATATCCTGGGCCAGCTCATAAGGGATTATTCTGACATCCATGTCAGATGCCATCTTCACCGCCCGGGAAAAGCTGTGCAGCGCGGCGACCTGCGGGATTCTGCCCCGTTTGCTCTGCTTGGCTGCGGCCTGGGCAATCCCCTGCCATCTGGCTGCCTTGGCTTCCGCTTTCTTCCCATCCAGCTTTACCACGCACCGCTTTGCCTCTACCGGGATGATCTGATGCACCCCCAATTCCACGGCTTTCTGTACAATCAGTTCCATCTTGTCCGCTTTGGGGAGACTCTGGAACAGATAAACCTGTGCCGGCAGTTCCACGTCTGCTTCTTTGACAAAACGCAGCTCGCACACGATCCGTTCCTGCTCCATCGCCACGATCCCGCAGCGGTATTCCTTTTCGTCCACACCGCTTTTGACTGCGATCTCCTGGCCGGGCGTCATGCGGAGCACATTCTTCATGTGGTTTACGTCGCTTCCCGTTATTATGACAGTATTGTCGTTTAAATTGATCTGCGTCGGCTCTACAAAAAACTGAAACATACGGTCGGCTCCTCTCAATCATCCTTTCTGGCCGTAATGCTCACCCACTCGCCCTGATGCGTCACCTCAACCACCGTCAGACCGGCTGCCCTTACGGCTTCCGCCACCGTTTCTTCCTTGTTGTCGATAATGCCGGAAGTGATATAAATCCCGCCCGGCTTCAGCTGATTCACGATGACCGGGGTTAGCGGCACCAGCACGTCCGCCAGGATATTTGCCACCACGACGTCATAGCATCCGTACCCCACCTGATCCTGTATCTGCCTGTCGGAAATGATGTTTCCGATCAGCAGTTCAAATTTTTCCGGAGCAATGCCGTTTGCCTCGCAGTTTTGAGCCACCGCTTCCACGGCGCACACATCCAGATCCGTCCCCACCGCGTGCTTTGCCCCGAACTTTAACGACAGGATCGCCAGGATCCCGCTCCCCGTCCCCACGTCCAAAAGTCTGGTCTTTGGCGTGACATACTTTCTAAGCTGCCGGATGCAAAGCTGTGTGGTCTCGTGCATCCCCGTGCCAAAAGCAGTTCCCGGGTCAATATGTAGCACTATTTTCTCATTGTCCTGTTCCTTTACTTCTTCCCAGGAGGGGATCACCAGGATGTCGTCAATATAAAACTGGTGGAAAAACTCCTTCCAGTTGTTGATCCAGTCGATGTCTTCCGTCTCGTCCACTGCCACCGTGCCAGCGCCAATATCGCAGAATTCCCGCAGCCCGTCCAGCTCCTCCCGGATCCTGTCAAGAAGCGCCTCCCTGTCCACCGCCTCTCCCATCACTTCCAGGCGGCCATCCTCTCTCTCCTCCACGAAAAAGCTTAGGTAAGCGACCCCGTCGTCCTCCGGCTCTTCCGGCAGGATGTCCACAAACATCTGCTCCTTTTCCAGGGCCGTCAGGGGCACCTTGTCCTCAATCTGGGCTCCCTCCAGGCCGATGTCGTAGAGGGTGCTGATGATGATATCTTCCGCTTCCACGGTGGTTTTGATCCGAAATTTCACCCATTTCATATTGGTTGTCCCTTTCCGTCCTTCTCTTTCTCCAGGCGGCTTGGATTCTCTGGCATCCCTTTGGCGCCTGTCCACCGGCTGTATGGGAAAAAGGATTGCCGGACAACAGCAATCCTTCTTACACGCAAACACGCCATATCCTTATTTCCAGAACTTCTTTTTCTTACTGTCCTTTGGATCCTTCCCGTCCCCGCTCTCCTGGGAGGCTGCGTTTTTTGCCAGATTCAAAGTATCCCCTGTCATTTCGTCAAACTGTTTTAACAGTTCTCTCGCCTCGGGCTTTATCTTGTCGGGCACCTGCACCACAAGCGTCACATAATGGTCTCCCCGCACATCCTTGTTGCGCCAGGAGGGAACGCCTTTCCCGCGCAGCCGGACCCGGGTATCGGTCTGTGTCCCCGGCTTCACGTCGTAGATGACCTTTCCGTCCACGGTGTCGATCAGAATCTCACCGCCCAGGGCCGCCACCGCAAAGGACATGGGCACGGTGGAATAAATATCGTAATCCTGCCGCTGGAAGATGGGATGACGGCCCACGATCACCTCGATCAGCACGTCGCCCCTGGGCCCTCCATTGATGCCGGGCTCGCCCAGCCCCGGCATACGGGTGGACTGGCCGTTGTCAATGCCCGCCGGGATATCCACCGAGTAGCGCTTCTTCATAGGGATATAGCCGCTTCCGTGGCACTCCAGACATTTGTCCCGGATGACTTTGCCGCTGCCCTGGCAGTCCGGGCAGGTCTGCACATTCCGCACCGTCCCAAAAAAGGACTGCTGGGTAAAGACCACCTGCCCTTTCCCGCCGCACTTACTGCAGGTCTCCGGGCTGGTTCCCGGCCTTGCGCCGGTGCCGTTACAGGTCTTACAAGTCTCCTTCACGGTCAGCTCAATCTCTTTTTTACAGCCAAAGACCGCCTCCTCAAAGGTGATCCGCACGCTGGTGCGCAGATTGGCTCCCTTCATGGGCCCGCTGCTGCGGCCGCGGCTTGCGCTGCGGCCCGCGCCAAACAGATCTCCAAAAATATCTCCGAAGATATCTCCAAAGTCCGCCCCGCTGAAATCGAATCCTCCTGCGCCCGCGCCGCCGTCAAAGGCTGCATGGCCAAACTGGTCATATTGACGCCTCTTTTCCGGATCGCTTAAAACAGCGTAAGCCTCCGAAGCCTCCTTAAACTTTTTTTCCGCCTCCGCATCCCCGGGATTCACGTCGGGATGATACTTCTTCGCCAAGGTCCGATATGCTTTTTTGATTGCGGCATCATCCGCATTTTTGTCAATGCCTAGGACTTCGTAATAATCCCGCTTCTGCTCTGCCATATTATGCACCTCTAAGTTAACCTATCATATTTTGCAGACAGATTCAACACTTTTATCTGACGCACTCAGACTTCCCGGTAATCCCCGTCGATCACGTCGTCATTTGCCGTGTCGGAAGCTGCTCCTGCCGCGCCGCCCATGTCGGGGCCGGGGCCTGCCGCTCCCTGTGCCTGCTGCATATTCTCATACATCCTGGTGAACAGGCTCTGGGTGCTGTTTGTCAGCTTTTCCTTTGCGGCCTTCAGCTCGTCGATGTCGCTGTCGCTCATCTCCTGATCCTTGGTTCTCTCCAGAATCGCCTTCACCGCATCCAGATCAGCCTGCACGCCAGCCTTGTCGCTGTCGCTGATCTTGTCGCCCACTTCCTCCAGGGCCTTCTCGGTCTGGAACACGAAGGAATCTGCGTCATTTCTGGTTTCCACAGCCTCCTTGCGCTTCTTGTCCTGGGCCTCAAACTCTGCCGCTTCCTTCACCGCTCTCTCGATATCCTCATCGGACATATTGGAGCCTGCGGTGATGGTGATGTGCTGTTCTTTCCCGGTGCCAAGATCCTTTGCGGACACGTTCACAATGCCGTTTGCATCAATATCAAAGGTAACCTCGATCTGAGGCACGCCTCTCCTTGCGGGAGGGATCCCATCCAGACGGAATTGTCCGAGGGACTTGTTGTCCCTTGCAAACTGTCTCTCACCCTGTACCACGTTGATGTCCACAGCGGTCTGGTTGTCGGCTGCGGTGGAGAACACCTGGCTCTTTTTGGTGGGGATCGTGGTATTTCTCTCGATCAGTCTGGTCGCTACGCCGCCCATGGTCTCAATGGACAGGGACAGGGGCGTCACATCCAGAAGCAGGATTTCGCCTGCGCCCGCGTCGCCTGCCAGCTTGCCGCCTTGTACGGAAGCGCCGATGGCCACGCACTCGTCGGGATTTAAGGACTTGCTGGGCTCCTTGCCGGTGAGCTGCCTTACCTTCTCCTGCACGGCAGGGATACGGGTGGAACCGCCCACCAGAAGCACCTGTCCGAGATCCGCATTGGTCAGCCCGGCATCCTTCATGGCGTTCTGCACGGGAATGGCGGTCTTGTCTACCAGGTCTCTGGTCAGCTCGTCAAACTGTGCGCGGGTCAGATTCATGTCAAAATGTTTCGGGCCCTCCGAGGTAGCGGTGATGAAAGGCAGGTTGATATTGGTGGTCATGGCGCTGGACAGCTCTTTCTTCGCCTTCTCAGCTGCCTCTTTCAACCTCTGCATCGCCATCTTATCGCCGGACAGATCTACGCCTTCCGCCTTCTTAAACTCAGACAGCATCCACTGGATGATCTTCTCGTCAAAGTCGTCGCCGCCCAGATGCGTGTCGCCGTTGGTGGCCAGAACGGAGATAATGCCGTCGCCGATCTCAATGATGGACACGTCGAAGGTACCGCCGCCTAAGTCGTATACCATGATGTTCTGCTCTTTTTCATTGTCCAGGCCGTAAGCCAGCGCTGCGGCGGTGGGCTCATTGATGATGCGCTTTACATCCAGGCCCGCAATCTTGCCGGCGTCCTTGGTTGCCTGACGCTGTGCGTCGTTGAAATATGCAGGCACCGTGATGACAGCCTCCGTCACCTTTTCTCCCAGATAGCTCTCTGCGTCGGCTTTCAGCTTCTGCAGGATCATCGCGGAAATCTGCTGGGGGGAGTACTTTTTGCCGTCGATGGTGCGGCCTCTGTCCGTACCCATATCCCGCTTGATGGAAGAGATGGTCTTCTCCGCATTGGTCACCGCCTGCCGCTTTGCAGGCTCGCCGACCAGCCTCTCGCCGGTCTTCGTAAATGCAACCACGGAAGGTGTGGTTCTTGCGCCTTCAGCGTTTGCGATCACCGTGGGCTTGCCGCCCTCCATAACAGCTACGCAGCTGTTTGTCGTCCCCAGGTCAATACCAATAATCTTGCTCATGTTTATGCCCTCCTACTGTTTTATTTTGATTTCATATCTATGTCACCGCAGGTATGGCTACTCTGCCACAGCCACCATACTGTGCCGTACCACCGCATCTCTGTAAGTATAACCTTTTTGCAGCTCCTGAGCCACCACTCCGGAAGGGTATTCCTCGGTGGCGACCTGCATCACCGCATTGTGCTTGCCGGGGTCAAATTCCTGCCCCACCGCCTGGATGGGCTTTACACCGATATTGTCCAGCTCTGTCAGGAGCTGTTTGTATACCCGGTTCATGCCGTCCACAAAAGGGTCTTCCTTATCTTCCTCTGCCACCGTGGCCAGACCTCTCTCAAAATTGTCCACCACGGGAAGTATCTTCTCGATCACACTCTTTGCGCCCGTCTCAAACATGGCCTGTTTCTCCCGCTCCGTGCGCTTGCGGAAGTTTTCAAACTCGGCCATCTGGCGCTTTACCCGGTCTTCCAGCTGGGCGATCTGCTCTTTGAAAAGTTCCTCTTTCTTATTCAGCTTTGCCTGCTTTTTTTCCGCCCGCTTCTCATACCAGCTCTTTGCGTCCTCCTCTCCTGCAGGGTCTTCCTCCGGCTGTCCGCCGTCTTCCCCTGCCTCCTGGGAAATGTCCTGCGCTTCCTGCGCATCTGCATCCTGCGCTCCCGCTTTTGTGGCTTCTGCTGCCTCCTCTGCATCCTTTTCTGGAGTTTCCTCCGTCCCGGGGATCGTCTCCTCAGAAATCTTCTTCTCCTGCTCCACCATACGCTCAGTCCTTTCTCTGCTTCTTCCCAGCGCTAATTTTTGTCATCCCGGTACAGCTCATCCAGCTGTGTCTGTATCGTCCGAAGCGTCCCGATCACCTTGTCGTAATCCATCCGCTTGGGGCCTACGATGCCGATCGTCCCTTTCATCCCATCGCCCAGTTCATAGGTGGCCGTCACCACGCTGCAGTCTTTCATGCTCTGCACCTGGGTCTCCGCCCCGATGTACACCTGGATGCCCGTGCTGTCCGGATCCTGGCCGGAGTCCTGCAGCAGTTCGCCCAGCATCTGTTTCTCTTCAAATGTATTGATCAGCTCGCTGGCTTTCTGCTGGTCTGCCAGCTCCGGATACCTGAAAATGTTGTTGGTGCCGCTGGTGTAAATCTTCAGATCCTCGTCTGCCCGGATGGACTCCGCCACCGCGTCGATGACGCCGCCCACAATGTCGCTGTGAATGCCCGCCTGCTGCTTGAGCAGGGATATCATGCCCAGATTGATCTCGTCGATGCACAGGCCGTTTAAATTGGAGTTTAAGAGGATGTTCAGCTTCAGGAGCGTCTCATCGTCCAGCTCCGCATCCACCGAAAGGATACTGTTTTTGATCATATTCCCTTCGACGACGATGACTGCCAGGATCTGTTTGGCGTCTACCCGGGAAAGCTGGATAAACTTCAGCTTATTGCGCTTGGCGTGGGGCGCGGAGATCATGGTCGCGTACTGGGTATTCTGCGCCAGCACCCTGGCCACCTGCTTTAAGAGCGTTTCCATCTTGTCCTGACGCTCCACCAGCATCTCCTTCATCTCTACCACTTCCCGCTCCTTCTCCGCCATCATCGCGTCCACATAGAGCCGGTAGCCTTTGTCCGAAGGGATTCTGCCCGCGGAAGTGTGGGGCTGGAGAATATATCCCATCTCCTCCAGATCCGCCATTTCGTTCCGGATTGTCGCGGAACTTAAGTTCAGGCTGGAATCTTTTGAAATGGTTCTGCTGCCAACCGGCTCTCCCGTTTCCAGGTAGTTGCGGATAACCGCCTGCAGGATTTTCTTTTTGCGTTCATCCAACTCCATTCCCGGCGTCTCCCTTCTCGATTGTTAGCACTCATCAAAAGAGAGTGCTAATTTGTTACCCATAAAATATCACTTACCCAATTTATTGTCAACTGCTTTGTAAAAAATAAATTCTAAAATTATTCTAAAACACAAGCCTTTACAAAGGCCTCAAAAATCTTCCGCTGGCTTTCCTCCTTTTTGTAACTGAATTCCGGGTGCCATTGGACGCCCCAGACAAAGCGCTTGTCTCTCCGATAGACGCCCTCTATCAGCCCGTCCTGCGCCCGCGCCATCACCTCAAGGCCCTCCCCCAGGTCTTTGACCGCCTGGTGGTGATAGCTGTTCACCAATAGGCTCTCCTGTCCAAGCAGCCGGTACAGCGGGCTTTCTTTTTCCAGCTGCACCGCATGGATCCCCCGGTCATAGGGCGGCGGCATACGGTGCTCCAGGCAGACCCCGCCCTGGTACTGGGTGGGCAGATCCTGATACAGCGTGCCCCCGTGCAGCACATTGATAAACTGGAGCCCCCTGCAGATCCCCAGCACAGGCTTATCTTTTTCGCAGGCCTTTTCATAGACGGCCCGCTCCAGCCTGTCCCGGGCGTCGCAGGGCGCCCCGCACTGCGGCGATGCCACCTCCCCGTACAGCCCGGGGTTTACGTCGTGCCCTCCTGTCAAGAGATAGCCGTCCAGCATCCCGTCTAACTGTGCCATCTCCCCCGAGGTGAGCCGCATGGGAAGGATAACCGGAATGGCGCCCGCTTCCGCCAGGCCCTCCAGATATCCCGGCAGCATCCAGATACTTTCTCTTTCGTCGTCATACAATGGGATGACCCCCACGATGGGTTTTTTCATATTAACCTCATTCCGGAGCGTTTTACGCGACGGGGCGATGAGAAATTCGCGAATGCGATTTCTCATCTGCCATCAGGGGAATTTGTGACGCTCCGGCACAAATTCCCAAACGGACAAAGTTCGTTTTGTGAAACAATCAGCACATCAGTGTGATTTTTCACACTATTTCCTCCTGCACAAAAAGAAAAGACAGCATGACACAAATGTCATGCCGCCTTCAGCTTTCCCATATCGGTTCTGGCTCAGATATAAAAGCTCCCGGTAAACTCCTGGTTCATCACATAGTAAACCATGTTCTCCTCGGGCTTCACATACAGGTCAATGCTTGCCAGCTCCCGCACCTTCTGCTTCAGATCGTATTTCCACACGTCCCGGGCCATCTTGACCAGGTCCTCCTGGGAATAAGACTTGCCGGAAAACTGCACATGGAGCTCAGTTTTCTGCTCTGCCTTCTTCACAGTGGCTCTCTTGGCCGCAGGCTTCTTTGCCGCGGGCTTCTTTGCCTCCGCTTTCTTTTCTGTTTCCTTCTTTTCTGCCGCCGGCGCAGCTTCCGGCTGGATCATCTCTGCCTGGGGTGCCGCGGTCTCTGTCTTTACCTCTGCTGCCTTTGCCGCAGGCCTTCCCGCCTTCTTAGGTGCTGCCATGTCCATCTCTCCCTTCTCACATCCGATCAATTTCATCGTTTGATCTACGAGTTTCCGAGTTTTCACTCCTCAACAAGCCCAAATGGGACTTGTTAGAAAACAGTTTATTCCATTTCAAAAAAATTGTCAACTCTCCAACTTCTATACTTGCCAAATATCTGCAGCCGTCCAGCCTGACGAATCGGGTCTGAACCGCCCCGGCCTCACCCGGCCACCCCAAAATATACCAGCACCACAATCCCCAGGGCGATGCGGTACCAGCCGAACACTTTGAAATCATGCTTCTTGATGTAGCCCATCAGGAATCGCAGCACAAACAGGGATACCACAAAGGATACCGCCATGCCGGTCAAAAGAAGGGCCAGCTCCATGGAGGTAAAGACCGCTCCGAATTTGACCACCTTCAAGAGGCTTGCGCCGAACATAACCGGAATGGCCAGAAAGAAGGTGTACTCTGCCGCAACCGTTCTGGAAACGCCCAGCAGCAGCGCGCCCACAATGGTTGCGCCGGAGCGGGAGGTACCGGGAAAGACCGCTGCGATCACCTGGAAAATGCCGATCAGAAGCGCCGTCTGGTAAGTGATTTGCGACAGTTTTGTCACTTTTGGCCGTCTGCCCTTATTCCAGTTTTCGACGACCAGAAACGCCACGCCAAAGAGGATCAATGCAATGGATACGCTGACCGGATTGTAAAAGTATTTGTCAAACACGTCGTCAAACAGCACGCCGATCACGGCTGCCGGCACACAGGACACCAGAATCTTAAACCACAGCACCCAGATATCCTTTTTGAAATATGCCTGAATGCCGGTCTGCCCCCGACGCGATTTTTCCGTCAGCGCAAAGGGCCAGATCTGCTTCCAGAACAAGAGCACCACCGCCAGAATCGCCCCCAGCTGGATGACCACATCGAACATATCAAAAAATCCCTCGCTGGTCTGCTGAAAGGGAATCAGCTGCTCCACCAGGATCAGATGACCCGTGCTGCTGATGGGCAGCCATTCGGTAATTCCCTCCACAATGCCGTAGAGGATCGCTTTGATGATTTCTGCCATAACAACTCTCCTATTTTCTTTCTCGTCTTACGGATGGGGGGCTCCTGCGGGCCCGCCCTCCAAAAAGCGCAACAGATCTTCATAGGAACCCGCCGCGTCCTCATAGCCCTGCCGGTACAGCTCCATCAGTTTTTCCACATTCTTTTCCACCCGGCCCACGCCGCTCGCCTTCCTGGGGCGGATGACGAACGCCCTGCCCGCCTCCTGCTGCCCGGCGATGTATTCCAGCTGGGCGTTGTAGCGGATATGCCGGTCTTCCATCAGCTCATAGACCTTGGGATATCTCAGGTAGCGGGCTCTCATCAGGCCCAGCTGCCCGGCCGGCTTTCTCACATACCCCTCCTCCTTTGTCATCACCACCACATTCCTCTGATTCCCGTCCATCACGGACTGCTGCAGGGGAATGGCGTCGCTGATGCCGCCGTCCAGATAATAGCTGTCCCCAATCTTTACATTGCGGGAGACTAACGGCAGAGACGCGGAGGCCCGTATCTTGTGGATGTCCTTTTTCATATCCCGGATGCGGAAATAGGCGGGACGCCCTGTGGCAATGTCCGTTGCCACGCTGTAAGCCTTTCCCGGATAGCGCCCAAACGCTTCATAATCATACGGATAGAGGTAATCCGGAATCAGATGGTAGCACATCTCTACGTTGAACAGATCGCCCGTGGCCAAAAGGCTCTCCACACTGCAGTACCATTTAGAGTCCAGATAATCCACGCTGATCGCAATGGCCCTCCCCCTTTGCCCGGAGAGGAAACTGCACATATGGCAGGCTCCCGCGGAGACGCCGTAAACATGGGAAAACTGTATTCCTTTGTCCAGAAAAAAGTCCAGGACGCCTGCGGTGTACACGCCTTTCATCCCGCCGCCTTCCAACACCAGACCGGCCTGATACATCCTCATCCCACCTTTCCGTACTCCTCTTTTACAAATCTGCGCAGGGCCTTTAAGGAGCGCTCCACTTTCTCTGTGTCAATGCAGTATGCCATCCGGAAATACCCCGGCGCTCCAAAGGTATCGCCCGGCACCAGAATCAGATCGTATTTCAGCGCTTTCCGGCAGAATTCCTTTGCGTCTTCCTCCAGGGCCTTCGGGAAAATATAAAAAGTCCCGCCGGGCTTTACACAGGAAAAGCCCAGTTTTGTCAACTCCTCGTACAGGATGTTGCGGTTGGTCTCATAGACGCTCAGGTCCGCCGTCAGATCCGCCAGACGCCCCACCGCCAGCTGGAACAGGGACGGAGGGCAGTTGTGGCCGATGCCCCTGGAGATCTGTCCGCACATATTCACCATCACCTCCGCATCCTGACAGTTCGGGTTCACCGCAAGATACCCGATCCGCTCCCCGGGCAGGGACAGGGATTTGGAGAAGGAATAACACGTGATGGTGTTGTCGTAGAAGGCAGACACACAGGGCGCCTGTACGCCGTCAAAGACGATCTCCCGGTAGGGCTCGTCGGAGATCAGATAAATGTCATGGCCATACCGGGCCGACCGCTCCCTTAAAAGCTCCGAGAGCTCCCGCAGCGTTTCCGCCGAGTACACCACGCCGGAGGGATTGTTGGGCGTATTGACCAGCACTGCCATCACCTTCGGCCCCAGCATTTCGCCCAGGCGCTCCATGTTGATCTGAAACTGCTCTGTGTCGGGGGGCACCACCTTCAGCGCCGCCCCGGTCAGATCCACATAAGGATGGTACTCCGGGAAAAAGGGGGCAAAGGTCAGGATTTCGTCGCCGGGCTGCGTCACCAGCCGGAAAGCATGGGCCAGCGCACCCGCTGCGCCGGAGGCCATAAAAATATGTTCCTTCCGATAGGGCAGCCCAAACCGTCTTTCCAGCGAGGCCGCTATGGCTTCCCGGACAGAAGGGATGCCAAGGCTTGGGCTGTAGCCGTGCACAAACTGTGTGTCTTCGGAGGCGTAATGCAGGATCGCCTCGGTCAGTTCCCGGGGCACGGGGACGGAAGGGTTTCCCAGGCTGTAATCAAAGACATTTTCATAGCCGATCTCCTGCCCCCTGGCCGTTGCAAATTCCGACAGCTGCCGGATGACCGATTTTTCAGACAACATATCCCGATATTTTTGAACAAGCATATTTCCCTCTGTTTCTGCGCCGCCATTCCCTGGGCCATATGGTCATAACGGGCTGCGGCAGGCAGCGCACAGCCGCAATCCCTGCATTGGAAGGATTTGTCTTTCGTCTATCACGCCGGATCCGCATTGATCTGATAACCGTTTCTGCCGGCACGTTTTGCGTCGTAGAGCGCCTCGTCGGCCATCGCGTTAAAGTCCCACTCCCGGCTCTCCTGATCCGGCACGCCGGCAAACAGCCCCTGGCTTACGGTGACTATGGGAAAGCAGGGAGACGCCTCGTGGGGAATCCGCAGCGCCCGCACCCCTTCCTGGATCTGTTTCGCCGTCTCCTCGATCTGTGCCAGAGTCATGCCGCTGTAAATCACCATGAACTCGTCCCCGCCGTATCTCCCGCAGAAGACCCCTTCCTTTTCCACACTTTTTAAAACACCGGCCACCGCTTTGATGCACTCGTCTCCGGCCAGATGCCCGTAGCAGTCGTTGTAGCTCTTAAAGAAGTCGATGTCCAGCAGCTCCACTCCCAGCAGGCTTTTCTCCCGTATGGCTGCCTCAAACATCTGATCCAGATGCTCGTTGATTCTGGTGCGGTTTGCCAGTTCCGTCATGGTGTCGTACATGGCGATGGCTTCCAGCCGCTTGTTGTCGGCGCTGACCCTGGCCTGCTCCCTCTCCACCGAGCGCACCTGTTCCTGAAGTTCCATGATCCGCATGGCGGCCAGCCTGTGGTTTTGCCGGTCTCTCTCATAGGCGCTGAAGTATTTCCCGGTGTAGTCTACATATTCCCCGGTCTTTCCCCGCGCCAGCAGGCTGTCGCTGTAATAAGGATACAGACTCATAAACAACAAAGGAGCGTCCTGAAGTCCTTTCCCCTCCAGCTCTTTCATCAACTCGTCCAGCTTGTCAAACGCCTCATAGCGATACAGAAACGCCGTCAGGCTCTCCAGGTTATCCGCCGCCTCCCCGATCTCCTTCTCGGGCCGCACCAGGGCGAGCACTTCCTCCACGCCGTTTAAGAAATCTTCCCTGCGCCCTTTTGCAGCGGCGCATTCCGCCCGGAAGGAGGTGATGTTGATCCGGGGATACGCCCTGTCCGGCGCCGTCCGAAGCATTTCCTCGATCCCTGCCAGCATCCGGTATGCGTCTTCCTTTTTCCCAAGCTTCAGGTAACAGGAGCCGCAGTGCTGCATGGCCAGCGCCATATTGTAGCTGCGGTAGTAATTGTCCCGGGCGACGCCGTAATAGTGGACGGCCCTCTCGTAGTGCTGCAGCGCCTCCTGGAACTGTTTCATGCGAAACAGCGCAAAGCCGATGTTAAAGTTGAGGATCCCCTGCTCATAGGTCAGCCCGCATTTTTCCGCGTACCGCAGCCCCGTATAAAAATAATACAGCGCTACGACACGGTTGTCGCGGCTGTCGCACACGGAACCCATCATGTTATAGCTTCTGGCAAGAAGCTCATACAGCCCCTGGGTGAGAAAGCACTTGGTGGACTCGGTGAGATAGTACATGGTTCTGTCTTCATCCCGCTGCCGCCAGTAGGTTTCCGCAAAGTAATAGCAGGCAATGCCGTACACTGCGTCAGAGCCCATCTCCCTTCCGCGCTCAAGAACCTCCTGGCAGAGGACGGGCGAAAACACACCCAGGCTGCTCCTGCGTTCCATAATTTCCATTATATACTGTTGTTCGCTCTGTGATAACCCTGTCAGATTCATTTTGATTCTTACCCGGCCATACTTCCAAGACAATAAATATCGTTTTTATTATACTACTTTTTCCTCACATGACAAGTAAAAAAAGACGCAGAGAGGCAGCGGCGGCCTTTCTGCGTCCATTTCCCGCGGTGCGGTTATTCCTGTGCCCACGCCAGGGCGCATTTTACAGCCTTTTTCCACCCCTTTAAAAGCTGTGAGCGCTTTTCCTCCTCCATGGCGCTGGAAAAGACCCTTCCGATCTGCCAGTTTTCCCGGATCTCCCCCTTGTCCTTCCAGTAGCCCACCGCCAGCCCGGCCAGGTAGGCGGCTCCCAGGGCTGTGGTCTCGATGCACCGTGGCCTGTGGACAGGGATGTTCACGATATCCGCCTGGAACTGCATCAGGAAATCGTTGGCGCTGGCTCCGCCGTCCACCTTTAAGCCCTTGAGACAGATCCCGCTGTCCTGCTCCATAGCCCGCAGCACATCCGCCGTCTGATAGGCAATGGATTCCAGGGTGGCCCGGATAAAATGCTCTTTGGTACAGCCCCGGGTGATGCCCACCACGGTGCCTCTGGCGTACTGATCCCAGTAGGGCGCCCCCATCCCGGCAAAGGCGGGCACCAGATAGACTCCGGCGGTGTCTTCCACCGCCTGGGCGTATTCCTGGGACTGGGCGGCATTCTTGATCATGCGCATACTGTCCCGGAGCCACTGGACGCCTGCGCCCGCCACAAACACGCTGCCCTCCAGGGCGTACTGCGGGACGTCCTCCGTGCCTGCGGCTATGGTAGTCAGCAGGCCGGACTTGGAATCAATGGCCTGTGCGCCCGTGTTCATCAGCAGGAAACAGCCGGTGCCATATGTATTCTTTACCTCCCCCTGCTCGAAACAGCACTGGCCGAACAGCGCCGCCTGCTGATCCCCGGCAGCTCCGGCGATGGGGATCTCCCCGCCCAGCACCGAGGCGTCCGTATATCCGAAAATACAGCCCGAGGGCTTCACCTGGGGCAGAAGGCAGGACGGGATGCCAAACCGCTCCAGAATCTCCTGATCCCAGCAGAGCCTGTGGATATCAAAAAGCATGGTGCGGGAAGCGTTGGTATAATCCGTCACATGAACCGCCCCTTTGGTCAGGTTCCAGATCAGCCAGGTGTCCACCGTGCCGAACAAAATCTCCCCCGCCTCTGCCCTCTCCCTGGCCCCCGGCACATTGTCCAGGATCCAGGCGATCTTGGATGCGCTGAAGTAGGCGTCCGGTATCAGTCCCGTCTTTCGCCGGATCACCTGGTCAAATCCGTCCGCCTTCAAGGCCTCGATCCGATCCGCAGTCCGGCGGCACTGCCAGACGATGGCGTTGTACACAGGCTCCCCTGTGCGCTTGTCCCAAAGGATCGTCGTCTCCCGCTGATTGGTGATGCCGATGGCGGCGATCTTCTCCGGCGTGATCCCCTGTATGGCCATACACTCTGTGGCCACCGCCAGCTGGGAAGACCAGATTTCCATGGGGTTGTGCTCCACCCAGCCGGGCTGCGGGTAAATCTGGGTAAACTCCTTCTGGGACATGGAGCAGATATTCCCCGACTCGTCAAACAAGATACACCGGGAACTGGTGGTTCCCTGATCCAATGCCATGATATATTTTTGCATGATCCCTCTTTTCCGCCGTCCAAAGACAGCCTTTCCTTCCCTCATAAAACCTTGTTTTCTGCGCTTCCGCCATGCCGCCGCAAGGCAGGATCTCATGAGCGGTCAACGTTGGCCGTCGCCACCATATCCACCCCTGTGCCGCACACATTTTCCATCACCACGTCCCCGATGTGCACCGGCGCGGGCACTTCGATCTGTCTCAATGCTTTCACGCAGTCCCCCACCTTCCCCTTGGGGATATCCGAGGCGGTCTTCACGGGCGCAACGGGCAGTTCCCCGCCCCTCACCCGCACCAGGCTTGTGACGATCCTCCTGGGATCCGTCAGCTCCTTTACCGCATACTCTGCGCCTCTGGGGCAGGTATTCCCCGTGACGGCGGCAATCTCGCCGCCCTCCAGTTTTACCGACAGATTGCAGCCCAGCGGGCAGCGGATGCAGACAAGCTCCCTCGTTTCACTCATCGTCTCTCACGCCTCCTTTCCCTGGCCCTGCGTCCGGACAGAAATGACGATCTCCTTCGGATTGTCTGCCGCTTCCAGTTCCTGTTTTTTTAAGATAATCTGTTCCATTTCCCCAGGCGCCAGCACCTTCTTTTTCACACTCCGCAGAATCCGGCCGTCACAGGACACTTCTATGGCCGCGTCCCGGTACACGTCTCCCACCCGGAAACGCACGGTCTGCGCCTCTTCCATGCGGCCTATGTCCAGAGAAGCGGGCACCGTGTAGCGCACGCCCTCTGCCGCCCGCAGGGAGACCACCCTTCCCGTCCCCTCTAAGCCGCCCCGCAGATAAGCCGCTGCTTTCCTCCCGGCAGCCTCCGCCTCCTGGGAGACATAATCCACCAGGTCGTGGACATGGAGCACATTGCCGCAGGCGAAGACGCCCTCCTTGTCCGTCTCCAGGCTCTCATTTACAAAGGGGCCTCCGGTGACGGGATTCATGGCCGCCCCCAGGCCCTGGGACAATTCGTTTTCCGGGATCAGCCCGCAGGAGAGCAGCAGGGTGTCGCAGGAAATTTCCTCCTCCGTGCCGGGAATGGGTTTCAGGTTCCCGTCCACCCGGGCAATGGTCACGCCCTCCACACGGTCCCTTCCCTTGATGTCCACTACCGTATGGCTTAACCTTAAGGGAATCCCGAAATCCTCCAGGCACTGGACGATATTGCGCTTTAATCCCCCGGAATAGGGCATCAGTTCCGCCACCAGCTTCACCCTGGCTCCCTCCAGGGTCATGCGCCGGGCCATGATCAGGCCGATATCGCCGGAGCCCAGGATCACCACTTCCCTGCCGGGCATCCTTCCCTCCATGTTCACATACCGCTGGGCGGTGCCTGCGGAGTAGATGCCTGCAGGACGGAAGCCTGGAATATTCAAAGCGCCCCTGGTGCGCTCCCGGCACCCCATGGCCAGGATCACCGCTTTCGCCTCAATCTCATACAGCCCCTCCTCCCGGTTCATCACCGTGAGTTTCTTTTGTTGTCCCTCTGCGCGTAAATCCACCACCATTGTGTTCAGGCGGTACGGGATCCCCAGCGTTTTGGCCTTCCCGATATACCTGTCCGCGTACTCGGGGCCCGTCAGCTCCTCCTTGAAGGTGTGCAGGCCGAACCCGTTGTGGATGCACTGGTTTAAAATGCCGCCCAGGCGGCAGTCCCGCTCCAGGATCAGCAGTTCTTCCACACCCGCCTCCCGGGCTGCGATGGCGGCTGCAAGCCCCGCGGGGCCGCCGCCGATGATCACCAAATCCTTCTTCATACTCCGCCTCTCATTCTGCCGCTTTGCCGCTTTCACACCGCTCCGATTCCGACGCCTCCGCACTGTCCTTGAGATAGCCGGTGAGGAACCGGGAGCCCTCGCCCCTCTTGCTGATCTCCCCCACATCCTTGCCAAGCTCCCTGGCCAGTATCTCCACCACCTTCGGCGAACAAAAACCCGCCTGGCACCGTCCCATGCCTGCCCGGGTGCGGCGCTTTATGCCATCCAGGGTGGTGGCGCCCAGGGGCCTGTGGATGGCGTCTAAGATCTCGCCCTCCGTCACCAGCTCGCAGCGGCAGACCACATTGGCATACAGCGGATTCTCTGCGATCAGCCGCTGTCTCTCCTGGAGGGAAGCCTGGCCCATATTGGGGATCCCTTTCCTTGCAGCGATAAAGCCCGGTTTCTCTTTGGCGGGAAGATACGCCAGCACCTGTCCGGCCAGATATCTGCCCAGGGCGGGGGCACAGGTCAGCCCCGGGGACTCGATGCCCGCCGCGTCAAAAAAGCCGGGCGCGTCTTTGGCTTCCCCGATGATGAAATCCCCCCTTTCCTCATGGGCCCGTAGTCCCGCAAAGGAAGTGATCACCTGCCTGACGGGCAGACCGTTTACGCTTAAGGATGCCCGCCTAAGCAGCTCCTCCATGCCCGGCTCGGTGGTATTGACAGCTTCCTTATCCTCTATGTCTGCCGCCGTAGGCCCGGTCAGCAGATTGCCGTGCACGGTAGGGGTCACCAGCACGCCCTTCCCGTAGACGGTGGGAAGCTGGAAAATCGTATGGCGGACGAAACCGCCCGCTTTTTTATCCATCAGGCAGTACTCGCCCTTCCGCGGGATGATGTGTATTTTTTCCCCGCTGACCATGTTGTGGAAGCGGTCGGCATAAACGCCCGCTGCGTTTATGAGCACTTTCGTCTCAAACTCTCCCCGGGAGGTGTACACCAGGTAGCCGTCACTGGTCTTTTCGATTCTCTGTACCTCTGTGTCCAGGTGAAATTCCACGCCGTTTACCGCCGCGTTCTCCGCCAGCGCAATGGTGAGGCCAAAGGGGCAGACAATGCCGCCGGTGGGCGCGTGCAGCGCTGCCACCGCGTCGTCCGAAATATTAGGCTCTAAGCGCTTTAACTGCTCTCTGTCCAGTATCTCAAGCCCTTCCACGCCATTTTGGAGCCCTTGCTCCAGCAGGTTGTGCAGGATGGGGATATCTTTTTCGTCAAAGCACAGCACCAGGGAGCCGTTTCTCAAAAACGGAAAATCCAGTTCTTTTGACAGGCTCTCCATCTGCCTGCTGCCCTCCACGTTCAGCTTTGCCTTCAGGCTGCCCGGCTTTGCGTCAAACCCCGCATGGACAATACCGCTGTTTGCCTTGGAAGTGCCCTCGCACACATCGCTGGCCCGCTCAAGCACCGCCGTTTTCCAATCGTAGCGGGCAAGCTCCCTGGCGATCCCGCAGCCCGTCACTCCGGCTCCTATCACGATCACATCATACATGGAGAATCTCCTTTCTGCCGCTGGATGAAAAAGAGCCACACAAAACAGCGCCACCTCTGTGGCGATTTTGCATGGCTTTCACGCATCCACAATCTCTCAATCCCCGTTCCCCCGTCTGACCTTTTCCACGTCATCCTCTGTGCAGCCTACATATTGCAGGATTTTTTCTTTCGGAACATCAAAGGAAAGCAGCTGTCTTATAAAATTATTCTTTGCCTTCTCGCGGCCTTCCTCGCGGCCTTCCTCGCGGCCTTCCTCGCGGCCTTCCTCGCGGCCTTCTTCGCGGCCTTCCGCAAAACCTTCCTCGCGGCCCCTTTCGAGAATCCGGTCAGTTTCTGTTTCGATAATCTGTCCTCCCATAACGCCACCAATCCTTTCCTGGATATCCCCCGCCGATCCAAGCACCCGATCCGTCAGCCTCTTGATCAGTTCGGCAAGCCGGGGATAATACCCTACCTTGTCTTCCCCCTGAAGTTCCTTTTGTAAGCGCATCCTGATGTCCGTATATTCGGCCACCAACTGTGAAGATTTATACGGGTCGGCCCCGATTTCTTGAATCTGTCCCTCATAACGCAGGATATAGAACGGCAGGAAAAATAACAAATCTTTCTGGAAGATCATATCCTTTGTATAGTCCTGCACTTTGATGATCGGCACAGAATACATGACAGACTGCCCATCCGGCAGATTCATTTTAACCTGCGCATGATCGGGCGTCCGCTCGGAATGACGCAGATACAGCAGGGCAGAATGTGGAAAATTCAGTTCGTAAATACCATTTTGACGTTCTGCATTTTCCAAGGCGATGGCAAAGTCATACTCGATCATCCGAATGTTGATCGTATTGTCTTGTGTGCTCTGACATTCAATGTGATACAGCCGCCCGCCGATCTTCAGGTAAGAATCTGTGATGACTTTGCCAGACGGCTCCATATGCTCATTGCGCAGCTGTATGATTTCCTCTTGATCCGTAAAAGCTGTGTGAAACACCTCTATCATTTATCTTATTATATCACTTTCTGATACTTTCGGAAATAGCTTCTGAGGGAGATTTGCCCAAAATGAAGTAGATTTTTTTACACTTGAAATGTATAATGTAACCTGTCGGGCGAAAAGGCCGCCCGAACATTGATTTCGAAGGAGAAAACGCATGAAGCAGTTGATTGTCGTCGCAGATATGGAAGGCGCAAGCGGGATATTTGATTCCAACAAAGAAGCCTGCTGGCACGAGGAAATGTTTCCCGAAAATCCTTTATGGCGCTCATATGGCAGGCCGTGCATCACCAGCGATGTCCTCGCGGTATGCAGCGCCGCCACAGAGATGGGGATCGATGAAATCCTTCTGCTCGATATGCACTATGCCGGATGCAGGGAATACAATGTTGAACTTGAGAAGCTTCCGCCAAACGTCCGGGTGTTTGATCTGCCCAACAGAAGCGCGCTGTGGAGCAGAATCAGAGGCCAGGCGGCAATCGAGCCTTACGGGATCGTCACCGTCGGGCAGCACGCAAGGAATGGCGAGGCTGACGCATACTTCCCCCACACGATCCACACGCCGCCTATCGAATCCTTTTATCTAAACGGCCTCCACATTGCTGAAATCGGTGAAAGCGTCATGTGCTTTTGCGACGTGCCGTACATTGCCAACATCGGGTGTGCCGCGTCCCACAAAGAAGCGCTGGAACTGTCGCCCAATGTAACCTGCATCACAGTAAAAGACAAGCGGAAGAACTGGGAGCCTTCCCCGGAGGAAACCTATCCGATCATTTACCAGGGTATGCTGGACGCGCTGAAAGATTACAAAAACAAGACGGCTTATCCCTACCAGGAGCATTGTCATTGCAGCCTTCATCTGACGGAGGGTTATTTCTTCGAAGCGCCGGACAGCTTTCCCTGGAAGGGAACTTTTCAAGATAGGACAGCGACATACGAGGCCCATGATATCGAAACGGCGCTCAGCCTGTTCTGGCAGCTTCACGCTTACATCAAAAAATGTGCCCGGGAGTAAAACCCCGGGCACAAGCCTAATCATCCTTCTGCTTTCTTTGGTCTGCCGTGCAGGAAAAAGGCCGTAACCGTTGCCAGGAAGACTGCCGCAAATCCTATGAGGAACACATTCTTCCCGATCTGTTCCCACAAAATTCCTATCACGATGGGCAGCACAAACGTAAAGACGCCCATCATCGATTCCAGAAGGGAAATAAAAAGCTGCCCGTCCTCTGTGAACAATTCATATTTGTACGCAAAGGTGATCGGCGCAAACACATCCTTGAGGGCAGTCAGGACCAGCGCAGCGATGAACAGATAATAGTTTGTGGCATTTAAAAAGATCAAAATGGGAATCAGGTCAAATCCCACATCGATGATGAAAAATATTTTCTTATCTGTGGCATCTGCCAGATGGCTGAGAAACAAAGCTACCACCACATTGATCATGGTCACGATGGCGAAACTGTTCAATACCTCCGAATAATTTAAACCGACCTCAATCGCCAGAAAAGGGACATATGCGTACACCGCGCTGTAAACCGACAAAAAGGAACTGACGGCCAGCATCAGGATAAACTCCCGGTTTTGAAAAGCCTTTTTGATCCCCTTCAGGCCGGTCTCTTCTTCCTCCTCGTCCTCGCTGTCCGTCCTCTTGACGAATGGATTCTTTCCAAAAAACAACATGACGCATGGGACAAGCAGAAATAACCCATAGGCGGCAATGATCATTTTCACGTCGTATCTCTTTACCAGGATGCCCGACAGCATCAGCCCCAAAGCGATGGAGCCGTACAGGAAGACATCCCGGACGGCAAAAAACCGCGCCTTTGCCTGATTGTCGATGGAAAGGCAGATCGCGCTTCCCAGGGAAAAATTGAACACGGGCTGACTGACATTGATTAACAGAAAAATGACCGCTATGACATAGGTATTTGTGACCAGAAACAATACACCTGAGACAGCCGCGCTCATGACGAAGTAGAACAAGGTGACTTCTTTCGAGCCAAACCTCTTTGCCAGCAGGGCGGACACCGTTGGCATGACAATGTTCGCCGCGCTCAGCGCACTCAAAAAAATGCCGTAGACGAGGGGGCCGTTTTCCTTCCCCGTAAAAAACAGCGGTATCTGTTGGTCTAATGCCCCGATGGCAAAAAAGACCCAGAAATAGATCAAATAGACAAACAAGTACTCTTTGCGGAATAACTCTCTGTAATTTTTCAATCGTATGCTCCATCCGTTATATAAGAAATTTCTTCCTGACGGGCTGCAGGTTCCGATCCCTGCTCCTCTCCTTCCCCTTCCGGGGTTTTATCCAGCATATCCAGCGTCCTGGAAAACAACAGCGGAAAGCTTGCCAGAAGGGCAAGGATCCCCGTCGCCAGAAAGATAACCTGCGTGTCACAAAATGCCGCGATGCCGCTGATGATAAAAGCTACCAGCGGAGACGCCGCACAGCTGAAAGCCGAAAGAATCGAATTAACCCTGGCCAGATAAGCTTCATCTGTCTGCTTGACAAACTCCACGCTGAGGAAGGAGTTCAGCAAGGACACCATCACTCCCATCAGCCCGGTCAGCACGGCAATGAACAGATACAGAAATACCTTGCTGTCATAGAGCGGCTGCCCGGCGACCATGGACAAATAGTATACGCCGATGCCCAGTCCCGCCAAAGACAACAGAATCTTCCCTTTCAGCAGTTTCCGTACCATCGGGTAGACAAAGGATCCCAGCATCATCCCTAAAGTCAGTGTAATACCGATGACAGACAGCGCCTCTGCCCCTGTCCGCAGGATTTCGTCGGCAAGCGGCGCCTGCAGACTGTTGAGCGGGGTTATGAGAGCGTTCAACATAATAATTGTAGCAATCAGGAAGATAACAATCTTATTCTGCCCCACATATTGAAAGCCTGATGCAAGGACAGACCAGTAGCTTTCTTCCGCTTTCCCCGCCGCCTGCTCCTTCCGCTTTTCCGGCTGCCTTTCTGCCTTTTTCTCCTGCACCTTCACAAACAAAATAATCAGTGCAGACAGGACAAATGTGGTCACATCCACATAGAGCGCCCCGGCGCTTCCAATCACCGCAATGACTGCCGCCGCCATGGCCAATCCGATCAGCTGTACCGCACTGGAAAGGGTGGTCATAAGCGACATCCCATACTCATAGTATTTTTTCTCCAGGATCATCGGGGTCAGCGCAGTGTTGGCAGGCCCCCGGAAAGCCTCCACGGTGGAGATGATCAATGTATTCACAATCAGCATCCATGGACGCAGAAAGCCCGCCAGATACCCTGTGGCCACAAAGGCCACGCAGGCCGCCCGCGCCAGGTCGGTCAAAACCATAATGGGCTTCTTGCGCTTCCTCTCCACCCAGGCGCCTGCAAAGGGAGTCACGATGATCGAAGGTATAATATTCAGTCCATAGATCAACGCCGACCACGCCGCATTTCCCGTGATCTCATAGACGATCCAGGTAAAGGCAATGGCGTCTATGGAATCGCCGAAGCGGTTGATCATGGCGGCCACGATCATCTTCATATATTCCTTCTGCCGGAAAATATCCCGATAGCCAATCTTTTTCTGTCCTTCCATGTGATGTCCTCCTGCTATTTAAAAATTGATAATCATACTTTTGCGGTTTACCTACTCATACGCCTGTAAGAGAAGTCTCTCTTTGCACTCATCATAATAATAATCTAGCAGTGCCTGTTCCTCCACGGACATACCGTCTGCCCGTTTCCCCAGACAACACTGATTATACTTGATTCTTGCAAAATTGCAATCCCCCAAACAATAGGGAAGTTCAATGCAATCCCGGCATTGTGGATTGTCTAATGCAGATACCGTCTTCATCTGATGGACTTTTGCCGTTTCCTCGATAACAGCGTTGCCGTCAAAACCCAAATGACCTACTCTGCCTTCTTTCGCATGGGTGCACAACAAGAGAGAACCATCTGTATCGATTGTAACTGAATTAGAAAAGCAACAACTACATCCAACGTAACTGTTCTGTCTTTGATAGATAAGATACCCGCTTTCCATTACTTGTTTCATCAGCGGAAAGACATCTGACTTCTCTTCATTTTGAAAAATGTTAGCAATGCTCACCATTACGTCAGAGCGATACTCTTTCGGAATGCTATTCAAGAGTTCTGATATGTCCGCAGCATTCTCATCGCTCACATTCATTCTCAGAATGACACGGATCCCACACTTTAGACACAGTATCAGATTTTGCAGTACTTGCTCATAAGTTCCTTGTCCACCGGCCAGTATCCTTTTTGTATTATGGGTTTCTTTGTTTCCATCTATCGTGATTTGCACGCCGTACAGACCAAGTTTTTTCAGCTGCTGGATTCTCGATTCATTCAACAGATACCCGTTCGTTGTCATGAAGGACTCAATGCAACAATTTCTTTGCTCACAAATCCTCTGTCCTTGCTCCATCACATATTTTATACGATTTAATTCTAATAACGGCTCGCCACCAAACCAATATAAAATGATTTTTTTGAACTCAGATGCTTTTTTATTTATCAATTTTAAAATACTGTCTGCCGCACTGTCCTTCAAGTGTTGCACAATATGCTCTTGGGTACAGTAAACGCACCGAAAATTGCACTCATTTGTCGCAAAAATAGTCAGCCGGAAAGTGTCATCATCACTTTTTTGTTGATTTTCTTCCCTCCTCAATTCTTCCAGCTCATCCACACTATCCCGGCAAACAATACCCTTGCGCAACAACTTTTCAAATAATTTTACTTCTTCTATGTCATAGGAACCCTTGTTGATATGATACAAGAAGTCCCATATTTTTCCCCCGTCACACTTTTGGTACACCAGATATTGTCTGGAGCGCGTATTGTAGATCATTTCCTGTTGTTCATTTATGGAAACTGTCACAGAGTATTTTGATAGCTTCATATGTTCTCCCATCTGTCTTTTGATGGTCTAAAAAGAAATCAGTTATCCAAAGGCAGGAGAAAACAACCAATCGCAGTCGTGTGAAAAAGTCCAACCCAGACAGTAACGATCCACATACATGAAATATCTGTCTGTTTATCATACATGATCTCATTCATCCGACTCTATGGTTGTTTTTCTCCGCCCTTGAACGGCCAAATCTAGTCGACTGCCGCTGGTGCTTTGATCCGCCTAACTCTTACTCCTATTTAATACGGGATCAAGAAAATAAGCAAGGGATCAACACTCAGCCTCCATTCTGGCATTTAAACTGTATATTGACAATGGCATTTGCTTCCTCGTCCCCTGCAAGATCGACCTCCTGCTCCTGTATCGCTCTGGCCAATTCCTCTGAAAGAATCGTGACCCTTCCGTCCTGCACCTGCAGTTCCTCCGCACCAACCATGATTTTCTTCTCCATGCTTTTGTTCCTTCCTTTCTTTTTTCTTATATCAACCCAGACTATCCGGGCCAATAACGATTTCAATGCCGACTCCGGGATTTTCTTCCTCCTGCGCCAACACTATTTCTGTTTTCTGAATTTCCTGAATTTCTTCATTGCTCTGTCGTATTTCTTTTCCCTTCATGCTTTCCTCCATTCCCGCGCTTGGCTTTGCACATGACGAGTCTGCGCCGATTCACGCGCAGCTGCCGCACACCCGTGATTTAAAGTTTATGCCTAAACAACATTTATTGCTTTACCTCTCCACCTCATACGGCGCCATCACCGAAAACAAGCTGTAAGTTTCTGTTGCTTCCGGGTCCTCCATATCCCGGTATTTTTCAAACAGCCGGTCGATCTCCTCCCTGAATCTCACCATATCTTCCCTTTTGGCTTTCATAAAGTAGGCTTTGATTTTATGCGGCAATCCCTCATACTGCTTTGCACTCATGATCGCATTTCGCGTCATCAAAGAAAACTGTCTGGCGGAAAGTTCTAATTTTTGTTTTTCTTCCGTGTCTGTCAAAGGATTTTCCTGCATCCGATTGACGATTTCAAGACGTTCTGCAACCAATTGATAGCGCCGCTCTGCCTGGCCGTTGCCGATCCGTGTTTCTTCCCGCACCAGCCCCGCTTTGACAAGCCGCTGCAGATACAGGTTGACAGAATAACCCGGTATGTTAAGACGTTCTGCAATTTCCCGCCTTGTAGACACACGATCCATCAGGCAAAACAAGATGTCCATACCGCGCCCCGACAAGATGTCCTGTTCCAGCTGTTCGTTTTCTGCGAGCATATTCATTTCGTAAATGCAGGCCATATCCGCCACGCGATTCACCCCCTTATCCAAGATCTACTACTTCAAATAATTTATCCGTATTACACTGGCCAATCACCGCCAAGCCCATATTGCTGTCACGCAGGAGTTCATCCGCCATCCGTGCCACGTCTTCCCTACAGATATCCCGGACAGCGCTCAATTCCTGTTCGATATAAAAGCTATGGCCCATTATGCTGCATTTCCCAATATGTCGAAGATGCTCTGTGATATTGTCCACCGACAGCAAAAGGGCTGTTTCCATCGTATTTTTTTCTCTTTCGATCTCCTCCTCGGTAAAGCCTTTTGTCTTTGCCTCGTTCAACACGTCCATGAGAACAGATGCCGCGTCGACGGCCTTCTCATTTTCACAGACCACCATAAATCCCAGGGTGCCACGATTTTTGTAGAAGCTGGAAA
Source organism: uncultured Acetatifactor sp. (assembly GCA_947594835.1). Taxonomy (GTDB): domain Bacteria; phylum Bacillota; class Clostridia; order Lachnospirales; family Lachnospiraceae; genus Acetatifactor. The sequence goes on along the minus strand of CANQEH010000001.1, from coordinate 91,648 downwards.
AACTGCCCAGCGTATACGCCAGTCCCCTTCTCATTCTAATTTCTTTCGTCATTCTTGACTGCAGACCGCTCTGGCCAAGGATCCGGGCCATCATTTCTACAGCTGGCCGATTTCTCTCGCTGTAAGCAGGCGCGCGAAAACCCACTGAAAATACCGTGCTGGCTCCGCTTCCATGATTCACATAGATTCCCGGTTCACTTTCTACTACCTCCTCGCCATTCGCATCGCGCTTATGACGCCACCCGTGAAATTTATTTTCTATCATCTTCAAGGTCTCTGTATAATCAATATTACCGATCACAACCACGATGGCATTGGAAGGATGATACGCTTTCCCCAGAATCTCTTCGATCTGGCCCGGGGTTGCATTCGATATACTCCGTATATCCCCCATGATAATCCTTCCCGTTCCCGTATTTCCCCAGATCGCCTGACTTGTACGTTCCTTGATCTGCTGAAAGGAAGAATAATACCCCGTGGCTTCCTGCAAAACTACTTTCTTCTCGTTTTCAAATCGTTCTACGGGAAAATCCCTGTTTCCCATGGCGATACACGCCAGGCTGGAAAGGCACACATCCAACGCGTTTGCCATCCCCGTAAAATGGAAGCAAGTGTACTCCTTTGTCGTTGCAGCATTATAGATGACCCCACACGATACAGCCTTCCCAATCAGGTCTGTATATTCTCTGTTGTTGGCCGTCTCTGGATTCAGCAAAAGATGTTCGGCCAGATGAGACAGTCCATTATCGCCGTCTGTCTCATAACTGCTTCCCTGTCTGACCCATAGACCGCAGGATATGGTTCTGGCGTCTGCTATTTTATGAAGGATCACACGCAGCCCATTTCCCAGATAGGCATTTAGCAATTCATACACTGTTCCGCTCCCCCGTTTGCTGTTCCCTTCCTAAATCCTATTATATTTCTCCTTTTTTCACCACAACAATATCGGAAACGAAAAAGTTTCCATTTTTGTTTATTCGGTATTGCGTTTTTTATTGACATCGTTTATGATGTAGGCAGTATCACATTGCTTTGTTTTTCAGTCACAATGGAGGCCTTATGAGTGTAAGGAGCGCTAAAGATGCCATCAGAGAAGCCCGGTCAGCCGCCGGTCTGACCCAGGAGCAGATGTCGGAGGGCATCTGTACCATCCAGGCGCTTTCCCGGATAGAAACCGGCGCCGCAGGCGTCAGCCCCGCTACCTTTCAGGCGCTGATGGAGCGCGCTGGTGCGCCCTGTGAAAGATATCCGATTTTCGCCAGCCGCAGTGACTTCGACTGCTTTTACGCCTTAAAGCTTGCCCGCTTTCATCTGGACGCCTGGCAGCTTGCCCCCGCGTGGGAAGAGCTGGAGAAGCTTGAAACATACGGCTGGGCGGACAATAAACTATATTATCAGGAATGGCTGCTTTTACACGGCAGGCTCCAGTTTCTTTCCTATCAGTGCGACCACGCCCGGAATTATCATGTCCTGTTAAACGCCCTGCATATTTCGCGCCCCGATATCGATCTCTTTGATTTCCGGGCGCTTCTTTTGTCTCAAAATGAGATCCAGATTTTGACCGCCCTGGCCCAGGAGGCGCTCTACCTGGGACAGCGTGATACCTGTCTGGCAATTCATACGCAGATAGAGGCTTATCTTGCAGACAGCAAGTTTTCCAGTCTGGAAAAAGAGCGGATGCAGGCGGAGGACGCCGTGGTCTATGCAAAGTATTTGCTGGGCACAGGGGACTGCCTATCTGCAGTAGAGACTACCGATAGATACCGCAGCGCAACGGCGCTGTACTGGAATCTATCGCTTCTTTTGGAGCTGACCTTTTTAATGGGGCTTGGCCTGCATCATCTGGGTGATACCCCAAAGGCAGCAGAACATATCAAAAATGTTTTCTACACAGCCCACGCTGTGAAAAGCAATTATGCCAATGTATGCCGGGAGCACCTGTCCCGGCATACGGATTTCCCTGTCTCTGACTATATGCGGCAAATGCCGGAAATAGATTCCAAAACGTATCCCGTAAAAGAAATCATGGATACGGGGCATTTTTCCAACGGTATCTTTAACGCCGATTCCCCGGACATCTATACCCTGGGAATGCTGTTACACGACCTTCGGACTGAACAAAACCTCTCCATGGACATTGTCTGCCATGGGCTCTGCGGTAAGTCAAAGCTCTCCAAAATTGAAAACGGCTCCCTGCAGCCGGATATTGCGCTTACGGAGGCTCTTTTACAGCGCCTCGGCATATCCGAGCGGATTTTTACCTTTTGGGGAAACGAAAGAGAATCTCGACTGAATGACTTGAAGTTTCAATTGATACATATACAAAATCTGTCCTCAAAAATGCAAGAAAACTATTTTCAAGAAATGGAGCGGCTGGTTGATGAAAAAGATGTACTTTACTATCAGGACTTTTTGGTTGTCAAAGCATTGAAAAACCGTTCTCCTTCCCACAGAATATCTGGATTGAAGAAAGCTTTGCACTACACCCTTCCAGATTTTGATATCCATGAAATTATGACCTGTCGGCTATCCTGGGAGGAATTGTCTATCTTGAACTGTCTGGCGGATGCCTACCGCAAGACAGATGATTCCTATTTGTGTAGTCTTTATTACCACCAGATAACAGCGTATATAGCCAAAGTATGTCCCAGTATCATGTTACAAGCACAAGTTTACCCGCATACATTGAAAGCCTATTGCCACACACTTTACATCCAAAGACAATACAACGCCGTTTTGGAATTACAAAAGCAATTTTGTAAAGCGTTTAATCTCATGTGTTATAACATAGATACATATGGTTCCTACCTATTTTATTATTGTCAAGCTTTGGGGGAATGTATGCAGTTTGATGCTGCTACCCTGTATGCCGTTTACTGTTGCCGCGCAAAAGGCTTAATGAACCAAGACAGTAGCGCCGCAATCTTAAAAAGGGCTTTTGAGGCGAATTTTAATATTTTATTAGAAGATTAGGTTCTATGAGGCTGTGTTTCCTCCTCCTCGCACGTCGAGGCCATAGGTTCCCTGCTCCCCTGATACCCCGCCGTAAACAGGAGAGCTGCCGCCATCACACCCGCCGTGATCCTTTTGAGATGGTTCCAAAATTTCTTTTTCATCCTCTTACCCTCCTCAAGATTGTCATGTGTTTTCTATTATTTTACTCCTATCTGTTCTGAAAATATATCATCTTTTTAGAAACATTTTTGTTTCCATTTATGTTAAATCTTCGGTTTTCATATGGCGGTTTTGCAGAATGAAAGAATCTTTCTGTTTTGAACTGAATAATTTTACGATTTTTAATGCCTAAATACGAAAAAATTGCAAAAACGCAAAATTAAATATCAGAATCCAAGAAAAAACATTTTATTTTTGTTTAAAATCCGAAATACGGGTTGATTTTTGCACTGCCTTGGATATAATATAATTACCGAATAAAATAAAAGGGGTGTTGCTATGCTTTTGGAATATACTTGTGAAAATTTCCGTTCAATCAAAGAAAAAGTGACATTTTCCATGCTTGCCTCAAAGGATAATTCTTTTGAAAAACTCCTGATAGATTACAAAGGGACTCTTATTACGAAAACAGCAGCAATCTATGGCGCAAATGGTTCTGGAAAGACGAGCTTTTTAGATTCATTATCCTTTTTAAAACTTTTAGTTTGTAATAGCAACAATCATCAACCGGGTGACAAAATCAGACAGATTCCGCATAAGCTTGCAAAGCCAGATACTCCCACAACATATGCGATCCAATTCGTGAAAGAAGATGTACGTTATGCTTACGGCCTGTCTTATACATCGGAGCAGATTATATCTGAATATCTTTACTATTTTCCGAACGGAAAGCAGGCAAAGATTTTTGATAGGAATATAAGTGAAATATCCTTTGGCGATAAATTCAAAAAACATTTTGAAGCAATATTAAATTTTATGAAACCCAATAAATTATTTCTATCTGTTTCTGCAAATTACTCCGCAGTCAAAGAAGCAGAATTAGTTTTTTTATTCTTTAAGGAAGATCTTATTTTTTATCCGCTGCCCTTAGAAATCAACAATTGGCTGGAATATTCTATTGAAAGATTTACCAAAGATCCTAAATTAAAAAAGATATTTATTGATTTTATGAAATCTGTTGATACACCTATTCAAAACATAGATACTAAATATGAGAAAACGCAGATGTCCCCGGAATTGATTCCCGAACACATACCAGAGGAAATAAAACCTTTTTTTGCACAGGTAAAAGAAGTAACAAGGTCAGAAGCAAACATAGATTATGGTATGTTCTCTGTAAACTTAAATGAAGAATCTAAAGGTGTGCAGAAATTATTTGAAGTATTCGGGCCGATTATAGATATTATTCTGAAAGATAAGGTTTTGATTTGGGATGAACTGGAGACAAGTTTACATCCCTATATTGTAAAAGAAATATTAAGACTGATTATGTATGGAAAACCGAATTCTAAGGCCCAGCTTATTTTTAGTACGCATGATACCAATTTGTTGGATTTAAATACGTTTAGAAGGGATCAAATTTGGTTCACTGAACTGAATGACGATAGGGCGACCGATCTGTATTCATTGGCAGAGTTAAGAAATGTAAGAAAAGATGAAAATATCAACAAAGGATACATGAACGGAAAATATGGCGCGATTCCTTTTCTTCATAATCCTTTGGTATTTCCTGCAGAGGAGGGATTTTAATGCCTCAATCGGAAGAAAGAAATCTTGAACTTACACCTAGAAGTGTCGGTACACGTAATAGACGTCCTAATCGAACCATACCATTTGAACTGTCAGCCATCAAAAATCGCTTTGCAGACAATTTATTATCTATCAAGTCCCAATTTGAATTGGTTGAAAAACTAAAAGCCGAAGAGAATTTGCAGTATAAGGATATTTTAAGATCTCAAATTGTCTTTCTTGATAGTGCTCTGGACTTCTTTATTCATGAAGCGACAAAATATGGCATGGTACAAATATTTCAAGGCGTTTGGGAAAAGACAGAACGATATGACAATTTCACAATCCGTTTAGGTGAGATTTCAGATGTCCTCAGAAACCCGGAACAGGAAAACTGGTTTTTGGATATTGTAAATGATTCCTATGCGGAAGATACGTTTATGAGCGCCGATGCCGTGATTGGCCAATTGAATCTTATCGGTGTAAAATGGCAAAGTGTTGCAGATAGGGCTTTTCATACGCAAGGTTCAACGACACCGACGAAGGACAAATTGAAAAATACGCTAAACGCTTTGTTCAGGCGGAGAAACCAGATTGCCCACCAAGCTGATTGTCTGCATGAAACCGGTCAAAAATTAGATATTAAACGTGAAGATGTTGAAACATACATTAGTGATATAGAAAAGATTGTGACTGCTATTTCTGAGGAAATAGAAGATATGAATCATTCCTGATGACACTGAGCGTATCTGCCTCGCCTCAGGAAAAATAATTGCACTTTCCGAATATTTTTAGTATGCTTATTATGTTGCAGGCAGAGCGCCCGCAGGAAGTCAGATGACGCGCTGCGGCGCGGAGGAAAGGAGTATAGATATGCGTTTTATGAGAGGGGATTCCCCCCGCAACCGAAAAAACGGGTTTGAGACCATGGACGGCGGCAAGCCCGGCCCTCAGAAGAAACCTACGGCCATTGTCCTGGCCGTTGCCGCAGCGATCGCTTTTTTTATCCTTGCGGCCAACTCTACTTATGAGATCAAGGAACAGGAACAGGCGGTGCTCATCACCTTGGGCAGGGCCCAGGCGGTGACCTCCCCGGGTCTGCACTTCAAGATCCCCTTCATCCAGCAGGTGCGGAAGGTCAATACCACCATCCAGGGCTTTTCCATCGGCTACAACACAGATACCAGCGAGACGGTCACAGAGGAATCCCTGATGATTACTTCCGATTTTAACTTTATCGACGTGGACTTTTATGTGGAGTACCGCTACAGCGACCCCGTGAAAGCCCTCTACGCCTCCTCCCATCCCCTGGAGATCTTAAGCAATGTGAGCCAGAGCTGCATCCGCACAGTGATCAGCAGCTATCCCGTGGACGACGTGTTGACCACCGGCAAGAACGAGATCCAGGCCGCCATCCGGGAGATGATTCTGGAAAAGCTGGCCGATCAGGATATCGGCATCCAGCTGGTCAACATCACCATTCAGGATTCCGAACCTCCCACCACAGAGGTGATGGAGGCGTTTAAGGCGGTGGAGACCGCCAAGCAGGGCAAGGAAACGGCGTTAAACAACGCCAACAAATATCGGAATGAGCAGATTCCCTCCGCCCAGGCCCAGGCCGACGCCATTTTAAAAGAAGCGGAGGCGCAGAAGACGGAGCGCATCAACGAGGCCACCGCCCAGGTCGCCCGCTTCAACGCCCTCTACGGGGAATATATCAAAAATCCCGCCGTCACCAGGCAGCGGATGTTCTTTGAAGCCATGGAGGACGTTCTCCCCGGCCTGAAGGTCATCCTCGAAAGCCCCTCCGGGGAAGTGCAGACCATCTATCCCCTGGAGTCCTTCACCGAAAACCAGGGCAATACCGGAAGCGCAACCGCCGATGAAAACAGCGCCGCTTCAGACGGCGCGGAACAATAAGGAGGCTCACATGAAAAAGACCATGACCCGTGTCCTGTCTGTCTGCGTACTGTTGTTTCTCCTCATCGCAGGAGCCTCCAGCATCGTAGTCACCCAGGAAAACGAATACAGCCTGATCCGTCAGTTCGGAAAGATCGACCACATTGTGTCCCAGTCGGGGGTCAGCTTTAAAGTCCCCTTTGTCCAGAGCGTAGACCATCTGCCCAAGCAGACGCTGCTGTACGACCTTTCCTCCTCCGACGTGATCACCAGCGACAAAAAGACCATGATCTGCGACAGCTATATCCTCTGGCATATCGCGGATCCCCTGAAATTCGCCCAGACGCTGAACTGCTCCATCGCCAACGCCGAGAGCCGTCTGGACGCCATCGTATATAACTCTACCAAAAACGTCATCAGCAGCACCAGCCAGGACGACGTGATCGCCGGGCGAAACGGCGTTCTGTCCCAGGCTGTCATCGACAACATCGGCGCTTCCCTGGAGCAGTACGGCATTGAGCTTCTCTCCTTCGAGACCAAAAAACTGGATCTGCCCAGCGACAACAAGGCAGCCGTATATGAGCGCATGGTCTCCGAGCGGAACAACATTGCGGCCACCTACACCGCAGAGGGCAGCTCCGAGGCACAGATGATCCGCAATTCTACCGATATGGAAGTGACTGTGATGCTTTCCGATGCACAGAAGAACGCGGAAATCCTGATCGCAGAGGGCGAGGCGGAATATATGCGCATTCTCTCCGAGGCCTACGCAGACCCCTCCAGACAGGAGTTTTATTCCTTTGTGAGAAGCCTGGACGCCTTAAAGACGTCCATGCAGGGCGGCAATAAGACGGTCATCCTCTCGCCCGACTCTCCCATCGCACAGATCTTTTACGGCAATTGACGACACAAAAACCGGCAGCTTTCGGCTTACCAGAGCTGCCGGTTTGTTATTGCCCGTCCCCAATCACCCCCAGGCGCTTAAGTCCGTCAGGCTTCCGCCTTTTACTTCCACATAATTGTTGTCTTCCACGGAAATCCATACGCTGGCGGCGCTGGGATTGTAGACTTTACGGTTGTCCACGGTAAATTGGAGCCTCTTTGCCGCATCCATATAATCGATAATCTCAATGTTGGTGGCATACCAGATGTCTTCCCTGCCCCCCATGAACCGGCAGAACTCTTCGATGACTTCCCAGTTCTGATTGTTGTCAAACTCATAGCTGTGACCCCAGACATACATGAGCTTTAAATACTGTTTTTTAGGGAAATCGGCAAAGTACGCCGCCTTTTCCATCAGCTGCGGGTCGTTGTGATGGCAGGTGGGATGCCACTCCAGGGGATCTGTGGGAAGTTCAAAATCCGGCACAGACGTCACAACCCGGCCATAGGCAATCCCCAGATGGGCAAAGAGCTGCTTGATCTCCTGGCTGTAAGAGCCGTTGGGATAGGCGTGCCCCCGCACCGGCCTGCCAAAAAGCCCCTCCAGGCCCCTTCTGTCCTGCAGGATTTCCTCCGCCGCCTCTGTCAGCGGGCAGCGGGCGATGGTGGGATGGGTCAGGGTGTGGGTGGCGATCTCATGGCCCTTGTAGAGCTCTATCGCCCTTTCCCTGCTGATCCGCGGGGGATCCTGATCTTTTCCCATCCTGCCGTAATTTAAGTTAAAGGTGCCGCGGATGCCGTATCGGTTAAAAATCTCCACCAGGCGCTCATCCTGCTGCCTGCCGTCGTCGTAACTCATGGTAAGCGCTTTCGCTTTCCCCTGGGGAAAACAGATATAAATTTTCATACTCTCTCCTTTACAGCAGGATCTCGTCAATCCTGCGGCGTTCCTCCTGACTGAAGTTTAAGTTTTTCAGCATACCGATATTGTCCAGGATCTGTCCCGGCCTGGAGGCGCCGATCAATACACTGGTAATGTCTTTGTCCCGCAGGATCCAGGCCAGCGCCATCTGGGCCAGGGATTGTCCTCTCTCAGCCGCCAGGCCGCTCAACTGCCGCACTTTGCCGAGGATCTCCTCCGACACTGCGCTCTCCTTCAAAAAGCGTCCATCCGTGCGGATCCGGCTGTCCTGCGGGATGCCGTTTAAGTAGCGGTCTGTGAGCAGTCCCTGGGCCAGCGGGCAGAACGTGATGATCCCGATGCCGTGGGCCGCCGCATAGTCCTTCAACCCGTCTTTCTCGATGGCCCGCTCCAGCATGGAATATTTTCTCTGGTTGATGACAAACGGCGTTTTCTTCTGGGCAAACAATTCGGCGATGGCGATGGTCTGTTCCCTGTCATAATTGGAGATGCCCACATACAGCGCTTTGCCGCTCTTTACAATGTGATCCAGCGCCTCCGCCGTCTCCTCCAGGGGCGTGTCGGGATCCGGCCTGTGATGGTAATAGATGTCCACATAGTCAAGACCCATGCGCTTTAAGCTCTGATCCAGGCTGGCCACCAGATATTTTCTGCTGCCCCAGTTGCCGTAAGGGCCGGGCCACATCTCATAGCCCGCCTTGGTAGAGATGATCAGTTCGTCACGGTAAGCGCCAAGCCCCTCCTTTAAAATCTTACCGAAATTGATCTCCGCCGCGCCCGGCTCCGGCCCGTAATTATTGGCCAGATCGAAATGTGTGATGCCGTTGTCAAACGCAGTGAAGCACATATCCTTCATATTCTCAAAGTTTCCGTCTGAGCCGAAATTATGCCAAAGGCCCAGGGAAACCGCCGGGAGCAGCAGGCCGCTGTTTCCGCAGCGATGGTACTGCATGGAATCATATCGGGTTTCCTTCGCAAGATACATGGGCAGTCTCCTTTTCCTTCCTTTTCTCAAACCGATTTTTAGAAAAACACTCCCTTTTTTTGTACCACGAAAGAGTGCGCATCGTCAAGATTTTAGGCGCAGAAAAAGCCCCGGAGGTCAAAAACCATCCGGGGCCGCAGTGCGAAACTTACTCTACGTCCTGCAGGGCGTCGAAATTTTCCTCGCCGGTACGTACCTTTACAACCCTGTCCACGCTGTAGACAAAAATCTTCCCGTCGCCGATATGGCCCGTGTAGAGCGCCTTCTTGGCAGCCGTGATCACACTGTCCACAGGGATCTTGCTGACCACTACCTCTACCTTGACCTTCGGCAGCAGCGTGGCGTCCATCTCAACGCCGCGGTACATTTCCCCAGCGCCCTTCTGGATGCCGCAGCCCATCACCTGCGTCACGGTCATGCCGGTCACGCCCAGGTCGTTCATCGCCTTCTTCAAGTGGTCATACCGGGACAGCTTTGCGATGATGGCAACCTTGTAAATACCGGAAGGAGAGGGAACCGGCGCAGCAACCACAGGTACAGCCGCATCCCGCTTGACCTGGGACGCCTGGTCGTACTGGTCGGTGCCAAGATCCGTATTTTCGTTCACATCCATGGTCATAGTGCCCGACACATCCATGATGGAGAAGCCGGAATATGCGGAAGCAAGGCCGTGCTCGGTCTCGTCCAGGCCGATAATCTCCTCTTCTTCCGACACGCGCAGGCCGAACAGAGCTTTGATCACAAGGAAGGCAATGGTGATGGTCACCGCCGTCCATGCCATGGTGGCAAACATCCCCAAAAACTGGAGGCCCAGCTGATGGAAGCCGCCGCCGTAGAAAAGCCCTTCTCCGGCGATCTGATTGGCTCCAAAGGCCACGCCGTCGCCGACGCCTCTTGCAAAGGCGGGAGCGGTGTCGGTGGCAAAAAGGCCTACCGCAATCGTGCCCCAGATGCCGTTTAAGCAGTGAACGGCCACTGCGCCCACAGGATCGTCAATATGGAGCTTGTAGTCCAGAAGCCATACGCCGAACACCACCAGCACGCCGGAGACAGCGCCGATCACGATGGCGCCAAAGGCATCGCATACGTCGCAGGGTGCGGTGATAGCCACCAGACCTGCCAGGGAAGCGTTTAAGCACATGGACACATCGGGCTTGCCGTATCTGATCCAGGTAAACACCATGCAGACCACCGTTGCCACAGAGGGCGCGATAGTGGTTGTCACAAAGATAGATCCCATCTCCTCCACCGTCACGGCTGCCGCGCCGTTGAAGCCGTACCAGCCCAGCCACAGGATGAAAACGCCCAGGCAGCCCAGGGGCAGATTGTGTCCGGGGAATGCATTCACCTTTGTCACTTTGCCCGACTTATCCCTGGAAAATTTCCCGATCCTGGGCCCCACAAACGCTGCGCCGATCAATGCGCAGATACCGCCCACCATATGGATGCAGTTGGAGCCTGCAAAATCGTGGAAGCCGATCTGGGCAAGCCAGCCGCCGCCCCAGGTCCAATGGGCCTCCACAGGGTAGATGACCGCAGAGATCACCGCGGAATATACGCAGTAGGAGAGGAAACGGGTTCTCTCCGCCATAGCCCCGGAGACGATGGTGGCTGTGGTAGCGCAGAATACCAGATTGAACACAAAGTTTGACCAGTCAAAGCTCTCATAGCTGGTAAAGATGTCAAATCCGGGCTTCCCGATGATTCCTACCAGATCCTCCCCTAAAAACAGGCCAAACCCGATCAGGATAAACATAAACGTCCCGATACAGAAATCCATCAGGTTTTTCATCAGAATGTTTCCGGCGTTCTTCGCCCTGGTGAAACCTGTCTCCACCATGGCAAAACCCGCCTGCATCCAGAACACCAGCGCGGCGCCGATCAAAAACCAGACGCCAAAGACCTGGCTGTTTACAGCACTCAGGATATCTTCTGTCATAATCTTTCCTCCTCGTTTTCGCTGTTTTGTCTGGCTGCGCGCATGGATCTACCGGACAAAAAAGGCACTGCGGGAATCCCGCAGCGCCTTTGCTTATGTGTGAGTATATCACTGTATTTTTGGGGTGTCAACTATAAAAATAAACATTTTCCCGGGGAAATTTTGCTTTTTTTCGTTACTATTTACCTCCGCCTCCTCCCAGACTGGCAAGCAGCCGGATGTGCGGCTTGCCCTGCAGATTGACCAGGCCTGTCTCCCGGAAGCCTAATTTCCCGCACAATTTCAGGGAAGCTTCGTTTCGCGGCTCCACCATAGCCTGCACGCAGGGGAATCCCAGCGCCTCCCAGCCGTAATTAAGAACCGCCCGGCAGACTTCCTCCGCATAGCCCTGCCGCTGCCAGGGCCTTGCGATGATGAACCCAAGCTCCGGCTCCTCGTAGCCCTCCCTGCAGGCAAACCCGGCCCTGCCGATCACTGCTCCCCCGCTCTTTTCCAGCACCGTCCAGATGCCATACTCATAAAAGGTATAGACCTTTTCTATATACTCCCGGATATACTCTTTTTCCTGCTCCCGATCCGGATAAAGCCCTTCCATATACTTTGTAATGGCCGGATCACTATAAATTAGGAAGAAATCTTCCACATCCTCCGGGATCGTCTCCCGCACAATACAGCGCTTTGTCTGCAAAATCTCCCATGGAAGGCCCTTCTGGCGGCGGTACACCCGGTCTGCAAATTCCGGCTCTATGTGCTCCGGGTCCTCCACTGCATACAGAAACTCCGAAAAATCCTGCCCCCGGTTGCCCTCATGCAGGTAAATCAGCACGGCTTCCTGTGCATTTCGCAGCGCCCGGGCCGTTTCCGGGTCATCGGTTATATAGAGTGCCGCCGATTCCGGCAGATCATATTTTTTCAGGTAACTCATGCTTTCCAGACCGCCCTTAAATGTCGCGATTTTTATCCATCGCTCTTTTCCATTCTAACACGGGGCCTTGGCTTTTTGCAATATATGCATCGGAGCCATGGCTGTCCACGCGCCACGCTCCACCAGACTGGAAGCCTGTATCTTTTCTTTCCGCAAAGATTCCCTCCCGGATGCAGTCCTTGATGGCAAGGGTCACCGCCGTGTCCCGGTTCATCCCGTCTTCCATGTAGCGCCTTACCCGCTCGATAAACCAGGAGTCCTCATACAGCGGCATACATTCCCCCAGGAGCTTGTGCCCCACCGGGAGGTTAATTTATTCCGGCCATCTCAGATTGCCCGCCAGCTTTTCATAGACGGTATCTTCCTCCGGCCCGCAGGCTTGATAAGCTTCGCAGATCCGGGCGATCTCATTCTCATCTGCCAGCAGGTCAGCGGCGATCTTCTCCGGGGCGTCTCCTTTTTGCAGCTTGCTGCACACCTGATGAATCAAAAGCTGCTGTTTTCCCTGGGTAAGCCCCCGCTCCAGCCCTCGCTCTATCCCATCCTCCAAGCCCTCCTCATACCGCACTGCCAAAGCGTCGTCCATGTTAAACTGGGTAAACAGCATATTCTCTACCTCCGTCCCATGCTTCGTGACAAACTCTGCAAAGATCCCCTCCCGGATGCAGTCCTTGATGGCAAGGGTCACCGCCGTGTCCCGGTTCATCCCGTCTTCCATGTAACGCCGTACCCGCTCGATAAACCAGGAATATTCATACAGCGGCATACATTCCTCTAAGATCTTATGACCCACCGGGAGGTTAATATTGATCATCTTTACTTTTAATTCTAGCATGGGTTCTTTGGTTTTTGCAATATATGCATCCGAAAGTTTTAATACTATTTCTTCAGGTACAGGCTTTGCACCGTTATAGAATAAATAGAACTCCGGCGTGGGGATGGGGATGAGCTTTTCCCGGTAGAGATCCTGGTTTTTCAATAGTTTTTCCATGGTGCGGCCATAGTACAGGATGCTCCGCAGGGGCATATTGGGGTTGATGGTGGATTGGTGCTCGCTGATGACAAGCACTCTGTCCTTTACGAGAAAGCCCAGGTCATTTTTCCGGGCCAGGAACAGCACACCCTCCAGGGTAGCAATTTCAATGTCCTCCGGGGCTGTCGCTTCGCCGGAAAGGGCAGTATACAACATGGCGGCGTTTTCAGGCTCGCTGAAAACGGCAGTAAAGACATCGGATTTCAACTCCCGGTTGGATAGGGCTTTTGGCTTTTTTTCTGTCATAGGCAGACTCCTCCTGTGAAAATGAATTTTGGTCGTGAAAAATTCCGCAGAACTGCGTGAAAAATGAAAGATTTGTTTTTCAGATCCAGCATCATTATAGCAAAGAAAAACTATCTTGTCTAGTTCCCTTTTCGGTTATACTGCTTTTCCGCTTTTCAGTGATTTTTCTTTATCGCTTTTCAGTCGATCTATTTTGCATTCAAAATCACTTTTCAAGCCGTCAACCGTCTGCCCTTATCCTGCGCTTCCTTACAAACTCCGCGCAGATTCCCTCCCGGAGCAAAACAGTTTCCAATATTCCAACGCGGAACCACAAGTACCGAAAACCTCTTTACGCCGCTGCAGATTTACGGTACAATCATTCTATCAAAACGAAGAAAGGATGCTTGCTATGGCTAAAAATCCCATTGTCACCATTACCATGAAAGGCGGAGATTCCATCCGTCTGGAGCTCTATCCCGATGTGGCCCCCATCTCCGTAAACAACTTCATCAGTCTGATCCAGAAAAAGTTTTATGACGGCCTGACCTTCCACAGAGTGATCAAAGGCTTTATGATTCAGGGCGGGTGTCCCGACGGCACCGGCATGGGCGGCCCCGGCTATCAGATCAAGGGCGAATTTGCACAAAACGGCGTATCCAACGACTTAAAGCACACGGAGGGTGTCCTCTCCATGGCCCGCTCCATGATGCCCGACTCCGCCGGTTCCCAGTTCTTTATCATGCACAAAAATGCCCCTCATCTGGACGGCGCTTACGCCGCTTTTGGAAAAGTGATAGAGGGCATGGATGTCGTAAACAAGATTGCCGAAACCGCTACGGATTACAGCGACAGGCCCTTAGAGCCCCAGGTGATGGAAAGCGTTACGGTGGACACCTTTGGCGTGGAATACCCAGAACCGGAGAAGTGCTAAAGCCCAAAATGCCGTTCATATTTTGTTTACAGATCATTCAAGTTTTTTTCAATGAATCAACATTTTTTAGACATTTCTTTGGGCTATACTAAGACCATAACAAAAGAGCAGTGCCGCACAAAAGCCAACCGCAGGTTACTGTTTACCAAATAACTTTTTCATAATAAATGCCAAGGAATCCCTGATTCCTTGGCATCCTCCCTTTCTGGGGAATTTTCCCCCAGGGACGAACACAAAAAGCCCCCGGCTGTTTCACCACAGCCGGGGGACTTTGTTCTTCCTTTTATGCTTTCCCGTTGGAGCCAAGGACATTTACGATCTTATGAGCCACCATCTCCTTAACGGCCTGGCGGGCAGGCTTGAGATACTGCCGGGGATCAAAGTGATCCGGATGCTCTGCAAAATACTTGCGGATCGTACCTGTCATGGCAAGACGGATGTCGGAATCGATGTTAATCTTGCAGACAGCAAGTTCTGCGGCCCTGCGCAGCTGCTCCTCCGGGATGCCGACTGCATCGGGCATATTGCCGCCGTACTGGTTCACCATCTTCACAAAATCCTGGGGCACAGAAGAGGAGCCGTGCAGCACGATGGGGAACCCGGGAAGACGCTTGATGCACTCCTCCAGCACGTCGAAACGAAGGGGCGGGGGAACCAGAACGCCGTCGGCATTTCTGGTGCACTGTGCAGCGGTAAACTTATAAGCGCCATGGGATGTGCCGATTGCAATCGCCAGGGAGTCGCATCCTGTTCTGGAGACAAATTCCTCCACTTCCTCCGGGCGGGTATAGGACTCATGGCCCGACTCTACGCAGACCTCATCCTCAACGCCTGCCAGGGTGCCCAGTTCAGCCTCTACTACCACGCCGTGCGCGTGCGCATATTCTACCACCTGCTTGGTCAAGGCAATGTTCTCCTCAAAAGGCTTGGAGGACGCGTCGATCATAACGGAAGTGAATCCGCCGTCGATACAGGACTTGCAGACCTCGAAGGTATCGCCGTGATCCAGATGCAACGCGATGGGGATCTGGGGATTTTCCTGTACTGCAGCTTCCACCAGCTTCACCAGATAGGTGTGGTTCGCATAAGCTCTTGCGCCCTTGGAAACCTGAAGGATCACGGGGCTGTTCAGCTCGCCGGCTGCTTCCGTGATGCCCTGTACGATCTCCATGTTGTTGACGTTGAACGCACCAACTGCATAACCGCCGTTGTATGCCTTCTCAAACATCTCCTTTGTTGTAACTAATGGCATTGTCTTTACCACCTTTCCTAGTATGATATGATTCTGACCGGCTATCAGACCGAACATTCCTTACGGGTTCCATTATAACCCAAAGCATATCCCCGCGCAAGCATCCGTATAGCCATTTCTGGAAAATATTTTCATCAACAGCCGCCATCCTTGCTAAACGACAAGATTCCGACCGAAACCCGTGACGAGACACGATGAAAAAATCTCGCTTCAAGCCGCCTGATCCGGCCTGTTGTCACTGCATCACACCATCCTTCCACATCCGCTGATAATATTTACAGGAGTGCAACAACTCCTCATGTGTGTCACATCCCTGTATTTCACCGTTTTTTAAGACCAGAACCCGGTCGGCCAGTTTGATACAGCCCAAACGATGGGTAATGATCAAGGCCGTCTTATCTGTGACCATCTCCCCAATCTGCCTGTACATTTCAATTTCCGCCAGAGGATCCACAGCAGATGTAGGTTCATCTAACACAAGAAACGAGTGTTCCTTATACAGAGCTCGAGCGATTGCCAGCTTCTGCCATTCTCCCCCTGATAGGTCAACCCCTCCAAACTCCACCATCAGCTGTGTCTGTAATCCTTCCTCCATCCCGGCAATCCTCATCGCCAATCCAGCAACGTGCACAGCTTGCTCTAAGACCCCTTCGTCCACAAAGTTGTCATTGAAGCAGATACTGTCCTTTACCGAAAACGGATACCGGTTATAATTTTGAAACACGGCAGACATTTTATTCTTTCGATCCCTCAGGCTCTCATCATAAATAATGGTTCCTTCCGTAGGCGAAAGCATCCCTGTCAGCAATTTTGCCAATGTAGACTTTCCAGACCCGTTTTCACCGACCAAAGCAATGGTCTCTCCCTTGCGGATAGTAAAATCTATGTTCCTCAGCGTGATCTGCCCGCTTGTCGGATATTGATAGGATACCTTGCTCAACCGGATCAGTCCGCCATCTTGTACGTCCAGAGTTTCGTATCTTATTTTGGACTCTTGGGATGTCTCCCAATACATAAAATCAAAAAAACAGTTTATTTTTCCATAATGTTGTGCGAAATCGCCTAGACGCCCCCCTAGAAGATTTTCCAGCATATCGAATATTTCATCCACAGCTTTAAAGATTGCCACGAAACCTCCGGCCGACAGTATGCCCTGCATCATCAGTATAAGCATCAGTGAAACAATTGCCGCATATTCCAAGAGTAACCCGATATCTAAGATTAAGGATATTTTTGCAATTTTTTTATTGCTCCTTGTCCGTTCATCCTGCGCCGCCTTCATGCAATCGTGCAGCTTCTTAAGGAAAAAAGTGCCAATTCCCAGAACGCGCGTCTCTTTCGCCATAGCCCGGTCGCAGATACAAGTATCGTAATAGTTCATTTTTTGCGCAGTCTTGGACACCTGCTCCTCTTCCTCTGCGTAAATTTCCACTTTGATCCTCTGTTCCAGAAGAACCGTTGCAAAAATAATGACCATTACCAGTAAAAGCGCCGGATGCAAATAAACAAAATAGACAAGAATGACCAGAAAATAAGCCGCATAATTTAGGATAATATCCATAAAAACGTTCACGGTCCGGATAACGCTACGCACGCCATCCCTTGCCCTGCTTAAAGCAAGTAATACAGCTGGATCTTCATAGTATTGCGGATCTGTCAGACAGGCCTTATCCTGCAACTGCCTATACAGTACGCCATAGCTTTTCATGTCGTAGCTCTCTCCCATGAAATTGGCCATATAGGAAGAAATCATCTCCGCCAGTTTCACTCCGAACAAAAGAAACACTGCTCCGACCAGCATAGGCAGGTTTTTCACATTTCCCACCGAGATACTGGCACGGTCAAACAAAAACTGCGTGCAGGGTGCGCCTACTGCCATGAGCACACCGTTCATAAAAAACAGCCCATACAGGATACAAAACTCTTTCGGAGCCACCCGGAAGATTACAGGCACAGTATGTTTCAAAGTAAAAGCGACAGAATATTTACTTTTTTTCACAATACCATTCCTCCTGCTCCTCGTACATTTTTGATAATAATCCCCCCGCCTGCAGCAATTGTTCCTTTGTCCCCTGTTCCTTCAGCATCCCCTCATCCAGCACAAAAATCTCGTCTGCGCCGCTGAGACATCCGAGCCTGTGGGATATCATCAGGGATATCCCGTTTCGTTCTCCCAGATAAGTCTCATATTCCCGGTAAAGATTCCTTTCGGCAATGGGATCTAAGGAAGCAGCCGGTTCATCCAGCACCAACACATCAGCTTTTTTCAGCATATTACGGGCTATCATAAGACGCTGCCACTCTCCCCCCGAAAGCTCGACTCCTTCTTCATGAATCTTGCCCAAAGGCGTATCTACCCCCAGAGACAGGCTTTCTATTTTACTATCAAGCCCTACTGTTTTCAGAACATCCTCCAATTTCTCCCGATGCTTTCCCATCTCTTCCGAAAAACTTACAAATTCTTTAACGCTCACTTGGTAGTGGGAAAAGTCTTGAAAGGCAAACGCCATATGCCTGCGCAGTTCCTCTATAGGATAGCTTCGCAGTTCCGTACTGTTTATCAAAATCTTCCCATCATAGTTGGTATATAGTCCTGCCAGAAGCTTTACAAGAGTAGACTTTCCCGCCCCATTTGTCCCCAGCAGGACATAACGCTTCCCGCACTCCATCCGAAAGCTTACACGATGCAGAACATCCGTCTTGCCCTGGGGATATCGAAAAGACACATTCTGAAACTCAAGAGTGTTGATCGTGGGAACTGGCTGTCCTTCTTTTTGTTCTGTCTCTGTTTCCTTCCATTGTAGAAATTTCTCCAGGTCAGCCCCATACAGCCTGTACTCTTCCCGATCCTGCATCGCGCCTGAAAGCCCCCACGCCAGCCCCTCCGTTAAGGAAAATGCAGCCGACACAAGAGCCATATAAGTTCCGGCAGAAATATTTCCTCCCGTCAGAGGGAACAACAGGATGGCACAGATGCCCAGGGTCAAAAAAGAAGTAACCAGATTCACACCTCCTGCCTGCAAGAAAGTCTTCACTTGTGCCCAATACTCGATTCTTCTTGCTTTTTCAAATATCTGATGCCATCTGTTTTGTACAAACTCCTTATACGTAAAAATCGTCTTCTCCTGGACATACTCTCTGTCTGTCAATATGCCGTGGAGGTAATCCGCTCTTCTCCTGTACTCTTCCGCCTCCTCAAACGCCTCATAATTTTGCTGGCCCAGGGATTTTGAGACCCAGAACAGGATTCCAACTACAAGCAGCGTAACAAAGCCGATCCACCAGACGTGAAAAGAGATGACGGCTACCACGCTGATGATATTCACTCCATAAGCAGACAGCCCAATCTGATTCATAAGTCCATCTGAAGCCCGATTTTCCACATCCCGCATAATTCTCTTTCTCAAGGCGAGCCATTCTTCCTTTTCCACCTCGCAGAACGAAAGTCTCTCTGTCTTTTGGAAGATCAAGTTTCGCAACTTTGCTTCATTCCGTATACGGATCCCTCTTTCCATATAGGACACTACCGTTTCTCCCACCTTCATAAAACCGACCATGCCCAACATAAGACACAGCCAGAACAATATTGTCTTCCACTTTCCCAATGCGAGGATTTCGTCCACAAAACTCGCCAGAATAAGCGCAGACAGCGCCGGACAAACAGAAAGCACACTTTTTACCACTACCATCAGCACCGTCTGGCGCGGCGCACTGCCAAATGAAAATAAGATATAACTAAATCTTCCACTTTTTCTCATGTCTATACTTTTATTTGCCTTTTCTATTCCACATGATACATAATTTGTAGTAATTTTACATACAGTAAAATCTGAGCAGTTTATCGGCTGCTCAGATTCTCTACTGACTTAATTTTTGCCTATATCTATTTGAAAGCATATGAAAATAAATTTACACAGTACCTTTTGTCGTAAACTATATGATGTATTTTTATTACTTTCCAAAATATCATAACTTTCATACGAATGCAATCATTTTGCCCGCAGGAAAATATTTTCAGCAACAGCCGCCATCCTTGCTAAACGCAGGCAGGAAAGAGGCTCAACTGTCTGCTGCTTCAATTCTTGGAGCTTTCACATAAATCCCTCTTAAGACTTCCCATACAACAGCCAGCCCCAGAATCACAAAGGCCGCCCCAAAGAAAACAGAGGTCAGAGCAAATTTTTTCAAAAACAGCCCGGCCAGAGCCGACGCAGCAGGAACAGCCGCCGAGGCAATGGCGGAATATACCGTGCTGACCCGGGCCATATACTCCTGCTGTACATTCTCCATAAGCTGGATTCCCAGGCCTGCTGCCAGAAATGACGCGGCGATGCCGTACAGGAAGTAAAGCCCCGCCATCACCACATGACTTCCGCCAAAAGTGCCCAGCCAGCTGCCGCAGCCTGCTACATAGAAATAGAGGAGTCCTATATAGACGAAAGCGCCCAGATACCACTTTTCATCTTTGATCCTGGCCCGCAGGGCCGGATATGAAATACCGCCCAAAAGCATCCCCACGGACAGGACAACCTTTAGCACCGACAGATAACCGGCTTCCCTGTGAAACACATCTACCACGACCACCGCAAGCAGGGAATCAATAGGACTCATCACCCCGTTGGCCAGTACCACAGTGGCAATTACGAACAGGAGCATCACATTTTTTCTAATATAGATCAGACCGTCCTTTAACACCTGTATGCTGCTGGCTTCTTTCATGTCTGTACTGATGTTCTCCTCCTGGCGGATGGATGCAATCAGCAAAATAGAGAGCACAAAAGAGAGCACATCTGCCGCCAGGGCTGCCTGTGCCCCAAAGCCGCTGATCAGAAGTCCTCCCGCCGCAGCCCCTCCTATCTCCACAAGCGTAGTGATCACCACATTCAGCATGACTCCCCGATCCAACATCTCCCGGTTCAGAAGCTGTGTGAGAAAAGAGGTGCTGGCAGGGATTCGGAATGCCTCCGCGACAGAGATCAAAAAGGTAAACGCTGCCAGCGCCGGAACCGAAAGCCTGCCCGCCCCCATCACCAGAATCAGCGCCAGAACCAAAACACATCGGATGACGTCGCAGACCATCATGGTGTTTTTCTTTTTCAGCTTTTCCACCATAGCGCCAGCAAAGGGCAATAGCGCCACTGAAGGAATTTTATTCACAGCAAACAGAATGGCCGCCCATGTCCCCTCCCCGGTAAAGGAATAGACAATCCAGGTAAACGCCAGCGTGTCTATCGCATCCCCCAGACGGTTGATGAAGTTGGCGGAAAGCAGCGTCCGATAATTTTTACATCTCAGCAGATCAAGGTAGGTGGGTTTGCCCATACTGATATGCTCCTTAAATTTCATGATATATTCTGATGGTTTGGAATACGGTAAAATCCCCCGTCCTTCCCTGCCGCCCCTATCCCTTCACCCGGATCTCGATCCCCTTACAGATGTTTTCAATGACGACGCTCTTGTGGGCGCCGCCGTTTTCCCCATCCAACGTCCAGGCCACAGGCTCCGTGGACTCAAAGAAAATTTTGTCCGTGCGGAAGGTATACATGACGCTCGTGTCAACTTTATGGTTCATCAGCGAGACCAGGATATTGTTCAGTTCGATAGGATTTTTCGGGTTTTTGATCAAGGTGACCTCAAACAAGCCGTCGTCCAGCTTCACGTCCGTCCCGGTAATCTTCTTAAAGCCGCCCACGGACACGGAATTGGTCACCATGCCGAAGATAAAATCGTCCACAATCAGCGTGTCCTGACAGTTCACGCGCATGGGGAAGGACTTGACGGAGGAGAGCCGCTTCACGCCCTCCAGCACATACGCCATATGCCCCAGCATATTTTTCACGTCCTGCTCCGTCTCATAGGAGACCTCCGTAAACAGGCCGAAAGCGGCCACATAGACAAAGACGTCCTCGTTAAACGCGCCGATGTCGCAGGGGAAGTTCTTCCCCTCCACGATGATCTCCGCCGCCCGGGCCATGTTTTTCGGCAGACCGAGACTGCCGCCGAAATCATTGGTGCTGCCCGCCGGGATGTAGCCCAGCGGCGTCTTGAAGCCTCCGGCGATCATCCCGTTTACCGTCTCGTCCAAGGTGCCGTCCCCGCCGCTGCACACCACCATCTCAAACTCGCCGCAGCGCTCCATGGTAATCTGCCGGGCGTCTCCCCGTTTCTGGGTGGGAAAAACCGTCGTCTCATACCCGGCCTTTGCAAAGACGTCCAAAATGTCCGCAAGCTGATTCCGTATTTTCGCTTTCCCGGCCTTGGGATTGTAAATGAAAAGCAGTCTCTTGCCCATTCCGATACCTCTTGCGCAGTTTCCCCGCGCATACCAACCAAATTTCACGCCGCCTCGGCGTTTCTTCCATTGTCAAAAGGGCGAAACCAACAGAAACCCATTGACTCCGCCCATCACTCTTATTCCCGCTTCAAAAATTCATCCTGCTTTTCCGCTCAGGAAATCGTCGATCCCCTCCACGGCAGCCTGTTCGTCTGTCCCTTCCGCTGAAATGGTCAAAAGCTCTCCGTTGTCAAGTCCCAGGCTCATCATGCCCATGATGCTCTTGGCGTTGACCTTTCTCTCGCCGGACTGGATGTAGATCCTGCTCTCATACTTGCTGGCCTCCTGCACCAGCAGCGCCACAGGTCTGGCCTCCAGGCCGTTTTCCAGATTCACTTGGACGTTCCTCTTTGTCATAATCTCTCCTCCCTATCTGACATCACGCTTTTGTCCGCACCGGCTGTAAACGGCGCTACCGATCCACAGTCCCTCTGCATTGTTCCGCCAGCTCTCCCAGCTTGCGCAGCCTGTGGTTCACTCCCGATTTTCCAATGGGAGGCGTAAAGTACGCTCCCAGTTCTTTTAAAGGCAGGTCAGGGTTTTCCAGACGGATCTGGGCCATCTCCCGCAGATTTTCCGGCAGATTTTCAAAACCGTAGTGCAGCTTTAAGTATCTGATATCCTCCACCTGCCTGGCAGCGGCAGTCACTGTCTTGGCGATGTTCGCAGTCTCACAGTTGACCCGGCGGTTCACAGAGTTTCTCATCTCCTTCAGGATCCGGAGATTCTCCAGATTCATCAGCGATATCGGCGCTTCGCATACGTTCAGAAGTTCCACGATCCCCTCGCCTTCCTTCAGATATACCACATGGTACTTTTTGCGGAGGATAATTTTGGATTCAATTTCAAAAAAGCTGATGACCTCTTTTAGCTGCCCTGCCTGTTCCTGATCCGTGCAGTCAAACTCCAGATGATACCCCTTCGCCGGATCGCTCATGGAGCCGACGCTTAAAAAAGCCCCCCTGAGAAACGCCCGTTTACAGCAGGTGTTTTTGATCAACAGCCTGCTTACCGGCTCCCCAGGGTTCCCGATCTTCTGGAGAAGCCCCTGCAGCTTTTGACTGCTCAAGGCCGTGCCAACATCTATATTATATGTTTTTTTCAATAATGTAAAGCCTTTTCTCACCACGGCTTCATTTTCAGACTGAAACCCCAGCGTATAACTGCCTTCTTTTTCCCGCCCATACTGGCCGCAGAAGTGTATGAGCGCGGCCAGCTCGGCGATCTGGCAGTGTCTGGCCGGGCTGATATGCTTTGCCAGTTCTTCCTTCACTTCGCCGGAAAAAGACATTCTCGCCCTCCTATTTGCCCGGGGTATTCACATCCCGGTGGTACAGCTTCACGCCCAGGTTCTTCCGCTCCTTCATGCGGCGGTAGAGCTCCCCCGCCAGGGTCACGCTCCTGTGTTTCCCGCCGGTACAGCCGATGGCGATCACCAGGCTGTACTTCCCCTCCTTCACATAGTTGGGGATGAGAAAGTCCAGCATATCCGTCAGCTTTCCGAGAAACACTGACGCTTCCTCAAACCCCATGACATATTCCTGCACTTCTCTGTCATTTCCCGTCTTTTCCTTCAGCTGCTCGATATAAAAAGGATTGGGCAGAAACCGCACGTCAAATACCAGATCGGCGTCCACGGGGATGCCGTGCTTGAAGCCGAAGGACATGACGGTCACCATGAGACTATTGTATTCCTCATTCCGGACAAAAATACGATCCATTTCTTCCTTCAGTTCCCTGGTCAGAAGATGGGTGGTGTCAATGACATAGTCTGCGATCTTGCGCACGTCCTCCAGCACCTTCCGCTCCCTGCGCACGCCGTCCTCTACCCGGCCTTCCGGTTCCAGGGGATGGAGCCGCCTGGACTCCTTATAGCGCTTGATCAGGACGTTCTCGTCCGCTTCCATAAACAGGATCTCAAAGGTGCACCCGCTCTGCTTCAACTGCCCTAAGATCCTGGTTGCGTCCTGAAAAGACTGGTCGGAACGCACGTCCAGCCCCAGCGCCACCTTGCTGATCTCACTGTTTGGCATAGAGATCAGTTCCACGAATTTTTCCACCAGAGAGATGGGAAGGTTGTCCACACAATAAAACCCCGCATCTTCCAGCATCTTCAGAGCGGTGCTCTTCCCGCCGCCGCTCATCCCCGTAACGACTACAAACCTCATAAACCCTCGCTTTTTCCTTTTGCAGGCGCTGTCCCTCTCAGGAGAGGTAGACGATCTCCCTCTCCAGATCCACTCCGAAGCATTCCTTCACCCGCTCCTGTACCTCGCAGATGACGTCCATCACATCGCTGGCCGTTGCCTTCCCCGTGTTGACGATAAAGCCGCAGTGCTTGTCGGAAACCCTGGCGCCGCCGACCTGATACCCCCTCATTCCGGCTTCCATAATCAGCTTGCCGGCAAAGTACCCCTCCGGCCGCTTGAAGACGCTCCCGGCGCTGGGGTATTCCAGGGGCTGCTTTTCCCTGCGCCTTGCCGCCAGTTCTTCCATTCTGGCGCGAATCTCCTCCTGCTGCCCGGGCTGCAGGGTAAAGGTCACGGAAGTGACGGTAAACGGTTTTTTCCGGAGGGCGCTGGTTCGGTAGCCAAACTCCATGACGTCTCTGTCAAACTCCAGCGACTCCCCATCCCGGCTCACCGCGTCCACCTGGGTCACCACCTGGCTTAACTCCCCGCCGTAGGCTCCGGCATTCATCACCACGCCGCCGCCTACGGAGCCCGGTATCCCGGAGGCAAACTCCAGCCCGGTCAGCCCGTGTTCCAGCGCCGCTTTCGCCACCTGGCTCAAAAGCGCGCCCGCCTGGGCGGTAATCCTGCACCCCTCCACCTGGATCCGGCTCATCTTCGGGCCGATCTGTATGACCACGCCCGGATAGCCCATGTCGCTGACCAGAAGGTTGCTCCCGTTTCCCAGGATGAAATAAGGCACTTCCACCAGGCTTAAGTACCGCTGCAGGCTCTTTAGCTGCTCCTCATTTTCAATCTGCAGCAAGCAATCGGCAGGCCCACCGATCCGAAATGTGGTGTGACCTGCCATAGGCTCCTGCAACAATATATTCTGCTCCGGAATAAAATTTTTGATCGCCTCAACGACTGCTCTGCTGATCATCCGCGCCTCCCGCCAAAATCAGTCCCGCCGCCCCGTAGATCCCTGCGTCATTCCCCAGGGTAGCCAGCGCAAACTGGGCGTCTCTGCAGGCCGGAAACGCATATTCCCGGAACTTTGGAACAATATAATCAAACAAAATCTCTCCTGCCTTGGAAACTCCGCCGCCGATGACAAAGATCTCAGGATTTACCACACAGGCCACCGCCGCCAGCCCCTTGCCCAGATACTCGCCAAAGCGCTCTGCAATCTCTATCGCCACCCCGTCGCCTGCCTTCACCGCATCAAACACCGTCTTGGCGGAGACTTCGCCCTGCCGCAGCAGGCTGGGCGTATCGTCCTGGGCCAGCCTTTTCTTTGCCAGCCGCACGATCCCCGTGGCGGAGGCATACTGCTCCAGGCATCCCCTGTTCTGACAGCCGCAGAGCTGCGTCTCCTCATCCTCTATGTGGATATGGCCGATCTCCCCGGCAGCCCCGGTGGCTCCGGTGAGTATCTTTCCATTTATGATAATGCCGCCGCCCACGCCGGTTCCCAGCGTCACAGCCACCATGCTGTGACAGCCTGCGCCGCCGCCCTTCCACATCTCTCCGAGGGCTGCCACGTTTGCGTCGTTTGCCGCTTTGATCTCTACGTTAATATATGCGCCAAGGGCCTCCGGTATGTGAAAAGCTTTCCAGCCCAGATTCACCGCGCCGCTCACCAGCATTCCGTCTTCGTCCACGGCGCCGGGAACCCCGATGCCGATGCCCGCCACGTCTTCCTCTGCAATCTGCTTTTCCCGCATTTTCCCCAGGATGCTCTCCGCCACATGGGGCAGGATCTTCTCCCCCCCGTTGTCCCGCACCGTGGGAATCTCCCATTTTTCCAGAAGACATCCCGTCCCGTCAAACAGTCCCAGCTTTACAGTGGTTCCTCCCACGTCTATACCAAACGCAACTTTTCCCATCCCTGCCGTCTCCTTTTTGAGTGTTTGCTTTCAAACTTCACCCGCCGCCCTTTGCGGCAGCTTACCACGTTTTCCGCTTTAGTCCTCGTCCTCTTCCTCTTCCCTCTTTCTGGCCAGCGAATTCTGTACGCGGGTGTAGAGCTCCTGGGCCGCATTGTACCCCATCTTCTTCTGACGGTGGTTGACTGCGGCGGACTCGCAGATGATGGCCAGGTTGCGGCCTGGGCGGATGGGGATGTTGTGGCAGACCACCTTATTTCCCAGATATTCCGTATAATTTTCCTCCAGCCCCAGCCTGTCGTACTCCTTGTCCTTGTCCCAGTCCTCCAGGCGGATCACCAGATCCACGGTCTGGGTATCCTTGACGGAAGACGCGCCGAACAGCGCCTTGATATCCACAATGCCGATGCCTCTCAACTCGATCAGATGCTTTGTCACATCCGGAGCGGTGCCCACCAGCGTGTCGTCGCTGACCCTGCGCAGCTCCACCACGTCGTCCGTCACCAGGCGGTGCCCCCTCTTGACCAGCTCCAGGGCTGCCTCGGATTTACCGATGCCGCTCTCCCCGGTGATCAGCACTCCTTCGCCGTATACGTCCACCAGCACGCCGTGGACGGAGATGCAGGGAGCCAGCTTGACATTCAGCCAGCGGATGATCTCTGCCATAAACGCAGAGGTGGTTTTTTTGGTGGACAGCACAGGCACTTTGTGGGCAATGGCCGTCTCGATAAAAATGGGATCCGGCTGCAGTTCCCGGCAGAACACGATGGCGGGAACGTTATAGCTCATCAGCTCATCGTACACCTGACGCTTGCGCTCGTCGCTTAAGCTCTCCAGATAGGTGTATTCCACAAATCCCACCACCTGGATCCGGGTGGATTCAAAATGCTCGAAATACCCGGTCAGCTGGAGGGCGGGACGGTTGATGTCCGGCTGTGTGATGCGGATCCCCTTCATGTCAATTTCGGGCGTCAGGATCTCCAGCTTCATTTTTTCGATCAGCTGTTTCAAAGAGATGCTTGCCATAGTTTCCTCTCATTCTGCCGTCTGCGGCGCACGTATCACCGGCAAAAAATGCCTCCGATTTTCCATCTCTGATTTTATCGCAAGCGGAGACTTCTGTAAAGTAAATTTATTCCGGGTTTTGCCCCCTGAAATACTGGTAAATCTCCTCAGCCGCCCGCCTGTTTACCTCCGGCAGGGACGCCAGTTCCTCCACCGAGGCGTTTTTTATCTCCTGGATCGACTTAAAATGCCGCATCAGGGCCTTGCGCCGGGCAGGCCCCACGCCCGGGATGTCGTCCAGCACAGACTTCACCTGGGCCTTGCTGCGCAGGGAGCGGTGGTACTCGATGGCAAATCGGTGGGCCTCGTCCTGGATCCTGGTGATCAGCCGGAAGCCCTCGGAATGGGTGTCGATAGGCACCTCCACGTTGTTGAAATACAATCCCCTGGTGCGGTGGAAATCGTCCTTCACCATACCGCAGACGGGAATCTGGAGTTTCAGCTCCTCCAGCACGGACAGGGCGATATTCACCTGCCCCCTGCCGCCGTCCATCATCAAAAGGTCGGGAAACCGGGTAAAGCTCCCATATTCCTGATCCAGCTCCTTTTCCTCCAGTTCCCGGCTTTCCTCCATGCCATGGCGGAAGCGTCTGGTCAGCACCTCCCTCATGCAGGCGTAGTCGTCGGGCCCCGACACGGTGCGGATCCGGAACTTCCTGTAGTCGCTGGGCTTAGGCTTGCCCTTCTCAAACACCACCATGGAACCCACGTTCTCAAACCCGTTGATGTTGGAAATGTCATAGGCTTCCATGCGCTGGATGCCGGAAAGCCCAAGCAGCGCCGCAATCTCCTTGACCGCGCCGATGGTTCTGCCCTCCTCCCGTTTGAGCCGCTCTCTGTCCTGTTCCAGAATGTGCCTGGCGTTCTGCGCCGCCAGCTCTACCAGCTTCTCTTTGGCGCCGATCTTGGGCACCCGCAGATAGACCCTTGCGCCCTTTCGCTCCGACAGCCACTTTTCGATCAGCGCACTGTCCTCGATCTCCCGCTGCAGCATCAGTTCCCGCGGGATAAAGGGCGTCCCAGCGTAAAACTGCTTCACAAAGTCCTGTAATATGACACTATCGTCGTTTTCCGACACATGAGTCATATAATAGTGTTCCCTGCCGATCAGTTTCCCGCCCCGCACAAAGAAGACCTGGACCACCGCCTCTGTCTCCTCCCGGTACAGGGCGATCACGTCCTTGTCCTCCCCGTCGCTGTCCGTGATTTTCTGCTTCTGGGAGACGCTTTTTACGCTGTTGTACAGATCCCGGTAGCCTGCGGCGGCTTCAAAATCAAGGGCCTCCGCCGCACATTTCATCTTGGTCTCCAGTTCCTTTAAAATCATGTTATAGTTGCCGTTTAAAAATTCCAGCGCCTTGTCTACCTGCTCCCGGTACTGCTCTTTGGACACATATCCCTGGCAGGGCGCCAGGCATTGCTTGATGTGATAGTTTAAGCAGGGACGCTCCAGCCCCATATCCCTGGGCAGGCTGCGGTTACAGGTGCGCAGACAGTAGAGCTTGTTGAGAAGCTCAATGGTATCCTTCACCGCCGCTGCGCTGGTGTAAGGGCCATAATATTTGGACTTGTCCTTTTTCATGACGCGGGAAAAAAGGATCCTGGGATACTCCTCCCCCAGGGTCACTTTGATATACGGGTAAGTCTTGTCGTCTTTTAAAAGGGTGTTGTATTTGGGAGAATTTTCCTTGATGAGGTTGTTTTCCAGCACCAGGGCTTCCAGCTCCGAATCGGTGACAATGTACTCGAAGCGGGCGATCAGGGACACCATCTTATCGATGGCCGGCCCCCTGCCGATATTTTCCCGAAAGTAAGAGCGGACACGGCTGTGAAGGTTCACAGCCTTGCCCACATAAAGAATCGCTTCCTTTGCATCCCGCATGATATACACGCCGGGTTCCTTGGGGAGCTTTTTCAATTCCTCTTCAAAGTCAAACATAAGGTTACCTGCCCTGTGTTTCGTCCCCGCCCTCCAGCTTCGCTCCCGAAAACCTGCCTACGGAGCGGGCGTCCTGGGACTGTTCCTCCTGCCCTTCCCAGCCAGATCCGGGCGCCTCCTTTTCAGCGCTTTCCCCCTGCGCGTCCTGTGTCGTCCGGGTCTCCTGGGGCGCTTCTTCCCGGCCGTTTATCTGCTCCAGGACAGCCCCTGTCTCCCCGTCGGAAGGCACCTTGGCCTCCCCGTCAGAGGGCGCTTCCTGCCCGGCCTGCGGCTCACAAACAGCGGGCTCCTGCGTTTTTCCGTCCGCCGCCCCGTCCTTTTGGGAGGGATCCGGCTCCGGCAGGCCCTTCTCCCGGCGGAAAATCTCCATAAATTCCTTGCCGGTGATGGTCTCCTTTTCGATCAGGTACTCCGCCAGCCGATCCATCAGCTCTCTGTTTTCTCTCAGCATGGCCAGCGCTTTGTCGTAGCTGTCCTTTAAGATTTCCACCACCTCGGCGTCGATCTCGGCCGCTGTGGAATCGCTGCAGTTTAAGGCGGTGCGCCCTTCCAGATACTGGCTCTCCACCGTTGCCAGGCCCATCAGGCCAAATTTTTTGCTCATGCCGTAGCGGGTGACCATGTTGCGGGCAATGTCGGTGGCTTTCTCGATGTCGTTGGCCGCGCCTGTGGTCACGGTGTCAAATACGATCTCCTCCGCCGCCCGGCCGCCCACCAGGCTCACCAGCATATCCTGGAGTTCCGCCTGGGTGTTTAAATATTTTTCCTCCTCGGGGACGTGCATCACATAGCCCAGAGCGCCCATGGTTCTGGGAACAATGGTGATCTTCTGCACGGGCTCCGAGTTTTTCTGGAGGGCGCTGATCAGCGCGTGGCCCACCTCGTGATAGGACACGATGCACCTCTCCTCCTTGCTCATGATGCGGTCTTTCTTCTCCTTGCCCACCAGCACCACTTCCACCGCGTCGAACAGATCCTTCTGGCTCACATAAGAGCGGCCTTCCTTTACCGCGTTGATGGCGGCCTCGTTGATCATGTTTGCCAGGTCAGAACCCACGGCGCCGCTGGTGGCCAGGGCGATGGCGTCCAGATCCACGCTCTCGTCCAGCCTCACGTCCTTGGCGTGCACCTTCAAAATCTCCACACGCCCCTTCAGATCCGGTTTGTCCACGATGATCCGCCTGTCGAAACGGCCTGGACGCAGCAGCGCTTTGTCCAGGATCTCAGGCCGGTTGGTGGCCCCCAGAATCAAAATACCCTTGGAACTGTCAAAGCCGTCCATCTCGGACAAAAGCTGGTTTAAGGTCTGCTCCCGCTCCTCGTTTCCGCCGCCGTAGCGGGAATCCCTGCTTCGGCCGATGGCGTCGATCTCGTCGATGAAGATGATGCAGGGCGCGTTCTTGGTGGCTTCTTTGAACAGGTCGCGGACACGGCTTGCGCCCACGCCCACATACAGCTCGATGAAATCGGAGCCGGTCAGGGAGAAAAAGGGCACGTGGGCCTCTCCCGCCACCGCCTTGGCTAACAGCGTCTTACCCGTCCCGGGAGGGCCTACAAGCAGCGCTCCCTTGGGCAGTCTTGCACCGATCTTTGAATATTTTCCGGGATTGTGCAAAAAGTCCACCACTTCCACCAGGGACTCTTTCGCCTCGTCCTCCCCGGCCACATCCTTAAAGGTGACGCCTGTCTCCTTCTGCACATATACCTTGGCGTTGCTCTTCCCCACGCCCATGGGGCCGCCGTTTCCCATCCGGCGGAACAAAAATCCCAAAAGGATCCACATGAGAACCACTGGCAGCACTACGCCCACCAGGATATTGATCAAAAAACCGGAATTATCGGAGAGAGTTCTCTGGCCGTCCACGCCATGCTCCTCCAGCCTGGCCGTCAGCGTGTCCATGTCTTCCATGAGCACCGTGGTGTACTCCCTGGGAAGAGCCTGGGTGTAGAGCCCAAAGCCGAAGCCATAGCCGTAACCGTAGCTGCTGCCGGGATTCTGCGTCTGCCCCTCCGCCTCCTTTAACGTAAACTGGATCTCCCCGGTGCTCAACAGGTTGGCCGTTTCCACCTGTTCTTCTTCCAGATACTGCAAAAACCGGCTGTAGCTGACCCTGTTTTCATCCGACGTCCCAAAAAGGAGATTCCAGAGCATCAATGCCAAAAGCAGGGTGCTTACGCCCGCCAGCACCATCATCATCACATTGGGCCGCCTGGGCGGCTCCCCGTTTGAACCTCCGGGGCCGCCTCCCCTTCCTCCGTTGTTTGGATGTCCCCCGCCGTTATCGTACTGATCCATTCGATTGTTTTCCATAGTAACTCCATTCACTCTGACTTCCATGCCGCCAAAACGGCATATCTTCTCACGCTGTCCTACCAACACAGTGTTTCCGTTTGCGTTAAATCTAAATCCATTTTATTATAGAAAGAATAGAAAGATAAATCAATAGCAGAATTATGAAAAAACCGTGTCCTACCATTAAAGATTTATAAAATTTAGACCTTTCCAATCTATGTGTATTTATGGTAAAATTACCTTATTCGTGGCGAAGAAACGGCCGGATGGCCATATGGGGAGCAGCATGAAGACGGGATTTGACAACGACAGATATCTGAAAATGCAGTCTGAGCACATCAAGGAGCGCATCAACCAGTTCGGAGACAAGCTCTACCTGGAATTCGGCGGCAAACTCTTCGACGACTACCACGCTTCCAGAGTGCTTCCCGGTTTTGCCCCCGACGCCAAGCTTCAGATGCTGATGCAGCTCTCCGATTGCGCGGAGATCATCATCGTCATAAGCGCCGCAGACATCGAAAAAAACAAAGTGCGGGGCGACCTGGGCATCACCTACGATGTGGACGTGCTGCGCCTAAAGGACGAATTCCAGCAGAAAGGCCTGTTTGTGGGCAGCGTGGTTATCACCCACTTTGCCGGACAGAGCAGCGCCGCCCAGTTCAAGGCAAAGCTGGAGAAAAAGGGCATCCGTGTCTACCTTCACTACACCATCGAGGGATACCCCGCCAACGTGCCGTTGATTGTCAGCAAAGACGGCTATGGGAAAAACGATTACATAGAAACCTCCCGGCCCCTGGTAGTGGTCACAGCCCCCGGGCCCGGCAGCGGGAAGATGGCCACCTGCCTCTCCCAGCTCTATCACGACAACCTCCGGGGCATCCAGGCCGGTTATGCAAAGTTTGAGACCTTCCCCATCTGGAACCTCCCGCTGAAACATCCCATCAATCTGGCATATGAAGCGGCCACGGCGGATTTAAACGACGTGAACATGATAGACCCCTTCCACTTGGAGGCCTACGGGGAGACGGCGGTAAACTACAACCGGGACATTGAAATTTTCCCCGTGCTCAACGCCATCTTTGAGGGCATCTATGGGCAGAACCCGTACAAATCTCCAACTGACATGGGTGTCAATATGGCCGGCAACTGCATCATCGACGACGAAGCCTGCTGCCTGGCCTCCCGCATGGAGATCATCCGCCGCTATTATGCCGCGCTGAACAAAGTCGTCCGGGACGAGGCCTCCGAAAACGAGGTCTACAAGATCGAGCTTCTGATGAAGCAGGCCAAGATCACCACAGATGACAGAGCTGTCACTTTGGCTGCCAAAGAGCGGGCGGCGGCGCTGGGAGTTCCCACCGCGGCCATCGAGCTGTCCGACGGACATATCATCACCTCCAAGACCTCGGATTTTCTGGGCGCGTCTGCGGCCCTTTTGCTCAATGCCTTAAAATACCTGGCCGGAGTGGACAAGGGCACACGCCTGATCAAGCCCCAGGCCATCGAGCCGATCCAGGATCTGAAGGTGCGCTATCTGGGCGGGAAAAACCCGCGGCTCCACACGGACGAAGTGCTCATCGCCCTGGCCCTGGCCGCCTGCACCGACGACAACGCGAGACGCTCTTTAGAGCAGCTCCCCCATCTGCGGGGCTGCCAGGTGCATACCTCCGTGATGCTCTCCGAGGTAGATATGAAAATCTATAAAAAGCTCGGCGTGGATCTGACCTGCGAACCAGTTCAGAACACCAAGAAACGATATTGAATCTAAACGGCGCACAGCGCAGAAAAGAGGAGATTATGCCAGTAAAATACGTTTTTGTCACCGGAGGCGTAGTATCCGGCCTGGGCAAGGGAATCACAGCCGCCTCCCTGGGCAGGCTCTTAAAGGCCAGGGGCTATAAGGTCACCATGCAGAAATTCGACCCCTATATCAACATCGATCCCGGCACCATGAACCCCATCCAGCACGGGGAGGTGTTCGTCACGGACGACGGCGCGGAGACGGATCTGGATCTGGGCCACTATGAGCGCTTTATCGACGAAAGCCTGGGCAAAAACTCCAACGTGACCACTGGAAAGGTGTATTGGACTGTGCTGCAAAAGGAGCGCCGCGGGGATTACGGCGGCGGCACCGTCCAGGTCATCCCTCATATCACCAACGAGATCAAGAGCCGTTTTTACCGCAACTTTACGGATTCCGAGACCCGCATCGCCATCATCGAAGTAGGCGGCACGGTGGGCGACATCGAGAGCCAGCCCTTCTTAGAATCCATCCGCCAGTTCCAGCACGACGTGGGCCGCGACAATGCGATTCTGATCCACGTCACGCTGATTCCTTACCTCAGCGCCTCCCAGGAGCTCAAGACCAAGCCCACCCAGGCCAGCGTCAAGGATTTACAGGGCATGGGCATCCAGCCGGACATCATCGTCTGCCGCAGCGAGCATCCCTTAGAGCAGTCTCTCAAAGATAAGATTGCGCTGTTCTGCAATGTGCCCAGCAGCCGGGTACTGCAGAATCTAGACGTGGAATACCTCTATGAGGCGCCCCTGGCCATGGAAAAAGAACGCCTGGCCCAGGTGGCCTGCGAATGTCTCCATCTGGACTGCCCGGAGCCGGATCTTGCGGACTGGGAAAAGATGGTGGAGGATCTGAAAAATCCCACCGAGGAAGTGCAGGTCGCCCTGGTGGGCAAATATGTCTCCCTGCACGACGCTTACATCAGCGTGGTGGAAGCGTTAAAGCACGGCGGCATCACCAACCACACTACCGTGCACATCAAATGGATCGACTCGGAGACCGTAACCGAGGAAAACGCGGCGTCTCTATTGGAGGACTGCAACGGGATTCTGATCCCGGGCGGCTTCGGTTCCCGTGGCATTGAGGGAAAAATTGCCGCTATCTCCTACGCCCGTACCCACAAAAAGCCCCTGCTGGGGCTCTGCCTGGGGATGCAGCTTACCATTGTGGAATTTGCCCGCAACGTCATCGGCTACAAAGACGCCCACAG
Source organism: uncultured Acetatifactor sp. (assembly GCA_947594835.1). Classification (GTDB taxonomy): domain Bacteria; phylum Bacillota; class Clostridia; order Lachnospirales; family Lachnospiraceae; genus Acetatifactor. The sequence goes on along the minus strand of CANQEH010000001.1, from coordinate 57,270 downwards.
CATCGAGCTGGATCCCAACACCTCCCACCCCGTCATCGCCCTGATGCCGGATCAAAACGGCGTGGAGGACATCGGCGGCACCCTGCGGCTGGGCGCATATCCCTGCGTACTGGATAAGACTTCCCGGGCATACGCGCTCTACGGGGAGGAGACCATCTACGAGAGGCACCGCCACCGCTACGAGGTGAACAACGATTACCGCGCCGTGCTGACCCAGCACGGGCTGAAGCTCTCCGGCACTTCCCCGGACGGGCGCATTGTGGAGATGTGCGAGATCACGGAACACCCCTTCTTTGTGGCCACCCAGGGGCACCCGGAGTTAAAGTCCCGCCCCAACCGCCCTCATCCGCTGTTTAAGGGCTTTATCGCGGCCGCATTGCAGGATAAGCACAAATGAGAAAAGCGTGCGTGTCCTTCTTTCAAAAACAGACGGTACTCTGCATCGCAGCCCTTTTGTCGGCGCTGTCCTGTTTTTTCGTGCCGCCCTCTGCGGAATATCTGGAATACATGGACTGGCGGGTGCTGGCGCTGCTCTTTGGCCTGATGCTGGTGGTCAAAGGGCTGCAGGCCGTGGGGCTGTTCCAGTTTTTGGGAAACAGCCTGCTCTCCCGGGTAAACACCACAAGGCAGCTCTGCCTGCTGCTTGCGTCGCTGTGCTTTTTCTCCGCCATGTTTGTCACCAACGATGTGGCGTTGATCGCCTTTGTCCCGTTTGCCGTCATGGTGCTTTCCATGGCGGGGGAAAAGGGGCTGCTCATCCCTGTCATCGTCCTCCAGACCATCGCGGCCAATCTGGGCAGTATGCTGACGCCCATCGGCAACCCGCAGAACCTGTATCTGTACTCCAAATTTTCGATTCCCGTTGGGCGTTTTCTTGCCATGATGCTTCCGCTGACACTTTTGTCATATATTTTGCTGGCGGCGGTCATCCGCTTTCTCCCCAACAAAAAAATACAGGCCAGCCTGCCGGGAAAATGCATTCCTCCTTCCGGGCGTAAGCTGTCCTGTTATCTGGTCTTATTCCTGGTGGCGCTGGGCTGCGTCCTGCGGCTGATCTCCTGGCCCGTGATGCTGGCGGTGCTCATTGTGGCAGTGTTTTTTCTGGATAAAAAGCTCTTCCGGGCAGTGGATTACTTCCTGCTTTTGACTTTCGTCTTCTTTTTCCTGTTCATCGGCAACATGGAGCGGATCCCGGCAGTCTCTGCCCTGCTCGCCTCCCTGTTAAGCGGGCGGGAGTTTTTCTTGAGCCTCCTGCTCAGCCAGTGCATCAGCAATGTGCCCGCGGCCATCCTGCTGTCCGGCTTTACTCAGGAGGCACAAGAGCTTTTGTACGGCGTGAACATCGGCGGCCTGGGAACGCTGGTGGCCTCGCTGGCCAGCGTGATCTCCTTTCAGATTTACAGCGCCGCCCCGGATGCTTCCAAGAGAAGCTATCTGAAGGCGTTCACCGCCTGCAGTCTCCTTTTTCTGGCGGTCCTTTCCCCCGCCGCACTGCTGCTTCTGCATTTCCTGTAAGTTTCCGGGGCCGGGCCCATGTCTTTGCATGGGCCCGGCCCCTTGGTTCACAGCTTTTTTAAGAAATGGCCGGATACAGCCACCCCTTCGTTGTACACGATAAAAGCGCCGGGGTCGTATTTGTGGACAATGGCCCGCAGACGGTGGACTTCATATTTGGAGAGCATGATGTAGAGCACATGGGAGCGCTCATAAGTATACGCGCCCAGGGCCGACCACTTTGTGATCCCCCTGCCCAGCTCGTTAAAGATTTCCCGCTCCAGGGAGGTGGTGTCCGCCTTGGTGATGATGGTGACCTCCACGTTGATGTTCTGGGTGTGCACCCGATCCATTGCCACGGCGTACACAGCGGCGTAGATGATGCTGAACACCACGATCTCAATGTCAAACAAAAACAGACAGGCGCCGTAGAGCAGCAGGTTCACCATGAGGTTGACCCGTCCTACGCTGAAGTCCTGCTTCCACTTGGTCAGCAGGATGCCCACCACGTCCATACCTCCGCCGGAAGCGCCCATGCGGAGCGTGATGCCGCTTCCCGTCCCGGCGATGATGCCTCCTACCACACAGGCCGCCATCTGGTCTTCCACGATGGGCACAATGGGGATCAGGGACATAAACAGCGTCATGGCCGTCACCGTAAGCAGCGTCTTGGTGAAAAAGATGCGGCCCAGCCGCCTAAACGCCACGATAAAAATAGGGATGTTGACGGCATAGTAAATGACGCCGGCAATGTCAAAGGTGGTAAAGTGCAGCCCAAAGCTCTGGGCCAGCACCGTGCGGATCACCTGACAGATACCCATCACGCCGCCCGTGTACAGCCCCGCAGGCACCACAAACAGATTGATGCCTGCGGCGTACAGAAACGCCCCTGCCACGCTTCCAAGCGTTCTCTTTCCTTCGTATTCCAGAATTTCCCTGCTCATTTCCTTATCCCAGCGCCTGCTCCACCTTGTCCTTCAGCTCCGATGCGGACATGGCCCCCAGATAGTTGGCCTCCACCTTTCCGCCCTTGAAGATCAGGAAAGTCGGGATGCTGACCACCCTGTACTGCTGGGCGATCTGCATATTCTCGTCAATGTTCAGCTTCCCCACCTTGAGCCTGCCCTCATATTCCTCCGCCAGCTTTTCCACCACCGGCGCCATCATCTTGCAGGGCCCGCACCAGTCTGCGTAAAAATCTACCAGCACGGGAAGCTCCGACTGCAGTACCTCCGCCTCAAAATTTTCCGAAGTAAATTTGTATTCCATCTTGCCATCCTTTCCGCGTCTTTCCACGCATACGTTTTATTTTCCCGCAAATGGGGATATTTACGGTCATGCCCCGCATTTTGTGATCACATATTTACAGATGGGGTTCCCCATGGCGGAAAATTTTTCCTCGTATTCCGTCATGACATTTTCCCGCATCAGCTCCGGATCCCTGTGCAGATCGTAGGTGACGACCTGCGCCTGCCATCCCGCGGGCCCAAGCTCCTCCACCGCAAAGTCAAACAGCGCCCTGTTGTCCGTCTTAAATTCCAGCCTGCCTCCCTTTTTCAGGATCTGCTCATAGCGGGCCAGAAACTCCCTGGACGGAAGCCTCCTCCTGGCGTGCCTGTCCTTTGGCCAGGGATCGGAGAAATTTAAGTAAATCCGATCCACTTCGCCGCAGCCGAACACCGACGTGATATTCTCTGCGTCCATCCGCAGGAACTTTAAGTTGGGCAGTTCCTCCTGTTCCATCTTCTGCACAGCCCTCAGCAGCACGCTGGAATATTTTTCAATGCCCACAAAATTGATCCCGGGATAGGTCTTAGCCATAGTATGTATGAATTTCCCTTTCCCCATTCCGATTTCGATGTAAAGGGGATGGCTGTTTTCAAAGATTTCTTTCCAGGTTCCGGGACAGAGGGGCTGGCGGGCCTCCTGCACCACATAGGGGCTTTCCGCGATCACTTCCCTGGAGCCGGTAATGTTGCGCAGTCTCATGGTTCCTCTTTTCTGCCGTCCCCCGGATCGGGACAACCGACATTCTTCTTTCAATTTACTGTATCTCCCGGCGATTGTCAACCAGGGTTTTCCCGTATTTTTCTCTGCAAATAATTCTATGGTTTCGTCCAAAAATGGTGTATACTATCTACACAGGGCTCATGCCGCCGCACAAAGCTTTCCCTGTCCCAGACGCTGCGGCGGCAGATTAAGAGGAATCATGATGCAAAAAACAGATCAAAAAAGGAAAACAAAACACCGCCTTCTACATACGGGCTGCCGCAGGCTGCTTTCCCTGCTGTGCGCAGGCGGACTTATTTTTGCCCGGAGCGCTTCCGCCCTGGCGGGTGCGCCCACGGAGGCGGAAGAACGTCTCGCCCTTCAGCGTGCCATGGAGATCCAGTCCAACCAGGTGCCCAACTGGCCCGCAGGGCCGACGGTAGGGGCGGAGTCCGCCATCCTCATGGAGGCAGAGACCGGCGCCATCCTCTACGCCAAGAACATCCATCAGAAGCAATACCCTGCCAGCACCACGAAGATCTTAAGCACCCTCATTGCGGCGGAGCGCTGTTCCATGGATGAGATCGTGCCCATCACCCAGGAGGCCGTCTCCGACACCCCCCGGGACTCCAACCACATTGCGCTGGACGCCGGAGAGGCCCTTACCATGGAGCAATGCCTGAGCGCTATCCTGATCCGCTCTGCCAACGAGGCCGCCTTTTCCCTGGCCGCCTACATCGCAGACGGCAGCTGGCGCGATTTCGCCCAGATCATGAACGACCGGGCCAAAGAGCTGGGCTGTCTCAATTCCCATTTTGTCAATCCCAACGGCCTGCCGGACGAAAACCACTACACCACTGCCTACGACCTGGCCCAGATCGGCAGGGCGTTTTTCGCCAACGAGCTGCTGTGCAAGATCACGCTGACAAAACGGCTGGACATCCCGCCTTCCGATCTGCAGCCGGACCATATCATAGAAAACAACTCCATGCAGATCATCCCCGGCGGGGAGTATGCCTACGAGGGCCTGGTGGGCTGTAAGACCGGCTACACCAACGCCGCCAGAAGCTGCCTGGTGTCCGCCGCAGAGCGGGACGGCATGAGGCTGGTCTGCGTGGTGATGCACGACGAAGCCCCTTATCAATACAAGGACACCATTGCGCTCTTTGACTATGGCTTCAACAATTTTGAAAAGGTAAACGTCTCCCAGACAGACTCAAAATACAACATCACAGACACAGGGCCCTTTTACAGCGGCAGGGATATCTTTGGCAGTTCCGATCCCATCCTGTCGCTGGATCGCGACGACTACGTCGTCCTGCCACGGACTGCCTCCTTTGAAGAGTTAGAGTCCGCCGTCTCTTACGACACGGCAGACGAGGGCCAGGCGGCTGTCATCAACTACTCCTATCACGGCGTACCCCTTGGCTCTGTGCGGGTCAATTTTTCCGCACCCCAGACGCAGGATTCCGTGTCCAGCCCTGCCGGAAGCGGTGGGGCAGACGAGCAGGAAACCGCCCCCCGCCCTGTGATCTATATCAACGTCGTCAGAGTGCTTCTGGGCATGGCGGCGGTGGCTGTACTCCTCTTTGTGGGCTTCTTAGCCAGGGCCTTTTTAAAAAATTATCAGTTTTCCCGCCCAAACAGCCGGAGGGCATGGCGGCGCAGCAACAGGCAGCGCCGGAGAAATGCATCCCGGTCAAATAAATTTAAGGACTTTGATTTTTAGTCAAAGTCCTTCTTCTTTTTGTGGTTCCGATTGCGCCGCCTGTGCATTTCCCTGGCGTGTTCGCTCCGCGCTTTCAGCGCCTGCATTTCCTCCGGGGTGATCGGGCGGGTGGTCTTTACCACGAATACTTTCCCCGCCTCCGACCTTCTGAGGCGTATCTTGTTTTTGAAATAGCCGTGTTTTTCACAGTAGGCCGCACAGTAATAATGCTTCCCGTTCAAGGTAAACCATTTCAGCTTTTTCTTTAAATTCCGATGGCACAGATAACATTTGCTGGACATGACCTCCCTGTCCGCCAGGGCCTCCGCCTTGTCCGCAAATTCCCTGCTGATGTATTTGAAATAGTGGTCAAACTGTACCTTGACCTCCCGCTCCCGGCTGACAGGGGGCCGGAACACGTCAAAAGAGATCTTGTCCAGCACCTCCGGTTTTTCACAGAGGATATGGGTCAGCAGCTTCGCCGTGTAATAGGCGTCCCCAAACGCCCGGTGGAAAGGGATATCCTTCTCCATCTTCAAAAAATCCACGGCAGTCTCCAGGGAGCGCCTGGATTTCCCGTCTTCGAAGGCAAGGCTGAACAGCTTCTGCACATCCAGAAAGGCCAGCGGGCCTTCCGACAGAGGTGTCATATTATAATGGCGCATATTGCGCTGCAATTCCGTCAGATCGGAACTTCCCCAGGTACAAAAGAGATATTCCTGCTCCCCGCACCACTCCAGAAAGCTGTCCATGACCTCCGGGAAGGGGTCGCCCCGCTGCAATTCCTGCATCTGCAGATGGATCAGACGGCTGGTGATCTGGTGCATCTCATGGTATACCGCGGGTTTGACCAGCCGGTTGAATTCGCTGACCATCACGCCCTTCTGGTTCAGCTTGATGGCGCCGATCTCGATGATCTCAAAGGGCAGCCCCGGCGCCTCGTCCTGGCCGTTTGTGCTCTGGTTCCACTCCAGATCCATGACAACGTAATTCATAAATTTTCCTCATAGCGGCTTTCTATCCAGGTGTGCACAAGAGAAATCCAGGATGCGCACTCCTTCTGGATGGCAGAACCGTCCGCCGTCTGGGTCAGCCGGTTTGCCAGCCCAAGCCCATGGCCGCCGCAAGAATACATATGAAATTCCGCAGACACACCGGCCTTGCGCAGGGCGTTCAAAAACAGGAGGGAATTTTCCACAGGCACGGAAGCATCCGTGTATGTGTGCCAGAGAAATACCGGGGGCACCTTCTGCGTGACCCGCGTCTCCAGGGAGAGAAGCGGCGCCAGCTCCTTCTCGCGCTCTCCCAGCAGATTCTGGAAAGAACCCCGGTGGGCAAATTCCCCGGCGGTGATGACGGGATAGCAGAGAATCAGCCCGTCCGGACGGATCTTTTCGTGTTCCAAAGCTCCCAGGCCCAACTCCCGGGCAAGGAAATCCTCGTCCCAGAGCGTGCCCAGGCTGGCCGCCAGATGACCCCCTGCCGAGCAGCCCAGCACCAGGATCTTGTCCGCCGCCACGTTCCAGTCCTGCGCGTTTTCCCGGATCAGCCGCATGGCCAGGGCAAGCTCCGTCAGCGCCGTGGGGAACACCGCCGGCGCACAGGAATACTTTAACACCGCCGCGTGATACCCCATAGCCAGAAACTGCATGGCAAAGGCTTCCCCTTCCCGGGCGGAGGTGTAGCCATACCCCCCGCCGGGGCAGATCAATACGAGAGGCCTCTCTTTGATCCCGATCTCCTCATAATAGTCCTGCAGATATGTGATCAGCCTGGCTTCCGGCAGGGAGCCAGCCGCCTTTATCTCAAAAACCTCGTTCCGCATACACCCCTCCTGACAGCCGCCTGCGGCCTTGCTGCTTAGTAAGCTTTCCCCCAGTACACCATCTTCTTGGCAGGCTTGCCGCAGCACACACACACATCCGACAGCTTTTCCTGCTCGAAGGGGATACACCGGCTGGTGACGCTTAACTTTTCCTTGATGGCGTCCTCACAGTCCTGGCTGCCGCACCACATGGCTTTCACGAACCCGCTGCCCCCGGAAAAGATCTCTTCCAGCTCTTTCATGCTCTCCGCCGTATAGGTGTGCGCTTCCCGATGGGCCCTGGCACGCTCCAGCATCTCCTTCTGGATGGTGTCAAGAAGCTGCGCTACGCTCTCCTCCAGCTTCTCCAGGGAGACTTCCGTCTTCTCCCGGGTGTCCCTGCGGCAGAGCACGCATTTCCCGGCCTCCAGATCCTTGGGGCCGATCTCTACGCGGATGGGGTATCCCCGCATCTCCGCCTCTGCAAACTTCCACCCCGGACTCTTGTCGGTATCGTCCACCTTGACACGGCAGGTCTTTTTCAGCCGATCTCTCAGTTCATAGGCTTTCTCCAGCACGCCTTCCTTTTTCTGCTGGATGGGGATCACGCAGACCTGTATCGGCGCCACCTTCGGCGGCAGCACCAGGCCCTCGTTGTCTCCGTGTGCCATGATGATGGCTCCGATCAGGCGGGTGGACATCCCCCAGGATGTCTGATGCACATATTTTAAAGAATTGTCCTTGTCTGCAAACTGGATGCCGAACGCCCTGGCAAAGCCGTCGCCAAAGTTATGGCTGGTGCCGGACTGCAGCGCTTTCCCGTCGTGCATCAGCGCCTCGATGGTATAGGTGGCGACGGCGCCTGCGAATTTCTCCTTGTCCGTCTTCTGCCCCTTGATCACCGGGATGGCCAGCACCTCCTCGCAAAACTGCGCGTACAAATTCAGCATCTGGATGGTGCGCTGCTGCGCCTCCTCCTCCGTGGCGTGGGCGGTGTGGCCTTCCTGCCACAGAAACTCCCTGGAACGCAGGAAGGGCCTTGTCTCCTTCTCCCAGCGCACCACAGAGCACCACTGGTTGTACACCCTGGGCAGATCGCGGTAGGAGTGGATATCGTTTTTATAAAAATCGCAGAACAGCGTCTCGGAGGTAGGGCGCACACAGAGCCGCTCCTGCAGAGGCTGCAGGCCTCCATGGGTGACCCAGGCCACTTCCGGCGCAAAGCCTTCCACATGGTCTTTCTCCTTCTGGAGCAGCGACTCCGGGATAAACATGGGCAGATACACGTTCTCCACCCCCGCCTCCTTAAAGCGCTCGTCCAGCTGTCTCTGGATCAGCTCCCAGATCGCATACCCTGCGGGCTTGATGACCATACATCCCTTCACGGAGGTATAATCGATCAGCTCCGCTTTTTTCACCACGTCCGTGTACCACTGCGCAAAATCCACATCCATGGACGTGATCTCTTCCACCATTTTCTTGTCTGCCATGTTTCCTCCCATTCCGCCGCGTTTGCCGGCATCTATCGGTTGCTGCATAAAAAAACGCCGACTCCGGCCCCAAAAAGGACCGGAATATCGGCGGTACCACCCCGCTTGGCGCTCCTGCGCCCGACGTTTTGCCGATCACGCCGGCCTGCGCCGTGCTTTTCGGCTCACGCCGCCTCGCACGGGACTTCGGGGCAGGTTCCAGACTCTTTCCATAAGGACTTCATTTACTGAAATTTTAGTGTAACTGCCCCGGGTTTGTCAAGATAAATCACGCCTTTGCGCCCAACTATTTTCCGTTCGGAAAAAATCGCCTCCCGGGTAAGCTCACAGACCGGCTGTCTCAAACGTCTCAAACCATGCCCACTGATCCTGGGAAGGCTGATCCGACACGGCGTACATCCCCACGCTGCAGCCGACGAATCCCCCCGCTGTCTCCGTGGAAAGCTGCCGGATGTCCAGCCCTTCTGCCAAAGGTACCCAGTCCTTCCCTTTGGGGAAGCGGACGAAGACCCCCGCCTTCAGGCCGTCCACCTTCAGGCAAAGCTCTATCCGCCCGCCGGAAGACTCGGATCCAGCCAGCTTCTTTTTCCCTGCGGACACATCCTGGCCGCCTGTGCACAGGATCACCTCCGCCGTTTCTCCCTGCTCCCCGATCTCCAGACGCAGGTGGTAGGCGTTGCTCTGCACCAGTGCAAGCCCGGCCCTGCGCCCCTCTGTCAGCTCTTTTGTCTGTAACACCGCCAGCGCCTGGAAACGGTGGCTTCTCTGGCGGAGTGCAAGGTAAGAAGGACTTCCCTGTTCTTTTAACGTTCCAGAGCCGAAGGCCAGCCCCAGCCCCCTGCCTTTCTCCAGGCGGCAGAGCCGCTCAGGCGGAAGGCGCAGGGATAGAAAAGAGGGCGGCAGGGCGTCCATCCGGCCAAAGTCATAGGCCTCCCACACGTCCCCAGACTGCGCCTGATTTCCCTTCCACTCCGGCAGATCAATCTGTACCTGGTCAGTCAGCATCCCCACGCCCGGATTGACCACCGGCCAGCCCTTCTCCCAGACCACCTTGGCTAAAAAGGTCTCCCGGCCCATGGTCGTATAGCCCTCCAGTGGTCTGACGGCCAGCATCACCATATACCATTCTCCCCCGGACGTCTCCACTAAGTCAGCGTGCCCCACATACTTGATGGGATACTCCTGCCCCAGATGCCTGTGAGTCAGAATGGGGTTGCAGAAATTGTTCTCATAGGGCCCGTACAGGTTTCTGCTGCGGCACACGGTGACCGCGTGCTCCGGCCCCGTGCCTCCCTCCGCGTTCATGAGATAGTACCAGCCGTCCTTTTTGTAAAGGTGGGGGCCTTCCGGCCAGACAATATCCCGCATGGCCCCGTTCCACACATTGCGGGGCTCCCCTGTCAGCACAAACCGCTCAAGATCCAGCTCCTGGATCCAGATATAATAGTCCCCGTCGTACCGGCAGCCCTGGGGATTGGGATGAGTGCCGATATAATAGCATCTGCCGTCGTCGTCAAAAAACAGGCTGGGATCGATGCCGTCCGCTCCCTCCAGAAAATGGGGATCCGACCAGGGCCCCGCCGGATCTTTCGCCGTCACCACAAAGTTTCCCCCATGGGAGACATTGGTGCAGACGACGTAAAAAACGCCCTGGTGATAACGGATGGTGGGAGCGAACAGGCCCTGGGAATGCCCACAGCCCGCCAGGCACATCTGGCTCTCCCGCTCCATCACATTCCCGATCTGCTCCCAATGGGCCAGATCCCTGCTGTGCATCACGGGCAGGCCTGGAAAGTAAGAAAAAGTGGAATTGACCAGGTAAAAATCTTCTCCCACCGCACAGATGGAAGGATCCGGATAAAAACCGGGCAATATGGGATTCAACGCATAAACAGACATCGCCTTCTCCTTTTCCTAACGATAGAGGTCTACCGTAAATTGCAGACATTGTTTCCCGGTCAGTTCCCGGGTGCGCTGGTCGGGCTGGCCGAACCCTACGCTGACGGCGAAGGAGGAGGCGTCTACGACCTTCTCTCCCGCCTGGTCGATCACTGCAAGGCTGTCCCTGTCCAGGGGAATCTCCACCGTCCGTCTCTCCCCGGGCCCCAGCGCCGTCCTGGCAAACCCGCAGAGCCTGCCGTTTGGAACGGCATGAGGGGAATCCGCCCGCAGATACACCTGGAGCACTTCCTCCACCGCCCTGTCGCTGTGATTGGCCACCCGGGCCTTCAGAATAAGCTCCTCCGGGCCGGATATTCTGACACGGCTGCCTGAAACGGCCTCCGTCCCCGCACAGGATACCCCTTCCAGCTCTACGTCGCCGTAAGTAAGCCCGTATCCAAAGGGATAGAGGGGTTCGCCCTGGAAATAGCGGTAAGTGCGTCCCTGCATGGAATAATCTTCAAAGTCCGGCAGCTGCGCCGTATCCTGATAAAACGTCACAGGGAGCTTGCCCGAGGGGGACAGCTTCCCGAACAGAAGATCCGCGATGACCCGTCCGCCCCTGCTGCCCGGATACCAGGCCTGCAGGATCGCGCTGCAATGCTCCTGGGCAAAGCGCAGATCCATGGCGCTTCCCGTCATGTTGATAAGGATCAGGGGTTTCCCGGTCTGCGCCATGGCTTCCAGGAGAAGCCTCTGGGGCTCTGGAAAGGACAGGTCTGTCTTGTCGCCGGAGGCATAGCTGTTTCCGGTATCCCCTTCCTCCCCTTCCAGCGTCTCGTCCAGTCCCAGGCAGACCACCACCACATCGCTGTGGGCTGCAACGGAACGGGCCTCGCTGAGCCTGTCTGACGGGACGGCTACGCTCTCTATCCTGTCCCGGAACAGGTGGCAGCCCTCGGAATGATACACCCGCACCCCGTCTCCCACCGCGTCCTGGATCCCTTCCAGCACGGTGATATAGCGGGAGGATGTGCCGTGATAATTCCCGATCAGCGCCGCCCGGCTGTTGGCATTGGGGCCTACCACGCCGATGGCCGTCAGCTTTTCTCTCTGCAGCGGCAAAATGCCGTCGTTTTTGAGCATCACCACAGATTCCGCCGTAGCCCGGTCTGCCAGTTCCAGATGCCTGCTGCACTCCACCGTTTCAAGCCCCAGGCTGTCGTACTCCGTCTCGTCGAAAAGCCCCAGCAGGAACCGGGTGGTAAACAGGCGCTCCGCCGCCTGGGTGATTTCTTCTTCCGTGACAAGCCCCTGCTCATAAGCCTTTAGCAGGTGCAGATAAGTGCTCCCGCAGTTTACGTCGCACCCTGCCCGCAGCGCCATGGCCGCCGATTCCTCCGGCGTGTCCGTCACCATGTGCTGGGTGTGGAAATCCCGGATGGCCCAGCAGTCGGAGACGAAATGGCCCTGGAAATGCCACTCGCCCCGCAGGATGTCCGCGATCAGCGTCTTGCTGCCGCAGCAGGGCTCGCCGTTCGTGCGGTTGTAAGCGCCCATAACCGCCTCCACCTGGGCATCCTCCACCAGTTTCTCAAAGGCGGGAAGATACGTCTCCCGCAGGTCTTTGGGGGACACCTTCGCGTCAAACTGATGCCGCAGTCCCTCCGGGCCGGAATGAACCGCAAAGTGCTTGGCGCAGGCAGCGGCCTCCATATACTTCCCCTGTCCCTGCAGCCCCTTTACAAAAGCGGCGCCCATCTCCCCGGTCAGATAAGGATCTTCGCCAAAGGTCTCATGCCCCCTGCCCCACCTGGGATCCCGGAAAATATTCACATTGGGGGCCCAATACGTCAGGCCTTTGTAGATATCCCGGTCTCCCAGCCTGCTGTGCTCGTTGTATTTTGCCCTTCCCTCGTCCGCAATCACCCTGCCCTCGGCGGCGGCCAGCTCCGGGTCAAAGGTGGCCGCCATGGCGATGGCCTGGGGGAACATGGTGGCTACCCCCGCCCTGGCCACGCCGTGCAGGGCCTCATTCCACCAGTTGTAAGCCGGTACGTTCAGCCGCGGAATCGCCGGGGCGTCATATTTCAGCTGGGCCGCTTTCTCCTCCAGCGTCATCTGGGCCACCAGCTCTTTCGCTTTTCTGGCCGCTTCCTGTCTGTCCCACATTTCCTAACCTGTCCTCCTGTCTCTTCACGTCATTCTTTCACGCCGCCGATGGTAAGCCCTGTCACAAAGTACCGCTGTAAGAAAGGATACAGACAGATGATCGGCAGCATGGTCACTACCGTGGCAGCAGACCGGATGGACAGCGGTGTGATCGCCGCTGCGGCGCTTCCCCGCTCGCTGGCTGCGGCGGCGCTTCCGCTCTGCTGCATCACAGAAGACAAAAGTTTCATCAGCTCATACTGCAAGGTAGTATACTCCGTTTTCATCCGGTTGTACAGCATTGCGTCAAACCAGGAGTTCCACTGTCCCACCGCCACAAACAGAACGATGGTGGCATACACAGGCTTGCACAGAGGGGAGATGATCCGCAGAAAGATCGTCATATAGCCCGCCCCGTCCAGCTGTGCGGATTCCTCCAGGCTGTCCGGCAGCCCCAGCATATAGGTGCGAAGCACCAGCATATTCCACGCGCTCACCATGCCGGGCACCACATACACCCAGAACGTGCCCGTCAGATGCAGGTTCCGATACAGCAGAAAGACCGGGATCAGGCCGCCGTTGACGTACATGGTGATGACCCAGAACAGGGAGAGCTGGGATTTGAACAAAAACCGTTTCCTGCTGACCACATAGGCCAGCAGCGCGTTTACTGCCACCGAGGAGAGCGTCCCGATCACCGTCCTTGCAATCGTTATCCTTGCGCCGATGATGAGGTTCTCCATAGCCAGCACTGTCTGGTAATTCTTGAGCACAAATTTCCTGGGCCATAAGTAAATTCCCCCGCGGACGGCGTCGATGCCGTCGTTAAAGGAGATGGCAACCGTATTTAAAACCGGGTAGAGCGTGATGAGCACAAAGGAAATCATAAACAGGGAATTGAGTACCGTGAAGATCTTGCTGCCCACCGTGGTTTTTACTTTGTTTTTCTTCATCTTCGTCCACCCCCTTAAAACAGCCGCTCTTCGCCGGCCCGCTTCGCCACCTGGTTACAGATCACAATCAGGGCGATGCTGACTGCGCTCTTAAAGATGCCCGCAGCAGTACCTAACGAGAAGTCGTTCTGGCTGATGCCCCAGTTTAAGACGTAGATGTCAATGGTCCGGGACACGCTCTGCACCAGGCCGTTGCCCAGCAGATACTGCACCTCGAAGCCCGCGTTCAGCACATTTCCGATGTTCATCAGAAGCAGGATCATGATGGTGGGCTTGATGCCCGGCAGAGTGATATAGCGGATTTTCTGCAGCCTGTTGGCGCCGTCTATGGAAGCCGCCTCATACAGGCTGGGGTCTATGGCCGTGATGGCCGCAAGGTAGATGATCGCGTTCCACCCCGTCTCCTTCCAGCAGTTGGCGAATGCCACAATGGGCCAGAAGTACTTGGGATGCGCAAAGAAATTGATGCTCTGGTCAATGATGCCAAGCCGCAGCAGCACGTCGTTGATGATACCTGTGCTGGAGAGGGCGTCGTGGAGGATGCCTGTCACGATGATCCAGGAGAGGAAATGGGGCAGATAAGAGATGGTCTGCACCGTCTTTTTCGCGATGGAAGAGCGGATCTCATTCAACAGCACGGCGAACAGAATCGCCATCACCGTCGTGGTCACCAGATTCAGTACGCCCATACAGAAGGTATTGCGGATGACCCGCAGAAATTCCGGGTCTCCAAACAGGAATCGGAATTTTTCCAGGCCCACGAACTGAGAGTGCAGAAGCCCCTTTGCGGGCTTATAATCCTGAAACGCCATGAGCCAGCCTGTCAATGGCCAATAGTAAAAAATGAAACCGTATACCGTGACAAAGAAAGCGACGATCAACAGAAACTTTTGCCTCTTGATCTCCTTCCATGTGATTTTTTTGTCTCTTACTGCTGTCTTTTCCCGAGCCATAGCCTCACCCCTATCTGACAGACAAAGGCAGCAACGGTATTCATCTCTAAACCCATATTGCTGCCTCTGTCATACGATTGATTATCCCCGGACAAAAAGGTCCGTGTTTTTGATTCTACTTAAAGGTATCCAGAATCGCCTGCATCTCTCCGAGGAAGTCCTCCGGCTTGCAGTCGTTGTATTTTGCCATGTATTCGTCCCATGTAGCGTCGAAATCAGCCGCCATGACCACCTTGGGCAGCCACTCATGCTTCACCTCGCCCATCTTCGTCCATGCGACGCCGCCCGGCGTATCGGTGGTAAAGTTGTTGGAATAGCTGTACATCGGGAACCAGGGGCCGTTGGTCTCTACAACAGATCCGATCATATCGGGATATGTGTCGCAATCATAGGCTGCAAAGCAGTTCTTCAAAGGCTCCGCCATATCTAACTGGAACTCGGAAGGCTGCTCCTCGGGCTTGTTGGCATTGATGCCGTCACGGCTGGTGCCGCCCCACTGAGGCATATAGGAGTACTGGCAACGGTGGGAAGCCTGGTAGGAAGTGTCCGCCCAGTTCATCCTCTGCTCGTCTGTCCTGTAATACAGGCCGTTTTCGTCTACATCGTAGTCAACGCCCTTTACGCCCCAGAATCTCAGATCGTGAAGCTCCTGATCCATTGCGCAGTCCACCAGGAATTTGAACGCCTTGTCGGGATCCTTGCAGTCAACAGTGATTGCCACGCCAGAAGCCTGGTTTACCGTGTCGTCGTAGGTATGCCATCTGTTCTCCATGCCAGTCTTGGTGGTCAGTCCAAGAGGCACATAGTTGCAGCCGACCTTATCCAGCCCCTGCTGCTTGAACACATCGTTTACCGTATAGGCGAAATCCCACCACTGATCCACCATGCCCAGCACACGGCCTGTGGACAGCTTAGAAATGTACTCGTCATAGGTCTGGGTTGCAAACTCGGGGTCGATCATGCCCTTGTTGAACTCCTCGTTGAGCTTTTTCAGGTAAAGCTTAGTGTCCTCAGAGGTGTTGTAGTCCTCGATGGTCATGTTGGCCTTGTTCACGATAACGGAACCATCGTTGGGATAGCCTGCCAGGAACTGCCCTGCATTCTCCAGACAGAAGTATCTCCAGTCCTCGCAGAGTATGGTGTAAGGCATATTGGGCGTGCCGTCTTCCATGGTGGGGTTGGCCGCCACATAGTCCTCCAACAGCTTAAAGTACTCATCCAGCGTCTGGATATCGGGATAGCCCGCCCACTCCAGCACTCTCACCTGGATCCAGAAGGCCTCGTCGTTGTGGGTGGTAGCGGTGCTCTCGCCCATGGTATTTCCGAAGGGATTGATCCAGTAGATATGTCCGTCGGGCTGGCGGAACTTCTCCCACTCGTCCTCCGTAAACCAGGTCTCCTTAAACTCGGGATACTGGTCGATGTAATCGTCCAGGGGAATCAGCGCTCCCGCGTCTACCAGAAGGGACATATCGTCGCTGTCAATGTAATCGGGATATTCCCCGCTGGCGATCAATGTTCCGGTCGCCTCGGAAGCGGTCTGGCCGGTCAGCCAGGTCTCCTTGATCTTAACGCCCCATTTCTCTGCGATCATATCGGCGATCTCATTGTCGCTGTTGATCTCGGAGCCGGGCATGGTGATAAACATGGAAAATTCCGTCGTCCCACCGTCCGTTTTGTTTCCGCAGCCGGAGAGAACCGACGTGACCATAGCGGAAGCAAGCAAGGTTGCTGCCAATCTCTTTTTCATCCTATGTCCTCCTTTTTGATTTGACTGCTGATACAGTCTGTGTTACCGTTAATTCTATTTTATTCGGAGTGGAAATTTTTTTAAACCCGACAAAGGATAGAAAAAGACCCGACAAATTGCAGTTGCCCTGCTACGTTGCCTGCTTGCGGAATTTTGCCGGGGTACAGCCCTTGAGGGCGATGAATTTGTTGATGAAATAGTCCAGATCCCGGTATCCCACCTCCTCTGCGATCTCATAGATCTTTTTGTCGGAATTGAGCAGAAGCTCCACAGCCGCGTCGATGCGGATCCTGTTTAAGTAATCCTTAAAGGATTCCCCGTACTGCTTTTTGAACATCTGCCCCAGATACGCCGCGTTGACGTAATAGGTTTTCCCCATGTCTTTCAGCGTCAGGTTTTCCCGGTAGTTTTCCCGCATCTGCGTCTCCACTAACCCCAGCACGCCCCTGGTCTGGTTGGAGCGCAGCTGCGCAAGGTAATCCCCGTACTCCAGGAGGAGGTCTGTCATGCTCTCCACACCGCCCTCCCCGATGCGCTCAAAGACGCTCTCGTTGATAAAGTGCAGAACCTCCTTCTGGTCTACCTTTTCGTCCTGCTCCATGGCCATATGCAGGAACTCATACATCAGATGGTTCACCAGCATATCGATCATGTAAACGTCCCTGTCGCCCTTTTTGAGCTCTGCAAAGACAGCGCTGCAGGCAGTGCGGATCCCCTCCTTGTCGTTTACCTTGACGGCGCGGATCAGGGTATCGATCAGCTGTCTGTCCATCAGAAGATCCGACAAATTTTTATTCTGCCCCTCCCGCCAGTCGAAATTCCGGAAGGACTGGGCCATCAGCACGGATCTGCAGGAATCCGGCAGTTCCTCCAGCCGCTCCACCCGGCTTCCGGCGATGACATGGATCGGAAACTCCACCAGGGAAATCAGCTTGCGCTGGATGTCCCGGAACCCATTCTGCCCCCCCTGGCCGTCCTCTCCCTCAAAGGCGGCCTCCGGGTAGATCATCCCCACGTCATAGCTCTCCTCCCAGTCGGAGACGTCCAGCATACAGAGATATTCCCGCCCCGGGAAAAGGAGCATACACTTTTGATACAGTTCCCTCTGCAGGCGGCGTTTTTCTTCCGTGTCCAGATTCTCCATGCCCTCTCCGGCCAGGTCGAGCTCCGCGTTGATATAGCGGAAGCCTCCCTCCGGCGGCAGATACCGCCGCACATACGCTATGTTGTCCGGCCTGTGCCTGCCGTAACAGATGGGAATCATGTTCTTGGCAAACACCTCCCGCTCCATCCTGGAACTCTCCCGGCGCACCCGGCAGTCGATCTCATGGAGCTTCTGCACCTTGTCCAACACCGCCAGCAATTCGCTTTTCTCCACGGGCTTTACCAGAAAATCCAGGCACTCGTTCTGCAGCGCGGCCCGGACGTTGGAGAAGTCGTTGTAGCCGCTTAAAATCACAAAGTAGGCGTCGGAGATCTTTTCTTCCCTGACTTTCGCAGCCATCTCCAGCCCGGACATCCCCGGCATTTTAATGTCTGCGATCACCAGGTCGATCGTATCCTTTTTCAGGATTTCCAGCGCTTCAAAGGCGTTGGCCGCCCTCCCCGCGATCTCAAAACCCAGGCCTTTCCAGTCGATGATGACGGACAGGCCCTGCAGGATAAAGGGTTCATCATCCACCAGCAATACTTTCAGCATTTTAACCCCCATTCCGGAGCGTTCTCGCGACGGGGCGATGGAGAAAAAACTGTAAATACAGTTTGCGAATGCGATTTCTCATCTGCCATCAGAGCAATTTGTGACGCTCCGGCACAAATTGCCGTGTGAAAAATAAGCTATCGAGCTTATTTTTCACACTACTCCTTCTTCTCTTCCTCTGGCGCCGACGCCTGTACGGGGATCCGCACGGTCACCATGGTGCCCGCCCCCACCTCGCTGTCCATCTCAAAACGGACGCCGCCGTCTGTAAACATTTTCAGCCGCAGGGCCGCGTTGAGCATCCCCACATGGCGGTTTTCTTTCAGCATCTCGATGCTGACCTGGGACATCTCTTCCACAAACTGCCTGCACTGTTCCTGGGGCATACCGCTGCCGGTGTCCTCCACCTCTATGACCAGCATCTCCCTCTCCCGGTAAATGCGCAGGAAGATCCAGCTGGAGGAGGTCTTGCTCTCCATGCCGTGGACGCAGGCATTTTCCACAAAGGTCACAAGCGTCAGCTTCGGGATCCGGTAGGCGTTGCACTCCTCGTCCACAATGATCTCGTAGGTCAGCTTCGCCCCGAAGCGGTATTTCTGTAATTCCAGATAGGCTTCTATGATCTTTACCTCGTCCAGGATGCGCACATAGTCGTTTCCCCAGTCCACATTCTGCCGCTCCACCAGCGCCAGCTTCTGCACCATATCCGCCGTCTCAAATTCATGCTTGAGCACGCTGTGCATCCGGATGCTCTCCAGGGCGTTGAACAGGAAATGCGGGTTGATCTGGCTGTTTAAGGCCAATAGCTCCGCCTTCTGCCTGGCAATGTCGATCTCCTGGCTCTTGAGCCGGTTTTTGTACACGGTCTGGATCAGCTCGTTCATCCGCCCGGCCATCCGGTTGTAGCTGGCCATCAGGGCGCCGATCTCGTCCTTTCCCTTCACCTGAGGAAGGCTTTTCAGCTCGTTTACGTCCACGTCCCGGAACACGCTGTCCAGTTCCAGAATGCGCTGCGTGAAAGAGCGGTTGATCAGCCCCATGAGCAGAAACGGAAGCAGCAGGTTCACGCTGGTCAGCCCCAGAAGCAGGAGAAAATTATCCACGACTATGCTCTTGTAGTCCATCTTCGGCTCCATCACATAGATGTCCCAGTCTTCCCCGTAGATGTTAAAGACGTCGTGCAGTCCGGCCTGGGACGGCATCGCAGCATCCAGGGTGTCAAAGGGGGCCTGGGCTCCGCCTCTGCCGTCGTTGGAAAAAAGGATCCTGTCCCCCTCGCAGATATAGAAATCCGTCTGGTATTTCCGATTCAAAAGCATCCTGGAGATCCCGTTGTAATCCAGATCCAGCTTGATGATGCTGTGCTCCGCTTCCTTTGCATAATAGTCCATCCGGCGCACCAGGGAGATGGTTCTGCGGCTGGTGAAACCGTTGTTGGCATACTCGGAAAACTCCACCGTCTCCTCCGAAGACTGCATCAGCTTCTGATACCAGGGACAGTCCTCCACTTCCTCCAGCTTCCTGAAATACCCTCCGCTCATGATGCTGTCATTGTCCCCGTAGATGACCACACGGCACTCGCTGTTGCTGATCAGCACGGAGTAAAAGGAGTTCTGCATCAGGCGGTTGTATTGTTCAAAATAGTCCAGATAGGAGTCAAATTCCGTTTTCATGAATTCGTTGACGGAACGGCTGCTGTAAATGTTCTGCATCAGGCTCACCGCATTCCCGATGGAATCGCTGAGGGTGTATTTGACGGCCTCCGCCGTATCCTGCATCTCCCGCTCCGCAGTCTGCCTGTCAGCGTTCACGATCATGGTCCATATCACGCCGTCCGTGATAAACAGCGGCAGGATCACGCAGAAGATCTGCAAAAGCGCCAGCTTTTTCCCGATGCTTAAGTCATTCAGCTTTTCTGTCAAAAACCCTTTTCTCACCCGCAAGCCCTCTCCTCCCCTGCCCGGCTGTAGCGTCTCACCCGAAGATCCTGACCGTCAGCCCGCCGTCATATTCCTCCAGAAGGGCCACCCCGTCCAGCGTGTTGAGCTCTGCCAGCACCTTGCTGTCCGTCTGGATCGACGGCTTAAAACACCCGTCCTGCTTCTGATTGACGATGTGGATCCTGCAGGGCGCGCCGGAGGCGTCTATGCCCTCCAGCGTGTACTCCGCACGCATCTGGACGAGCCCTCCCTTTTTCTGCTCCTGCACGTCCACCGCCCCGGGCAGGATGCTTCCCCGGAACGCTTCACAGTCGCAATAACCGATGAAATACACCTCCGCTTTCCAGCCGTCCTCCCGCTCCTCCAGCGTCCGGCTGCCCGTGAGGAACACCTGGATCACAAGGCGCTGGGGCTTATGCGCCAAAAACAAGAGCATAGACTGTACTGCGCTCTCCCAATGGCTGCCCGCAAAACCGTGATCGGCCTGCCGGATCAGCTGAAGGCTGCACTGTCCGGGCCGGAAAGCCTCCTTTGCCTTGACCGCATAGGAATAGTTTACCACGCTGTCCTTCATGCCCTGGATCAACAGCACCCGCCCCGGGAACCGCCCGATCTCCAGATAGGGATCCATCCCCTTGATCTGCTCGTGGAACGAACGGCCCAGCTTCATGCCGTTTCCGCACTCGATCACCTCCGGCACAGCCGATACGTCGTACTCTGCGCCGCCCAGGCGGCCCAGGCGGGCGTGGTCGGGAATACACAGGGCCGGGAACCACAAGATCAGGTTTTCCACCTCCTCCGGGTGCCCTGCTGCCGTCAGCGCGGACACGAAACCTCCCATGCTCTCTCCCATCAGCGTGATATGATCCCTGTCCACATAGGGGAGGGCGCGGACATGGCCAAGCACCGCCTCTAAATCCCGGCACTCTGACTGGATACTCATATCCGTGGAGACGCCGTCGCTCTTTCCGGCCCCCGGCAGGCTTCCGCCGCAGAAATCGAAACTGAACACCGCATAGCCCGCTTTTGCCAGGATCCGGCAGTAGGCTTCGCTGCCCGTGCTGTCTGCGCCAAAGCCGTGGCTGACCACCACCGCAGGGAACTTGCCTTCTTCCATGCCCTCTTCCAGAAACTCCCGCACATAGATCCTAAGACCTTTCCTGTCACAATAAAAACTCCGCTGCACCGCGTTGTATCCCCCTTTCCTAAAAGACCGCAAAACATTACATTTTTAGTATAAAACATTCCCGAAAGACTTTCTCTCCATCTTTTGCGTTCTTCTTTTTAAATTTTGCGCATCCCCTGTCCTTTTTCCGGACGGCGTTAAAAAATCCTTCTGCCGGCTGATGGAATGCTTCATCATGTTGCAGAAGGATTTTATTGTGGATCAGTGTGCGGCTTCGAGGTCATCCTCTCAGCTTTTTGACCGCCTTTGCCTGGATCAGGCACTCGCCGTGCTCTTCCAGCTGCAAAAGCAGCTTCTGTTCCGCGCCATAAAGGCTGCCGAACTCCATCGCCTGGATACAGGCCCTGCTGTACCTCTCATAGGAGGCGTGCCCTTTGCCCAGGCAGAGATAGTAAACGCCGTTCATCTCATACAGCGCGCTGTCCACCCGCAGATTGCAGGGCAGCGCTGCGGCAAGATCCATCACATTCCGCAGTGTGCTGAATGCAAAGACCGCAAACTCCGGCTTGCGGGGCTTCTCCGCAGGCGTCTCCTGCACTGGCTCCTGCCTTGCAGCCTCCGGCGTTTCCCCTGTGGCCCCCACCTTCTCCCGGGCCTTCTCCAGCGCCCGCTTCATCTCTTTTAAGCACTCCATCAGGGGTTCCCCCTCCGCCTCACGCTCAGAAAAAGTGAGCAGAAGCCCCTGATCCGGCAGCATCATGATCTGCAGGTCAAAAGAATACTTGGGCGGCTTATAGCCCACTTCCTCCTCCGCCTGCACGATAATCTCCTGTACGACCTCTTTTGCCTTTTCACTGCGCAGCACGAAATCCTTATAGTCGATCTCATACTCGTCCAGTTCCTCGTTTGACAAAAAACACTTTACCGTCTTATCGTCCACTCGTTCTATTTTCATATATGTACTCCCTGCCCCCTTGAGCGGGCATCCCGTTTTTGGTTTTCTGATGGATGATTCTATCATAGCACGATGCGCGGCATTTTTCAATTATATAAGTTTTCCAATTTCATGGCCCTTCGCAGGGTTTTTATCCGAAAGACAGTATAGCGGATTTTCCAGAATATGCTATACTATACTTATGGAGCCGCAAGTATGATTTGAAAGCAGGGCAGAGATACTATGGAGACACGTTTTCAACAGGCCGCAACACATTTTTTATCCAGCAAAAGAGAGCTTCTCCCTTTTGCGCCTTTTCCGAAAGCCAGCAAAAGGAAAGATTACGAAGAACTGCCAGAGGAGCTGAAGGAGGATCTGATCCGCCAGGGGGAGGCCCATCTGGGGGAAACTTTTGCGCCCCTGCCCGCCACGGCTTACATGGCATTTCAGCGCACCGGGAACCGGGCAGATTTTGAGGCCCTGTACTTCGCCCGCCGCCATCTGCTCAATGCCTATACGGCAGCCGAATGCATCGAGGGAAAGGGCCGTTTTCTGGATTCCATCATCGACGGCATTTTTGCCCTCTGCGAGGAGAGCGCCTGGCAGCTGCCCGCCCATAATTCCTATGAGCGGAATGCGCCCCAGCAGATCCTTCCCGACGCTTCCCGGCCTGTGCTGGATCTTTTTGCCTGCGAGACAGGCGCCCAGCTGTCCTGTATCTATTATCTTCTGAAAGAGGAATTGGACGCCGTCAGCCCGCTGATCTGTCAGAGGATTGCCCTGGAACTGCATGAACGCATCGTCCACCCGTATCTGACACAGCATTTCTGGTGGATGGGGAACGGGGAGGAGCCCATGTGCAACTGGACTCCCTGGTGTACGCAGAACGTGCTCCTTTCCGTCTTCCTGACGGAGCAGGAAGACGCTGTCAGACGGCAGGTTCTGGAAAAAGCTGCGCTCAGCTGCGACCTGTTTGTGAAAGACTACGGGGACGACGGCTGCTGCGACGAGGGCCCCCAGTATTTCCGGCACGCCGGACTCTGTCTGGACGCCGCCTGCGACCTGATGAACCAGGTGACAGGCGGGGCCTTTGCCCATCTGTATCAGTGGGATAAAATCAAAAACATCGCCGCCTACATCTTCCATGTCCATGCGGAGGGCAGATATTACTTTAATTTTGCAGACTGCTCCCCTCTGGCGGGCCGGGCAGGCGTCAGGGAATATCTCTTCGGGAAACACACCGGGCAGCCCCAGCTGATGGCCTTTGCCGCCGGGGACCGCCAGGACGCCAGGGAGGAAATCTATCAGGACGAGACCTATCTTCTCAGCCTGTATTATCGGATGCTGGACGCCTTTTGCAACAGGGAGATCATGGCGGCTGACCGGGAAAACGCCCCGAAGACCGATCTGTTCTATCCCAGCATCGGCCTGTTTCTGGCAGGGGACGGGCCCTTCCGGCTTGCCGTGAAAGCGGGAGACAACGATGACAATCACAATCACAACGACACGGGAAGTATGACTTTGTACAAGAACGGGAAACCTATCCTGGTGGATATCGGCGTGGAAAGCTATACAAAAAAGACGTTTTCCGACCGCCGGTACGAGATCTGGACGATGCAGTCCTGCTATCACAATCTCCCCACCATAGCCGGGCTGGATCAGCAGGCCGGGGCCGCTTACAGGGCCTCCGGGGTGGAGACCTGTTTTACAGAAGGCAAGGCCGCCATCTCCATGGAGCTGGACAGCGCCTACCCCTTCCCCGAAAAATCGTACCGCTATCGGCGCAGCGTGACATTAGACAAGACGCAAAACATCGTCCTGCTCACCGACCAGACCGACTGCCGGGATGTGATTTTGAATTTTATCACCTATGAGAAACCCCGCCTTTTGGAGCCTTCCTGCCTGCAGGTAGGAGAAGCGCAGCTTTTGTTCCGCGGGGCAGCCCTTCAGGAAATCCAGACCCTGCCTATCACGGACAAGCGGCTGCAGGCTGCCTGGGATCATGATTTGTACCGTCTCCGCCTTCAGATGACGGAGGAAACGTTTACCATGGAAATCCGATAAAACAAAACCGCTGCCCCAGTTTACGGGCAGCAGAAAGAGGAGATATGAGTTCAAACGGGAATACGCGCAGGACGGCGATCGTCGCCTATCTTCAAAGGCAGGCTTCTCCTGTCAGCGGTACGGAGCTGGCAAAGCAGTTTGGCGTCAGCCGCCAGAGCATTGTGCAGGACATCGCCCTGCTCAGGGCGGAAAACCGCAGCATCGTGTCCACCAACAAGGGCTATGTGCTCTACCAGTACCCCCAGAAAAAACAGTACGGCTTTACCGATGTCATCATGGTAGACCACACTGTGGAGCAGACCCTGGAGGAGATGTACGCCATTGTGGACTACGGCGGCTCCATGCTGGACGTCTTCGTGGATCACGACCTATATTCCCAGATCCGGGTCGATCTATTGGTCAATGACCGGGAGGACGCAGACGAGTTTTTTGACAAGCTGAAACACTGCAAGTCCAGGCCGTTAAAAGAGCTCACGGAGGGCTGTCATTACCATACCATTGCGGCTCCCTCCAAAAAAGCGCTGGAGCTCATCAAAGAAGAGCTGCGCCAAAAGGGGATCCTGCGCCCGGTCGAGAGAAAGAATCAGCCTGCCCAATAGCGGACATTGCCTTGTCTTTCCGGCTTCTATCACCGACAGAGCACGCCGTACATCCCGGGGCGCCTGTCCCGGAACAGCCCCCAGCTGAACCGCATTTCCTCGATGGCGTCCAGGTCAAAGCCATGGAGGATCACCTTTTCTTCCGTCCGCCCTGCATCCTCCACCACTTCGCCTGTTTCATCGGCCACAAAGGAGGAGCCGTAAAAGGTCAGAGAAGACGCCTGGCCGTTGTTGTCTGCGCCTGGCTCTACCCTTTCCTCTCCGATCCTGTTCGCGGCGATCACAGGCATCACGTTGGCTGCCGCGTGTCCCTGCATACATCTTCTCCAATGGGCCATGCTGTCACAGCCTAAGATTGGCTCCGAACCGATGGCCGTGGGATATAAAAGCAGTTCGGCCCCCTGAAGCGCCATACATCTGGCCGACTCCGGGAACCACTGATCCCAGCAGATCCCCACGCCGATCTTCCCATAAGCGGTATCCCACACCCTGAAGCCAGTATTTCCGGGGGTAAAATAGAATTTTTCCTGATAGAAATGGTCGTCCGGGATGTGGGTCTTGCGGTACACGCCCAGGTTTTTCCCGTCTGCGTCCAGCACGGCCACCGAATTGTACGTCACATTGCCCTCCCGCTCATAAAAACTGATGGGAAGCACCACACGAAGCTCCGCCGCCACCTTGCCAAAATGGGCCACCGCAGGATTTTCCGCCGTCGGCAAAGCCAGACGATAAGAATTGTAGTTCTTTTCCTGACAGAAATACCAGTTTTCAAACAATTCCGGCAGCAAAATGACCTGCGCCCCCTGCCGGGCCGCCTCTCTGACCAGCCGGTCTGCCGCTTTGATGTTTTCCTCCACAGAACGGTTGCAGTACATCTGCACCGCCGCCACCGTCACATTCCGCATAGACGTCCTCTCCTTCTAAATCACCTGCTGGGTAATGCAGTGGATATTCCCCCCGCCGATCAAAATGTCCCGGGCATAGATCTGAACCACCTCCCGCTCAGGAAACAGCGCCTGCAGGATTTCCTTCGCCTGCTCATCCGCCGGATCTCCAAAGCCGGGCATCACAATATTTTCGTTGGAAATATAAAAGTTCACATAGGAAGCCGCCAGCCTCTCCCCCGGGGTGCGGGTAGGCGCATCCCAGCAGGCGTCCAGCCCCGCACATTCCTCTGCCGTCACGGTCACCGGCTTTGGCAGCGGCAGCTTGTGGACTTTTATCCTCCTGCCCTTCGCGTCCACCGCCTTTTCCAGATAGGAAAGGCAGGCCTTTGACATTTCGTACTGCACGTCGTCCCTGTCTTCCGTCCAGGCCAATACCACTTCCCCAGGCTTCACAAAGGCGCAGATGTTATCCACGTGCTCGTTGGTCTCGTCCTGATAGATTCCACAGGGGAGCCAGAGAATCTTGGAAACATTTAAATATGCGCAAAGTACCGCCTCGATCTGTTCCCTGGTAAGCTCCGGGTTTCTTCCCTCGCTGAGCAGACAGGCCTCCGTGACCATACAGGTGCCCTCCCCGTCCACATGGATCGAGCCGCCCTCTAAAATAAAATCCCGCTTGTCGTACACATCCACGTCCAACAGATCGCAGAGTTTCCTGGCCATCCGATTGTCCTTATCCCAGGGAAAATACAGCCCGTCCTGCAGGCCGCCCCAGGCGTTGAAGCCCCAGTCGACGCCCCGGACTTCCCCCTCTTCATTTTTCACAAAGGTAGGGGCATAATCCCTGGCCCAGGCGTCATTGCTGGACATCTCCACCACCCGGATCCAGGGCGGCAGCATAGCCCTTGCATTGTCATATTGGGCGTCGCTGGCGCACACCGTCACTTTCTCTGAGCGGGCAATGGCCTCCGCCACCTGCACAAAGGCCTTCCGGGCCGCATAGCCGCCGTACTGCCAGGAATCCGCCCGCTCCGGGAAAATCATGATACATCCCCTGTGGGGTTCAAATTCTCCCGGCATCCGAAAACCGTCGGCGGCGGGTGTGCTCTCCGTGATCCGTCTCATAAAGTCTCTCCTTTCGCCGCTGCCGCAGGCATAAATTCCGCTTTTTGCGCCCTCCCTCAGGAAAGCCGCGTTTTGAAATCCTCATAGCCGAACTGCCTCAAAATCCTGCACTGACCGTCCTTTTGCCGCAGGGCGATGGCCGGCAGGGGCATCCCGTTAAAGGTATTGTTTTTCACCATGGAATAGATGGCCATATCCTCGAATACCAGCCGATCCCCTTCTTTTAAGGGAGCGTCGAAGGAATAATCCCCGATGACGTCCCCCGCCAGACAGGTGGGCCCGCCCAGGCGGTATGTATAAGCCTTCTCTCCCGGCTGCCCGCTGCCCCTTAGAGGCGGCCGGTACGGCATCTCCAGCACGTCCGGCATATGGCAGGCGGCGGAAGTGTCCAGGATGGCGATATCCACCCCGTTTTTCATCGTCTCCAGCACGGTGCACACAAGAAAACCGGCGTTTAGCGCCACCGCTTCCCCCGGCTCCAGATACACCGTCACGCCGTAAGTCTTTTGCATCTTCCTGATGCAGCGCTCCAGCCGGGGGATGTCGTAACCGGGCCGTGTGATGTGGTGTCCCCCTCCAAAGTTGATCCATTTCATGCCGGAGAGATACTTCCCAAACTTTTCCTCTACGGCGTCCAGCGTCCTTTCCAGATCGTCGGAATCCTGCTCGCAGAGGGTATGAAAATGCAGGCCGTCCAGCATGGCAAGCAACTCCGCTCCCTTTTCGCCTTTTTCTGCCGCCTCAAAACAGGAGCACGTCACGCCCAGGCGGGATCCCGGCCCGCAGGGGTCATAGATGGCATGGCCCTCCTGTGTGGAACACTCGGGGTTTACCCGCAGGCCGACGCTCTTTCCCGCCGCCTTTGCCCGGGGGCCGAACTTTTCCACCTGCCGCCAGGAATTGAACACGATATGATCCACAAATCCCAGAAGCTGTTCAAACTCTTCCTCCTGAAACGCGGGGGAAAACACATGGTTCTCGCAGGTTTTCCCTTCTGCCGCCAGGGGCTTTGCCATCTCCTCATACCCCAGCCTTGCCTCAAACAGGCCGCTGGCCGTGGCCCCGGACAGGCGCATCCCGATTTCGGGGTACAGGGCGTACAGGGAAAAGGCCTTCTGGGCCAGGAGGATTCTGGCCCCTGTCCGCTCCATGACCCCGGCCAGAATGTCAAGGTTTTTTTCTATCAGCGCCTCGTCCACCACATAGCAGGGGGAAGGCAGTTTCGCAGATTCCATAGCGCCTCTCATTCCGCCGCAGAAGCGGCAGTTTCCGTCACGTCAAACATCCCCGGGCCTTGCGCCCTGTAAAAAAGTATAGCATAACAAAAAGAGGGTTACAATACACATTCGCGCCTTGTGGCCTTTGAAAAAATATGGTATGATGATACGAAACCAAACGCCCGGCGGGCACGGCCCCGGCGCATCGCCGCGGGCGATAGAGGAGGATGGAGAGAATGGATGTATTGCACGAAAGACTCCATGGACTGGAGGCATATCTGAGAGAGCTGGGAAGCGTTGCAGTCGCTTTTTCGTCCGGCGTGGATTCTACTTTTTTGTTAAAGGTCGCCCACGATACCCTGGGGGATCAGGCGATTGCGGTGACCGCCAAGTCCTGTTCCTTTCCCCAGAGGGAGTTAAAAGAAGCCATTGGCTTTTGTGAAAGGGAACAGATTGAACAGATCGTGATCGAATCGGAGGAGCTTGACATCGAGGGCTTCCGTCAAAACCCCAAAAACCGCTGCTACCTGTGTAAACGCGAACTGTTCGAGAAAATCCAGGAGGTTGCAAAGGAAAAGGGAATCGCCTATATCGCAGAAGGGTCTAACCTGGACGACAACGGGGACTACCGCCCCGGGCTTGTGGCAGTGGAGGAGCTTGGCGTAAAAAGCCCCCTCCGGGCTTTGCAGTTCACCAAGGCGGAGATCCGCCAGCTTTCCAAAGAATTGGGACTTCCCACCTGGGATAAGCAGTCCTTCGCCTGCCTTTCCTCCCGTTTTGTGTACGGAGAGACCATCAGCGAAGAAAAGCTTGGCATGGTGGATCAGGCGGAACAGCTTCTTCTGGATCTTGGCTTTCATCAGGTGCGCGTCCGGATCCACGGCAGCATTGCCCGCATCGAGATCCTGCCCGAAGAGTTTGCCAGGCTGCTTGCGGAGGACGTCCGGGAGACGGTATACCGCACGCTTCGGGAGCTCGGGTTCTCCTATGTGACCATGGATCTTGGCGGCTATCGGACAGGCAGCATGAACGAAGTCCTCAAGTAATTTTTCCTGCCGAAACAGCCTCCCAGTCTGTTCCAATGAAACGCGGCGTCTGGGCGGCATAGCGGCGTCGGGCAAAAATGACATAGTTGTCATCAATACACAAAGAAAGACCCCAACAGCAGGCGCTGTCGGGGTCTTCTATTCCGTTTCGGGAGGGTAACTGATACCCTGCCGGCCGCCGTTTACTTGTCTCCATCCACCGGCACAGGATTTTCCTCCACCACCCAGGGCAGGCCGTAAGTGTTCAATGCCTCCATGAAGGGATCCGGATCAAACTCCTCCAGATTGAACACGCCAGGCTTTTTCCAGGTGCCGTCCATCACCAGCATGGCGCCGATCATGGCGGGCACGCCCGTGGTATAGGAGATGGCCTGGGAGCCAAGCTCCCTGTAACACTCCTGATGGTCGCAGACATTGTAGATATAAATAGACTTTTCCTTCCCATCCTTCACGCCGGTAAAAATGCAGCCGATATTGGTCTTTCCCACCGTGCGGGGGCCGAGGGAAGCGGGATCCGGCAGCAGCGCCTTCAAAAACTGGATGGGCACGATCTCCTGGCCCTGGAACTGCACCGGATCCGTCCGCAGCATCCCCACATTCTCCAGGCATTTCATATGGGTCAGATAGCTCTGCCCGAAGGTCATGAAGAAACGGATCCTCCTGACGCCCGGGATATTTTTTGCCAGGGACTCGATCTCCTCATGGTGCAGCAGATACATATCCTTCTTTCCCACCTGGGCAAAATCATACTCTCTCTTGATCTCCATGGGCTCTGTCTCCACCCAGCGGCCGTCCTCCCAATAGGAGCCGTTGGCGGACACTTCCCGCAGGTTGATCTCGGGATTAAAGTTGGTGGCGAAGGGATAGCCGTGGTCTCCTCCGTTGCAGTCCAGGATGTCGATGGTGTGGATCTCGTCAAAATAGTGTTTTAAGGCATAGGCGGAAAAAACGCTGGTCACGCCGGGGTCGAAGCCGCTGCCCAAAAGCGCCGTGATGCCCGCCTTTTCAAACCGCTCCTTGTAAGCCCACTGCCAGGAATAGTCAAAATAAGCGGTAAAGCCCTTCTCCCTGCAGCGCTTTTCATAGATCGCCCGCCAGGCAGGGTCCTCTGTATCCTCCGCCTCGTAGTTTGCGGTGTCGATATAGTCCACGCCGCAGGCCAGGCAGGCGTCCATAATCGTCAGATCCTGATAGGGCAGCGCCAGATTCAACACTGCCGCCGGGTTTTCCCGCCGGATCAGCGCCGTAAGCTCCTCCACGCTGTCTGCATCCACCTGCGCGGTGGTGATTCTGGCCTTTGTCTTCCCCGCAAGCTTTTCCTTTAAGGCGTCGCACTTTGCCACCGTGCGGCTGGCAATGCAGATTTCCGAAAAGACGTCCGCCTTCCCCGCACACTTCTGAATGGCTACGGAAGCCACGCCTCCGCATCCAATGATCAATATCTTTCCCATTTCTCTCCTCCTGCTGTTTCCCGCAGTCGCCGTCTGCGCTGCGGGCCGTTTGCCGTTACTCTGCGTATTCTTCTCTGGTGGAAAACTGCCGGGATTTTAAATACGCGGGGATGTCCACCGATTCCCCGTTGATGCGGATGTCCGCGTATTTCCTGGCAATCTCCAGCGTATAAGTATTTTGATCCGTGGGCAGCTTCCCGATACAGGACACCCGGATCTTCAAATTCGGGGACAACTGCCGGACGTCGAACAGGGTCAGGAAACGCTTGCATCTCCCCCGGAAGGATATCTCTGGATCTAAGTTGTCCAGGCTGGTATTGCTGAAGGTAAATTCGATGTTCAGCCAGCCGTCCTCCATGTACAGCCTGGTATCGCAGAATTCCTTGACATATTCCCGGTTCTGGCTGGCCCTGGATATCCGCGAAAATTCTTCCAACTCGTCGATAAAGGTCAGATAATTTGCACTGTCGATCGACGTAATCCGGAACAGCTTGTCGGTGTGGGCGGCCATGGAGTGCAGAATCTCATGCAGCGCCAGCAGCTGGGCAGTGTCCATATCTCCGTTGTAAAAGCCTCCGTCTCTGACGCTATAGCTGATCCTCTGGAACGCGGAGAGATTTTTCTGGAGCAGAAAGGCGCTCATGATACCGTGCTGGTATTCTTCAAAGTCATTGCTACTGGCAAATCTTGCGGAAATCATTTCCTTGAAATTCCATCCAAAAGAAATACTCTCCAGCAGCATCTCTTTTTCTGCCTCCGACAGGGCTGCCACCGCGTCCTCATTCACGCCGATCATTTCCCCTTTCCCCTTATAAATGAAGATCCTGTTCATGATATCGCTTACGGCGGCTGTATCTTCGGCTTCGATTGTTATGGACAAGTTTATTCTCCTGCTGATAAAGTCCAGAAACTGATCCACAAAGTTCTTCTGTATGCTGGAGTATTCAAAGGAAAACACGCTTGCACTGTGTACCGCAAAAAAAGGCAGCACCTTTTGCATACTCTTGTTGATCTTTTCAATCTTTTTCAGCGGGTACCCCAGGTCATGAGCCAGGGCTGCAACACATCTGGTCGCCTCCTGATAGTCCCTGAAATCCTTTAGGATCTGAACGGCCATTTGGCAGAGCTCCAGATCTTTCTTTTCCACGCCTATGGTCTCAAAAGCTTTCAAGACTACGTCATACGACCGCAGTTCCTGTCTCTCATCCTCAAACAGGGGCTGGAATTCCTCGCTGCGGTGCACATATTCTCCCAAAAAATACACCCAGATACTGTGCAGGGTATGGTCGCGGTAAAAGGAATCCGAGGCAAAGATCAGTTCCTCAAATTCCACATAGGCGTCATAATATTGAAAGATCTTGTCGTAGCCCTGTCTCTCTGGCGAGACGTAGGACATGGACGCCGCAAACAACAGCTTCCAGAGCTGGCAGGCCACCCGGATCTTCTGGTTCATGGTGTCTGCGTCCATCAGCTCCTGCACCAGCCCGCAGATCTTTTCTTTCTGCGTTTCATGGCCTTTTAAGAAAACGATCCTGTCCTCCCTGGCCTGCTCGATAAAAAACTGCATCACCGTTCTTTCATTGATGATCTCTCTCATGCATTTCACCTTTCCAGCCGCGGCGCTTTAGCCGCGCACCTCCACCTTCCGCAGCAGTTTTTCTACATACGCCGGCAGACAGAAGGAGCCCTTGTGCAGCTTTGGCGTATAATATTTTGTCTCGATCCCCCGTTTCAGCCAGCGCTCCGCGTCCATATCATGGATGGGGTGATAGCTTTTTGACGCAAAGCCAAACAGCCAGTGACCGGAAGGGTAGGTGGGAATGTGGGCCTGATAGACCCGGCTGATCGGAAAGCTCTCCACGATCCGCTTGTGGGCCCTCATACAGGCCGTGGCGTCCGCTTCATAAAAGGGACTCTCATGCTGGTTGACCATGATGCCGTCCTGTCTCAGCGCCTTATAGCAGTTCCCGTAAAACTCCTTGGTAAACAGCCCTTCCCCCGGCCCGAAGGGATCCGTGGAGTCCACAATGATCAGGTCGTACTCGTCCTCTCTGGAGCGCACGAATTTCAGCCCGTCCTCATAATGGATGGACACCCTGGGATCCGTCAGCCTGCAGGAGACCCTGGGCAGGTAGTCCATGCTCACCTGGATGACCTGCTCGTCAATCTCCACCAGATCGATGTGTTCGATCTCCGGGTATCTGGTCAGCTCCCGGACAGCGCCCCCGTCCCCGGCGCCGATGACCAGCACCCGTTTCACCATAGGGTGTACCGCCATGGGCACATGAACAATCATTTCATGGTAGATAAACTCGTCTTTCTCTGTCAGCATCACATAGCCGTCCAGAACCAAAATGCGGCCAAATTCCGGGGATTCAAATACGTCGATCCTCTGAAATTCGCTCTCGCCGCTGTAGAGCTGCTTATCCACCCTGATAGACAGTTTTACATCCGGCGTGTGGGGCTCCGAAAACCACAGTTCCATACGCATCCCTCCTTTCCATTCTGACAGCTTTGCCTTCCTCTATCAGCCGCCCGTCCCTTCCGGGCGTCTCCCTCAGTCCCGCTCCCCTTTCGGCCCTGCCCATTCTTCCTTTAGGACGTTGAGGCGTTCGATCTTCGCATCCTCCGGCCCGGTCATGGAGCAGCCTTTCTCTTTGGCGTAGGCAATGTACTCTAAGATCGCCCCGGTGATCTCCTCCCCCGGCGCCAGGATCGGGATCCCAGGCGGGTAACACATGACAAATTCACTGCAGATGCGCCCTTTTGTCTGCTGCAGCGGCAGGGACTCCTTCTGGGCATAAAATGCATACTGGGGCGACACCGCCACTTTGGGCTCGATATATTCCTGGGTGAACATCCCAGTATTGTCCCTGCTGTACTTGCGCTTGATCTCCACCAGGGCGCTGATCAGCCGCTCCGTGTCCCGCTCCCTGTCCCCGATGGAAATGTAAGCCAGCACGTTTGCGATGTCCCCCAGCTCCATCTGGATATCGTACTCGTCCCGCAGGATGTCGTAGACTTCGATGCCCGCCAGGCCGATGCCCAGCGTGTTCACCGTCAGCTTTGTCTTGTCAAAATCAAAGATGCTGTCGCCGTTTACCAGCTCGGAGGTGTAAGCGTAATATCCGCCGATCTGGTTGATCTCGCTTCTGGCATACTCCGCCAGCGCCACTACCTTGGCAAACTCCTGCCGTCCCCGCAGGGCCAGGTTCCGCCTGGAGATATCCAGGCTGGCCAGCAGCAGATAGGACGCGCTGGTGGTCTGGGTCAGATTGATGATCTGGCGCACATAGCCGGGCTGCATCCCGGGCCCTACCAGCAAAAAAGAGCTCTGGGTGAGACTGCCGCCGGATTTGTGCATACTGACTGCGGCCAGATCCGCACCGGCGTCCATGGCAGAAACCGGCATCTTGTCCCCGAAATAAAAATGCGTCCCGTGGGCCTCGTCCACCAGCACCTTCATGCCGCTTCTGTGAGCCAGCTTCACAATGCTCCTCAGATCGGAGCAGATCCCATAATAAGTGGGATTGTTGACCAGAACCGCCACCGCATCCGGGTTTTCCCGTATGGTCTTCTCCACCTGGGAGACCTTCATGCCCAGCGCAATGCCCAGCCTGCTGTCCATATCCGGGTTGACATAGATGGGGATTGCCCCGTTTACCACAAGCGCGTTGATCACGCTCCGATGGACGTTGCGGGGGAGAATGATCTTATCCCCCTTCTTGCAGACGCTCAGAACCATGCTCTGCACGGAGGAGGTCGTCCCGCCCACCATCAGAAAAGCATATGCCGCGCCGAAAGCCTCCGCCGCCGCGCCCTCCGCCTCCTGTATCACAGAGACCGGGTGGCACAGATTGTCCAACGGCTTCATGGAATTGACGTCAATGGAGACGCATTGCTGCCCCAGAAGCTTCACAAGCTCGGGATTCCCCCGGCCCCGCTTATGCCCCGGCACATCAAAGGGGACTACCCTGTTTCGCTTAAATTCCTCCAGCGCCTCATAGATCGGCGCCCTGGACTGATCGTACCGTCCCATCGGCTCCCCCCTTTCCCGCTCCCTCAGGGCGCTATCCGGGACAGCGCTTCTGCGGGTATGGCGATCTGCTTTTCCTGCCCAGCACGCGCTGTCTGCAAAACCGCGGCTGAGCCCTTAAAATATATTTCTCCCGCTGTAGATTTCGATCATCTCACGGCGGAGATTGTCCGTGATCTCCAGACGGGTTTTCGGCGGCAGTTCATAGACGTCGCTGTTAAACAGATAGTTCTGAAGATCGATCTCTTTGATCAGCATTTTCGTGTGGAAAATATTTGCCTCATACACATTGATGTCCACCGCGTCATACCGGCGCAGGATAGCCTCGTCAATATAGTCCCGGATGGAAGTCACCCGGTGATCCATAAACAGCTTATGACCGCCCATATCCCGTGTAAATCCCCTGACGCGGTAATCCATCGTAATAATATCTGAGTCAAAAGAGCCGATCAGATAATCCAGCGTGGACAGGGGTGTGATCTCCCCGCAGGTAGCCACGTCGATGTCCACCCGGAAAGTGGCCAGGCAGGTCTCGGGGTGATACTCCGGGTAGGTGTGCACCGTGATGTGGCTCTTATCCAGATGCGCCACGGTGGTGTCTCCCGCCGGGATCATGCTGCCCTCCGCAATGAGAAGGGTGACGGAGCTGCCCTGAGGCTCATAGTCCTGGCTGGAGATATTCAGGACCTTTGCCCCTATCATATCGGTCACATTGGTCAGAATTTTTATCAGCCGCTCAGAATTGTACTGCCTGTCAATATAAGCGATATAATCTTTCTGTTCCCGCTGCGTCTGCGCATAACAGATATCGTAAATATTAAAGCTCAAGGCCTTCGTCAGATTATTAAACCCATAAAGACTGATCTTTTCGCTCATGTCCGCTCCTTTGTGCATATACGAGAAAAAGGCAGGTGACAAATCCATCACCTGCCTTGAAAATCCTGTTATCTATCAGCTTTCCATCTCGCGAAAGGGGACACTTGTACACTTCCACCCGATGAGATAAAAGTATGAGAGAAACAGATATATGGTTTTTAGAGTCTATATAGCAAATATTTTACTTTTACTACTCTTATTGACCGTTTCACAAGTTAGATGTGCATCTGCACCGGTTTATAGTAACCAACTTATAAAATTCGAGCTTTTAACTCAATCAATAAGGCAACAACGTTGCCAAAATATTTGCATGGAAGACTCTTTTTATCTGTTTTCCATACGCTTTCAATATACCATAAATTCCGTAATTCCGTCAACAAAAAATTTTCGTTTTTTCAAAGATCCATTTCCTGCTGACGATACGCCGTCTCCTCTATGACGCCAATCCCCGCAAAAACCGCCCACACATACGGCGCACCGTACACATTCAGCGTCTTGGGGCCCACGATTTTCCTGGGCGCGCCTTCCCCGGTCTGATCTGCCAGCAGCTTTTCATACGCCTTCTCAAAGGTGCTTCTGGTGATGGAGCGCTCCCTTCTGTCCGTAAAGAGCTCGCCGCCCTTTATGGTGTAGGTAAACGGAAGCCCTTTCTTCGTCAAAAACGGCTTCCCCTGGTTTGCCGTGATCACATCCCACAGATTGTCTATCGCGACGGCCGAGGCATTAAACTTCATAGGATTTTCTCCCGCTTCTTTCGTATGGTTAAAGTTCGTACTAATAGCATCGTACTAATAACCGCCCTTGTTGTCAACGAAATTATTGCCTCAAAACAAACAAAGGCGGAAAAACCGCCGCCTGTTCCTGCAAAAATACAGATACAGACAAGATTTTTCCGCCGATAAAGGCACATTTTGACAGCAATCCTGCAAAACGGTCAGGATCCAGACTCCTGGCCCTGCTGCTGTTTCTTCTTGAGCAGCCGGTTTTCTTCCTCAAATTTCTTTTTGGATTTGCGGAAGCACTCCAACAGCTTGGGGTTAAACACGCCGCACTCGCCGGATACGATCATGTGGAACGCTTCGTCTTCCGAATAGGCGCTCTTGTAAACACGCTCGCTGACCAAAGCGTCGTAGGCGTCTGCCAGGCTGACCAGCTGTGCGGAAATGGGGATCTGCTCCCCCACCAGGCCGTCAGGATAACCGTTGCCGTCATATTTTTCATGGTGATGGCGGCAGATTTCATAGCTGGCCTTGCTGTAGGTTTCATCCCAGACGCCCTGGATATTGTTCAGGATCTCACAACCCCTGGTAGTATGGGATTTCATATACTCGTATTCATCCTTGGTCAGCCGCGCCGGTTTCAGCAGGATGTTGTCCGGGATACTGATCTTTCCGATATCGTGGAGCGCGCTTGCAGCGGCAATGACGTCCACCTTCTCCTGAGTCAGCCCATACTCCGGATAATCGCGCATCACCTGCTCCGCCAGAATCCTGGTGAAGTATTTTACGCGCTTGATATGCTCGCCGCTCTCCAGGTTACGTCCCTCTACCACCGTACCGAGGATATCGATGATATTGGTGTTGCTCTCCTTCAGCTTTTCGGCCTGCATCACCAGCAGCTTATACTGCTTTTTCAGCGTCTCCGTCTGCTTTTCGACCTTTTCCTCCAGATGGTTCCGATATCCGAACAGGTCGACGATATTTTTCACACGGTTCCTGACGATAGCGCTGTCAAAGGGTTTCTTGATAAAGTCCGAAACCCCCATCTCAAAGCATCTGCTCTCCACGCCAGCCTTGGATTCCGCCGTGATGACCAGCACGGGAATGCTCTTGAGCCATGCCTGGTTCCGCATGACCTCCAGCACCGCGAAGCCGTCTACCTCCGGCATGATCAGATCCAGCAGTACGATTGCAATCTCATCCTGCTGCTTTTGTATGATGGAGATCGCCTTTTTGCCGCTGTCAGCCTCAATAATGGGATAATCCTTCTCCAAAATCGAAGCCAGGATTTCCCGGTTCAGCTCCATATCGTCTACGATCAATACTTTGTTGCGCATATCTGTTCCTCCGCAGTTGCCTCTCATTAGCTGTTCCGAAAGACAGCTACCCTTCCATCCACCCGTTTTACTCTTACATTCCGGCTTTGTTTTGCCTCCCAGTACTTGCCGTTTATCTCAAACACCGTTCCCTCGTACAGCGTGTCGTGTATCACGGCCTGCGCGTCCCGGGCGGCTGTGATTACCTGCTCCATCTCATAGATGGAAAAGGTCAGGCTATCCACCTCTTTTTCTTTGGTAAAAATGGCACTCTCAATCTTGAGATACACCTCCATGGTATTGCGCACTTCCGAGGGGTACTTCTCATGGAAATCTGCATACGCATTCCGAAGGATTTCCAACTGTTTGTTTGCTTCCTCAACCTTTGCTTCCATGAGGCTCTTCTGGTCGGTCATCGCTTCGTTTACGCCAAGGCGCAGCAGCGTAGGGATCCCCACACGGTTTCCCGCATAGGCCACGTCGATTCCGGTCCGGGCATAAGCCGTACCCCCTGCCAGCTGTCCGCTCTTCCCGCTCAAAACGATCTTGTTCTCCGCAGAAAGCTCACAATTCAGACAGTAACCGGCGCGGATGTCGTTTCCCGCGATCACACGGCAAGCCTCGAAGAACCGGCCGTTCACATCCTTAGCCGCCTTGATATATCCTACAGTATTGCCATTGACGCCCTGTTTGATAAACACATTCCCTTCCAGGCTCTCAATGGTGGCGGATTCCACATATCCGTTTACCACCACATCCCCCGAGGCCTGTATCGAAACCCCCATGCTGACATTCCCTGCCACATACACATTGCCGTCAAAGACGATGTTTCCGGTGGCCAGGCTGACCTCCTCCATGGAGAGGGTTTTGCCGATATCGATCCGATTGCCGCTCAGCACAATCCTGCCGCTGATGCTGGCCGTGTAAGTCCTATTGTCTTCCATTACCGCAAAGCCGCTGCCGGTAAGCATACTCCGCTCCCGGCCCTTTTTGGAATGGACAGTCTTTCCCGTGACGGTAACGCCGTCGATGCCCGGCGCCGCATCGTGGTACAGGGCGATGCGCTGGCCCGCCTCTACAAATTCAAACCACTGGATTTCAGAGAAATCCACCGATCCGTCCGGCAGGAGCTTGGGCTGATGATCCAGCTCTGTCTTAAAGAAAAATTCATACCAGCCGTCCGGGCCTTCCCTGGCCGGGATCCCCTTGGCCGCCACAATCGTCTTGTCCCGGAATCCTCCTTTGACAAGCTTATCAATCTCCGACTCCTGAATCCCGCGGATCACATGGCTCTCTCTCAGGGCTTTCATGATCTGGGCTTTTGTCACTTTGCTGCTGTCAGGCACATACACAAAAGCCTCCAGCTCGTCGCTGCTGATGGTGACGGAGACATTCTGATAGGAATCAAAACGAAGCTCCTCATCCGAAAACGAGGGCTCCATGCCGTTTTCCTGTAAGGCGGTACGGATCCTGCGCATATCCGAAGCGGTATACATCAGCGTGCGGTAGGAAGACACATCGATGCCGCTCTCTAACCCAAGACGGATCTCCTGCATCTGCTGCCAGTCATACAGCGGGTTGGCATAGGAAGACACATCGATACGGTTCTCCATCCCCAGGCGGATCTCCCGCATCTGCTGCCAGCTGAAATCCAGTTTGGCATAGCAGGACACGTCAAGACCCTTCTCCAGGCCTTCCACGATCTCATGGATGGACACGCCCCGAAATTCCTTGTGCAGATGGGGAAGGATATTCAAATGTTTTTCCAGGGCGATCCGAATCTGTTCCAGCTGTTCCGCGTTGTAGCCTTGCTGAATATAATCTACAATGTAGACTTTGGAGAGCAGCGCCTTGCGCAGTTCCTTGAGGACGCCCGCGTCCAGTCTGGCATAATTGGCAAGGTTGATCCCGCTTTTCAGACCAAGACGGATCTGCCGCATCCTGTCATAGGGAATAGAGGGGTTGGCAAAAACATGGATGTCTACCCCGTCCTGGAGCCCATGCCGGATTTCTTCCATCTGAAACCAATCATAATCCGAATTTGCATAAGTCTCCACCGGCAGTTTTTCCATCAGTCCCAGACGGATCTGCCGCATCTGGATTGCAAATAATTCTTTTTTGGCATATACAGAGGTATCAAGGCCCGACTCAAGCCCTTCCTGTATTTCATTGATTTGATCCAGCGTAAAACCGGCGCTCAGATAGTAGTCTTGTTCTTCCTTCGTCATAATACCTCTTTAAACCAGTCAGCCATGTTGTAGTTCCTGAAGTACAGATACAGTCCGTTGATATTCTTCCCCCACTTTTTTCAACAGATCCTCATTTTGGGGCTCCTGTCCGCCCCGGAGAGCCTCCGTCAGAGCTTCGCTCACCTCATACAATTTTGTAAAACCCAGGTTCAGGCTGACGCCCTTTAAGGTGTGGGCCGCCCGGAAAGCCTCGTTGTAATTCCCTTCCTCCATAAATTCTTCCAAATTGGTATAACTGTCGTCTGCCAGAAACTTGAGGGCAAACTTCTCTACCAATTTTTCGCTGCAAAGACGTGCCAGAGTGCCATGGTAATCTCCCTGCAGCTGCTCATAACATTCTTTTAATGTCATATATAACCTCCCGCCTTTCTCCTGATATTTTCAGAAGAATCCCAGTCTTTATTATATTACAATGACGCTGCTTATGGCAAGTGCTTTATGTAGGATTTAGGGGGATTCCCCCCATCTTAAGCGGTGCAGGTTTCCCTCCCGCTCAAGCTGTGCAAACCCGTTTTGCCGCAGCGCCTCGTACAGCACAATGGCCGCCGCGTTTGACAGGTTTAAGGACCGGATATCGGAGAGCATGGGAA
Organism: uncultured Acetatifactor sp.; assembly: GCA_947594835.1. Lineage (GTDB taxonomy): Bacteria > Bacillota > Clostridia > Lachnospirales > Lachnospiraceae > Acetatifactor. Next base: position 17,223 of record CANQEH010000001.1, on the reverse strand, counting down.
TCCGGATGCAGGTTTCCTCGTATTCCACCAGGATCTCCTCCGGGATCCCGGCGCTCTCCCTGCCGAACATGATAAAATCCTCCGGCCCGAAGGACGCCTCTGTATAGATCCGCCGCGCCTTGGTGGTGGCCATCCAGATTTTTGCGCCGGGATTTTTCTCCGTAAAATCGTTAAAATTGATATATCGGTGTACATCCAAAAGGTTCCAATAGTCCATTCCCGCCCGCTTCAGCGATTTTTCGTCCAGCCGAAAGCCCAAAGGCTCGATCAGGTGCAGGGAAACCCCTGCCGCCGCGCAGGTACGTCCGATGTTTCCGGTATTTGCCGGGATTTCCGGCTGGTGTAAGACAATGTTCATCCTCGTTTAGGAGCGAAGCTTTTTCACGAAGCGCTCCAACCTCCCGATGGCTGTTTTCAGGTGTTCCAGAGAGTAGGCGTAGGAGATCCGCAAAAAGCCCTCGCCGCTTGCGCCGAAGGCAGTCCCCGGAACCACCGCCACCTTCTCCTCCGCCAGGAAACGGGCCGCAAATTCATCGCTGCTCATGCCAAATTCCTTGATGCAGGGGAATACATAAAAAGCGCCGTAGGGTTCAAAACAGGGCAGCCCCATCTCCCGGAAAGCATGGAGCAGATAGCGCCTGCGCTGATTGTAGGCATTGCACATCTGTGCCACGTCCTCGTCCCCGTTGCGCAGGGCCTCCACCGCCGCATACTGGCTTGTGGTAGGCGCGCACATGATGGCGAACTGGTGGATCTTTGTCATCTGCTGGAGGATGGGGGCAGGCCCGCAGGCATAGCCCAGCCGCCAGCCCGTCATGGCGTAGGCCTTGGAAAAGCCGTTGATCAGGATCGTCCTTTCCTTCATACCGGGAAGGCTTGCGATAGAGACGTGCTTTCCCTTGTAAGTCAGCTCCCCGTATATCTCGTCGGACATCACAAGCAGATCGTGCTTTCTGATGACCTCCGCAATGGCCTCTAAGTCTTTGCGCTCCATGATGGCCCCGGTTGGGTTGTTGGGGAAAGGCAGCACCAGAAGCTTTGACTTCGGGGTGATCGCGTCCTCCAGCTCCTGGGCCGTCAGGCGGAACTCATTCTCCGCTTTCAGGTCGATGATGACCGGCTTTGCCCCGGCCAGAATGGCGCAGGGCTCATAGGAGACAAAGCTTGGCTGGGGAATCAGGATTTCGTCTCCCGGGTTGCACACAGCCCGCAGGCCGATATCAATGGCCTCGGATCCCCCTACGGTGACCAGCACCTCCGATGCGGCGTCGTAGGAGAGGCCCTGGCTTCTGTACAGATAGCGGCAGATCTCCTGGCGCAGCTCCTTCAGCCCCGCATTGGCCGTGTAGATGGTACGGCCCTTTTCCAGGGAATAGATGCCTTCGTCCCGGATATGCCAGGGAGTGTCAAAATCCGGCTCGCCCACGCCCAGAGAGATCACATCGGGGTCGTTCATCTCCGTGACGATGTCAAAAAACTTTCGGATGCCGGAAGGCTTGATATTTACAACGACGTCTGACACAGGATTTCTCATGGCGTGATCATCTCTCTTTCGTCTTCTTTTTTCTGTGCGATGGTGCAGCCGTGATCCTTGTATTTCTTCAGGATGAAATGTGTGGCAGTGCTCAGGACTGCTTCCAGGGCAGAGAGCTTTTCGGAGACGAAAGCGGACACTTCGCGCAGGCTCTTTCCCTCTAAGATGACCATCAGGTCGAAACCGCCGGAAATCAGATAGACGCTGTTTACCTCCGGGTATCTGTAGATCCGCTCTGCCACGCTGTCAAACCCCTGGCCCCTCTGGGGCGCTACCCGCACCTCGATCAGCGCAGTCACCTTTTCAAGGGAAGTCTTCTCCCAGTTGATCATGGTGTGGTAGCCGCAGATAATCCCTTCTGCCTCCAGGGCGGCAATCTCGTTGACCACATCGATCTCCTCGACACCCAGGATAATGGCCAGCTCTTTCAGATCGATCCGGCTGTTCTTTTCAATGACCTTCAACAATTCTTCTCTCATTTCCATACCCATGCCTTTCCTTGCCCTGCAGATTTTTACAGGAATGACACACATTGCGCAGGCACAATGCTATCCCTTCTCAAATACCCGGTACAGCTCATCCCTCCCCGGGCGGTCCATGTAACGCACTTCCTCCTGATTCAGCAGAATCCGTTTCTTTGTGTCTGTCACCTTCCCCACCACCGCTGCATGGATCCCCTCCGCTTTCAGCGCTGCCGCCAGCCCCGGGCCGTCCTGGGCCGTCATGACCAGGCAGCCGCCGGACAAAAGCTGGTAAGGGTTTGCGCCGCAGTATTCGCAGATTTCTACCGTTGCCTGCTTAAGCGGCAGTTTCTTCAGATCGATGGTCAGTCCAACCCCTGCGGCTTCCGCCAGTTCCCAGAGCGCGGCGAAGATGCCGCCTTCCGATGCGTCATGCAGGGCGCAGGCGCCGGACTTTATGGCTGCGGCAGCCTCCGGCAGGACGGAAAGATAACGGCCAAAGCCCGCCGCCTCCTCCACCAGATAGGCGGGATAGCGTTCCAGCAGTCCCTCCCGGTACCGCTGTGCCAGAAGGGCTGTGCCCTCCAGCCCGATCCACTTGCTCAGCACCACATCCTGCCCCGGCGCTGCGGTGTGCGCCCCGTGAGTAAGCAGGCTGTCTTCCCTGCCGCAGGGAAGCTTTCCCAATCCAGACAGCACTGCCACAGGGCAGGACACGGCCTTTGTCACCCGGCTCTGTCCTCCGGCCACAGCCATACCAAGCCTTCGGCACTGGGAGTCTGCCTCTGCCATCCAGGCCTTCAGCGCCCCCTCCTCCACCGCTTCCGGCAGGAGCAAAGTCACCAGGACGGCAACCGGCTCCGCTCCCGCGGCGGCCAGGTTATTTGCGCATTTGAGAATCAGCCAGGACAGGGGAAGGGCAGGCAGATCGGAGGGATAAAGCCCCTGGAAATCCGGCGGCATCCTGACCGGGGCCTCCTGCATACAGGAGACCGTAAGGCTGTCTGGAAACGAGAAAACAGCGCAGTCTTCCCCTATCCCTGCGCCATTTCTGATTTCTTCCCGCTCTGCCTGCAGCTGCCGCAGGACAGAGCGTTTTAACACGTTTCCTGAAATTTTACCCGTATTCATTTCCCGGCAGTCCTTTTCACAAGCTGCCTACTGCACCGGCTGCGGGGCAGGGGCAGGCGTCGTCAGCATTGCAATCACATTTTTCACATGGTCTATGTTGGCCGTTCCGATGGCCGCCAGAATCTCCTCATAGGCATGGGGGTCTGCCGTAGAAACCCCCACGGTGGCGCTCCGGGGCACCATCTTGTAGCTGCTGGAGTTGACCTGGGTGCGGCTGACCTCCACGCCGTCCTGATACACGATCTTCCAGAGCCTTGCCTTGTACCCGATGTGCGCGCTCTCGGTGACAATATATCCAATGGGCTGGGCTGCGTCGGCGTAAATGGCGTCTGCCGGGGGCTGGATAACTTCCAGCACTTCGCTTTCGTAGCGGACCTCATGCCCCGGATCCCGGGTCTCCACACCGTAAATATTGAAGGTGATCTTCTTATTGGCCGTATATCCCTCGATATAGATGGGATACTCCAGATTGTTGACAAATTTAAAATCCTTGCCTGAGCTCTCGGCAATGGCCGCGTCTGCGGAAGGATCCACATAGGACACGATCATGGAGTGATTGTGGCGCTCCGTCACTTCCAGTTCCGCGTTCAGCACTGCATTGTAGAGAGTGGTGGAAACCTGACAGATACCGCCTCCCAGGCTGTCTACCACTTTGCCGTTTAAATAAGAGCCCGCCATATAGTAGCCGTTTGCCTGGGTGAACGGGGAAACCGCCTCATAGGCGGAAAATTCCTCTCCCGGGTAAAGGGTGGTCCCATTGATCAGGGCGCATCCGTTTTCCACATTGGCGCTTCTGGAGGAACCGGAAGTGGAATAGGAGGTGGTAAAGCTGCCCAGCACATCCTTGACCTGCGCAAGCTCCTGGGCGCTGCCCCTTGGCTCCTCCACGGAGACATCCAGCGTAATGGTGCAGGGCTGGTAGTCCCAGCCGTCAGTCAGCTCGTCGTTAATCCTGTCAATGGAGGTCTCCACATCCATCTGGTAACCGGCCTGGCCCTCTATGACGCGGAATGTGCCGTTTTCCCTGACCAGAGATGCGTCCACTGCCTTCTTGTCGAAAACGGCGCATTGGTTCACAAGGATATCATTGATAGCCTGCAGGTCAAATGCCAGCTCAATGGGGTAAACCTTCTTCTCCTGCTCCAGATCCTTTAATACCTTATAGCGCTCGATCACATTGCCGCGGGTACCCAGCGCCAGGGCGTCTTCCACCAGGCCAGGGTTTGCCCAGGAGATTCCCAGCTGCCCTGCCGTGACCGTCACCTCGTTGCCTCCCCCGGCGGCCAGCGTGATCTCCACGCCGCTGCAGCCCGATACAAAGGCCTCCACCGCTGCGGCTGCCTCCTCCTGCGTCATCCCGGACAGATCGATCTCCCCGGCATAGACGCCGCGTTTGATCGCGGCATCTTCGGACGCCTGCGCCGTGACGCCGCACAGCAAAAACACCGCCATGGCAAACGCCGCCCAATATCCCGTTGTGCTCCATTTCTTCCCCATGCCGCGACTATCCTTTCCACATTTGAAGGCAGATACAAGCAACATCCATTGAACTAAGAAACAAAATATGCTAAAGTAGGGATGACCATTGCCAGCACAAGAATCACAATGATGACCGCAGAGACGCGCCGCTTGTTTTTCCTGCTGTTGAATTGAAACATATGTTCCACCTCTCCATCGTTATTCCTTGGAAGACATTATAACATAAAAAACTCTGAAAGGATATTATAAATGACAATCTTTCTTTTGGCAAGCTCCCTGCTCATCGCATTTGTGGTCTTCGTCAATGGAAGACAGCAAAAGAAACGCTCGTCACAGATGGAGGAAGGCTTTTGGGCCAGAGAGCGCCGGGCCAATTCCGTCCGCCGCAAATCCCTGGACGGTCTCCCCTACATCACCATCCCGCTGGAAAGCTTTCCCACCCACATCCTGTCCCAGGACAGCGTCGTGTCAGAGTGCATCGAGACCATACAGGATCTGACAGGGCAAAAGATCGTGAACCTGACAGGCTTTTCCAATACAGACTTAAAGCTGGAGTACGGCACTGCCAACATCACCCCTTTGTCCGAATATGACAGCAATTACACCATTTTGGTCCGGACGCTGCAGAAATGGGCGGATGTGCTCCTCCAGGCCGGATATCAGGAGGAGGCTTCCATACTGATGAAATTCGCCGTCAGCACCGGCACGGACGTCAGCCGCACTTACTATGAACTGGCGTCCTGCTTCGCAGCCAAAAAAGAATGGGAGCAGATCCGCCTCCTCAAGCAGCAGGCCGCATCCATCCGCTCCGCAAACGGCCCCATCATCCGCAGACATTTAGAAGAGTCCTATCCAGACCTGGGGCTTTAAGGGCGTCTGGCGGCGGGGTGGCCGTATCTGGCAAAAATCTTGTCCGCCATGCGGCTGGCCTCGCTGCGGGTCATTTCTTCGATCACTGCCCCTGATTCTATGTTATGCTGCGCACACAGCCGGTATAACTGTTCTTTTTGCGCGGGCGTGGCCGGCGTGTCCCGCTTCGCCCGGTAAGAGAGCGGCGCCGGGGAAAACAGCGCCTCCTCCTCGGAATAAAACAATTCTTTCAGCTTCTGATAGAGGGCAACAGTCGCAGCCGCATCCTCCAGCGCCCGGTGGGCACGGTGGGGAATCCCGTAATAGGCGCAGAGGAAGTCCAGGCTTCTGTGTTCCAGCCCCGACAGATATTTTCTGGCGATCTTTAAGGTGTCCACCGCCTGTTTTTCCAGGGTAAGCTTCTGATCCACCGCAGCTTTTTTCAGAAAGGAAAAGTCAAAGAGGACGCTGTGCCCCAGAAGCGGCAGATCCTCCAAAAATTCCAGAAATCCCGGCAGCACCTCCCGCAGGAAAGGCGCGCCTGCCAGATCCTCATCCCGGATCCCCGTGAGGTCTACAATCTTTTCCTCCAGCTTCCGCCCCGGGTTGATCAGGGCAGAGAAGCGCTCCCCGCAGACGCCATCCACCACTTTCACCGCGCCGATCTCGATGATCCTGTCCGTTTTGGGATTTAAGCCGGTAGTCTCAAGGTCGATGCTGACGTAAGACTTCATAAAATGATTCCCCGCATATCAGATGCTCTGAAGGAAGCGGTCAAAGGCCGCCTGGCCCTCTGCCGTCCGCTTATACACGCCTGCGTCCTTCAGGACTTCCAAAAACACAAGCCCCACTTCCCTCTCCAGGATGGCGTCGATGTCAGAAGCGTCTATTTTTTCGTATCTGGCAGAAAATTCTTCCACCCAGTCCGCGTGCTTTTCCAGCTCCGGGTCCTCCCTTAAACTGCCGCCGTTTAACATGACTTCCTTCAGACGCTCCAGTTCTTCCTTGAGCCGGGCGGGAAGCACCGCCAGCCCCATGACCTCGATCAGGCCGATGTTTTCTTTCTTGATGTGGTGCAGCTTTGCATGGGGATGATAGACCCCCAGGGGATGCTCCGGCGTGGTGATATTGTTGCGCAGCACCAGGTCAAGCTCATAATTTTCTCCCCGCTTCCTGGCGATGGGCGTGATGGTGTTGTGCGGTTCGCCGTCCGTATACGCATAGATGAAAGCGTCTTCGTCCGTGTAAGAGCGCCACTTTTCCAGAATCCGGTCTGCCAGCAGGATGATGCGGTCTGTGTCCGCCCCGCTCAGCCGGATCACCGACATGGGCCAGTCCACCACGCCTGCGGAAAGATCCTCGAACCCCTTGACCACAAACGTCCGCCCCACAGGCGCCTTGGCCATGGCAAATTCATAGCGGCCGCCCTGAAAATGGTCGTGGCTTAAGATGGAGCCGCCCACAATGGGCAGATCCGCATTGGATCCCACAAAGTAATGGGGAAACTGCTTTACAAAGTCAAACAGCTTACAGAAAGCGGCCTTGTCGATCTTCATGGGGACGTGCTGCGAGTTGAAGACAATGCAGTGCTCGTTATAATACACATAAGGGGAGTACTGAAAGCCCCACTGACTGCCGTTTATGGTGACGGGGATGATCCGATGGTTCTGTCTTGCCGGGTGGTCGATGCGCCCCGCATACCCTTCGTTTTCCCGGCAGAGCAGACACTTGGGGTAGCCGGACTGCTTCGCCAGCTTAGCCGCCGCAATGGCCTTTGGATCCTTCTCCGGCTTGGAAAGGTTGATGGTGATATCCAGATCGCCGTATTCTGTGGCCACAGTCCACTTCCGATCCCTGCGGATGCGGTATCTTCTGATATAGTCGGAATCCTGGCTGAGCTTGTAGTAATAATCGGTAGCGGCCTGGGGAGAAACCTCCTCATAGAGCCTGCGGAACGTATAGATGACCTCGCTTGGCCGCGGCATGAGAAGCCCCATGACCTTCGTGTCGAACAGGTCGCGGTATACCGTGCTGTTCCCCTCTGTCATGCCTTTTTCAAAGGCATAGCTGCACATCCTGCCCAGCACTGCTTCCAGCTCGTCCGTCTCCATTGTGACATCCGTGTCGGTTTTCTGGGCCTCGTCTAAACGAAAGAGCTCCAGCAGGCGGTTTGTGGTATAAATCTTGTCCTCCTCCGGCACCAGGCCGGTCTGTATGCCGTAAGACACCAGTTTTCTGATATCAGACTGAATTGTTTCCATGCTGTTTTCCCTTTCTGCCATTTTTTTCGCTCCTTCCGATGCTTTCCCACTTGACTTTAGGAGAGTACCCTTGGCCCGTCTCCGATCTCCACCACATAAAAGTCCGCCCCATAGCCGATCTCATCCCGGTAGGCTTCTCCCACCCTCTGGATAAACCGGTCAATGGCCTCGTCCCTTACGATGCTGACCGTACATCCGCCGAAGCCTGCCCCGGTCATTCTGGAGCCAATGACGCCGTCAATCTTCCAGGCCTCCTCCACCAGCGTGTCCAGTTCCACCCCGGTCACTTCATAGTCATCCCGCAGGGAAACGTGAGAGGCGTTCATCAGCCTGCCAAATTCTGCGATATCGCCGTCTTTTAATGCGGCTACCGCGCGGATGGTACGCTGGTTCTCATACACCGCGTGTCTTGCCCTTCTCCTGCACACATCGCTTGTGATGGCTGTCTGGTACTTTTGGAAGGCCTCCTCGTCCAGATCGCCCAGGCTTTTGATGTCCACTTCCTTCTGCAGCTGGGCCAGGGCCGTCTCGCACTCGCTGCGGCGCTCGTTGTACTTGGAATCCCCCAGGCCCCGCTTTTTGTTGCTGCAGGCAATGACGATCTTTGCGCCCTCCAGGGCGATCGGGGCATATTCAAAGGAAAGGTCTGAAGTGTCCAGGAAAATGGCGTGGTTTTTCTTTCCCATGGCAATGGCAAATTGATCCATGATGCCGCAGTTGACTTTGTTGAAATTGTTCTCGGCGTACTGGCCGATCAGCGCCAGATCCTGATTCGAGACGTCAAAGCCGAAAAATTCCCGCAGGATGGCGCCGGTCAGCACCTCCACGGACGCCGAGGAGGAAAGGCCGGAGCCGTTGGGGATCGTGCCGTTCAGCAAGAGATCCATGCCGCAGGGAAGCTTCATGCCGCGCTCTTCAAAGGCCCACATAACTCCCTTGGGATAATTCGTCCAGCCTGCGGCTGCCCCGGGAATCAGGTCGTCCAGGGAGGACTCTATCACGCCCAGTTTTTCAAAATTCATGGAATAAAACCGCAGTTTCCTGTCCGCTCTTTTGCGGGCGACGCCGTAGGTGCCGATGGTCAGGGCGCAGGGAAAGACATGGCCTCCGTTATAGTCGGTATGTTCTCCGATCAGGTTTACCCTGCCCGGGGCAAAGAAGACTTCCGCCCCCTGGCAGTCCCCGTACACCTCTGCAAACTTCTCTAACACAATATTCTTCATAGCTTCTCCGTTTCTGCGCCGCAGGGCAGCGTCTCCAAAGCGTCACAATCCGGCGCCAGTCTCCTGTACTGACTTTATTTTATAAGACAACCGGGCGGGCCGCCACATCTATTTGTTTTTTGTAGCTGTCAAAATGTTATAAAAGCTGTGCTGTGAAAGAAACCCCGGGCTCAGGCCTCCCGCAGCAGCCGCTTGCACACCTCTTTTAAAGCGGGGTATGCCTTGGCCGCATCCGCTATCTTATGGAGAAACAGGCTGCGGTCGCTATTCTTTACGGCGTTGGCCTGCATGATGTACCAGGCCGCCTGATACGCCGGAGGAATCGCCCCCAGCAGTCCGCCCATAAAGACGTCCTCCCGGTAAAGCGTGGCGGCACAGGAGACACGGCACTGGGCCCACCGCAGGAGCGCCTCCCAGAGCGTGCCGTCTTCGGGTGGAGACGTGGCAAGCTCCTTTTCCAGACGCAGGCCATTCAGCCACAGACAGCGGATGTCCGTGCTGTTCAGGCCTGCGGCCAGAACCCGGTACGCCTTTTCGCACACGGCAGGCTCAGCGATAGAAAAAAGCTTCTCAGCCGTCCCCATCCACTCATGCAGGCTGATATCCTCCATATAGGGGCCAAGATCAATCCCCAACTTCCAAAGGCTGTCCCAATAGGCGCCTTCCGAGGCAAAGAACGGATAGCGCTCCTGCCGCATTTTCTCCAACACCATTCCCGCCGCTTCCGGGGCGTCTTCCTGGGCCGCATAGAGCAGATGATAAAAGCACATCTGCGCATCCTCCGCCGGGAGACGGTACAGATAGGGAAGCATCCACCTTTTCCCTTCCTCCGGCAGAGAATCCACTGCCCGGTACAGCAGAGGGCGCATCTCGTTTCTATCGCAGACCGCCTGCAGCGCCGCCACACACTTTTCCTCCAGCGCCTGGCTTTCGGTGCACGCTGCTTTGACGTTTTCAAGCAACGCGCAGAGATCCTCCGGCGTCTCCTGCAGCAGGGACGGGACGCTCTCCTCCCAGGGGATCTCCCCAAGGAGCTTTTGCGCTTCTTTCCACTTCTCCTGGGACTTATAGATATGCAGCTTTAACAGGGCAAGCCGCAGGGTCTCCTCCTTTCCCATATACACGGCGCAGGAAGAAAAAGCGTCCAGTTCCTTTTGATTCGGGAAGGCCTCCCACTCATCCCGGCAGGCTTCAAACTGTCCCAGATATTTTAACGCCTGCTCGTACTGTTCCAGACACACCTCAAACAAGGCCAGCCTGCCGTAGAGAATCCCCCTTGCCAACACGGTAAAAGGCGCTCTGTCGCGAAAGGCTTTCTGAGCCAATATCTCCTCTCCCGCCCGGCACCCGTCGGCGAAACGCTCCTGCAGCAGGTAGATCTTCATCTCTGTCTGCACCGCATAAGTGCTGTACCGTGCGACATGAAGCTGCGCCCAACAGCCTTTTGAGTCCCACAGATCGCGGCACAACTCCAGCGCAGAAAAATATTCTTCCGCAGCGCAGTACTCCTGTATCAGCTGGGCGGCGGCATGGAAATCCTGCGGATTTTCCCTGCGCATTTCCAGCAGCAGGCGGATATTCCGCCAAAAATGCCGGTTTTGATCTTGTCTCGTCGTATAGACATAACCGTAATGATGGACATAATCCTGCAAAAAGCGGCTGGGCATACTCATCGGCATCAGGATTTCGTGGATCCTTCCATAAAAATGGAGCCCTTTCTCCCGCTGGGCAAGACGCATCACGTCCGTGTCGCTCCATTTTGTGCCCTCCAGATTCTGATAATTTCTCTGCAGATAAGAGGCGGAATGATATTCGCGATACTCGCCGGATAAAAAGAAATGCTCCAGCTGCGCCGTACTCTCAAACCATTCGTCGTCGTCCAGATACATGACCCACTGGCCTTTGGCCTCCTTTAAGCCTGCATTTCTGGCCGCGGAAAAATCATCACACCATGTAAAGGGGATAATCTTATCCGCATAGCGCCGCACAATATCCATACACGCCGCATTCTGCGCAGTGTCCACCACGATCAGTTCACTTGGCACCGCTTCCCGCAGATGCTCCAGGGAGCGCATACATTTTTCTATGGTAGAAATACGGTCACTGACCAACATGGTAATCGAGAGTAAGATCGAATCGCTCATCACGTCCTCCTAACGGGCAATCAAACTGACTGATATTACAAGGTTACTGTATCACAGAAACCGACGGCCCGTCAATGTGTCAGGCCTTCTTCGTCTGTCCGTTCGAGAGAAAAACTCGAAAAACGCTTGAAAAGCATTTTGAAATGTGATAATATTTTTGAAAAGCATAACATTTCTAATAATCAATATCTTATTTCTTTAACTTCTTTCAGAAAATCTATGCTTTTATTCCGATCATCACATTTGAAAAAAGCAGGAGATTTTCATACGAAAGAGGTTTTCCCGGCCACTCCTGCCAAAGGAGGTGCCTATGGGAAAAATAATTTCTTTACAGTACGATTTCAGCTTTAAGTATCTCTTTAGCAACGAGATCGTCCGAAAACAGTTTATCAGCGATGTGATGGGGATCCCGCTGGACGAAATACATTCCGTGCAGCTTGTCAATACCCATCTCTGGAAGAAGCACCGCAGGCAGAAACAGAGTGTCCTGGATATCGCCCTGGAGCTGAACGGTGAGTGTCAGGTGGACATCGAACTGCAAATCCGGATGTTCAGGCACTGGGATAAACGGACTCTGTTCTATCTGGCAAAGATGTTTATCGCCAACCTTCAGGAAGGCCAGAAGTATGACAAGCTGAAGAAATGTGTCAATATCAGCATCCTGGGCTTTCACTGGGACGATTCCCCGTCCTATCACCGGGTGTACAAGATGCGCGATCAGATGGGCCAGGAACTGTCGGATATGTTGGAAGTCCACATCATCGAGCTAAAGAAGCCGCTTTCCGGAGAAGACAGTATAGATGACTGGATACAGCTGTTTAATGCACAGACAAAGGAGGATCTGGATATGCTGGAAGCAAAAACAAAGCGAAAAGGGATTTTAGAGGCAATCAAGGTGGTAAGAGAGATGAATTTGTTTAAGCTGGCGCGGGAGATACATGAAGCCAATCTCAAAGAATACCGGGATCGATGCGCCATCGAAGACTGGATCCGGGAAGAAGGGCTGAAGCAGGGGTTGGCACAAGGGTTAGAACAGGGGTTAGAGCAAGGGTTAGAACAGGGGTTGGCACAGGGTTTAGAGCAAGGCTTAGAGCAGGGGTTAGAGCAAGGCGAAGACCGATTGAACCGCCTGAATTTAAAGCTCCTTCAGGAGGGCCGGGCAGAGGACTTAGCGCGGGCAGCCCGGGATAAGGCATATCGGGAAAAGCTGTATCAGGAGTATGATATCTGAGGAAGCGGAAAAGCCGCAGAAAAGTCTCAGCAAAGCGGGATGAGACCATATCCCGACCGACCACAGCATCAAATGCTTCCATACAGAACAGGTATGCCCGTAGAAAAGTTTTAAAAAGGGGGCGGCCAAACGGCCGTCCCCTTTCTCATTTGATACATCTGGTGTTTAACTCCTACCAAAGATCCGATTAGCCCAGTAAGGACAGAACGCCCTGGTTGGACTGGTTCGCCTGTGCCAGCATTGCCTGGCCAGCCTGAGACAGGATGTTGTTGTTGGAGTACTTCACCATCTCGGTAGCCATATCCGTATCACGGATAGCGGACTCAGCGGAAGTGGTGTTCTCAACTACGTTATCCAGGTTGTTGATGGTGTGCTCCAGTCTGTTCTGAACTGCACCGAGTGCAGAACGCTGGGTGGAAACCTTCTGGATTGCCTCGCTGATGGTCTGGATTGCTGCCAGAGCATTGGAGTCGTCGCCGCCGTCTACCTTTAAGCCGTTTACGCCAAGGCCCTTTGCGCTCATAGCATCCAGGTTCACGGAAATCTGGTTGTTGCTGGTTGCATCTGCGCCTACATGGAGGGTCAGGTTCAGAGCGCCTACCAGATCTTTCTGGCCTGCGATGAGATCCTTATCCAGCTTTACCTTGTTGCCCAGCGCATCGTATACGTCGGGAGCGTCCACTCTTGCGGTAACTGCCTCAGCAGCGCCTCCGCTCTTAGCAAAGGTAAAGTAGTTGCTCAGGGCGTTCGCAGAAATCTTATTGCCATCCCTGTCGTAGTAAGCAGCCTGCTCACCTTGCGTCTTTGCAGCAGTAGCCTGTGCGGCGGTGATTGTAGCCTTGAGGGTTTTATCGGGATCTCCTTCCTGTGCTACTGAACTACCTGTCTTAGCAGCAACATCTACCTCTGCAATCTTGTTTCCTTCCAGATCCTGAATCTCAAACTTCTTGCCAGTGGCGTCTGCTACAACCACCTTATAGTTCTCTGCTGCTGCACCGTTCAGGTTGAAAGTAAAGGTATCGGTTACTTTTCCCCCTTTTGCCCAAGTAGAATTGAACTCTACGTTCACACCCTGGCTCTTAATGGACTTTGCCAACTCGTTCTGCAGATCCTGATTTGCATTATCTGTGAACGTAAATTGCACGCTCAAGTTAGTGGTAGCATCGGTGATCTTTAAATTACCTGCAGCGTCCTTTACTTTAGCCGCCTCACCCGATGTATAGTTCTTGTAGTTGTAGGTAGCTACCTTTGCAGCGTCCTGATCGCCCTTGAGCAGATAGGTCTCGTTGAACTTGGTGGTCTCGGATACACGGTCGATCTCGGTTACCAGCTGGTCGATCTCGTTCTGGATATAGCTTCTGTCGTTCACGCTCTGGGTGCCGTTTGCGGCCTTTACTGCCAGCTCGTTCATTCTCTGAAGCATATCCTGCACTTCGTTCAGTGCGCCCTCTGCGGTCTGCACTGCGCTGATGCCGTCCTGTGCGTTTGAAGACGCCTGGGTCAGTCCTCTGATCTGCTTACGCATTTTCTCACTGATGGAGAGGCCTGCTGCGTCGTCTGCTGCACGGTTGATCTTGTAGCCGGAAGACAGCTTCTCGGTGGACTTTGCCTGGGAAGCACTGGTCAGACCAAGCATTCTGTTGGAGTTCATCGCGGTTAAGTTGTGTTGTACTACCATAAGTTTACCTCCTTGTTTTGACTGCGCAAATCCTTTTGCGTCAGTATTACTGTTATGAAGTTTTTCTTAGGATGGGCGCCCGGCAAAAGCAGCGCAGGCTCTCGTCCCAAATATAGTAACCGGATGCGTCCGCCCTTCGGTCGGGCCCTGACACTAAAGCTTCCACATCCGATTATTACCGCTGTGCGGTGTGGAACTTTTGTAAGGAGATGTAACCTTTGTTTTTCTTGTTTCATCGTCGCTTACACTAAATATATCGACGGAGTTTTAAAATACTTTAGTCCCCAGGCGAAAAATTTATCATAACTTTCAGATGATCTTCCGATCTGTCCCTCATGACGTCGAGTCCCCTGCCCAACTGTTCCAGCCCAAACCTGTGAGAGATCAGCTCCTGCGGCGCAATGCGCCCCTCCTCAAGCAGGCGCAGCGCGTATTCCCAGTCTGTCAGGGCAGGTGTCCCCAGGCCGTTGGCATCGGCGGGCTGTCCCGTAAAAAAGGATGAGTTCCATGTCCCCCGGATCGTCAGCTGATTTCGGAGAATCTTCCAATAGATAGATTTCTCTATGGCCACATCCGTGTCCGGGTTCCCCACCAGACAGACTCTGCCGCCCGGCGCCGTCAGCTCCACCGCCTGTGATATGGCGTCGTTTTTGCCGACGCATTCAAAAAAGAGATCGATCCCTCTCCCATCGGTATACTGCTGTATCTTCTCCGAGATCTTTTCTTCCCTGCTGTCCAGAAAATGCTTTTCCGGTATCCCAAGGGCCTGCACCCTTGTCTTCTGGGAGGCCTTGTTGCCGATTACAAAGATGTCCCGCACCCCCTGTTCCAGCAAGAGCATGGTCAAGAGCATACCGATGGTGCCAAGCCCGCACACTGCAGTCACATCGTCCCTGCTTACGGAAAACCTCCGCATGGCGTGGACTGCTACCGCCAGGGGCTCTAACATCGCGCCCTGCTCGAACGTCACGCACCCCGGCAGCTCCACCAGATTCTCCTGGGGAACCGATACATACTCCGCGAATCCGCCGTCACGTCTTGATCCGAGATAGCTGTAACCGCGGCACATTTCATATTGCCCCCTTTTACAGGCCGCGCAGGTGCGGCAGGGGATCAGCGGATAGATGCCGACACGTTTGTGAAGCCATTTTGGATCCGCCCCTTTCCCCAGCTCTGCCACCTCCCCGGCAAACTCATGTCCCGGCACCAGCGGCATTTTGTGGGCGCCGTCCCGGTAAATGCGCGGGATATCGGAGCCGCAGACCCCGGCCGCTTTTACGCAGACGAGCACCTCCCCTTCCCCCGGCCTTGGCGTTTCCGTGCTCTCATAGGATATCTCTCCCGGTCTGTGTAAGATCCACGCTTTCATCTTTTCCAAATCACCCCTTTACAGACTCCTTCATCTCTGAAAAATGAGTTTCTGACGCTTTTAAAACTTCAAAGCCCGGATATCCGCAAGAGTTTCTCCGTATGGCCTGTCTTTTCCGAACAAAAGCGTGGTGCCCAGCACAAAGCCTTTGACGCCTTTGGGGGCGTATTCCAGAATGCGCTCCGCGCTGCACGCGCCGTCCCAGCAAAGTTCAAAGTCCATTTCCCTTTTGAGGGCAAGGAGCTTTGTGATCTTTGTTCCTACATAGGGCAGATACATCTGTCCTGCGTTTCCCGGGTTTACAGACATGACCAGAACCTTCTTCACGATGCGCAGCATCTCCATGACCGTTTCCACGGAGGTGCCCGGGTTGATGGCAATTCCCGGAACCATGCCGGCGTTTATAATCTTCTGCAGCGTAGTGGATGGGTGGTATTCTGCCTCCGGATGGATATAGACTGTGTCTCCCCTGCGCAGATTTTCCAAAAAGAGAGAAATCGTGTTGTTGGGGTGTTCCACCATCAGGTGCACGTCCAGGGGCTTTTTAGTTGCCGTGGCTATGTAGCGCATATCGTTTAAGGACATGGCGTAGTTGGGCACATAGCGGCCATCCATGATATCAATGTGAAAAGAATCGATGCCGCCTGCTTCCAGGTTCTTTACTTCTTGTTCCAGATGTCCGTAGTCGGCGCACATCATGGATGCAGTGAGTTCAAAGTCCATGTTTTTTCTCCTCTCTGCGAGAATACTCTATGCGGCACAATCCGCCTCTCATGGCATGACAGCATATAAAACGGTCTCGCTCGGACCGTTGGAATGATGCCGGATATACAGCTTATATTCCGGCACCAGCTCCTTAATGTACAACGGAATCTCCACCACATCCTCCGGCTTGTGATAGAGGCAGATGGCAAGTTTGGGTTTGTCTTTTAGAATGGTTTCCCTGGCTCCCTTTAGTGATTCCAGTTCCGAGCCCTCCACATCCATCTTGATGAACGTCACCCGTTCTTTCCCGGCCACCGCCTCGTCGATTGGCATGACCTTGATGCTGGTCTCGCCATTCTCACAGACATGGGAAGAACCATTGGCCGTTGCGCTGAAATGAAGCACACGCCTGTCGCTCCAGGTTCCATAAGGGAACAATTCTATTTCCGTGTCGTTAAATTCCTCTTTCCGCCGGATGCAATCCTTGTAATTGCTCTCATCCGGTTCAAAAGCATACACCCTTTTCAGACGAGAACAGTATTTCAGCAGTTCCTGGGAAGTCCCCAGATCCTTGCAGCCTGCATCCACAAAGACTTCCTCCCCAAAGGTCATAAAGTCAGGCGTGAAATACTGCCCGGTCTCTGAGCGGTAAATATACGGCGTCATATCATATATGCTGTCCCTGGGAAATCCCGACTCCTCTAAGAACGCACGGATTTCCTCCGCCCCCCAGTGTGTGCTGATGACTACGCTGACATCCTTCCTCTGCAGCAGCTGGCTTGGGCTGATGACGGGATGGTTGAAATAACCGTTTTTCTGTTTTTCTACATCCCTGTCGCAAAATCCGATGAACCGTTTGTCTTTTTCCCAAGGCGTCAGGTTGGCTCCGGCATCTCCCCCGGCGCCGTACAGAATGATCTCCTTGTTCTCCGGCAGCAGCCGGATCAGGTCATTTACCGTTCTTCCATCCAAAAAAGTCAGTCCCGGCACATACTTTTCAATAACAGGTTTTCACACATTATGATTCTTTGTCACCAGAAATTTTAGTCTGGTCAGATAGATTTCTTTAGAAATCTCATCTTCTAACAGTTGATACACTTTTGCGGTCTCATTGATCGCCCTGTTCCATTCACTCACCTTGCCACCTCCATGCGCTTC